>CAWAOA010000001.1:0-212573 GCA_963783655.1 uncultured Chloroflexia bacterium
ACAGATCCAAGACGATCTGCAGCAGCCGCTCCTTGCCGTCCTCCTGGGCCAGGATGTGCTCCTGGGCGGGCGGCAGCAGCCCCAGCCGCTGGGTGGCGTGCCCGCTGGGCCAGGCGGACCAGTCGAAGCCGTGGAACAGGCCGCAGCAGACCTCGTACTTCTCCAGCATCACCGCGACGGCCTCGTCCTGGTCGATGCGCCGTCTCGCCCGTCGCCGCCGCTCTGCGGTGTAGTCGGCCAGCGCCTGCTTCAGCTGGTCGGCCAGCCCGAGGTAGTCCACGACCAGCCCGCCCGGCTTGTCCCGGAAGACCCGGTTGACGCGGGCGATGGCCTGCATCAGCCCGTGGCCCGCGCATCGGCTTGTCCACGTACATGGTGTGCAGGCAGGGCGCGTCGAAGCCGGTCAGCCACATGTCGCGCACGATGACGAGCTTGAGCGGGTCGTCCGGGTCCTTGAAGCGCTTGCGCCAGCGCCTCGCGGCGCGGCTTGTTGCGGATGTGCGGCTGCCACTCCAGCGGGTCGGACGGCCGAGCCGGTCATCACGACCTTGATGCGCGCCCTCGTCGTCGTCGTCGTCGTGCCAGTCCGGGCGCAGCTTGCACGATCGCGTCGTAGAGCTCCACGCAGATGCGGCGGCTCATGCAGACGATCATCGCCTTGCCGTCCATCGCCTCCAGCCGGCTCTCGAAGTGCTGCACGAGGTCCTCGGCGACCAGGCTCGAGCCGCTTCTCGGCGCCGACCAGCGCCTCGAGCGCGCGCCCACTTGCGTCTTGAGCTTCTCCTTGCGCTCGGTCCTCCTCGCCCTCGGTGACCTCCTCGAACTCGGCGTCGAGCTGCGGGCTTCTCGTCCTCGTCCAGCTCGAGCTTGGCCAGCCGGCTCTCGTAGTAGATCGGCACCGTGGCGCCGTCCTCGACCGCCTGCTGGATGTCGTAGATGTTGATGTAGTCGCCGAAGACCGCCCGGGTGTTCTTGTCGGTCAGCTCGATGGGCGTGCCGGTGAAGCCGATGAAGGAGGCGTTGGGCAGGGCGTCGCGCATGTGGCGGGCGAAGCCGTCGATGAAGTCGTACTGGCTGCGGTGGGCCTCGTCGGCGATGACGACGATGTTGCGCCGGTCGGAGAGCAGCGGGTAGCGGTCGCCCTTCTCCTCGGGCAAGAACTTCTGGATGGTGGTGAAGATCACGCCGCCCGACGGCCACCTGCAGCAGCTCGCGCAGGTGCTCGCGGTCTCTCCGCCTGCACGGGCGTCTGGCGCAGCAGGTCCTGGCAGCGGCGAAGGTGCCGAAGAGCTGGTCGTCCAGGTCGTTGCGGTCGGTGAGCACGACGAGGGTCGGGTTCTCCATCGCCGGGTGCAGGACGATCTTGCCCGGCGTAGAAGGCCATCGTCAGGCTCTTGCCCGAGCCCTGGGTGTGCCAGACCACACCGCACGCGGCGGTCGCCCTGCGGGCCGAGGCGCCGCGACCGTGCGCCTCGACCGCCTTGCTGCACGGCGTGGAACTGGTGGTAGCCGGCCATCTTCTTGACGACGTCGCCGCCGTCGTCCTCGAAGACGATGAAGTGCCGGACGCAGGTCGAGGAAGCGGCGCTTGCTCGAAGACGCCCTGCGAGCAGCACCTCCAGCTGCGGCAGCGCCGTCGGGCGCCAGCGTCTCGCCCTCGATGGTGCGCCAGGGCATGAACCGCTCCCGGTCGGCGGTCAGCGTGCCGAGCCGCGCCTCCAGGCCGTCGGAGATGACCAGCAGCCTCGTTGTAGGCGAACAGCGAGGGGATCTGCTGCTTGTAGGTCTGGAGCTGGTTGAAGGCGCGTCCAGATGGTGGCGTTCTCGTCGGCCGGCGTTCTTCAGTTCGATCACCGCCAGCGGCAGGCCGTTGACGAAGACACGATGTCGGGCCGGCGGTTGTGCCTGGCCCTCGATCACGGTGAACTGGTTGACCGCCAGCCAGTCGTTGTCGTCGGGGTCGTCGAAGTCGATCAGCCGGGCCGCGTCGCCGGCGATGGTGCCGTCCGGCCGGCGGTACTCCACCTCCACGCCGTCGACGAGCATGCGGTGGAAGGCGCGGTTGTTGGCGATCAGGGACGGCGATCGCCGGCGCGTGACCTTGCGGAACGCGTCGTCCAGCGCCTCGGCCGGGAGCGTGCGGGTTGAGCCGCGCCAGGGCCGCGCGCAGCCGGCCGGCAGCACGACCTGGTCGTAGCCCTCCCGCTCGGCCGCCGGCTCACCCGGGGCGATGGCGGGGCCGTGCAGCACGGTGTAGCCCAGGCTCGGCGAGCCAGGTGAGGGCGGCGTCTTCGACTTCGGATTCGGTCGAGTTCCGGCACGGCATCCTCCCGCGGTATGGCCTACAGCCCATATTTGCGTGCTGAACTCTCCGGTCCAGTCGTCGTGGCGGCCGGATTCGACGATTGCTGCGAACACGTCCTGCATCGTGACGCTGAAAATGCGCTCTTGCAGCGGCGCCGGCAGGAGCGAGGTCAGGAACGGAGCAGGCCGCTCGTTCGCCGCCGGGGCCGCTCCGCACGAAGGCGGGTTTGTGGCGGTCGTACAGCAACACGAAAGAGCCGCCTTTGCCAACGGCAAAGAGCAGCTCGCGGAAGAACTGGTAGTAGACGGCGAACAGGCAGACCGGGCTGGTTGCGAGGCCTTGCAGACCGCCGCACTCCTGCAGACAATCCCAGTAGCGCCTGATGAAGTGCAGGTAGCAGGAGTTGAGGTCGGGCGCCGGATTGCGCCCTTCACAGTCGCCGCTGGCGAACAGGGAGCAACTGCCAAACTCGGACTCGGACAGCTTGGATTCCACGTAGAGCCCACCCGCAGCCCCCGGGCTCCCAATCACCAGATCAATAGAGGTCGGCTGCGCGGTGTCCTCGTTGAACACGGACCGGTCGCTTGCTTCGAGAACCGTCGTAAGGGTCGGCGCCGGGCCAGGGCGCGCCCGGCAGCCGTGAAGGCGACGCGCAGCGGCTCCAGGTCCCGGCGAACGATCAACGGCCCGACCAGGTTGACCAGCATGGCCTGGCTGCTCAGGCCGTGGTGGATGTATTTGTGGAGCGGGAAGCTCTCGCGGCGCGCAATTTGCTGCGCCTGTTCTTGCTCCAGGTAATCTGCCACCGCGGAAACGACGATATTGGCACGCCAGGATGCACGGTCGGCCAGGATGTAGGGATAGCGCCGGTCGGTGGCGAGCCCGTGACCCTCGAACCACTGCGCTGCAGTTGACTGAAGAGCACGCTGGTAGTCGGCGTAGCGGGTGTACGGCCAGGATTGCGCGAGGCGGCGGCTGGACAGCGCGTTGATTCCAACACTCCGACGATGCCCCGCTGGAGTTCGAGCAAAGTGTGTCCGTCTCGGTCCCGCCACATCTCTGCGCCCCTGCAGTTGTGCCCCAGCAACACCGCCGCCGCCTGGGTCGGGGAGTCGAACAGGACATCCTGCGCGAGCTTGTACTCGGCGCCGTCGAGCTGCAGGAGACCCTTCGCCTTCAGTTCCTCGTGGTTGAGCTGCGGCTTCACCTTAGCACTGGTGCATTTGGCTGGGCGGATGGCAGCTCGGGACCCTGCAAGAAGCACAAAGCCTTGGGACGTGAGGTAGCCCACGCCCGTCGCATGAGGCCCGTCCAGGTAGAGAAGGTCCGGGCGCTGCATCGTGGAAACGGCGCTTGCGGAAGGGGTAAGGTCCTGATCGGTGTCACAGCGCTTCTCCTGACTATAGATTCGGCATCCTTAACGTGTATCTTGCCCGAGAGGAGCTTGGGGAGCAGAGTGTCGCGAATTTAGGCTGAGGGTATGGACTGCCGCTCAAGTTAGCCGCAACGTGCTGATGCAGATCGGAGAGACGACCCATAGAACGGGACAAAACTACTGAGTGAGCCTGTACAAGCGCAACCGATTAGGCCCTGGAAAATGCTCTTGCTCGATACTCCAGGATATGTAGTGCCATCGGCATTTCCGCCCGATATTGCACCAATTACGGCGTAGCGACCCAAGCGTATAGATTAGGGAGTGCATGATCGCACACCTGGGGACTCTTCTTGATCGATGCTACCGGAAGCTCAGTGGATATGCCAAGATGGGCAGAGCGGTTTGCGATGAACGAGGTAAGACACGCGTTCCCTGGGGCAGAACCAGACCCAATCTGCTGCAATCCGTCGGTGGCTAATGGCTGCGGCCGATCGCGCATTGGACAGATCGTATTGTAGTTTCGGCCAAGTACCTTCGGGCAGCGAAACAAATGTCGACCATTCCAATAATCTGATCGACAGTGGTGCTGGGCAGTCGGTGCCGCCATTTACCTCCACAACCTCGCCTATCGGTCTGACCTTCCCACCCCCGCGGTATCTCCCCCAACTCCGACTCCTCAAACGCGTCGGGGAACAGCGCGGCCGTCTCGGCGTCCATCCCTGCCGGCTGCCGGCCCTCGGCCTTGGCGTGCACCGGGTCGAAGTCCACAAACCAGGACTTGAAGATGGCGCGGGCGATCGCTTCCAGCGTCTCGTTCATGCGGCGGTTGAGCTCGATCTTGTCGTCGAGGGAGCCGAGAATGTGAGCGATGGCATGCTGTTCCCGTAGATGCGGAAACGGAATTCCGACGTGCCGGAGCCTCCGATTGCCGAATGCCCTGGGCTGTTGTTCCGGGAGCCCGTCGATAGCATTTCGTGCCGCACGGACTCCCACTGAAGTAGGTAGAAGAGAAAACGACCGTGTATTCGCGACTTGGTGGTTCTGATTGCGAAGAGACGTTGACCCAAAACCCAGTCGCTGTCATTGGAGATGTATGCGACTTCACCAAGCGGTGCCTCGGAAGTCAGCAATACATCGTCCGCGAGAAGTGGGCTTCTAATCCCACCTTCTATACGTTGATTATCAACATAGCGCGTCTGACCGCAGTCAGATCCACTCTCCGTTCTTTGACGACCTTGGCGCTGTATCACGCGATGGCCCGAGACCGTGAACGCCGAGCCGAGTTGAGCGGAGTCACTCCCCTTCGGTCCAAAATATCATCCACCAGTTCGCCAAGCGGGGCCGTTACCCACTCACTCGCCATCCGTGAACCCCCCGAATTGATCCGTCGCCTGGTATGACATGTGTCTGACGGACACATGTCGCTTGAATATGTGTCGAAAACGGCAAAACAAGGACATGTTCCTGACGATATGTGTCAGTCAGACACATATGGTTGTCACGCTGCCAGCACTTCCAGAAGCGCGGGCTGCTTGTAGATGAGCTCTCGACCTTGTTTCTCACCGGTCAGTAGCCCAATGTTCGCAAGCGCGCGGAGATACTCGGACGCCGATTTTCGTTCAGCGATGCCCGCATCCACAACTGAATTAATCCGCACATAGGGCTGTGCGAAGATGAGCTCGATCAGCTCTTTGGAGTAAACGCGTGCGACGGCAGCTCTCGCCGGGATCGCTCGATGGTCTCGTCGAGCAAATCTCGGATCTTGTGTATACGCTCAGTGGTCCACCGAGCTGTCTCCTCGACAGCCGCCAGCATATACAACACCCACCCTTCCCAATCCTCATGCTCCGTTACCGCTGCCAGCCGGCGATAATACTCCTGCTTGTTCTGAATGATGTAGCGGCTCAAGTAGAGCACCGGGATTTCCAGCAGGCCGAACTGCATGAGCCCAAGCAGGTTGAGGATGCGTCCGGTGCGTCCATTGCCGTCAATGAAAGGATGGATCGCCTCGAACTGATAGTGCGCCAGGGCCATCCTGATTAACGGGTCGATTTCACCCGGCTCGGATAAGAAGCTGACCAGATTCCGCAACAACGCGAGCAATGCGATCACGGCCGCGGGTGGGGTGTAAACCAGGCGGCCCGCGCCCACGTCTTCAATGACAATTGGCTCCTGGTCGCGAAGCGTTGCCGTTCTATCCAATAGAATTTCACAGACGTGGATGACCAGATCAATATCGATCTGGCGAGTTTGAATGAGGTCGGAACCGCTCCGGAGCGCCGTGCGGTAGCGCAGCACCTCACGCGTTGCCGGATCGGCGCGCTCGGTGCCATTTGTAGCAGCTCGGTATAGCGCATCTTGTGTTGTTACGATATTCTCGATTTCCGAGCTCAACTTGGCTTCCTGTAGGGGTATCGCGTTGATCAGAATCGCCTGGTTTGGAATCAGGCAGCCTGCGCCTTTGAGTTCCGCTAACGCCCGGCTCGCCGTGATGCAGCGTCTCAATACAGCGGTAGTCTCAAACGCGGCCCCTCGGAGGAAGAAGAGGCAGATCGTTGTACGGCTCGTTATTCCGGTAAGCCATAGCCCAGGGCCTCCAGATTCTCCCAGATTGTATGTCCAG
The DNA here is from genome assembly GCA_963783655.1 of uncultured Chloroflexia bacterium. Classification (GTDB taxonomy): domain Bacteria; phylum Chloroflexota; class Anaerolineae; order CG2-30-64-16; family CG2-30-64-16; genus CAWAOA01. Next base: position 6,304 of record CAWAOA010000001.1, read on the forward strand.
CCGCGGCAGCTTCTGTCCGCTGCTCCCGCAGCTCCGCCGTCAGCCGCTCCATCTTCTCCTCGAACGGCTCGCCGTCGTCCTCTACTCCGCCGCGCCGACGTAGCGCCCGGGCGTGAGCACGTAGCCGTGCTCTGCGATCTCGTCGAGCGTTGGCCGCGCTTGCAGAAGCCGGGCACGTCCTCGTACTCGCCGGCGTCCTGTCTCGCCGCGCCAGGCGTGGTAGGTGCCGGCGATGCGGGCGATGTCCTCGTCGGTCAGCTCGCGGTGCGTGCGGTCGATCAGCGTGCCCAGCTTGCGGGCGTCGATGAAGAGCGTCTCGCCGCGGCGGTCGCGGACAGCCGGCTTCAGGTTCGCCGGTCTTGTTGCGGGCCAGGAACCAGAGGCAGACCGGGATCTGCGTGGTGTAGAAGAGCTGGCCGGGCAGGGCGACCATGCAGTCCACCAGGTCGGCCTCGACGATGCTCTTGCGGATCTCGCCCTCGCCGCGAGTGTTGGACTGACAGCGAGCCGTTGGCCATGACGAAGCCGGCCATGCGCCGTTGGGGCGCCAGGTGGTGGATGAAGTGCTGAACCCAGGCGTAGTTGGCGTTGCCGGCCGGCGGCGCGCCGTACTTCCAGCGCACGTCCTCGCGCAGGCGCTCGCCGCCCCAGTCGCTGATGTTGAACGGCGGATTGGCGAGGATGAAGTCGGCCTTCAGGTCCGGGTGCAGGTCGCGCGTGGAAGGTGTCGGCGTGCTCCGGGCCGAGGTTGGCCTCGATGCCGCGGATGGCGAGGTTCATCTTGCGCCAGCCGCCAGGTGGTGGGGTTGGACTCCTGGCCGAAGATGGAGATGTCGCCGATGCGGCCGCCGTGGGCCTCGACGAACTTCTCGCGACTGCACGAACATGCCGCCCGAGCCGCAGCAGGGGTCGTAGACGCGGCCCTTGTAGGGCTCCAGCATCTCGACCAGCAGCCGCACGACGCAGCGCGGCGTGTAGAACTCGCCGCCCATCTTGCCCTCGGCGCTGGCGAACTGGCCGAGGAAGTACTCGTAGACGCGGCCGAGGATGTCCTTGCGAGCGGTTCTCGCGGTCGCCCGAAGCCGATGCGTGCCGATCAGGTCGATCAGCTCGCCCAGGCGCTGCTTGTCGAGTGCCGCGGCGGGCGTAGTCCTTGCGGCAGCACGCCCTTGAGCTGGGGTTGTCGCGCTCGATGGCGACCATGGCGTCGTCGATCAGCTTGCCGATGTCGGGCTGCTTGGCGCTGGCCTGCAGGTGCTCCCAGCGCGCCTCGGGCGGCACCCAGAAGACGTTCTCGGCGGTGTACTCGTCGCGGTCTTCGAGCAGCGCTCGCAGCGCTGCGCGCTCGGCGATGTCCGTCGCTCTCGGGTCGGCGGTCCAGCTGCAGCTGCTCGCGGCGCTCCTCGAAGGCGTCGGAGATGTACTTGAGGAAGATGCAGGCCGAGGACGACGTGCTTGTACTCGGCGGCGTCCATGTTGCCGCGCAGCTTGTCGGCCGCCGCCCAGAGCGTGGCCTCGAAGCCGAGGTTCGCGCCGTTGCTCTTTGCCATGGTGCTCCGCTCGTTTAGACAGTGCTAATGGAGAGTAGACGAATGGTACGAAACGCCCGCCAGCTACGACAGGACAGACAGCCGCAGCTGGCGAGGTGTTGTCTGCCAGTATCCACACGTCGACGCCGGGCCTGGGCTTCTGATCTAGCTGCGAGGGAGTGCTCTTATGTATCCTGATTCTACCACATTTATGAACAATCGACTCCGCGGTCGCTCTTGCGCTCTCGGGAGACCCTGACAGCCTGCCTCTCCGAGCATGATCCTCCGCCGGCTGGTCCGGTCAAATCCAGGGACCGCCGAGGTGCCAGCACCGGTCAAACTGAAACTTATGCGATGCAGTGGAGCACGGCAATAGAAATCCACGCAGAATCGCCAGCTTGCCCCCCGCCCGCACTGTCCCTCGAGCCATCAAGGCATAGCCCGGCCCACCACTGCCTCTTTCGGGGATCGACACAAACGCGGTATCATGGGCATTGCCGCGGGGCGTTGTGCCGCTCGGCACAGGCCGGCATGAAAACCCGGCGACTCCCTACCCACAGAGGCCAACCCATGCGCATCGCCACCATCCAGGGCAGCCCGCGGAAGCGCGGGAACACCGCGACCTTGCTGTCGCTGTTCGAGCGGAGCGTGGCTCCACACCACCAGATCGACCGCATCGACGTGGTCGACTACAACGTGAACGGCTGCCTCGGCTGCAACAACTGCCAGGGGGTCTACGACCAGTGCGGCTGCGCGCAGTCGGACGACGCCGAGGGGCTGCTGGAGCGGCTGATGGCCGCCGACCTGATCGTCTACGCCAGCCCGGTGTACTGCTGGGGCTTCACGGCGCAGTTGAAGGCGCTGATCGACCGGCACTACTGCCTGGTGAAGTGGGAAAACGGCGAGATCGCCCAGGCGCTGCTGAAGGGCAAGCAGGCGGCGCTGCTGCTGACGTGCGGCGGCGGGGAAGAGGATAACGCCGACCTGGTGAGCATGGCTCACCGGCGGCAGATGGATTATGTCGGCTGCGAGAACCTCGGCGAGTACGTGGTGGCGGACTGCTCGACGCCGGACCGGCTGGGGGTGAGGGGCGAGGCGGTGGTGGCGGCGTTGGCGAGCCGGGTTGCGGCAATCGTCATTCGTCATCCGTCAGACGTCACCCGTAGGGGTCATCCGTGATCCGTCACACGTAGGGGTCACCCGTAGGGGTCAGCGATAAGAGGTAGGGGGCGGGTCACCCGCCCCGTGCCCCGATGCCAGATCTCCATCGTTTTACCGGTGCCCCGCGGGGTCCCGGGGCGGCACCGCTCACATGGATGGTAACCCCTACGCAGCCATCCTGAGGCGCTCGAAGTACGCCCCGTGCGCCCGCGAGCTCCATCAAAGGGGACCCGCCGTACCCGGCCACGCACCGGCGCCGCGTTCCCTATCGTCTCGCGGCCCCGCAGCCACGGGCGGGTACCCGCCCCCTACACCGAGATGTTGGCTGCCCGCGCCGATGTGTTCGCCCCGCCTGCCCCTTACGTCATTCGTTTACACCGCACCGCGGCGCAGGTGTTCGTTTCCGTAATTCGTTGACGGCCCGCCCCCGCGACGCGACCTGCGGGTTCGGCGGGCCGCAGCCGCGCTCGACCAGAGGCAGTGCCTTTGCCTTTGCGTCTTTGCGTTGAGGATGCCCCGTGGCCAGCCAACCGGCATGGGGCGCCGCGGCCCCGCGAGTAGGGTCGTGGGAGCGCGGTATTGGGCGGGTGTGGGCACGGGTAAAGCAACTCGCTGTTCTGAAGCTGTGCAAGTTACATCTCCGGCGAGTGCTTTACGGCTACGACGTGTATGGGACAGTTACGTCTCCGGCGAGTGCTTTACGGCGACGACGTGTATGGGGCAGTTGCACGGCCGGCGAGTGCTAAGCCCCGCGCTGCAAGGGTTGCGGCGACGATTTGTATGGGACAGTTGCGTGGGCGGCGATTGCGAGGTCCTGCCGCGTGCTGCATGGGGCAGGATGTTGCATCGGGCGCTAACGTAAAGGGACCGCCCCCGCGGGCGATCCCTTCGTGTGTTGGGCGCAGTTCGCCTGCGCGATCGTGGTCTGTATCTCGCCTCCTTTGGGATAGCGCTACCGTTCGGCCGCTACCGGCGTCTGGAGTTCCGGCCTGCGCTCGGCTTGCGTCGCGCGTAGTGCGACGGCTGTGGTCGCTATGAAGAGCACTGCGGACGTGACGCTCTGCCCGACGGGTATGATGATGGCGCTCACGACGAAGCCAACCAGGGCGATGGCGTACGCCCACCCCGCCCAGCGCGGCAAGCGGCCGGACGCGGCGATGGCCATCCCGACGAACACCGCCCCTACGATCATCGTCAGCAGAGACAGAATGGCTGCGCCAAACAGAGGGACGCCGTAAGTCTGGTTGTAGAACTCACGTGCGTTTTGCTGCCCGGCCAGGAACAACCGGCCCATGGCGGGCTGTGCGAAGGCCGCGACACCGAAAATCGCGGTGGTGAGGGTGTTGCCCAATACGGTGGCCACCGTGCCGGTAATCGCCCTGCCTGCGGCACGTGTGTCCAGCAGGTACAGCATCAGGCCGACGACCCCGACTGTACCAATGGCGGCGCCCAGGATGCTTGCGATCAGATGGGACCACAAGAAGGTGTCGGTTGTGACGTAGGATGACCAACCGAGGAAGTCCGTGAGCGGATCCGGCTGGTGCGTGTACGTGCCGAAGAACAACAATGCTGCCCAAACGGGCAGCGCCCAGAGGGATGCACGCGCGAATGCACGAACCTGTTGGGACATTGGTGTCTCCTCTCGTTGCGCTGCGCATGATTCTCGGGGCTGGCAACGGAGAACCGCGCTTGTGCCGGGATTGTATGGGATTTGTGCGATGGAGTCAATAGGGGGGACGTCATGCGTCACCCGTAGGGGTCATCCGTCACCCGCAGGGGTCATGCGTCACCCGTCATCCGTCATCCGTAAGGCGTAGGGGTCATCGGTGATCCGCAGGGGGCATTTGTTGGGGGCACACGCGGGATCCTCACCTGCACTTGCAGTGACAGGTGAGGACGCGCGTGGCATATCCAACTTCCATTGGCGGCAGCACCCCCGCGCGGTCGGCTCTGATGCAAATTGGATGACCAACGGGGCGTCCTTCGTCAGGCTCAGGATGGAGTTGTTAGGGGTATGCAACGATGCGAAAGGTTCCGTCCAGGGGTAGCGCGACGTTCTGGCACTCGGGTGCGGGGTTCCTGAACAGCACAACTGGCGGAGCCGGCAACTGGCATCTACACCCCCGTGAATTTGCCGAACCGTTATTGCCCCTGCGGGTGACCTGTTCGGGTGACGAGTGACGCATCAGCCCTCCGAGTGACGGATGACGAGTGACGGATGACGCATGACGGGTGACGAATGACCGCCCCCCCCATTTGACAGCCTTCCAATAAAATGATAACAAGTCCTCAGACATCAGACAACAGCTGATAACCGAGCCGTCGCCAGGCCGATTCAGAGCTCTGCGGCTTGCCCACTGCTCCTAACAACTGCCCTTTTGCGCGTACGGGTTCCCGGAGGAGGCTATGGTGCCAGATAGGGCCGCTGCTGCCCCACGCCCCGCTCGTAAACCAGGCTACGATTGGCAGGGTCTTCTGATCCAGGCCTCATCGCCGCTGGTTGCGATCCTGGTTTCGCTGCTCATCGGCGCAGTCCTGCTGCTGCTGCTGGGCGCGAATCCGCTGACGGCGTATTCCGCCATGGTCAGGGGCGTGTTCGGCAACATGTCGGGCTTCACACAGTCGCTGGTCAAGGCGACGCCGCTGCTGCTCGTCGGGCTGGGGATCTGCATCGCCTTCCGGGCCAGCGTGATCAACATCGGCGGCGAAGGACAGATCATCGTCGGGGCGCTGATGGGCACGTGGTTCGCCCTGCAGTTCCGCACCTGGCCGGGCTGGCTGCTGATCCCGACGACGATGATCATGGGCTTCCTGGCGGGCGCGTTCTGGGGGTTCATCCCCGGCATCCTCAAGGCCCGCCTGAACGTCAATGAGATCCTCAGCACGGTGATGATGAACGCCATCGCCCTGCAGCTGATGAACCTGCTGATCCGTGGCCCACTGATCGATCCTGCCGGCGTCACCGCAGGCACGTACCTGGCGCAGTCCGAGCGACTGCCGCAGCACGTGTGGCTGGGCCGGCTGGTTCCCCAAACTCTGCTCCATACGGGCGCCATCCTCGCCGTGGTGCTGGCGGTCGCTGGTCTACATCTTCCTGTGGCGAACCACCATCGGCTATCGCATCCGGGCGGTCGGGCTTGAGCCCCGAAGCCTCGCGCTACGCCGGCATCCCTGTGCCGTTCTACCAGGCGCTGTCACTCACCCTGGCCGGCGGCTTCGCCGGGCTGGCCGGCGTGATCGAGGTTATCGGCGTGCAGCACCGCCTGCTGGAAGGGATCACGAGCGGTTACGGCTTCTCGGGGATCGTAGCGGCGCTGTTCGGCGGGCTGCATCCGCTGGGCCTGATCCCGGCCGCGTGGCTTTTCGGCAGCCTGCTGGTGGGGGCAGACATGATGCAGCGGGCGGTGCAGGTGCCGTCCGCGCTGATCGATGCGCTGCTGGGACTGGTGGTGCTGCTCGTGATCGGCTCGCAGATGTGGTCACGCCGCCTGGCCGACGCGCCGGGTGATCTCTCAGGCTAAGAAGAACGCGGAGGCTCAGGCATGAACGAGCTCGTCACCAGTGCGATAGTCGCCGGAATCCTCACCTCCGCCATCCGGCTGGCTACGCCCTACCTGTACGCCGCTATCGGCGAGGCGATCTCCGAGATCTCCGGCGTGCTCAACCTGGGCGTCGACGGCATCATGCTGCTCAGCGCCTATGCGAGCTTCTTCGTTGCCTTGCAGACGGGCAACCTGTGGCTGGGCTTGCTGGCCGGCGCAGTGGTCGGTTTGCTGATGGGCCTGCTCATGGCATTTATCAGCGTGACCCTGCAGGCGGAACAGGGCATCAGCGGCATCGGTCTGTACATGTTCGGGTTGGGCCTCTCCAGCCTGCTGTTCAAGACGACGATCGGCACCGTCAAGACGGTCGTGGGGTTCCAGCCGGTCAGAATCCCCCTGCTCGGCGATATCCCGTACATCGGCGAGATCATGTTCAACCAGAGCCTGCCGGTGTACGGCGCGTTCCTGATGGTGCCGCTGGCCTGGTTCATCCTCGACAAGACGACCTGGGGGCTGCGGCTCAAGGCGGTGGGACAAACCCCGGCCGCGGCGGACTCGCTGGGGGTCAACGTCGTTCGTGTGCGCTACGCGGCCACCGCCATCGGCTCGATGCTGGCCGGGCTGGCGGGGGCGTCGCTGTCGCTGGCGCTGGTCAACCTGTTTCAGGAGAACCTGACTGCGGGCCAGGGCTTCATCGCCGTGGCGCTGGTCTACTTCGGCGGCTGGCGGCCGCTGGGAATCCTGCTGGGTGCGCTGCTGTTCAGCACTGTCAACGCCTTCCAGCTTTGGATGCAGGTGCTGGGGGTTGCCATCCCCTCGGACGTGGCCGTGATGCTTCCCTATCTGCTGACCATCGCGGCACTTGCTTTCACCGTGAGCCGGGTGCGTGGCCCGGCTGCGCTCAACAAGCCCTTCGAGAGAGGGGCCAACTGATCCGATCGGTTCAACACAAGGAGAGATGGGAATGAAGCTTCGCACGTTGTTCGTCCTCGCAATGGTGCTCGCGCTAGTGACCGGCTGCGCCGGCACCGCGCCCACCACCGCCCGGCCGCGCCGGCACCTGCGGCCACCGCACCGGCCGCGGCGAAGCCTGCCGCTACCACAGCCCCCGCAGCCCCTGCGGCGACCGCACCGGCTGCGGCAAAGCCCGCCGCCACCACTGCCCCGGCCGCACCCGCGGCGACTGCCCCGGCCGCGGCAAAGCCCGCCGCCGGCCAGAAGCTGCGCATCGCCGTCGTGATGCCCAGCGCGACCACCGACCTGGCCTTCAGCCAGTCGATGTTTCAGGCGCTGAAAGCCCTGCAGACCGAGATGGGCGGCGAAGCCAATTTCGAGCTGAAGTACTCGGAAAACATGTTCAAGGTGCCGGATGCTGCCACTGCGCTGCGCGACTACGCCAGCCAGGGGTTTGACATCGTGATCGGTCACGGCTCGCAGTACGGCGCCTCGATTCAGGAAGTCGCTCCCGATTTCCCGAAGACGACCTTCGCCTGGGGCACCGACGTCAACACATTCGGCCTGGCGAACGTGTACGCCTACACCGCCGCGGCTGAGCAGGGCGGCTACGTCAACGGCGTGATGGCCGCGAAACTGACCAAGAGCAAGGTGATTGGCGTCACCGGCCCGGTCGAGGTAGGCGATGCAAAGACCTACATCGACGGCTTCGTGCAGGGCGTGGCTTCCGTCGACAAGGACATGAAGGTCGCCAAGACGTGGACCGGCTCCTTCTCGGATGTGGCGCTCATGACTGAAGCAGCCAAGACCCACATCGCGGCCGGCGCAGACGTGCTGACCGGCTCGTCGCAGTCGGTGGTCGGCTCCATCGGCGCCGCCAAGGAAAAGGGCACCGTGCTCTGGTTCGGCACCCAGGCGGACCAGGCCTCGTTGGCGCCCGCCATCGTGGTCGCCAGCCAGGTATACGACTGGATCCGGCATCCTGAAGCAGATGATCGACAACCGCAAGGCCGGCAAGCTCGGCGGCGAGAAGTTCACCCTGGAGCTCAAGAACAACGGCCTCAAGATGGCGTTCAACCCGGGCTACAAGCTCCCGGACGATGTCAAGAAGGCCGCCGATACGGCGATCGAAGGCATCAAGAGCGGCGCCATCAAGGTGAATCCGTAACGGACGGAGTTCGGAGTTCGAAGTTCTAAGTTCTGAGTTCTGAGTTCTGGGCGCAAGAGCCTGAGGGCTGGTTGCGCAGGAATGAGGGTCGGGTCTTCAACCTGACGCTCATTCGTACGTAGGTCGGGTTTTCAACCCGACACCGTCTCTGTGTCTCGAATATGTAGGTCAGGTTTTGAACCTGACACCGGCTCTGTGTTCCAAGGAGCACGGTGTCAGGCTACAAGCCTGACCTACATACCGAGGGTACATCCCGAGGGTACATGCCGAGGGCAACTACCGAGGGAAACTACCGAGGGGCCATCGTGGGGGCCCCCCTAGAACGGCCAGGAGCGGATGATGGCGACAGTCTCACAACCCGCAGCAATCAAGCGCATCCAACGGATCGAGATGTGCAACATTGTCAAGCGGTTCCCGGGCGTCCTCGCCAACGACAAAGTGTGCTTCGACGTCAATGCGGGCGAGGTTCACGCCTTGCTGGGCGAAAACGGCGCGGGCAAAAGCACGCTGATGCGCCAGCTCTACGGCCTGTACAAGCCCGATGAGGGCGATATCCTGATCGACGGCGAGCCCAAAGTCTTCGGCTCGCCCGCGGATGCGATCCGGGCCGGCATCGGCATGATCCACCAGCACTTCATGCTGGTGCCCACCCTGACGGTGACCGAGAACATCGCGCTGGGGCTGCCCTCGACGCGCGAGCCGCTGCTCGACCTGGACAAGGTGAAGGCGCGTGCGTCCAGCTGGCGGAAGAATACGGCCTGAAGGTCGATCCCGATGCCTGCATCTGGCAGCTATCGGTCGGCGAGCAGCAGCGGGTGGAGATCCTGAAGGCGCTCTACCGGGGCGCCGGCATGATCATCCTGGACGAGCCGACGGCGGTCTTGACGCCACAGGAGGTGAAGGACCTGTTTGCGACGTTCAGGCGGATGGTGAAGGAGGGGCACGGGCTGGTCTTTATCTCGCACAAGCTGTACGAGGTGCTGGCGATCAGCGATCGCATCACGGTGCTGCGAGACGGCCGGTTCAGCGGCATGTGCGCCACCAAAGACGTCACGCGCGACGAGCTGGCGACGATGATGGTGGGCCGCGAGATCAAGCGCATCGCTCCCCCGCCGCAAAAGGCGGGCGAACCGCTGCTGCAGATCCAGGGGCTGCACGCCATGGGCGATCGCGGCAAGGAAGCGCTGTGCGGCATCGACCTGGAGATCCACGCCGGCGAGATCCTGGGGCTGGCGGGCGTCTCGGGCAACGGGCAGCGCGAGCTGGCCGGGTGCCTGGGCGGGCTGCGCAAGGTCACGGCCGGTTCCATCATCGTCAAGGGCAAGGAGCTGACGCACGCCTCCGTACACGAGCGCCTGGAGGCCGGGCAGGCCTTCATCCCGGAAGAACGGATGCGGGACGGCGCCATCAAGGAGTTCTCGGTGCAGGAGAACCTGTTCCTGCTCGACCACGCTGCTCCCCAGTTCACGCACGGCATGTTTCTCGATTTTCGCCGCATGGCTGCGCACGCCAGCTCGCTGATCAAGGACTTCAACGTCAAGACGCCCAGCCTCGATACCCCCATCAAGAACCTGTCTGGCGGGAACATCCAGAAGGCGATCATGGCGCGCGAGCTGTCGCGAGAGCCGCAGGTTTTGATCGCTGCCCAACCCTCCCGCGGCGTGGATATCGGCGCCACCGAGTACATCCACCAGCGTCTGCTGCAGCAGCGCGCGGCGGGGAAGGCGATCCTGCTGATTTCCGAGGACCTGGACGAGGTGCTGGCGCTCTCGGACCGCATTGCGGTGATCTACGAGGGCCAGATCACCGGCGTGGTGAGGCGCGATCAGGCCACGGTCGAGCAGCTCGGACTGATGATGGCGGGCGTCCCCATGCACGAGGCGCTGGGAAGCGCCGCGCCGGCGAACCGGCCAGACCATGCGTAGCCTGCGCTCCGACGCCCGGCCGCTGTACCTGCGTGCCGTCGACGCGCTCTACGAGCTGATCGAGAGCGGCGTCTACGCGGCGGGCGAATCGCTGCCGTCCGAAGCCGAGCTCGCCCTCCGCCTCGGCGTCTCGCGGTCCACGATCCGGGAAGCGTTGAGCTATCTCGAGAAGGACGATCTGATCCTGCGCAAGCAGGGGGTAGGCACCTTCGTCGCGCCCCGCCCAGAGCATATTTCGGGCGGGCTGGAGCGGCTGGCCCCGTTTCGCTCGGTCGCAGAGCAAGCCGGCGCGCGGGTAGAAGTTATCGAGCGCACCGTATGCCTGGCGCCGGCAGATGCGGCCACGGCTGCCGTCCTCGAGGCGCCCCTGGATTGCGAGCTGGTATTGGTGCAGGTGGTCGAGGCAGTGGACGGCCGGCCGTTGGCGTACCTGGAAGGGTGGATTTCTCCCGCAGTCGTGGATTATGGCCGGTTGGCGGCGGACGAAGGCTCGCTGCTGGAGCATCTGGCCGGACGGGCGGACCTGGCGATCTCCTATTCGCGCTCGGCCGTCTATGCCATCGAAGCCGGGCAGGATCTGGCCGGACGCCTGGACGTGCCCGAGGGTAAGGCGATCCTATATCTGGCCGAAACGGTGTACACCGATGTCGACGTGCCCATCGCTCTCTTTCGAAACTACTTCATCACCGATTGGTACAACCTGAAGATCGTCCGCCGTATCGTCCGGACGGCCGGGCAGGGCGGGCGCATAGCGCACGAGGGGACCTGATTATGGAACGGTTCGGATATGTGCGGGCAGAAAGCATACCGCAGGCAATTTCCCTGCTGAACAGCCCCGGCACGCGCAGCAGGCCGCTGGCCGGAGGCACGGATCTGCTGCTATTGCTGCGCGAGGAGCAGAGCTGCGACCGGGTGGTGGACATCACCCAGATCCCGGAGCTGCACCAGATCGCGCGCCGGGCGGACACCGTCGTAATCGGCGCGGGCGCCACCTTCAGCGAGGTCATCGAGAGCCCGTCGTAAACGAGACGGCGCCGGTGCTCGCGCAGGCGTGCCGCTCGGTGGGCGCGACGCAGATCCGCAACATGGGCACGCTGGGGGGCAATGTGGCGAACGCGGCCGCGTGCGCCGACTCGCTGCCCGCGCTGGTGTGCCTGGACGCGGTCGCGCGGGTACTTACGGCAGACGGCGAGCTCGTCCTTCCGGTCTGCGGAGCTGATCATCGGCCCCAACCGCACGCAGATCCCGGCGGGCGGCCTGCTGGTGTCGCTGGAGTACGCAGTCCCGGCGCCGGGCAGCCGCAGCGTCTTCTTGAAGCTGGGCCGGCGCAACGCGATGGCCATCTCCCGCCTGACCGTGGCCGCGCTCGGGCCGCGTGGGCCCGGATGGCCTCATCGCAGAGGCGCGGCTGGTGCCTGGTTCGGCCACGCCGCAGATCCGGCGCTTCCCCGGAGCAGAGCAGTTGCTGCGTGGGCGAGAAGCCGGGCGCTGGCGCTGTGCGAGGCCGCGGGCAAACGTGCGGTGGCCGAGATGATGCGAGATCACCGGGAAGCGGTGGTCCAGCGAATTCAAGGAACCGGCCCTGCTGGCGCTGGTGACGCGCGCATTGCTGCAGGTGTTCGACCTATCGTGGCCCGGAGGGGACGGCGCATGAAGATCGCATTCACGGTGAACGGCAGCCCGGTGAGCGTCGAGGCGCCCGCCGATATCAACCTGCTCAACCTGTTGCGCGACTACCTGGGCCTGACCGGCACCAAGGAAGGGTGCGGGGTGGGCGAGTGCGGCGCCTGTTCGGTGCATGCTGGACGGGCGGCTGGTCAACTCCTGCCTGGTGCTGGCCGCGCAGGCAGCCGGCCGCAGCGTCATCACCATCGAAGGCATCCGCGGCGCGGACGGCGGGCCGAACGACCTGCAGCAGGACTTCATCGACTATGGCGCCGTGCAGTGCGGCTACTGCATCCCGGGCATGGTGCTGGCCGGCGAGGCGCTGCTGGCACGCACGCTGACCCCCAACCGCCACGAGATCCGCGAGGCGATTGCCGGCAACCTGTGCCGCTGCACGGGCTACCAGCAGATCGTGGATGCGATCGAGGCAACGGCCACGCAGAGCAGGAGGCAGCGAGCGAAGAGCCGGTCGATTCGGCCCCGTTGGCTGCCCACTACTCGTCGTGATGCGAGGATAATCTTGAGCGATCTCAAGTATGTCGGCAAGCCTGCCCGGCGCGTCGATGCGCTGGAGAAGGTGCTGGGCACGGCCAAATATATCGGCGACTACAGGCTGCCGGGGATGCTGTATGCCGCGCTGTCTGCGCAGCGACCTGCCGCACGCCCGCATCGTCCGGCTGGACGTGGCGCCTGCGCTGCCGGTGCCCGGCGTGGTGGCGGCCATCACCGGCGAGGACTTCGTCGATCACGGCCGGTTCGGCTTCCCCGTGTCAGGACATGTACATGCTGGCGCACGAGCGCGTGCGCTACGTGGGCGACGCCATCGCTGCGGTGGCGGCGGAGAACGAGGAGGCGCTGGCAGCCGGGCTGGCGGCGATCGAGGTGCGAGCTGGAGCCGCTGCCGGGCGTCTTCGACCCGGAGGAGGCGCTGCAGCCCGGATCGCCCCTGGTCGGCGAGCAGCCGTGGGATGCGCCGACCGAGCCGCGGGGCAACCTGCTGGTCAAGCACATCGTGCGCAAGGGCGACCCCGAAGCGGTGCTGGCCGGGTGCGAGGTGCTGCTGGACGAGGAATACAGCACCGCGCACCAGGAGCACGCCTACATCGAGACCGAAGCCGCGCTGGCCGTGCCCTGGCCGGGCAGCACCGGCGTGACCGTCTACTCCCCCAGCCAGAGCCCGTTCAACGACCGCGAACAACCTGTGCCAGCGTGCTGGGCCTGGGCGTCGAGAACGTGCGCGTGATCCAGCCGCCGGTGGGCGGCGCATTCGGCGGCAAGGACGACCTGATGTACCAGACCTCCGGGCAGGTGGCGAAGCTGGCGCTGCTGACCGGCCGGCCCGTGCGGATGACCTTCGCCCGCGAAGAGTCGATGATCTTCTCGTACAAGCGCGACCCGATGCGGGTGCACATCCGGCTGGGGGCCGACCGCACGGGCAAGCTGCGGGCCAGCAAGGTCGACCTGCTGGTGGACAGCGGCGCCTACGCCGCCATCACGCCGTTCATCGCCTGGCGCGCCAACATCCACGCCATGGGCCCGTACCGCTACGAGGCCTGCCACGTCGACACCGATGTGGCCTACACCAACAACGGCTACACCGGCGCGTTCCGCGGCTTCGGCAACACCGAAGTCACGCGCCTGCATCGAGCAGGCCATGGACGAGCTGGCCGACCGGCTGGGGATCGATCCCATCGACCTGCGCCTGCAGAACTGCCTGCGCCCCGGCGACGAGACCCCCCACGGCCAGCGCCTGGGCGACGACGTGGCGCTGGCCGAGTGCCTGGAGGAGGTGCGGCGGCGTCCGACTGGGACCGCAAGCGGCGCGAGTACGGCGCAACAGGCCGGCGGCCGAAGGCGCGGCCGGCGAGCTGCGGCAGGGGATCGGCGTGGCCTGCTTCTTCCACGGCATGTCGCTGGGCGCAGAAGGGGACGATTTCGCCGTCAGCACGCTGCCAGGTCAACGACGATCAACTCTCTCACCCTCACCTCGGGCCTGACCGACTACGGCACCGGCTCGCGCACGGTCTACACGCTGATCGCCGCCGAGATGCTGGGGCTGCAATCCCGAGCGCATCCACATGCACCGCGCCCGACACCGACACGGCCATCGCCAGCGGCCCCACCGTGGCCTCGCGCGCCACGGTGCTGGGCGGCAACGCCGTGCGCGTGGCCGCCGAGCGGCTGGACAGCCTGCTGCAGCAGGCGGCGGCGGACCTGTTCGGCTGCAGCCCGGCCCAGGTGCTGCGCGACGGCGAGCGCTACATCGGCCCCAGCGAGGAGCCGGCCACCTTCGAGGAGGTGGTCGAGCATGCCGCGCACGGCATGGGCCTGATCGCTGTCGGCGCACGGGCGCTGGGATGCGCCGGCCATACCACTGGTCGTTCGAGAGCGGGCACGGCAAGCCGTATTTCGCCTATCACTACGGCGCGCAGGTGGCCGAGGTGGTGGTGGACACCGGCACCGGCAAGGTGGACGTGACCGGCATCTGGGCGGCCCACAACACCGGCAAGGTGATCTTCCCGCAAGGGCATCCGGGCCAGCTCTACGGCGGCATCACGCAGGGCCTGGGCTATGCGCTGATGGAGCGGGTGGACTTCGACCAGGGCTACATGCAGGCCACCAACTTCGACGAGTATCTGATCCCGACCGCCGCTGGACGTGCCTGAGATCGTCGGCGCACTTCGTGGAGAAGCCGTTCGCCCGCGGGCCGTTCGGGGCCAAGAACATCGGCGAGCCGGGCATGGTGCCGACGGCGCCGGCCATCCTGAATGCCATCTATCCACGCCACCGGGCGGCGATCCGCCGACCTGCCGGCGAACCTGGAGCGGGTGCTGCTGGGCCACGACCTGCGGCAGCAGGGCTCCGACCGGGCCTGCAAGCTGGGGCTGGGAAGCGCCTGACTCAACGGTGCATGTTAATCGAACAGGAGAATTTCTATGTCCGACTACCTGGTGATCCAACCATTTTCCGTCCAATTGCGGCGGATTCTGAAGGAGTACGAGGCGACGCAGTCCATCTTCGGGATCCACAAGTCGCTGTTTTACACGCCCGAAGCCGGACGCGCCCTATGCCGCGCCAGACTGTTTACGGCAAGCACCTGGCCACGCCGATCGGGCCCGTCGGCCGGACCGCACACGCAGCTCAGCCAGAACATCGTCGCGTCCTGGCTCTGCGGCGGCCGCTTCATCGAGCTGAAGACCGTCCAGATCCTGGACGAGCTGGAGATCCCCCGGCCCTGCATCGACATGGAGGACGAGGGCTACAACGTCGAGTGGTCGCAGGAGCTCAAGCTGGAGGAGTCGGCCCAGGAGTACATCAACGCGCTGGGCGCTGATCCACATCCTGCCCGCGGCTGCTGGGCTGGGAGGGCACGCGCGCCGGTAGGCACCATCTTCGACATGAGCGTCGGCTACAACCTGGAGGGCATCAAGAGCCCCCGGATGACGCGCTTCATGGACAAGATGGCCGACGCCGTCCGAGGAGCTGGCGCAGATCCAGGCGATCCTGCGGCGCGAGATTCCCGCAGTTTGCCGACATCGAGATCCCCGCCCGAATCACCAACAGCGTCACCCTCTCCACCATGCACGGCTGCCCGCCCGACGAGATCGAGCGCATCGCGAGTATCTGCTGAACGAGCGCGGGCTGCACACCATCGTCAAGATGAACCCGACTCTGCTGGGCAAAGAGCGAGTGCTCGACATCCTGCACGACGGCCTGGGCTTCGACAGAGATCGACATCCCGGACTCGGTGTTCGAGCACGATATCTGAGTATGACCGAGGCGCTGGGGCTGATCCGCCGCCTGCAGGACGTCGCCGCGCGCACAGGAGCCTGGCCTTCGGCGTCAAGCTGAGCAACACGCTGGCGATGCACAACCACAAGCAGATCATGCCCGGCGACGAGATGTACATGTCGGGCCGGGCGCTCTACCCGGTCACCATGAACCTGTTCGACAAGCTGGCGCACGAGTTCGACGGCAACCTGCGCGTCTCCTACTCCGCCGGCGCGGACGCGCTGAACATCGCGACCATCCTCTCCTGCGGCGCCGGTGCCGGTGACCGCCTGCTCCGACCTGCTCAAGCCGGGCGGCTACGCCCGCTTCGGCCAATGGCTGGAGAACCTGGAAGCGGCGATGGCGAGCAGCGGCGCGAGCAGCCTGGCCGAGTTCTCGGCGAACAGGCTGGCGAACCTGTCGTGCCGCGGCCGCAGATGCGCTGGCCGATCCGCGCTACAAGAAGGAGTACGTGCCCTTCGGCCTGCCCAAGGTGAAGTCCGGGCTGGGGCTATTCGACTGCATCGTCGCGCCGTGTATGGAGCCGTGCGCGGTGTGCCAGGACGTGCCGGAGTACAACTGGTGGATCGCCAGGGGAATCCGGACAAGTCGCTGGAAGTGATCCTGGCCCGCAACCCGCTGCCCGGCGTCACCGGCTACGTCTGCAACCACCTGTGCCAGACGCGCTGCGTGCGGAACGACTACGACGAGACGGTCGCCATCCGGGCGCTGAAGCGCTACGCCGAGGAGAACGGCAAGGCGTCCCCACTGGTGCCCACGCGCCAAAACCGGCAAGCAGGGTCGCCGTGATCGGCAGCGGCCCGTCCGGTTGGTCGGCCGCGTTCTACCTGGCGCTCAACGGCGTCGACGTGAGCATCTTCGAGGGCGAGAGACGTCATCGGCGGCATGGTGCGCATGGTGCCGGTCTTCCGCCTGCCCTGGGAGGTGATCCAGCGCGACGTGGATCGCATCCTGGATCTGGGCGTCAAGCTCGAGTTGAACCACCCCATTACCAGCGCGCCGGAAGAGCTGCTCGAGCAGGGCTTCGATGCGGTGTACGTGGCGACCGGCTTCCAGCGGGAGCCCCGCTCCGCATTCCCGGCATCGAAGGGCAAGGGGTGTGCGGCGGCGCTGACGCTGCTCGATCTGCACGCGCCGCGGCGAGCGGCCCGACCTGGGCAAGAAGGCGCTGGTAATCGGCGGCGGCGATACCGCCATGGATGCCGTGCGCACCTCACGCCGCCTCACCGGAAACCCGACCACCATCGTCTACCGGCGCACGCGCGAGGAGATGCCCGCCAGCCCGGAGGAGCTGGAAGGCGCGCTCGAGGAGGGCAACATCCTGGTGGAGCTGGCCTCGCCTATCCGCATCGTGCGGGATCCAGAGGGCAAGGTCATAGCGCTCGAATGCCTGCGCAACGCGCTGGGCGAGCCCGGCCCCGACGGCCGGCGCCGACCGGTTGCGATCCCGGGCAGCGAATTCCAGATCCCGTGCGATACCGTGATCGTCGCCGTGGGCCAGAAGCCAGACTTCGAATTCCTCGAGGGGAGCGTGGTGACGCTGTGTGACGACGGCGGCATCGCCATCGACAAGACTACCGGCAGCACCTGCGTGGCGGGCGTCTACGCGGGGGGCGATGTGACCGAGGCCGGACCGGAGAGCATTATCGCTGCTTGCGGCGACGGTCGTCGCGCGGCCGAGTCGATCTGCTGGCAGCTCGGCCTGCCGTTGAGCCAACCGCCGGCCGAGATGCCCAGGCTCTCAGCAGAGGAGATCACCCGGGTGAAGCGCGTTCGCGCCGCGCAAGGAGCCGCAGGTGAAGACGGCCATGCTGCCGATCGAATTGCGCGAGAGCTTCGACCTCATCGATCTGAGCTTCACCAAGGAGCAGGCCCAGGCGGAAGCCGCCCGCTGCATGCAGTGCACGACACTGTGCGACAAGTGCGTCGAGGTGTGTCCCAACCGCGCCAACCAGACCTTCCTGATGCAGCCCGTAGACGTGATGCTGCCGCGGCTGGGAATGAAGGGGGAGGCCCTCGCTCTCGTCGGTTACGAGCGATTCCAGGTGGCGCAGGAACGGCAGATCGTCAACATCAACGACTTCTGCAATGAGTGCGGCGACTGCACGACCTTCTGCGTGCATCACGGGCAGCCCTGGCTCGACAAGCCGCGGCTGTTCCTGAACGAGAAGGACTTCCTGGCCGAAGATCACAACGCCTACCGGATCGTCGAGGGCGTGATCCGCCACCGCGACCTGGGCCGCGAGTCGAGCCTGGCGCGAGAACGGCCACCTGGTCTACGAGAACCCGGACGTGCGCGTGACGCTGACACACGCTTTCGACGTCGAGACGATGGCGGTCAAGCAGCCTTTCGCAGGCTCACTCTCCCTGCGGGATGCGGCCGAGATGGCCGTGCTGCTCAAGGGCATCACCGAGACGCTGCCGCACCTGACCATCGAGGGGTGAGGATCGCGACAGACTCTCCGCAGATGATGGACGTGCGCCCGCGGTGAGGACCGCGAGCCGGCATGGATGCCGGCCGTCATCGATGCCGGCCGCGTGATGCCCCAAGTGAATGGCGCGAATCCTGCCAAAGACCCGTGTCGCCGAGCTGGCGACACGGGTCTTTGTTTATGCGCACCCTCTTGTGAAATTAGGTTCTTTTAGTGGCCGGTATTACAATTCACGCTGCGCGGAGGTGAGTTGATTTCCCGATCCACTCCCCGCCTCCGCCGTCGATCGGCGCTCCCCGCAATACCCGTGTGGCTGCCGGCTTGCCCCTTCGGCTCGTTGCTCTTCTTCGTCCGTTTCATCGTCACAGGAGAATCGCACATGCCTCGGAAGCTCGCGTCTCTTTCCTTCATGGTGGCGCTCGGAAGTGCTGCCATTGCGCTGCTGGTGCTGGCGCTTTCTGCCGCAGCAGCCCCGCCCCTCACCGCTCCGGACGGGCCTGAAAGTGGGCTCCATCTCGACGTCAACTACTCCCATGACTGGGTCAACGCATCAACGGGGCTCAACGAGATCGCAGCCGTTAACATCAAGGTCAGGCGCAACGGGGCCGTAATCGCCACGATCGACGGCAACACCGGCGGGGACGGGAACTACAGTTCGAACCAACACCAGAGCGATTGGTCGCCCATGCAGCCTGACCTGATGCTCGGAGATACCGTAGAGGCCACGACGAGCGGCGGCTCGGCATCCGTGAATGGTATCGGCGAGATCACGGGCGCAATCGATATGGACACGGACTCGGTCAGCGGCACCATCCGCGCCCCGGGGCTGGCTCCGGGCAACGTCAGGGTGTGGTGCGAGGTTTGGGTTCAGGACGTTAATGTTCCCTTCATTGAGCAGCTAGACGTGCCGGCGAACGGCGGGAGCTATAGCTGCGACTTTTTCACCACGCGCAGCTACCACATTTCGCCGGGTGATAACCTCGCGGTCAGTTATTTCGACCTTGAGGGTGACCGGGTAATTGCGGTTTTTCGCGCGCCCGCGCCCGATTTGGGTGTAAACGTGCGGACGGAGGGGAATTCGGACGCCGGTGAAGACGGCGTGTCGGTCTTCCGCGTCGACTACGAGAACCGGGGCGACATGCCCGCCGCGAACGTCATCCTGACACAGACACTGCCGGCCGGCACCTCATTCGTGACGTCTACGCTCGAACTAGACATGAACCCGGTGGTTACTGAGGACACCATGGACACCGTGCGGTGGAACCTGGGCACGGTATCCCCCGGGGGCAAGCGTAACTTTCTCGTGGTGCTGGGCAACACGTTGGACGTGCCATCATCATTCACGACCGCGGTGGACATCAGCACCAGCAGCCCGGGCGACGATCTGGGGAATAATCACTGGCAGACACTCGTCTCGATCGTCTCTGGCCGGCCCGATCTGAACGTGGGGCAGCAGGTCCAGCCCTACAACCCGCTCTCCGGCGATACGTACCGCATCGAAGTCAACTACGGCAACAACGGCCCGGTGCCCGCCGGCCCCGTGACGCTGAACGTGGACCTCGACCCCCGCACCATCCTGGGCCCTTGGGCTTTCGATAACGGCTTCGGACCCTTGTGGAAGCTCACGTCGAATGCCGGAGGACACGTGGTCTTCGAGGCGCCCGCAGTGCCCGGCCGCTGGGGCGGCCGCTTGCTGCTCACAGTGGAGATCCCGAGCAGCGTTCCGGCCGACGAGCAACTGTTCAGCACGGTCGAAATCTCGGGGCCGTTGGATTCGGATACATCTAACAACGGACCCTGGACGCAAGATGTCCGGACGACCGGGGATGCGCGTCCCGACCTGGGAGTCGACAAGAGCTGGGGGAACGGGCAGCTTGTGCCGGGTGGACACGCCTACTATAACCTCAACTACTCGAATGACGGCAACGTGACCCAGCCCTCGGTGCGGCTCACGGATACCCTGCCGTCCGGAACCACCTTTGTAACATCGACCGTAGACCTCGGCTGGGGCGAATCGCAAGCGATGACGCCCGTTGACGTGAGCGGCGGCATGGTGGCCTGGGATCTGGGCGCGACTGGCGCCCGGACAACGGGGCAATTTCAGAGTGGAGCTGGCGCTGGGTGACGGCCTGGCCGGCGCCACGATTACCAACACTGCCCGGATCCGCGGCCTGGATGCCGACGGCTCGTGGTGGAACAACCTGGCCACAGCCGTCGATCAGGTCAACGAACCAGGGGCCAACCTGCGCCTGCGCAAGAGCGCCAACTGGGAAGGAGCCGAGTGGATCCGCTTTGAATTGCAGTTCGAGAATGTGGGCACGATCGCAGTCGATAACGTCCGCATCACCGATACGCTTCCGGTTGGGCTTGAGTTCAACGGCGACGCGTGGGCGAACTGGTGGCGCGATCTGAACAGGGAGCCCTTGAATCCGGTGACGCGCGAGATCGTCTGGACCACCAGCCGGCTCGAGCCTTCCTGGAGCGGCAGCATCAACTTCCGCGTCCGCGTGCCCGCGCCTGTCGAGCAAGGGTTGGTGTTCACCAACACGGCGCAGATCACCGTGCCTCTGGGAGAGTTGACGGAGGCCGACAACAGCGCAACGGCCATCGCTTTCACCGGCCCCGATCTCTACATTAGCAAGTCCCTCACGGGCGGCGACCTCGTCCCGGGCGGGCTGGTCACATTCACGATCAGCCTCGGTAACCGCAACAACGGTCCCTGGGACACCGGCTTCCCGCCGCAGAATCAGCCGGGTATCTTCATCACCGATACGCTGCCGGCGGAGATGAGCATTCGAGTCTGCCACCGATCCCTACTCCCCGGGCCAGGAATGGCAGCCCGGGAAGGCCGGCAATGATCTGACGTGGGGCATGGGCGGTCTGTGCGCCGGCTGCCAGGCGCAGTTCCAGGTCTCGGCTCGGATCTCGGATACGGTGCCGGGCCTCACGGAGCTGACCAACACGGTACAGATCGCCGCCGCCTTGCCCGACATTCTGGACCCTTACCCGGCTAACAACCGCACGTCGTGGAGCGGCACGGTGATACCCACGTACGGCGTCGGCCTGGAGCCGGCGACGTCAGAGGCTTCCGGCCGGCCGGGGACCACAGTCACCCATACGCTGCGCCTGACCAATTCCGGCAATGCCCCGGCCACATTCGATCTGGGACACGGCAGCGCTGTCTGGGACGTGGTGTCTACGCTTGACGCAGGTCGAGCTGGCGCCCGGCGCCGCAGTCGACGTGCCGGTACTTGTGACTATCCCGCCACTATCTGGCCCGGCGCAGCTTCAAGACACCGTGACGATCACGTCCACCGTGCGCGCCGACCCCGTCAAGCAAGCCGAAGCCGTCTTGACCACGCGCGCCGAAATCGTTCAAATCTACGTGCCGCTGGTGTGGCGGCCGTAACCCGCTGCCTGAGTCGGGTCAGCGTAGATTGGATGGCCGTGCCATTTTCACACACATGGACGGCCGGTAAGTCCCGCGAACTGTGTGTGACCTGCTCATAGAATGTGCCGGCTCTCGTTGGGAGCCGGCACATTTAGAAAATGGCGATAGGATTGAAGGGAGAACCGGTGCCTTTGGGTAGCCGCAGCGGGGCGATGACGACCATAAACTCAAGGCGGCCCTCTTCTTCACATACCCCGGCGAGTTCTTCGAGCTGCAAGCTGTCCGCGCACACCATGCCCATGGCGGTGATCTGCAGCGGGTGGATGGGGTATTGGATGCCTTCCACGAAAGACGGCACCAGCTCACCGTCTCCGTCCGGCAAGAACACGGCTACCTCGCGTTCGTGCAGCAATGTCAGCGCATACGGGTCCAGTCCGGCCCGGCCCTGCCCCGTGTAACCGGGGTCCCAGGCGCCCAGCTCCAGTCGCCGCCGGTGGTGTCCGGTGCGCAGCACCATGAAATCGCCTGACTCCAGGCGTACCCCTCCGGCCTGCTCGACGGCTTCAATCTCCGCCCGTGTGATGATCTCACCCGGTTCCAACCAGGGAACGCCACGATAGCGAGCGACATCGATCATCACCCCGCGCCCCACCAACCCGTTGGCGTAACGGGTGATGTCCAACGTCTCCGCGCCATGGACGGTCATCAGGCCGGCGGGGCGCCCGTTGTAGAGCCGGCCCTTATAGGCGATGTGGCACAGGGCATCGATATGGGTGTGGCAGTCACCGTGGAACTGCATCCCGAGGAAATCCGTGGCGAAGCGCACGTCACCCGAGCCGATATCGACGTCGTGGGTGTTGGCCACGTAGTAAATGGCCGGATTGGGGTTATCCGGGCCGGCGACCGTGTTGACCGGTAGGGACATCGAGACGCTCCGGCCGCTGCGAACCAGGCCGGCTGCGCGCCGGACCGTGGCCGGGGTTACGTAGTTCAGCGTGCCGAGCTCGTCGTCCGGACCCCATTTGCCCCAATTCTTGAGCGATTCGAACAGCCTGTCGAAGTCCGCGATGGACATTTCGTGTTTTGCGTCTGTCCGGAGCATGTGTCTCCCTGTATTCCTTCGGTAACGATGTTCGAGCACCATTATACGGCGGCCGTAGTCCGAATGATCCGCTCACTTTCCAGACCTGGCCACTTCAATCATCCCTGCCAAGAACACGTCGACCGCTGCTGCTGCCATGCTCTCGGCAGTGAGTGTCTGCGAGTCCCCCACCGGCAGGATCTCGCACGTCATCGCGTACAGAAAGAGTGGGCCCACGAAGCAGCGCGCGGCGGCGCCTACGTCCATCCGGCGCAACACGCCCGCGTCCATCTGGGCGGCGAGGTAACGGCTCAGGCTTTCGAGGGTCCGGCCGGACACCGAAGCCGTCCAGGCGTCGGCCACCGGAGGGCGGCGCGTGGCCTCGCTGAGCATCACCCGGAACAGGGCGACGTTGCGAGCATCGCTCAGCCGCCCCAGCAGCCCCGAGGCGAAGGTCATCAGCGCTTCACGCGGCGACACCGCCAACAGGGCATCCTCGCTGCCCCACTCCTGCAGCGCCGGGGATCTGGCTTCCACGACCTGCCGCAAGAGGCCGGCCTTGTCCTTGAAGTAGTAGTAGAGAAGGGCGCTCGAGCCGATCCCGGCTGCCCTGGCTATCTCCTCGTTGGTCGCCCCGTCAAAACCCTTCTCGGCAAAGACCACCAGCGCGGCATCGATGATCTGCTGCCGTTTTCTCTCGTACTCAACCTTGTCGCGAATGCGCACCTTGCCACCTCGTGCGTGGATTCCCTGGTGGATCTGGCCCTTGACTTTACGCCAGGGCATGGAGTATTCTATCATTGACTGACCGGTCAGTCAATAGATTCGCCTGGCTCTTTACCGGACCTGCGAGTGCACAGGGACCGGCCGGGCGCTGCCGGCGCCGGTCCGGTAAGGAGCCAGGTGGCTTACAGGAGCAAGACCATGCAGCAGCGCGTGAATGCGACTGGTGAGGATACCGTAACCGAAAAGCTGGTGCTCTCGCTGCGCGAGCTCGGCCGGGGCGACCTGGCGATAGCCGGCGGAAAGGGAGCCAACCTGGGGGAACTCGTGCGCGCCGGCTTCCCCGTTCCGCCCGGTTTCGTGATCACGACCGCCGCGTACGACCGGTTCGTGGCTGCCGGCGGTTTGGGCGACGCAGTCGCCGCGGTCGATGGGACCAAGTCCGGATCGACTTGCCGCCGTCCGGGAGGCGTTCGCACACACGCCAATCCCACGCGAGGTCGAGAGCAGCATCCTGGCGGCATACGGGGAACTTGGCGAAAGCCCGGTGGCGGTGCGTTCGAGCGCGACGGCCGAAGACCTGCCTGAGGCAGCGTTCGCGGGGCAGCAGGACACGTTCCTCAACGTCACCGGGGGCGAGGCGCTGCTGGATGCGGTGCGGCGCTGCTGGGCGTCGCTGTGGAACGAGCGCGCCGTCGCCTATCGCGAACGGCAGGGGCTCGGGAGCCTGACGCCGAAGCTCGCCGTGGTGGTGCAGCGCATGGTCGCGCCGGACGTAGCCGGCGTGATGTTTACCGCTAACCCGGTGACGGGCGCCAGGAACGAGATCGTGATCGATGCGAGCCCCGGGCTGGGCGAGGCCGTGGTATCGGGCGCCGTGACGCCGGACCATTTCGTGCTCGACCGGCGCGGGCGGAGCCAGCAGTGGCAGCCGGGACGGCGAGAGGTGGTGATTCGCGCCAGCGCGGGCGGCGGCACGGAGCAGGTGGCAGGCTCCATGCATCAGAATGGCCCCGTGCTGCCCGAACCGGCCCTTCGCCAACTGGCAACGCTGGGCACGGCGATCGAGGCGCATTTTGGCGGGCCGCAGGACATCGAATGGGCCTGGCACGACGGCAGCGCCTCTCATCCTGCAGGCGCGCCCGGTCACCGCGCTGCCTGAGCCCGTGCCGGAACCCGGCCTGCCCATGCGGATGCTCGCCGGGATCTTTGCCGAGATGTTCCCGGTCCGGCCATACCCGCTTGACATGACCGTGTGGTTGCCGGCGCTCTCGGCGGCTGCAGTGGAGCCTCTCTTCTCGTTGGTCGGGGTCTCGGCGCCGCCGATCACGGCGATGATCACCCAGGAAGACGGCGTCCCCGTGCGATTCAGCGGGCAATTGCGCGTGCGTCCAACCCTGGCGCTGCTGCTGGCTCCCCTGCGGGTACTCTGGCTGGCGATTCGTTACGACCCCATCCGCTACCACGCCGACCGGCGCCGGATCGACGCGCGCCGGCGCGCCCGTGCGCTGGCGGCGCGCGAAGTGGAAGCGCTATCGTGGCGCGACCTGCTGGCACTCGTCCGGGAAACCCTGGCGCTGCCACTGCCCCTGGCGGGCGAACCGCGGCGGAGATACTACCCGCGCGCGCTGCTCGCCGCCGGGCTGCTGCGGATCGTTCTTGGCATTCTCGGCCGCGGTCGCAGCTTCGGCACGCTGCTCTCCACCGGCATCGAGAGCGAAACGGTGAAGTCCAACCGGGAGATAGCGGCGCTGGCCGAGCGCGTTCGATCGAGCCCATCCCTGGCTGCCCTCTTCGCGGAGCACGAAGCCGCCGAACTGCAGCCGCTTCTGGTCGAAACCGAGGACGGACGGGCTTTTCAGGCGGAATTCGACGGGTTCACGGAGCGCTACGGGCATCGCGAGACAGTGTTGAGCACCGCCCTGGAGCCAACGTGGCAAGATGCGCCCGCGGTCGTGCTGGGCATGGTGAAGGGAATGGCGATGGTCGCTGCACCCGCACATGAGCAGCGGCCGGCGTGGGAAGCTGCACGAAATGGGGCGCTGGCGCACCCGCTGCTGCGGCCCGCATTTGCCCGTTCCGCCTTCAATGCCTTGGTGGCGACGGCGCGCTGCCTGTGGGTGATCCGCGAAGACTCGCACTTCGATGCCACGTTGATCCTGCCGGGGCTGAGACGCATCCTGCTCGAGCTGGGCCGGCGTCTGGTGGATGTGGGGGTGCTCGAGGCTCCTGAGGACATTTTCCATCTCCGGTTCGAAGAGCTCGTGCGCGCCGGCAGAAGCTGGCCCCCGGCGGCAGGGCTGATGGATGAGTTGCGAACCGCCGCGCGGCGGCGCAAGGCGCGGCGGGCGGAACTGGAGAATGTGCCGTTCGTCGATCCGCGGCTTTTCCGCCAGGCCGGGTCAAAGCCGGGCGAGGAGGGAGAGATCGTGCTGCGCGGCGCTCCGGGAAGCCCGGGCGTGGCGGAAGGTCCGGTCCGGATCATCACGGGAGCATCTGAGTTTGGCATGCTCCGCGCAGGTGAGGTCCTCGTCGCCCCGTACACGAATCCCGCCTGGACCCCGCTCTTCCAGCGGGCAGCGGCCGTCGTGGTGGATGCGGGCGGCACGGGATCGCACGCCGCCATCGTGGCACGGGAGTACGGCATCCCGGCCGTGATGGGCACTGCCGATGGCACGCGGCAGCTGGCGAATGGCGAACAGGTGCGGGTAGACGGCACGCGGGGGCTGGTGTTCAGGAGCCGCGGAGCGGATGAAGCGCAGGCATGAACCGGCCGCGGCGGCCAGCCGGCTGGAAGCACATGATGGGCGGCAGGTTGCGGTTCGCTGAGGGGATCGGGCGGCGCGACTGCCAGGTGGTTCGCGCATCGGGGCGTCCTTCGTCAGGCTCAGGATGGAGTTGTTAGGGGTTACCATCAGTGTGAACGGTGCTGTGCAGGGACCCCGCACTTGGGTGGAAAAACCCAGCGTTACCCCTGGACGAATCCACAAGCCTTGATGCGTACCACTAACAACTCCATCCTGAGCCTGACGAAGGACGCCCCGTCGCCCAGCCAACCCTCATCCGCGCCGGTCGCAGCGCCGCCACTGTACAGCGCGGAGAGGAGCCATCAGTTCCCCGACGCAGCGACCTTAACAACCTCTGGGGAGTGTGCACCTGCGGCCGCTTGCGCCGGGCGCAGCAGCAGCCAGGCGGCTGCGAAGAAGCCGAGCTCGGCTGCGAGTGAGAGCAGCCGTGAGAGCAGGGCCACGATGAGCGCCTGGGGACCGGTCACGAACGGGCTCAGCAGCACCACGATCGCGCCCTCTCTGACCCCGATGCCACCCGGGCTGAGCGGATTCAGAAAGCCGGCCAGCCAGGAGAGGGTGGAAACCCCGATCGCCAACTTCAGCATCTCCAGGTCCAGCCGAGGATCGGCCGCCACCATCAGCGCATAGAAGCTGACGCCCATCAGCAGCCACATGGCTGCGTAGTGCAGGGTAGCCAGCAGCAGGTTGCCGAGGCGAGCCGCGAAGGGGACTCCGGCCAGCCGCGCCATCGCTTCACCGATACCGTTTTCGCTCGGGAACACGCGCTGCGCTAGCGGAGGGGCCACGAGGAGGAGCAGACTGATGAACGCGGACCCGGCCAGGACCAACCAGGCGGCGTTGCCGTACCACGAAGATGCAAGCCCTGCCAGGGCGAGACCCACGGCTGCAACGAGAGCGCCCGACAGCACCTGCGTCGTCATCTCGAACAACAGCGCGGCGGAAGACAGCCCGGCATCGTGACCCAATCCCCGCAGAAGCAGCACTCGTCCCGGCAGGATCCAGAAGCTGCCGGGCAGGTACTTCATCAGCTGAGATCCGAAGTACGCAAGCGCGCTGTGCCGGTAGGCGATGCCGCTCGCCGCGCTGCGCGTAAATGCCACCATAGCAGTGGGGAGGAAGAGGGAAGCCAGTACCAGCGCCGCGAGCGATACGAGCAGGGCCGGCGCCTGCAGCCGCCCCGCGAGGAGCCCCAGCGCATCCCAATCCGCCACCGACTGCCGCGCGATGGGGAGCAGGCAGAGCGCAATCACCGCGACCTGCGCTACCAGCCTGATTCTGGGCGATCCGATCCGGGAGCCGGCAGCCTCGAGAGCCCCACGGACCCACTGGCGAATTCCGGCCATGCTGCCGGCCAGACCGGCTCTCAGCGGGTAAGGTGGTGAGAGCGGCAGCAGGTCACTACCCCGAACGGCGCGCGCCGGACGAGGGGCGGCGATAGCGCCTTTCACAGGCGGTCATCCGTGCGCTCGATGCGCCGCTGGAGTGCAATCAGCATGATCGCACCGGCAATCGATGCGATTCCCAGCAGCAGCATTACCGCCTTTGCGCCATCGTTCTGCAGAAATCCCATCGCCGGGTTGAACTGGTCCACGATGACCAGGACGATCAGCATCCCGGCCAGGATAATGCCGGTGTGTGGTATGGCTTTGGCTATCGTCTTCATTCGGATCGCCTCTCGATCTCATTCCCCAATGTAGATGATGTCGGTCGTCGTCCGCCCGCCCTCGGTGGGCTGATTGGTCAGGCTGCCCGCGAAGGCCATGGCCGACGTCTTCCCGCCGTCCAGGTTGTACGCCACCTTGCAGCCGAGGTCCTGGAACAACGCCGACAGCTCGGCCAGCGACATCCCGTCCGAGTAACCGGCCTGCCGGCCGTCCACAACCACGAAGACGTAATGTCCGGGCTCGTAGTAGCCGATGGCGGTGCGGGGATTATCGCGGCTGATGACACCCGTGAAGTTGGAGAGGGCTTTGCCTTCGGCGGACAGGAGAGACGGACCGAAACTCCACGCCTGGTACGCGCCCGCCGCCATCACCTTCTGCGCATCGAACTGGGCCGCCGTGTAGGTCTTCATGGTACCGTCGTGGAAGAGAACGGCCACATCGCCGTCCGGCTTAGCGTTGTACAGGGTGCCATTCCGGATGACCACGCCGATCGAGCCTACGCCGTAGTGATCGCCGTTGACGGCAGCGATGGCATCGTTTTCCTGCGCCATCTTCAGCACCGAATCGGTGATCGATTTGCCGTAGGTATTCTGCGCGAAAGCGGTGCGGAGGTTCTGGATGCTGCGGATATAGATGTCTTGCACATAGTACGTGACCCCGTTACGCTGCATTTTGGTCAGCGTCACGTTCACGTTCTCGCTGCGATAGCTACCGGCCGTGGATATCACTTCCCCGCTCGTGAACTTGCCGGCGAAAGCAGTGCCGCTCAGGCCGGTGGGTACGGCAGTCGGGACCGCGTGCTCTGGACGGCGGCCGCGGCCCCGGATGTACCCTGGTTTCCGGCCACACTCACCGGCTCTGCTTGACCCACCGGATCTTGAACCGCTGCTGCGCCGGTGAAGGATGCAGGGATTGCGGGGCTTGCGGGTTCGGAGACTGCCATACCCGAACCATCCCCGGCGGAGCCGGTAGTGACACCCGCAGAAATGGAGCCGGGACTCTGCGATGAAGACGTGATGGTCTCGGGCTTCACCACCGCGTATGCCTGTGGCAGCACCATATGAAACAGGGAGAAGACGCTCAGCGCCGCAGCGATCAGCAGGATGTCGATCGCCGCCAGCAGCGCAACAGGCGCCGGTTTCTTTCGTGGGCTCGCGGCCATGCGGTTGGGAGCGGATAGATGGTTAAGGTCAGATTGATTCACGCGCTGATGCTCGCCGGTATTTATTATCGGGACCGGCGCGGTTCACGCTCTCCTGGACTGATGGCTGCTCACCAGGTATGGACCCCTCATTTGCAGGGAGCGTCCGCGCCGGACCCTTCGCACAGCATAGCGGCTGGAGATTTGGATTCCGTAAAGATCTCGTTGGGGTCGTATTTGATCTGAGGCAATAGGTGCGGCCGGGGTGTGGGGTGGGATACCCACCCCACACCCCGGCCGGAAGCGCATGCACCGGTGGACTGCATCTGTCGCCGGGTCGAGGGCTTGCGCCTTCGCGAATCCTCGGCAGGGCGCCTACCCGATGTCACCCTCGTGCGCCGGCGAATCGGCAGCGGCCGGCCATCCTTGCTTTGGCCGGCTCACCCGCAATCCGGCCTGCCTCTGGAGATCGTGGGCGAACGCCGCAACCATACTCAAGAAGAGAAGACCAGGCATGCCTGCGATAGGGGCTAGAATGTAACTCGCCCCGTTCACACCAAAGAAATGGTTGAGGACGACGATGCCCGGCATCACCAGCAGCCAGTCAATCAGGCAGGCGGTGAAGAGCAGCGGCCACAACTTCGCCAGTACCCGCCGCGTGTTTTCAGACAGATGCGCTTTCCACCAGGTCAACGGCGCATTGATCCTGGTCGCAGCGGAGCCTACGATCACTCCGAGGATGGGTGGGCCGAAGCCGGCGCCCACGACCAGCATTACGGGGCAGAGGAGCATCAGAACCAGGCCGGCGTGCCGCCTCTCGACGAACAGGGTCGCCCACGCCAGGTAGACGAGAGAGACAAGGATGGCGAGGATACCGGTGCCCAGGAGGTTGGGGATGATGGTCATCGCCGGCTCGCCTCCCAACACGCTGTAACGGTCCCTGCCCCGGCCAGGAGAGGATCACGATGCCCGCGGGCGCCACGTTGCCCTGCAGTAGCTCGCCGATACCGTGCTCGAGACCGGCCATCGCAACCAGGCTGCCAAATGTGGAAACGATCATCCGCGTCGCGTTTCGCATGTCGTCGCCTCCTCGCCGTCAACGGCGGCCGGAGCATTGCGCCCAGGTCGATCGCCCATGCGCGGATCGCCGCCCAGTCGCGCAGGTCGGTTGCCGCCACCCCGTGTAGAGGGCTGGCCGGCAGGCTGACAACCAGACGATCGACGAAGTGCAGCTTCGCCGGATCGAACTTGCCGGCGAACACCCGCTGCTCGACCGGTTTGAGCCAGGGGTGCTTCGCCAGCGCCTCGTCCAGCATGTTGCGCGCCGCGTCGTGTTCGTGCTCGACGTCACGAAGCGGGCCAAGCGCAAAAACAGCCACCGGCAGCTTCATAAGAATCTCTCGATGCTGCAACAGGAAATTGTGGGCGTCTTTGTGCCATGCGCCCAGATAGAGTGGCGCACCCAGCACGACGGCGCCGTACTCTGCCAGTGCCGCCACCTGGTGCGCGGGCCGGGTATCCACCCCGACGCCGCGTTCGTGCAGCGTCGCGGAGATCGTGTCTGCCACGCTTCGGGTCGAGCCATATCTGGAAGCGTAGACCACCAATACTTTTGTTTCCATCAAATCAGTCCCCCTCTGGCACTTATCGAGCCGAATTGTGAGCCGAGCATAACGGAGACCATGGTCCCTGGTCATCCATCCAAGGTTAGAAACAGGGGTTAGATTTCTTCCGGGTTGCCGGTTCTCTACCGGGTCGCCACGATCGGCGGGTTGGAGTAGAATCAGATCCGAAAATGGACGCTATGCCCTCGACCCTGGTCGTTACGAAGCTGCGCGTGCCCGCGCTGCGACGCCGAATCGTGCCGCGCACCCGCCTCACCCGCGCGGCTTTCGTCCGAGCCGGGTACCGGTCTCGTTCTGGTGTGCGCTCCGGCCGGGTATGGGAAATCGACGATACTGGTCGAGTGGGCGCAGTCGCAGCTGCAAAGCGGAGTCGCCGTCGCCTGGTATGCCCTGGACGCAAGCGACGACGAACCGACCGCCTTCGGCTCGTATCTCGTTGCCAGCCTGGTACAGGCCCTCGGCCCGATTCCAGAGCTGGCGGGTATCGCCCAACTGCTGCGTTCCTCACCACAGGTTGATCTTCAGCGGATCCTTCCCGGCGTTATCAACACTATCGCAGCGAGCAGCCGCGCGTGTGTGTTGATCCTCGACGATTACCATTTGATCAGCTCACCGGCGATTCACACCGCATTGGCCTTTCTCATCGAGCGTCTTCCCGCGAATATGCGCCTGGTCATCGGCAGCCGGTCCGATCCGCCGCTGCCGCTGGCGCGCCTGCGGTCGCAGGGACGGCTGCTCGAGATGCGCGCCTCCGAGCTCGGCTTCACGGCAGAGGAAGCGGAACGATTCCTGAACGAGCTGATGCAACTCGACCTGTCGCCAGGGCTGCTGGCTGAGCTGGAAGCGCGCACAGAAGGATGGATTGCCGGGCTGCAATTGGCCGCCCTGGCACTATCGGGCCGGACCGACAAAGTGGGGCTGGTTGCTTCCTTTAGCGGCGATCATCGCTATCTTGTGGAATACCTTCTCGAGGAAGTGGTCAATGGGCAGCCCGACAAGGTCCAGTCGTTCTTGCTCACGACCTCTATCCTCGAGCGTGCGTGCGGTCCCCTGTGTGACGCACTTCTCGACCGGCCCTCGGACGGGCAAGCCATTCTCGAGCGGCTGGAGCGAAAGAACCTGTTCCTGGTATCCCTCGACGACAACGGCGAATGGTATCGCTATCACCATCTCTTCCGGGATTTCCTACGGGCCCGGTTGGGGAGAATCCAACCGGAGCGTATCCCTGCGCTGCACCGTGCAGCGGCCGGCTGGCACGCGGCCCACGGCTTACTGCGCGAAGCCGTCTGGCACGCGCTGCAGACAAACGATTGGGATTATGCAGCCGGCCTCGTCGAGCAGCACGGCATCCCGCTGATGCTGCGCGGCGAGTACGCGACCGGTTACGAATGGTGCGAGGCTTTCCCCGAGGAGATCATTCAAACCCGCCCGGTGCTTTGCCTCATTCACGGCAATGCGCTGGCCGTCCAATACCGGCGGCAGAACCGGCGCAAGGTCGAAACTCGGCTGCAGCAGGTCGAGCGGGCAGCAAATGCTACTGGCAGACAGGCAGGCCGGACGCCTGCTTCTCGGCCAGGCTGCTGCAACGCGCGCCGCCCTGGCAGCCCTGACCCCGGATCCCACCGCCGATCCCCACGCACAGTTCGCCCTGGCCCAAACTGCGCTCGATCTGCTGGACGAGGATGACCCTGCCCGGTCGGCCGTGGCGCTGACGCTTGGCTATGCGCACATGGCGCTCCACGACGCAGACGCCGGGTTCGAGGCCATGGAAGAAGCCAGGCGGCTGTCGTTCGCCAGCCAACATTATGTAGCGGCTGTGGAGGCGACCTTTCACCAGGCGCGGCTGGCGCACCACCAGGGGCAATTGCAGCGTGCTGCAGAGATCTGCCGCCGGGGACGGGAAGAGATCGCGGCAGCCCTTGCCCACCCGGAACGGGAACTGCCTGTAGTGGGGTGCCTGGACATTGCGTCGGGGTGCGTGCTCCTCGAGCAGAACCAGTTACAGGAAGCGGAACGAGATCTCGTTCACGGGCTGTCGCTACTCGGATGGGCGATGAATCCCTACTACCGGATGATCGCATGTGTGGCTCTGTACCGGCTGCGCCAGATCCAGGGTCGCCCGACAGAAGCGCTCGAATTCCTGGCGCGTCTGGACGAGACGTGGCCCGATATTGCTTTCTGCACGCCGCGGGCTCCGCATCGTGCATGGGCTGCGCACGACGCCGGCAGATCCGGAAGCATTGCGTGAGGCAGCGGCCTGGTGCAAGACCTTTTCCCCTGCGGCCGGTGACGAAATGCCTGAGCCCGGGATGGGACCCTTCGGCGCCGCCGAGGCCCGCTACCTGGCTCACCTTGCCTTGGCCCGAGCGCAGATCGCAACCGGCAGAGCAGGGGAAGCGCGGATTTATCTGGCAGGGCAACTCGCGCGGGCGCAAGCGCATGGCCTGACGAACCGCGAGATCGAGTTGTCGCTGCTGGATGCGCTGGCCGCACAGGCACTCGGGGACGAGACGGGAAGCCGGCCGCGCTCGAGCGCGCTCTGGCCGCTGGCCGGCCCGGAGGGCACCTGCGCATCTTCGATCAGGATCCCGGCTTGACTCGGCTGCTGATCGAGGCCGCCCGCCGTGGGATTCACCGCGAGTATGCCCTGCAGATATTAGCCGTTCTGGAGAGCCCGGCAACAGCCGGAGGAGGGGCGGTGAGTACGGGAGCACCGGCGGGGATGGCAGCGCAAACGAGTGTGGCAGCTTCTCCCGAAACCGGCGAGCGTCTCAGCGAACGCGAGCTGGAGGTGGTCCGCCTCATTGCACGTGGGGCCTCGAATCGTGAGATCGCAGACCGGCTCGTGGTCACGGTGGGGACCGTCAAGAGCCACGTCAATCACATCCTCGGCAAGTTGGCTGCCCACAACCGGACTGAGGCAGTTGCACGGGCGCGGGAACTGCGCCTGCTCGATATCTAACCCCATTTCCAACCTTGGATGGATGACCTCTGCCCGGCATGCGCTTATGCTGCGTGCATCGACATCATTTGCAGCCGGCGCAGAAAGCAAGATGCTGGACTATTCCCGTTACCGCGTAAGAGAAGCACTGACTGCAGTGCGGAAGGTGATCCTGGCTACCGGCGGGCCGGCCGGCGTCCAGGTCAGTGAGGTTCCTTGCCAGGCGATTGGCCTGGACCTCTACGTGCTGGTGCCGCGGACTTCCGACCACCTGTTCAATCTGGAACATGAACCCGCGGTAACCGTCTTGTCGGCCGAATGGGAGCTTAAGGGAGAGGCATCCGTCGTTGGCCCGACCGCCGCGGAAATTGGCTTCGAGCTGTCCGGAGAACCGGGCGCCGGGTGGTATGCGCTCGTGCGAGTCAATCCATTCCGGTTGAGTATCCGGAGGGCAACGGGCTGGGGGAATCTCGAGACGATTGACCTCGAGTCCCGATGATGCGGAGACTCGGCCGTAACCGGCTGGATTCCCCCCGCCTCGCTGCTCAGTTTCGCTCTACCCGGTTGATCGACAGGAACACGAGCCCAAGCCCGTGAAGATACCGGATCATCCCGATGAGACCCGACTGGTCGGTGCAAATGGCAAGCACGGTCGCCGCCACATCAGTCTTTTCGACGGATACGCTGAGCGGGCTCATGGCGTTGATCTCGTCTTCGCCCATTTGGCCGTGCAGCTCGATCAGGTAGGTGCATAGATCGTTCATGTGGCCATCGCAACACTAAGCCGCCAGCTGGCGCTTGACCTTCATCGCCCACGCCTGAATCGCGTCCCAATCCCGGTGGTCTCCAACCTTCCATGCGCCGAAGAGCACCGGCAGACGCATGAGCACGGTGTCCTTATTGACCGGCAGTTTGTCGAAGTCCAGGGCGCCGGCAAAGTAGCCCTCGCTCACCGGCTTGACCAGGTCACGCACCGGCTTCATCCAATCGGTAATACCCGAGCGGTAGTTGTCGCCGTTGTTCATGCTGAGGGTAATACACACCATGAAAGCCGCGAACGGCTTCTTGCGCAGGGCGGCCTGGTTGGCCCGCATGAAGTCCATACCTTCGGGCAGCCATTTCCCGCCGTGAATTGCGCTGCCGGCCACGACCGCCCGGTAGGGGGTGACGTCCGTTACTTCCTGCATGCGGCGCACGTCGACCTGCGCCCCGCTCTCGGCCAGGATGCGGCCGACTTCTGTGGCCACACCCGCGGTGGAGCCGGCTTGCGTGGCGTAGGCCACAAGGATCTTGTCTGACATTGGGTCTTCTCCTAACGTAAATCCCGGAAAAGTCATGACCGGCCGGTCATTACCGTATACATACATCCCTGCACACGAGAGGGCGGTGGCGCCAATGCCGGCGCCGGCGACCTTAAGGAAGTTGCGGCGGTTGATAGGGGTGACTGCCATAGCTTACGCCCCTTCTTGCCGGGCAAGCTGCAGGAGCCGGCGGGCGACAAGGACCAGCCAGATCACCATGGGTATCAGAGAGGCGAGAGACAGCACCAGACCCAGGGTACCGGCCGAAGCAGGCACCAGGTTCATGCCGTAGAAGGCGATACCCATAAAGGCCGTCCGTCTTCCAAAGGTAGTGCCCTGGAGCATGGCTATCGCCACGAGCAGACCGGATACGGCGATCAGGATGTAGCTGGTGATGAAGGCGCTGCCCTCGAAGGCCGCCAGGATCGCCTGGCCCGCCGACAGCAGCATCGTGCGATGGGCATCGGTCGTCGCAGCCGCGTACTGCTCCGCGAGCCCCAGCATGGAAAATGCCGGATGGATGGAGAAGTAAGAGGCGATCCCGGTGACACCCAGCGCCAGTCCCATCGTGGCGAGGGAGCGGCTGCCATCCCGGATGGCCACGCAGAGTGCGACCAGCACCAGCAGGCTCGCCGGATAATCGACCAGCATCAGAAGATCCAGGTTAAGGAGCCCAATCAGCCAGTTGTCATGCAGCATGGAGAACCAGTCGCCCACGGCGGCTGCGCTGGGTTCGAATGCAGGGGGCGGCCAGGCGATGAACACGGCAGCCTGGATGGCGGTAAGCACGACCAGGGCCACGGCAGCAACGGCGCCGGTGGTGTAAAGAGTGTGCCACGGCGATGCAGTCGTCTCGACCGATTTCGGAACGGCGACATGCGTGTTTAGGGTTGTAGCGGTCACGACATCCTCCTCAGTTGGATGCCGTCATTGTGGGGCAAACCGGCCGCTGAGACAGCAGGCGAAGGTGTAATCTATGGGGGGTATTGATCGAGAGGGAATTACTCGAAAGTGTAATACGCTACAGGCATCCCAGTTGGCGCGCCCGGGCCACGGCCTGGGTGCGGCTGCTCACCCCCAGCTTGCCGAAGATATTGCTGCTGTGCTTCTTTACGGTGTGCAGGGTGACAACCAACCGCCCGGCGATCTCCTGGTTGGTGCAACCGTCGGCAATCAGGCGCAGGATCTCCAGCTCGCGTTCGGTCAGCGGCTCGACGGGCGGCCATTCTGCGGAGCTGTGCGCACCGTGGTCGACGGGTGCATCTGGGATGGGCGGCGAGGCGGGTGCGGCGATGGCAGCCGTTTCCGGCGCCGTGCCACTCCGGAACGCATCGAGGAGACGGCCGGCATATCGCTTGATCCGGTCGGGTGCCCCGGCATGATCGACCACTGCCGCCAGCAGCGGGATCACGGCCGGGCCCTCCTCGAGGAACAACAGGGTGTAGCCTTCGGGTTCGGCCAGATCCAACGCCCGCTCGATACTATCGAGTGCCGCCGGAACGCAGGCGGCGCCCTGGCTCTGCAGGGCGAGCGCCTCGAGCAGGCAGACCTCGATCAGGAGGCCGAAACGCTCGCCGGGGCCGGCGGTCGCCTTCACCTCCCCCAGCAGCTCGAGCGCCCGCCCGAACTGTGCCCTGCGGCAGGAGAGCGCGCGCGGCGATGGTCTTCACGATCTCGAGGACCAGCCGGGGCGGCGCCTGTCCCGTCAATTCACCGGCCAGCAGCTTCATCCACGGCTCGGCGTACCGGTTGACGCCGAGCAGATCACCCATCGCCGGTGCGATAGCGATTTGGCGCGCAGCTTTGTCTGGATCATCCTGTCGCGGGAACACCTTTTCCAGCGCCTCCAGCTCTGCCAACGCCCCTGCAAGATCACCCCTAGCCTGGCGCAAGCGCGACCTCACTCCATAGGCCGTGTAGATGCCGTCTACCCCGCCCATCGAACAGAGCTCCACGCCCCGGGCCAGATACGCTTCAGCCCTCTCGAGTTCGTACCGCTCCAGATAGATGCCCGCCAGGCCGATATAGCCGGCGCCTGCCGGATAGAAGGGCGCTTGCCCGTGCAGCGTGCCCGTGTCGATGATTGCCTGGTATAACCGGGCGGCCTCGGTGAGCTGTCCGCGGTGGCAGCAGGCACGCGCTGAGCAAGCCCATGATCTCAATCGCCAGCGCGTCGTCGCCGGTGCTGCGCGCCAGCCGCAGACTTTCATCAAAGGCCGCAGTTGCCT
Organism: uncultured Chloroflexia bacterium; assembly: GCA_963783655.1. GTDB lineage: Bacteria > Chloroflexota > Anaerolineae > CG2-30-64-16 > CG2-30-64-16 > CAWAOA01. The sequence goes on from CAWAOA010000001.1 coordinate 43,377, forward strand.
CGACAAGATTCCCATCGAGTGCGTGCGCCACTGCCAGGGCAAATACGAGGCGCGCACGTGTCACCTGATCCTGCTCAGGAACTGAGCGCAACGCCTCCTGTGCAAGCCGGATCGTTCGCGATGGGTTGCCGAACACCGGTGAGTAGCGGCATAGAATGACCGTCAACTCCACTCGCAGCCGGTCGTTTTCGGGAGACGGCGGCAGCGCACGGAGCATCGCTTCCCGCTCCTGCATGCCCCTCTCCCCGAAATCAACCTTCCCCTCCAGGAGGTCACTCCAGGTTCGATAGACCTCGAGGCGCGGATGCGCGGCGCGGGTGGCGGCCGGGAAGGCTGCCAGCCAGTTGCGCAGGGTGTGCATCCGGCCCGCGAAGATCATCGGGCGGGCTACCCGCTCCACCAGAGCAACGGCCCCCTCATGATCCTTCCCGGCCAGTGCGTGCTTGATCGCGTCATCGATAAAACCATTGTCCCGCAGCCAATCGCTCGCCCGGCAGTGGAGCGCCTGCACGTCAGCGGGGGGCAACGTCTGGCGCAGCCGGGTTGCCAGCAGGTCGGCAAAAAGGCGATGGTAGCGATACCATTCCCGCTCATCGTCAAGCGGAACCAGAAACAGGTTTGCCGTGCACATCCGCTCGAGCAGGGCATCGCAGCCCGGGCTACCGGTAATCGCCTCACACAGGCCCCCGCTTAGTTTGTCGACGATCGATGTTTGGAGCAGGAAGCTGCGGATTTCGGCCGGCTGCCGGTCCAGTACCTCTTCCGTCAGGTAGCTCAGGATATAGCGGTGGCTGCCGCTGAGACCGGCGATGAAACTCGACGCGTCGGACCTGCCGCGCACGGACAGGCCGGCGAGTTGGAGGCCCGCTGACCCAACCCTCGGTGCGACTCGCAAGGGCGGCAACGTCGCCCTCTGAGAGCGATAGCTCCATCAGCGTCATTCAGAAGGTGGCCGGCTTCGCCGGCGTTGAATCGCAGACCGGCGGCACGTACATCGGTAATCTGATTGTTGGCGCGCAGCCGCGCCAGGGGAAGCGACGGGTCCTCACGTGTGATCAGAACCAGGTGCACATTGCCCGGTTGGCCGGCGATCAACCTCTCGATGGCATTGACGATGGCGCTTTCGCGGATCACGTGGAAGTCATCCAATACGAGAACGAACCTGCTTCCAACCGCAAGGATGTCGTTGACCAGCGTGGTTGTGAGGGAGCTGATGGGCGGCGCCTGACCGGCCTGCAGAGCGAGTGCCGCCTCGCGGCCGATGCTGTCATCCACCCCCTGCAGCGCGGCCAGCAGATAGGCGAAGAATCGGACGGGATCGTCGTCGGCCGGCTCCAGTGACAGCCAGGCCACTGGCATGGATAGGCCGGCGAGCCACTCGCTCACACAGGTCGTCTTGCCAAATCCCGCCGGAGCAGAAACGAGCGTGAGCCGGCGTCCGGCCGCCAACCCCTCGTTCAACTGCTGCACGAGATGGGAACGCTCGACGCACTTAATGGGCGGCATAGGGCGGTAGAGTTTGGTCGCCAGCAATGCAGAGATCATTACCTGATTCCATTCCCGTCCCGGATTCGTGGTGGCACGTGGGAACATCGAAAGGGCAATTATAGCCCAGTGCGTCCCAGGCAGCGAAGCTGCGCCAGGCGCAGGCGCGGCTTTTTTATAGATTGTCTGATACATCTCTCGTATTTGTGGCGCTTGTGCATTACAATTCATCCTGCGATACTGAAACCGTGCGGCAGAAGTGGCTGTCGCTCGTAAGGTACCGGCACCTATAGGAGGTCACCCATGCCCGAGAAGAAATCGATGTTGCAGCGGATCCAGGAAGCGATGAGCGGAAAGCAGGGAGAAGCGGAAACCGCACAGACTCCTGCGGAGGTTCAGCAGCAATCGGAAGCGGCGGCTCCCCCTGTGGATACCGGCGCCGCAGAACGTGAAGCGCTCGAACAACAACGCCGCGCGGCGGAAGCAGAGCAGCGCGAACAGGAGAAGAAGCGCGTCCTGGCCGAGCGCGAAGAGGAATTCAAGGTATCCCAGCAGCAACAGATGGAGGCCAAGCAGCGCGAGCTGGCCGAGCGCGAGGCGGAGCTGAAGCAGCGCGAAGAGGCAGCCCAGGCGGAGGCCCAGGCTAAAGCCGCTGAAGCGGAGGCCGCAGCCGCCGCGGCAGGCGCGCACCTACGTGGTCAAGTCAGGCGACAGCCTGAGCGCCATCGTGTTGGAGCTGTACCACGACGCGAGCCGTTGGCCCGAGATCTTTGAGGCGAATCGAGACCAGATCACGAACCCGAATTTGATCTATCCCGGACAGAAGCTTCGCATTCCGTAGCCCATCCATCGATGTGTTGCCGCCGGCCTCCCAGGGAGGCCTACCGTTCCAAGGGGCGTAGATAATGACCAAGAACATCGGGGATATGGACCGAATGGTTCGCTTCGTGCTCGGGGCTGTGCTGGTGCTGATAGGCCTGCTGGTCCCGATGAGCTCCGCAGCACTGCAGATCATTCTGCTGTTGATCGGCATCTACCTGTTGGTTACCGCAGCCATCCGGACTTGCCTGGTGTACAGGCTGCTCAATATGTCCACGTTGAAGTAGCGCAAGGCACAGCACCTTACACTACGGCAAGTGGATCGACCTGAACCCACGAGGCGCTCGCAGACTGCGAGCGCCTCGGCGCGTAAGGTGGGTGCGATAGCGGATGGCGAACGAGAACCCCTACCCTTTACGCCCGACGCCGGTCTGGCCGCCGTGCGCCGGGCCGGGCATCATGGGATGGCCTGGCTAAGCGTACGAAGCCCGGGCGTAACGGCCTCCCAGCCTGTTTCGCCATTGCCGAGCGGCACCTCAAGCATTACCGTTGTCCCTATACCCGGAGCGCTCTTGATGGAGAAAGCACCCCCTATCATCTCAGCACGCTCGCGCATTCCGACCAGGCCAAGGCGCCCGCTGCGCTCCGCCCCCTCGACATCGAAGCCGACCCCGTCGTCGACGACGAGCGCCACGATCGATCGTTCCTGGCCGCTCAGGGAGACCTGCGCCCGCGATGCCCGAGCGTGGCGCGTGACGTTGGTCAACGCCTCCTGGACGACCCGATAGAGCGTCGTCTCGGCCTCGATGGGCAACCGGTCATCGCCGAACCCCGAGGCGGTAAACTCCACCTGCAAGTTCCCGCTCTCGGCTATCGTCCGCACGTACTGCTGGAGGGCAGGTAGCAGGCCCAGTTTATCCAGACTGGCCGGCCGCAGGTCGACTGCCAACCGGTGCAGTTCCTCCATAATGCCGTCTGTCATTTGCTTGAGTGAGCGAAGGCGCCCCGCTATCGCTTCCGGGCAGCCCTCGTCGCGTTCTACCATTCCAAGCCCAACCATCAGGGCCGTCAGCGCCTGGCCGGCCTCGTCGTGCAGCTCGCGAGCGATCGCCAGCCGTTCGTCCTCCTGGATCCGCACCAGCCGTCGCGACAGGCTCTGCAGCCTGCTGCGACTGATCCGAACCTGCTCGTGCAAGCGCAGGTTCTGGATGGCGACCGCCAGGGAATCGGCGACCTGCAGTGCCAGCTCTATGCTGCCAGGCGGAGAAGGACCCCGGCTCCTCGCGCGCCAACTCAAGAGCGCCGATCAGGTGCGCGCCCGCCATAAGCGGAACCCAGGTAGAGGCGTGTAACCCTTCTCCTAAGGACATCTCCTCAAACGCGCAGGGGTCTGGAAGTCCCGCCAGGTCCTCGACGATGGCGGGTATGCCGCGCTGGCAATCGCTTAATCCCCGACAGCCTTGCAGCGAAACCTCCGCGCCGTTCTGCAGCCCCGTGGGGTAGGCAGAGTCGACGGCCAGTACGGTCGCCATCTGCTCCTCGGGTTCGAACAGCAGAACGGCCGATCGCTCGCACTCTATGCTCTGGCGCACGTGCTGGGCGGCAATCTGCGCGATCTCGGCAGGGGAGTGTGCAGCCAGGATTGCCCGGTCCATCTGGTGCAGTATTTGCAGCCGGGACCGGCTCTCGCGCAGCTCCGCTTCGACGCGCTTGCGCTCTGCTACGTCCTGATCCAGCGCCTCCACAGTCGCATGCAATTGCCGGTTCAAGCGTTGGATCTCGCCGAGTTGTTGCTCTAGCTCTTCGTTGGCTGCGCCGAGCTGAGCCGATTGTCGTTTGAGAATATGATTCATCCGGAACAGGTCGACGAATACCTTGATCTTGGCCCGAATCACTTCGGGCGCCACCGGCGTGAAGATGTAGTCAACCGCTCCCAGCCCGTACGCATGCATGGCCGAGTCATCGCTCTGGCTGATGGCGGTCATGAATACGATCGGAGTGTGCCGGGAACGGGGCCGCTCCCGGATCAGGGACGCGGCCTCAAAACCACTCATATCAGGCATATTGACGTCGAGAACGATAACCGCGAAGTCGCTTTCCAACAGGTGGTGCAGCGCCTCTCGACCGGATCGAGCCTTTACGAGATTTTGGCCGAGCTCGGCCAAAACAGACTCTACGGCCAGCAGATTGGCCGGATTATCGTCCACCAGCAATACATTGGCCCGCTCATCGATGTCCACCGATCCGCCTCCACCTTGTGTTTGCGACGCTCTATCTGGCTTTCCGGTACAATCGGGTCTTGCCGTCCAGCTCCTGGTAGCGGTCTTCCAGCGGAGCCAACTGGAGCGACTCCCTATCCCCCAGGCCGAGAATGCCGAAGGGCTCAAGGCTGTCGTACAGCAACTGGTGTACGCGTACTTGAAGGGGCCGGTCGAAATAGATCATCACGTTGCGGCACAATATCGCCTGGAACGAATTGAAGGTCCCGTCGCTAACCAGGTTGTGCTGGGCCCACACGATGTTTTGCTGCAGCCACGGATGGAAAACCACGCGGTCGCGATCCGCCCGGTAGTACTCTGAGAAGGCGCAGCGACCGCCCCCCTGGACGAAGTTGGTCGTGTACTCCTGCATCACGCGGAGCGGATAAGCGCCGGCCCTCGCCTGGGCCAGGAGCAGCTCGTTCATATCGGTCGCGTACAGGCGGCAGCGATCGTACAGCTCCTCCTCGTGCAGCAGGATGGCCATCGAGTATACCTCCTGCCCGCTAGAACAGCCCGCGTGCCAGATGCGAACGAAGGGATAGGTGCGGAGCAGCGGCACGACGTTGCGCCGGAAACTCAGATAGAACTCGGGATCCCGGAACATCGCCGTGGTAGTCACCGAAATGGCGGCCAGCAGGCGCTGCATGCAGTCCTCGTCGTGCAGAACACGTTCCTGCAGCCCCGACACGGTCGCCAGGCGCTCTTCCTGCATGAATCTGTGTGATCCGGCGCCTGAGCGCCGGCTGGGAGTACTGGCGAAAGTCATAGCCAAAGTGACGGTATACGCCCTCGAGCAGCAGGTCGATCTCGATCTCGTCAAGCGTCATCAGGGTTCCTGGTGGTACAGCCATACTCTCAGCAGCGACAACAGCTGATCTCCGTCGACCGGTTTCGCGATGTAGTCGGAAGCGCCCGCCTGCATGCACTTCTCGCGGTCGCCGCGCATGGCCTTGGCGGTCAGGGCGATGATGGGCAGGTTCTGCAGCGCGTCGGAATCGTGCGTATGGCACGCATGGTGTCGTAGCCGTCCATCTCCGGCATCATCACGTCCATGAGCACCAGGTCAATGTCCGGCGACGCCTGGAGTCCGGCCAGCGCATCCCTTCCGGTTTCCGCCGGAAGCACGATCTACTCCGTGGCGCTCCAGCAGCGCCGTCAAGGCAAACAGGTTCCGCACGTCGTCGTCAACCACCAGGACCTTGCGGCCCGCGAGCGCGGCATCTTCCCGGTGGATCTGCTCCAGGAGCTCGCGCTTCTGCTCGGGCAGGTGCGCCGCGACCCGGTGGAGGAAGAGCGCCGTTTCGTCCAGCAGCCGTTCGCGCGACTGCACGCCCTTTACGATGATCGTCTTGGCCAGCTTCCTGATCTGTGTCTCCTCTTTGCGCGTCAGCCGCTTGCCGGTGTAGACCACGATCGGCAGATCCCGCAGGTCCGGTTCGTCTCGATCGTTTCCATCAGCCCGATAGCCCGACATGCCGGGCAGCCCCAGGTCCAGCACCATACAGTCGAAGTGCTGCCCATGCAGCGCGAGCCAGGGCATCTTCGCCGCTGGCCACCGCCGTCGTCTGGACATCGCCGTTCCCTATCAGCTCCACGATGTCCGTGCGTTCGGCCGGATCGTCCTCGACCACCAGCAGCCGCCGCGGGCCGTGCGAGGAACTCGCCGATGCGGGCGAATGTCGAATCCAGTGTCTCGCTGGTGACCGGTTTCTCGAGGAAGCCCAGGGCGCCCCGCTGCAGTCCCCGTTCGCGCTCGCCGTCGACGCTGATGATGTGTACCGGGATGTGGCGGGTAGCGGGATCGAGCTTGATGCGATCGAGCACCGTCCAGCCGTCGACTTCGGGCAGGTTCAGATCGAGCGTGATGGCGTCAGGCTTGAGCGCTGCGGGCCTGCAATCACCGCGGCATTCCCGTCTACCGCGATAACGCCCGTGATACCCTTTCCCGTGGGCGATGTCGAGCAGCACGTGCGCGAAGTCGAGGTCGTCCTCCACGATCAGCACGGTATTTTTCGCCCGGCCGGAGGTCGTTGCGGTCATCGTCGACACGTCTGCCCCGGTTCACGTTGGCCGCGACGATCTGCCCCGGACCGGCGGACCTGACGACCTTCAGCCTCGCGCGGCTCCGATCTCTCGTGCGCTGACCCGGACGGCGGTTGTCCCGTTCCCGCCGCATCCGGCGCGCCTATAGACTTCAGGGGCAGATAGAGTGTGAAGGTGCTCCCCACGCCCGCTTCACTCGCCAGGCTGATATCACCGCCCAGTAAGTGCGAAAGCTCGCGGCTGATCGAGAGCCCCAGGCCGGTTCCTCCATACTTGCGGCTGGTGCTGCCATCGGCCTGCTGGAACGCCTCGAAGATGATCTTCTGTTTCTCCGGAGGAATGCCAATGCCTGTGTCGGTGACGGAGAACGCGATCACGGTCGGGGCCCGGTTGAGAGAGTGTGCTTCCTCGTGCCAGCCGCCAGTCGCCGGCCGGATCGAGATCGCGACCTTGCCCTGTTCGCGTAAACTTCACTGCGTTCGACACCAGGTTCTTGAGCACCTGGTACAGCCGCTTCTCGTCGGTGCGGAGGCTCTCCGGCAGCGCGGGCCCCAACTCAACGGTGAAGTCGAGATGCTTGGTTTCGGCGAGCGGCCGGAATGTGCGCTCTACATAGTCGCGGAGCTTCGGCGAACGGCACGTCCGTCAGGCTCGAGCGTCACCGTGCCCGATTCGATCTTGGACAGATCGAGGATGTCGTTGATCAGAGTGAGCAGGTCCGTGCCCGACGAGTAGACCGTGCGTGCGAACTCAGACCTGCTTGTTCGTGAGATTGCCGTCCGGGTTCTGGGCAAGCTGTTGGGAAAGGATCAGCATGCTGTTGAGCGGCGTGCGCAGCTCGTGCGACATGTTCGAGAGGAACTCGGACTTGTACTTCGAGGTCAAGCGCCAGTTGCTCCGCTTTCTCCTCGAGCTGGCGCCGTGCCATCTCGACCTCGCGGTTCTTCGCGCTCCACCTCGGCGTTCTGTTCGCCGAGCAGGCGCGCCTTCTCCTCGAGCTCCTCGTTGGTCTGCTGCAGCTCTTCCTGTTGGCTCTGCAGCTCGGCGGCCAGTGATTGGGACTGCTCGAGCAGCTGCTGGGTGCGCATGTTGGCTTCAAGAGTGTTCAGGACGATACCGATGCTCTCCATCAGCTGATCGAGGAATGCCTGGTGCGTCGCGCTGAAGCGGTCGAACGACGCGAGCTCGATCACGGCCCGCACCTGTGACTCGAACAGGATCGGGCAGCACGACGATATTCAGCGGCGTTGCCTCTCCCAGCCCCGAGTTGATCTGCACGTAGTCGCCGGGGACGTTCGTCAGCAGGATCCGCTCCTTCTCGTAGGCGCACTGTCCGACCAGCCCCTCGCCAAGCCGGAACTCCTTGGCCAGGTTCTTGCGCTCGCGGTAGGCGTAGGTCGCCATCAGCCGCAGGACCGGGTCCTCCTTGCTCCCCTCGGCGATGTAGAAGACCCCGTGCGCCGCGCCGACCAGGGGCGCCAACTCGGACAGAATCATCCGGGAGACGGTGATCAGATCCCGCTGGCCCTGCAGCATCCGGGTGAACCTGGCGAGGTTCGTCTTCAACCAGTCCTGCTCGGTGTTGCGCTCGGTCGTGCTCGCGCAGGTTGCGGATCATCTCGTTGATGTTGTCTTTGAGCTCGGCCACCTCGCCGCTGGCCTCGACCTTCACCTCACGGGTCAGGTCACCCTTGGTCACCGCGGTCGCCACCTCGGCGATGGCGCGCACCTGGTTGGTCAGGTTGGCCGCGAGCTGGTTCACGTTGTCGGTCAGGTCACGCCAGGTACCGGCAGCGCCCGGCACGTTCGCCTGCCCGCCCAGCCGGCCTTCGACGCCCACCTCGCCGGCGACTCCGCTTACCTGCGCCGCGAAAGTGGCCAGCGTATCAATCATATCGTTGATGGTGTCCGCCAGAGTGGCGATCTCTCCCTTGGCCTGCAGCACCAGCTTGCGCTTCAAGTCGCCGTTGGCAACGGCCGTCACCACCGTGGCGATCCCGCGCACCTGGTCCGTCAGGTTGGCGGCCATCACATTCACATTGTCGGTCAGGTCCTTCCAGGTGCCGCCGACTCCCTTGACATCGGCCTGGCCGCCCAGCTTGCCATCGGTACCTACCTCGCGCGCCACGCGCGTGACTTCCGAGGCAAACGAGTTGAGCTGGTCCACCATGATGTTGATGGTGTTCTTCAGCTCCAGGATCTCGCCTTCGGCATCCACTGTGATCTTCTTGTTGAGGTCGCCGTTCGCCACTGCCGTCGTCACGAGGGCGATGTTGCGCACCTGGCCGGTCAGGTTCCCGGCCATCAGGTTCACATTGTCCGTCAGGTCTTTCCACGTGCCGCCGACCCCAGGCACGAAAGCCTGGCCGCCCAGCTTGCCGTCGGTGCCCACCTCGCGCGCCACACGGGTGACTTCCGAAGCGAACGCCCGCAACTGGTCGACCATGGTGTTCATCGTGTCTTTCAATTGCAGAAGCTCGCCGCGCACGTCGACGGTGATCTTCTTCGATAGATCTCCGTTGGCGACCGCAACGGTGACATCGGCAATGTTGCGCACCTGGCTGGTCAGATTCGAGGCCATCATGTTGACGTTGTCGGTCAGGTCTTTCCAGGTACCGCCGACACCCTTAACGTCGGCCTGGCCGCCCAGCTTGCCATCTGTGCCTACCTCGCGCGCCACGCGCGTGACCTCAGAGGCAAACGAGTTGAGCTGGTCCACCATGATGTTGATGGTGTTCTTGAGCTCCAGAATCTCCCCTTCGGCATCCACTGTGATCTTCTTGGTGAGATCGCCGTTCGCGATGGCGGTCGTAACCTGTGCGATGTTGCGCACCTGGCTGGTCAGATTCCCGGCCAGGAAGTTGACATTGTCCGTCAGGTCTTTCCAAGTGCCGGAGACACCGAGCACATCCGCCTGTCCACCCAGCTTCCCATCGGTACCCACCTCGCGCGCCACACGCGTGACCTCGGAAGCAAACGAGCTGAGCTGGTCCACCATCGTGTTGATCGTGTTCTTGAGTTCCAGGATCTCGCCCCGGGCGTCGACGGTGATCTTCTTCGTGAGGTTCCCTGTGGCGACGGCCGTCGTGACCTCCGCAATGCCCGCACCTGATTGGTCAGGTTGGCAGCCATGAAGTTCACGTTGTCGGTCAAATCTTTCCACGTGCCGCCGACCCCCTTGACGTCGGCCTGACCACCGAGTTTGCCGTCGGTGCCCACCTCGCGCGCCACGCGCGTGACCTCGGACGCAAAGGAGTTGAGCTGGTCTACCATCGTGTTGATGGTGTTTTTCAGCTCGAGGATCTCGCCCCGGGCGTCCACCGTGATCTTCTTGGTGAGATCGCCGTTCGCAATGGCGGTGGTGACCTGCGCGATGTTGCGCACCTGGCTGGTCAGGTTGCCGGCCAGGAAGTTCACGTTGTCGGTCAGGTCCTTCCACGTACCCGACACACCACGCACATCCGCCTGCGCCCCTAATTGCCCGTCGGTACCCACCTCACGCGCCACACGGGTGACTTCGGATGCAAAGGAGTTGAGCTGGTCAACCATCGTGTTAACCGTGCGGGCGGTACGCAGGAAATCGCCTTTCAACGGCCTGCCCTCCACCTCCAGCGTCACCGTCTGTGACAGGTCGCCCCTGGCCACGGCGCCGATCACACGCGCCATCTCGTCGGTCGGCCGCACCAGATCATCAACCAGCGTATTGACCGAGTCCATCATGCCGGCCCACGCACCACCGGCCTCGCCCAAGCTCGCGCGCTGGTTGATTTTGCCTTCCTTGCCGACCACGCGGCTGACACGCTCCAACTCGCGGGCCATGCGCTGGTTCAAGAGCATGATGTCGTTGAACGTGTCGGCGACGCGCCCGTCCATCCCCGTCCATTCGGCGGGGAGGCGAGCTGAAAAGTCGCCGTTCTTTACCGCGACGAGTGTCTGAAGCAGTACGCCCGTATTGAGGTGCCCTGCATCGTTTGGTGCGACCGTGGCGGCCATGATTCGTCCTCCAGAAATGACTTTTGGTAACGAGGGTTTCTATGACCACAGGAAAGTGCGCGCAGTTCCGGCGCCTAGATAGCGCGAGGTTATCACAATTTTGATAATTTGTGGAGCATCAATAGTCTGTCAGATCAATACCGGTTAACGATGTGGGGGTGACCAGCTATCATTCTGACGTGCCCATCCGCCGGCCATTGACTCACGCCGCGCGGGGAGTATGATGCAAGTGAAACGGAAGGATGGCGAAAATGCGTCCATTAGTTCTCGCGCTGGATAGCGACCAAGCAACGCTCGAGCTTACCGGTGGAAAGGGCGCCTCGCTGGCGCGCATGGCGGCGGCCGGATTGCCGGTGCCCCCCGGCTTCCACATCACCACGCACGCATACGAGCGCTTCGTCGCCGAAAACGCGTTGGAGTCGGCTCTCCGCGGCACGGTCCGCCCGGCCTCTGCCGGCGATTACGCGTCCTTCGACCGCGACTCGGCAGCCATCCTGGCAGCGGCCAGGATGGGCGCGCTGGCAGCGGCCAGGATGCCGGAGGACGTCGCGCAGGCGATCCGGAGCGCATACGCTGAGCTCTCCACACAGGGCGAGGCGGTCGCGGTTCGCTCTTCGGCCACCGCCGAGGACCTGCCGGAAATGTCGTTCGCCGGGCAGCATGAGACTTTCCTCAATATAGTGGGCGAGGCGGAGCTGATGGCGGCGGTCCAGCGCTGTTGGGGCTCGCTGTGGACCCCGCGTGCGGTGGCTTACCGCGCCCGTAACGAGATCCCCGCGGAGCAAGTCAGGATGGCGGTGGTCGTGCAGCGGCTGGTCCCGGCCGACGTGGCCGGCATCCTCTTCACTGCGAATCCGGTGACCGGCGAGCGGGATGAGGTGATGATCAACGCCGCCTGGGGGCTGGGCGAAGCGATCGTAGGTGGGCTGGTGACCCCCGACACGATCGTTGCCCAGAAGGCAAGCGGGGAGATCGTGAGCCGGCAGATCGCCGACAAGGCGACCATGACGGTCCGCACGCCGGGCGGCACAGTCGAAGCGCCGGTGCCGGACGATCTCCGCAAGCAGCCGGCCCTCGATCTGGAACAGACCGCCCGGCTGGTGCGCCTGGGCGCTCGCATCGAGGAGCTGTACGGCCGGCCGGTGGATGTCGAATGGGCGATCCACGACGGCGAGATATTCGTGCTGCAGGCGCGGCCGGTCACCGCGCTGCCGGCTCCGGCATCTGCTGCGTCCCTGGAATGGCGGGTCCTGCGTCCGGGTGGGAGGTACATGCGCGGCAGCATCACCGAGCTATTACCCGACCCGCTCACGCCACTCTTTGCGAGCCTGGGTCTGCCGCGCTGGAACGAAGCCATGGTAGAGTTCGGCTACGAGATCGGACTGGGAGAAGCGATGCGAAGCTTCCAACTGGTCACGATCAACGACTACGCCTACTATGACTTCGGCATCGACGCCCGGCAAACCTTCCAGCTGGTGACCGGCCTCGGGGGGATGATCGCGCGTTTCGGTCCCACGTTCTTGCAGGGTGAGCGGCGCTGGGCAGAGGAGGCTCGTCCCGCCTATGCTGCGATCGTCGACCGGTGGAAGGCGGCGCCGGTCGGGGAGGCGCCGGCGACAGAACTGCTGGAGGGCGTGAAGACGATCACACTCGCCGCCGGCCGCCACTACCTTTCGGTGCAAAGCGGCATTCTCCCGCTGGCGTACATGACCGAGTCGATCTTTACAGCCTTCTACAACCGGTTCGTCAGGCGCGCCGGCGATCCACCGGCGCCTACTTATCTCCTGGGCTTTGACAGCGCGCCGATCCGGGCCGAGAAGTCTCTCTACGACCTTGCCCGGTGGGTGCGAACGCAGGAGCCCTTGCGCGCGCATATCGTGCGCACGCCGAGCTCCGAACTGGTCGACCGGTACCGGACAGGCGCGCAAGTCGACGAGGTGGGGGATGCGTGGGGGGAATTCCGCGATCGCTTCGGCGCACACCTGGAGCGCTTCGGGCACGCCATCTACGACCTGGACTTCTCCAAACCCATCCCGTACGACGAGCCGGCCCCCTGGATCGAAGCGCTCAAATTTGCCGTTGGCGACGAGGCTCCCGACCCATATGAACGGCAGTCCAAGGCAGCGGCTGCGCGCGAAGCAGCCACCCGCGACGTGCTCGGCCGGCTGAAGGGCCGCCGGCTCGCGCTATTCCGGCGCCTGTTAGGCAATGCCCAGCGCTTTGCGCCTCTGCGCGAGGATGTGCTGGCCGATATAGGGCTGGGTTGGCCGGTATTGCGGCGCATGCTGCACGAGCTCGGCCGGCGCCTGGTGCAGGCGGGTACACTAAACGGAATCGAGGACGTATTCTACCTGCAGGCGGATGAGCTGGAGACTGCGGCCCAGGCCCTAGATGCAGGGCAATCTGTCCGCGAGTACCAGGAACAGGTGGCCGGGCGACGTGCCAGATGGATGGAAGAGCGAGCGGTGACACCACCTCTGGGGCTGCCGCCAAAGGAGGGCACCAGGTTCCTGGGGTTTGACTTCAGCCGTTTCGCGTCGGCCCGCGACGAACAGCCGGAGGGCAACACGATCCTGGGAACGGGCACCAGTCCCGGCCGGGTAACAGGGCGAGCGCGTGTGATCCTCGGCCCTGAGGAGTTTGGCCAGATGGTGCACGGGGATATCCTGGTCGCCAGGATCACCACGCCGGCGTGGACCCCGCTCTTCGTCCTCGCGAGCGGAGTGGTGACCGACATCGGCGGACCTCTCAGCCACGGCTCGATCGTGGCACGGGAGTATCACATCCCGGCGGTGCTCGGCACCGGCGTGGCTACCGAACGGATTCACAGCGGCGAACGCGTGGCGGTTGACGGCGACGCCGGCACAGTGGCGCTGATCGATCGGAGCACGGCCGCGCAACCGGCCACGCTCGCCGAAATACCACCGGCCGCCCCGCGGAAGCGGCTGCTCGCGGTGATGGCAGGCACGGGACTGCTCGGCGCCGGGCTGCTGGCTCTGGCCTGGCTTCGCCGCAGCCGCAGGCGGGCGAGCCGGTCCTGACCGGCCGGAAAGGCCAGGGTGGATGCAGGAACCGCCGGCAGCGCCTGCGTCAGTAGCGCGCCACGATCAGCTTGTCCGCACCGGATTCCGCACCCCAAACCTCGCCGCGCCTGCCGAGCAGCTGCCGCACTTGCGCGTTGCCGCTGGGGATGGGGAAAGAGCGGAATTCCTCGGTTTCGGGCACAAAGCGCACCAGGGCATTGGCGGCGAAGTCGCTGAGCCACACGTGGTCGTTTTCGTCGACATAGACGGAATAGGCCAGCGGGCTCTGTCCCGGCAGCCGCCACTCTCGCCACCGGTCGCTCGCCGGGTCATACATGCCGACCTTGCCCACGTTCCATTCGCTGACCCAGATGCGGCCGCGCGAGTCGGCCCAGACGCGCCGTGCTCCCTGCCCTGCCGTGGGCGGCTCGATCACCTTTGCCGTACCGGCCGTTACGTCGATGCGAGCGATGTGGTTACCCGCTAACGACGCGTAGTAGACGGCGCCGTCCGGCGAGGTGTGGATACCATATGGCCCCCGTCCCCGGGGCGCCTCGAATACCTCAAGCTTTCCATCCCTGGGATCGAGCCGGCCGTAAAAGCCGTTCTGCCCGGTGAACCAGAGGATGCCGCGCCGGTCGAAGGTCGCGGTATTGAGGTTAGCACGGCCGGCGCGGGCAGCGGGAAGGACCGGACGGCCAGCGTCTGTCGGGTCCACGCGGACGATGGCATTCAGCCCCGAGTCGGTCACCCAGGCGGCGCCGTCAGGCCCGACGATCACCCCGTGAGGTGCGGACCCTGCGCCCAGCTTGACCGAATCGATCTTCCCACTGGCAGGATCCAGCCGCCCAAGCTCGCCGATTGACTGGGCCGTATACCACACCGTACCATCCGGGGCGGGCGCAACATCGTGCGGGTGCGAACCGGCCGGAACCTGGTATTCGGTGAGGGTAACGTTTGCGGGTACGGCGGCGCGGGAAGCGGCTGTCGGGACTGCGGCCGGAGGGGCGGTTCCCGCAGCCGGCGCGGGCGATGCCGCGCTTGCGGTGCCGCGTGATGCCCACGGTTGGCGCATCCGTCGTCCCCGTGGGGGCAAGTCTCGCAGTTGGCAGCGGCGTGGCGCCGGCCGCGGTCGGGGGAGCGGCGGCGCGCGTGGCGGTAACGCCCGGCCCGGCTGCCGGGCTGGAAATCACCGGGGCAGCCGCGGTGGCCGGTGCGGCAGGCGATACGGTTGCGGCCAACGTACCGGCCACAGCCGCCGGCGTGCTGCCCGGAGCCGGCGAGCCGGTACAGCCGGCCAGCACGAAAGCCAGTGAAATCAGGCTTGCCAGGACCGGCAAAAGCCTCGATCGGGGGCACTCACGCATGATTCTCCTCGCGCATCGTTTCCTGCCGGCAGGCAGCCGTGTCCGGGAGCAAGCTCAGCCTACTGGATGATCCGTGCGCGGGAAGTGACCGGCGCCACACTCAGCGCCACGCCGTGCCCGTCAGAGCTCGTGCGCGTGTTGCTTGAAGTAATCGAGCTGCGCCACTGCCTCGCCGACGTAGTCTTTGACGAGCTGGGGATCGAAATCCGCCATCGATTTGTAGTCGATCGTCTTCAAAGTGGCGGAGCCGGCGCGCAGCACTCCGCGCGGGTCTTTCAAGAGCACGCCGTAGAGGAACCTCAGGTTGGCGGCGTTCTTGGTCACACCAACGGCGCAGATCCAATTCCGGAAATCTCCGTTCAGCCCGTACATCAGCATCTTGTACGAGATGCGCGTGTCCAGATCGGGCTGCGCGGCCATGAACGGCGCGGTGGACCGCTTCCACCAATGGCGCGAAGCGCGGGTCAACACCGGCGAGAAAGGCTTCATAAGGGGTTTCGCTCATTGGCTCCGGCTCCTGTGTGTTGCGTGTCGTGAACGAGAAATTATGGCTCTGTTCCAGACCAGCGTTGGTCAGCCGAACTCTCCCCCGAGAGGCGTCTGACTGTCTTGACGATAACTATCGGATGGCGCGGTTGGCAGGGCGCGTAGCTGAGCGTAGCGCAGTTGGTGACGTGCGGCTCTCAGCAGTCGAACACCGACCAGCAGATGTCGTTCCGCAACCGCTGGTCGTCGAGTACGAGCTCGCGAATCGCCTCCGGGAGCTGGTCGCGCTGCCACCGGCACTCGAGTCGCCCTGCGCTCTCGCCCTCTCCTTCCGGCGCGGCAGCACGTGCGGCCTTGATCGCATAGGCGGCCGCACCGAGCTCGTGCGCGGCGACGTGTGCGACGGCCGCGGCCTGGCCGGCAGCGTACGCGGCATGCCGTGCTGCCCCACTCAGGTCTCTGGCCGCGGCCATTGCATGGCCGGCCGCCGTGCGAGCCTGGGACATCGTGATCTCGCCACGCACCCAGGCGCGGGCCTGCTCGATCGCCTGACGCGGTCGCGGGTCCTCAGGCTGAGCCGACTCGAAGAGGTCAAGGACGTGCTCCGCGCACGATGCCGCCCACAGGGCGAGGAGCTGGTGATCCGAATCGGTGAGGGTCCCACCGCGGCGGATCGTCACGAAACGAGGGTCGCGGTCTTTCGGGAGGATCACACCCAGCACCCCTTCTGCTCGCATCTGCCCAACATGTAAATAGCTGGCTCATCTACACGACTCGTTCTAGTCTGTACCACGGCGAATCCTGAGAGCCCCCTTCCCTTCTGCTGCGGTTCAATTCTCCCACACGGCTGGGCCGGGTGCAAGCACAAAGTCTTGATGGGGCGCACCGCACGCCGGGGGCGATTTGTAGGATACGCTATGCGTGCCGATGTTGTCCCGTGTACGGGGTAGAGAACGCGCTGGGGCAACCAGCTAGCCCGCTCTGCCCCGCACACGGGACAACATCGGCACGCATAGCGTATCCTACATTCGGCCCCCAACGTCGGATGCACCCGTCTTGATGGGCGCGTGTCTCCAGGCGACAGACCTGCTTGCAGCCGATTATACGGCTAATGGTGCGATGCCCGGCGTTCAGGGTCAGTTAACAACGCTAAACTGGAACAGAGCCGAAATTACGCACCGATCGCCCGGAGGTAGCGGTCTGCCGACCGGCGGACTGCGCCGTGCCCGTCCTCGGCGACGATCCGCTCCCACCACGCACCGTAGATCCGGTCAAACCGGAACGGCTCAACGGCGGAGACGATTCTGCGAATCGTGGCGGCCGGCAGCGGAATGAGATTCGGGTAGCTGTACATGAAGCTGACCCAGCGGCGGTCCATAACCACGGTGATGATGTCGCCCGACAGGAGCGCGCCCTTGCCCTCGGCGCCGTCCGCCCAGTGCAGCACCGTCCCGCCGGCAAAGTGCCCACCGCAGTGAATCAGGGTGAGGCCGGGCAGCAGCTCTTTCGTATCGCCTTCCCAGAAATGCACCCCCGGATCAGGACGCATGACCCACTGCCGGTCGCCTGCGTGCAGGTAGATCGGGCGCATTGAACGCGTGGGACCACTCTACCATCGATGCGTAGTAGTGCGGATGCGAGACGGCTATCGCCGAAATGCCGCCCAGCGCATTCACGGCGGCGCACGTGGGGTCGTCCAACAGACTGATGCAGTCCCACAATACGTTTCCGGCGGGGGTCTGCACCAGGAGGGCGCGCTGCGCGATGGCGAAATCCGGGTGCGTTCCGATGCCCGTCAGGCGCGGGTCGACCGGCCGGATGATATTATGGTGCGAGTCACGCAGCGCATCGAGGGTTGTCCACTGCTGCCCCTTGAAGCCGATGTACTGGCGTTCGTCCTCGCAGATAAGGCAATGTTCGGGCGGTTGCCCGGTTGCCGGATACTGCGTTCCGCAGGTAGCACAGATGTAGTGGGTCACGTCTCCCTCCGGTGCGCCGCCTGGCGGCCGGCAGCGTATTGCGGCGCCGGATGCACAGGATAGCGGGCCGGGGACGCGCTCACTGCAAGCCAGCCTCCAGGCGGACGAGAGTCGCCGCTTGTGAACCACCGTTCGGCTGCCTGCGGAAGGGCGCGGCAGGCAGCCGAACGGCGCTCATCCGAGCGTCACCCGGGTGAACGGCTTCAACGGGGGCAGTGCGCGTCAATCAGCTGCCGCGCGGTCTCAGCCAGGCTCGCAGCCGGATTGTCGGGTGAGGCGCCGAAGACGCGTGCTGCCATGTAAGCTCCATCCATCAGCAGAACCAGGGAATCTGCGAGAACGTCCGGCCGGCGCGCGCCTGCTTCCGTTGCCAGTTGCCGATAATCGCGCCCGTACCGCTTGCTTGTGCTCCACCGCCACCCGATGTCCCACGTGATCGCTCTGGGGGTACTCGCTCGCCACATTGAGAAACGGACATCCATGGCAGGCCGGGCTCAACACGTATTCCTGCAGAGCCGCAAAGAACGCCAGCAGCTTCTCGCGTGCGTCTGGCGCGGCTTTCGTGATCTGCTCGAAATTTCCCCAGAATTCGCCGTCGCTATCGCGCAGGTAAGCGAGGATCAGATCGTCCTTAGACGGGTAATGCCGGTACAGGGTCATCTTGCCGATGCCCGACTCGGCGGCGATCGTGTCGACGCCGGTAGCGCGGTAACCATGCCGGTAAAACAGGCGCGCTGCGGTCTGAAAGAGCAATTCTCGTGGGCTTGCGCGGTGACTCATTCGATTCCCCTCTTGACATGATACAGATCTGTATCGTATCATCCATCAAACGATACAGATCTGTATCGTATCATGTTTCGCCGGCCGGCGCAATGCTACTGGGGGTCAGATGTGGAAGAAAATCACGGGCAGATGAATTCAAGCGTCTTGGGCCGCACGGACCTGCAAGTGCCCCGGCTGGGAGTCGGGGCGATGACGTGGGGCGACGCCAGGGGGCTGGCGCGGCTCCACCCGGCCAAGCTGGCTTATGGCGGCGCGCACGGCTACGACGAGGAGAAGGCCGCGCTGGAGGCGAGCGTGGCTGCAGGCGTGACCTTGTTCGACACGGCGGCCATGTACAGCGGCGGCGCCTCCGAACGGCGCCTGGGAGAGCTGGCGCGCGGCAAGGAGGTGGTGATTGCCACCAAGTTCCCGCCTGGCTTCTTCTCGCGCACGGAGAGCATGCCGGAAGCGCTCGAGGCCAGTATCGCGCGCCTGGGGCGGGTCGATCTGTACCAGCATCACTTCCCCTCCAACCGGGTTTCCATCCCGCGGCTGATGGATCTGATGGCCGATGCAGTCGAGGCGGGAAAGATCAAGGCAGTCGGCGTCAGCAACTACTCGGCGGAACAGATGCGGATCGCGCACGCGGCGCTGGCCGGGCGCGGCATTCCGCTCGCCTCGAACCAGGTCGAGTATTCGCTTCTGCACCGGCAGCCGGAGGTGAGACGGCGTGCTCGACGCCTGCCGCGAGCTGGGGATCACGCTGATCGCCTACCAGCCGCTGGCGGGCGGCGCGCTGACCGGCAAGTACAAGGCCGGTGACAGGCCAACGGGCTTGAGGCGCTTCATGCCGTACTTCCGGCGGCAGGGGACTGGAGGCGTTGGCGCCGGTCGTGTCGGCTGCTGCGGGAGATCGGCGAGCGCTACGGCAAGAGCCCGGCCCAGGTCGCGCTGCGCTGGCTGATCGAAAACGAAATGGTCCTGCCGATCCCCGGCGCAAAGAACGGCAAGCAGGCCGCCGACAACGCCGAGCGCTCTCGTTCTGCCTCGAACCGGAGGAGATCGATGCGCTGAACACGGCAACTCTGGCATGGCGCGGCCCTGGTGGCCGGTGATCCCCGGCTCGATCGGGCTCACGATGGCGATCTGGCGCAGGTAAGAGGGTGGTGCGGTGACGATCAGGCCGCGGTGCCGCGCATGATCTCGGCGGCCGGGAGGCCACTCCGCAGCAGGCCGGCCATGCGGAGCATCGGCTCGCGCACGTGGTGGAAGAAGAGCCTGTACCCCGCGCACAGATAGTTCAATCCTTCCTGTCCGCCGCGAGAATCGCTGGTGGCGGGGGTCTTGAGAAAGCGATTGCGCGGGCACTCGCCGTAGCAGGCGAAGAGGACCGTCGCACTCGCGGCAGTACTGCGGCAGCGTCTCGTACTTGGCCTGCCCGAACCGGCGCTGCCTCTCCGAAGCGATCGAGTTGCGAGCATCGGCGTCTCGGTGATGTTCCCAGCAGGTAATCCGGCTCGACGTAGTGGTCGCACGAGTACAGATCGCCGTTGTGCTCGAGCGCCAGCGCATTGCCGCAGGTCGGGCGAGAAGATGCACAGGTTGTGCTGCCCCACCCAGCTGCCCAGCGCGACGTCGAACATCTGCACGAAGACCCCGCCCACGTCGCGCCGCACCCACTCGTCGAAGATGTCGATCAGGAATGCGCCCGAACTGCCGCGGGTCGACCGTGCGCCCGGTGACGCGGTGACCCTGCTGCCGGTACAAGGGGCGCGCCGCGCCCGCGCGGCCCGCTCCAGCCCTCGTTCGCCTGGCGCGAGCGTGTCGCGGAGTGGCGCGCTCCACGATGGGGATGAACTGGATGTACTGCGGCCTCCAGCTCGTCGCGGAAGAAGCGGTAGACCTCGAGCGGGTGGTCCTCGTTGGCGGCGTGGACGCGTGCACAGGATGTTCACGTCGACGCCGTGCCGGCGCAGCAGTCTGCCAGCCGCGCGATCACCTCGTCGAAGCTGCCGCTGCCCACCCTGCGTGACCCGGTAGGCGTCGTGCATCGCGCGTGGGCCATCGACGCTGAGGCCGACAAGGAAGCCGTGCTGCTTGAAGAAACGCGGCCCACTCGTCGTCGAGCAGCGATGCCGTTGGTCTGGATGGTGTGCGTGACGATGTTGATCCGGGCGGCGATACCTCTCGGCAAGCTCCACCGAGCGCCGGAAGAACTCGATGCCCATCAGCGTCGGCTCGCCGCCCTGCCAGGCGAAGGTGACCTCAGGCGCCCGGTGCGACGCGAGAAGCTGGCGGACGTACGACTCCAGCACGGCGTCGGACATGCGGACTGCTGCCCGGGTACAGGCTCTCCTTGGTGAGGAAGAAGCAGTAGCTGCAGGCGAGGTTGCAGGCGGCGCCCGCCGGCTTTGCCATGATGTGGAAAGCCGGCGGGACCTGATGCGAGAGCGGTTTCACGATCCTCTGTCTTCAGGTGACCCCAAAGTAGCGGCCACCTATCCCTTGCTGCCGGTTGGATGGCACTGCAGGCAGCGGCCGGTGATGGGAGAGATTTGCTTCTCCAGGTGATGCTTTTCCAGTGTGCCCTGGTTATGGCACGTGTAGCAAGTCCACTCCCGGGTCTTGCCGGGATGGCAGTTGGTGCACGTTGCCGGGTCGCTGTTGTGCGACCGGGGGAAGCTGTGCCCGATGGCGGCCGGCTTCCAGCCTGTGGGATTATGGCACTCTGAGCACTGACCGTTGAGATGATTTGCAGGCCTTCTACCCTCATGGCAGCTCTGGCAATCCCCACCCGCAGTGCTGTGATTGAACGACGCCGGCTTCCATGCATTCGTGCTATGGCAGGCGGAACATTCCGCGGTCGAATGAGTTGCCGGCCTCCGGCCGGCATGGCAGCCGATGCAGTCGCCGCCCACTGAAGCGTGATTGACTGTAGCGGGCTTCCAGGCCGTAGTCGTGTGGCACAGGGAACACTGGCCGGCGAAGTGGTTCGCCGGCTTTCGCCCGGCATGGCATCCCTGGCAGTCCCCACCGACGGCAGCATGATTGACCTTGGCCGGCTTCCACGCACCGGGCGTGTGGCACAGGGAACACTGGCCGGCGAAGTGGTTCGCCGGCCTGCGGGCCGCATGGCAACCCTGGCAGTCGCCGCCTACGCTGGCGTGACTGAAGGTGGCCGGCTTCCACGCAGTAGTCGAGTGGCAGGTGGAACACTGGCCGGCGAAGTGGTTAGCGGGTTTCCGGCCCGCATGGCAACCCTGGCAATCCCCGCCCACGGCGCCGTGATTGACCTGCACCGGCTTCCAGGCGGTGGTTGCATGGCACGCGGAACACTGCCCGGCGAAATGGTTCGCCGGCTTCCTGTTCGCATGGCAGCCCTGGCAGTCGGCGCCGGTTACCGCGTGGTTTACCTTCGCAGGTTTCCAGCCGCCGGTCGTGTGACACGCAGAACACTGCCCGGCGAAGTGATTGGCCGGTTTGCGGTTGGCGTGACAGCCCTGGCAATCGCCACCCACCGCGGTGTGATTCACGCTGGCAGGCTTCCACCCGGTGGTGGCGTGGCACGTCGAACACTGACCGGTAAAGTGGTTGGCCGGTTTCCGGTTGGCGTGGCAACCCTGGCAGTCCCCACCCACCGCGGTGTGATCCAGACGTGCCGGTTTCCAACCGGTGGTGGCGTGGCAGGTGGAACACTGGCCAGCAAAGTGGTTGGCAGGCTTTCGCCCCGCATGACAGCTCACGCAGTCGCCGCCCACTGCCGCGTGATCCAGACGTGCCGGTTTCCAACCGGTGGTCGCATGGCACGCCGAGCACTGGCCCGCGAAGTGGTTCGCGGGCTTCCTTCCGGCATGGCAACCCTGGCAGTCCCCACCGGCAGCAGCGTGGTCGATCCTCGCCGGTTTCCATGCACCCGGGGTATGGCACGTCGAACATTGGCCGGCGAAGTGGTTGGCCGGCTTGCGGGCCGCATGGCAACCCTGGCAGTCGCCGCCAACGCTGGCGTGACTGAAGGTGGCCGGCTTCCACCCCGCAGTCGAGTGGCAGGTGGAGCATTGGCCGGCGAAATGGTTCGCCGGCTTTCTATTCGCGTGGCAAGTGGCGCAGTCGCCGCCGACCGCCGTGTGGTTGATTTTGGCGGGCTTCCAGCCGGTAGTCGCATGGCACGCGGAACACTGCCCGGCGAAGTGGTCCGCCGGTTTCCTGCCCGCGTGGCAGCTCTGACACTCCCCTCCCAGCGCGGCGTGGTTGACCTTGGCCGGCTTCCAGCCTGTCGTCGCGTGGCACCGCGAGCATTGGCCCGCAAAGTGATTCGCAGGTTTCCGGTTCGCGTGACAACCCTGGCAATCCGCACCGAGTGCGGCGTGGTTTGCTTTCGCGGGCTTCCAGCCGGTGGTCGCATGGCAGGTGGAACACTGCCCCGTAAAGTGGTTGGCCGGCTTCTTGCCGGCATGGCAGCCGCCGCAGTCGGCGCCGGCAGCGGCGTGGTTCACCCTGGCAGGCTTCCAGTTGCCGGGCGTATGGCATGCGGAGCACTGGCCCTGGAAGTGCTTCGCCGGGCGTACGTTGGCATGGCAACCCTGGCAATCGAGATTTGGACCCCTTGGGTGGCCGGCGGCAACCGGTTTCCAGGTTGTCCCCGGCACGTGGCAGGTGGAACACTGCCCCTCGGAATGGGCTGCGGGCCGCCGCTGGAGAT
This sequence comes from uncultured Chloroflexia bacterium, assembly GCA_963783655.1. GTDB lineage: Bacteria > Chloroflexota > Anaerolineae > CG2-30-64-16 > CG2-30-64-16 > CAWAOA01. The sequence continues at coordinate 66,294 of CAWAOA010000001.1, forward strand.
GGCAACCCTGGCAGTCCAACTCTTCGCCGGCCGGGTGAGTAAACGACGCGGCCTGCCACCCGTTGGCCGGATTGTGGCAGGTGGAACACTGGCCCTCGAAGTGCACGGCCGGACGCAGGGCGGCGTGGCATCCCTTGCAGTCGAGATCGGGTCCCGTGGGATGGGCGCCGGCTACCGGCCGCCACCCCTGGCCGGGCACGTGGCACTCGCCGCACGATGCGTCGGAGTGAGTCTGGGGGCGGGCCGCAGCGTGACACCCGCGACAGTCAATGCCCGCGACCATCGGATGGTAGGAGCTGGGGGTCCGTATCCCGGCCGGCTTATCTTCGGGCTGTTGGGCAGCGCGGCAATCAGCTCGCCTCCGCCCGGTTGGGACGGCACAGTTGTGGTGTGGCAGCCGGCGCACGCGGCGGCTACGATCTGCCCCACAGCGACATCAGGCTCGCCCGAGACGTGACACACGGTGCACACAAGCGAAGCGTGCCCGCCGAAGAGCGGGAAGGCGGCGTGGAGAACATCGTTCCCGGCCTCTCGCGACCCGGCGGCGGCTACCGCCTGAAGGGCGCCGTCTGGAAAGTTCACGGCGATTCCGGCAACGTGGGCGAGAGCGCGCAACTGCAACTCGGGCTGCTCGAGGACCCTCTTCAGAGTCTCGAGCTTGGTGACGAACGCGGCGTACGTTTCCGGGTTGCGCCTCCGCGACCTGGTGGCGGCAGCCAGCGCGGCGTCACCGCGCTCGCTCAAGGCGGCCAGCCTGGTGCGCCACTCCTCGGCGCGTTCCGGGTCGCGCGCGCCACTGCCAACAGGGCGCGGTCGAGCGCAGAGTGGGCGTGGGCCAGCGTCAGCAGCTCGCGAGGCGTCCGGGCGGATTCCGTAACGTCCCCAAATCGCCGCTCGGCGAGCCGTACGTAGCGGCCGGCTTGCGCTTCAGGACCGGCGAACAGCCGGGCGTGTGTCTGCTCTGCTGTGTCTTGCAGTCCGAACAGGAGATCGCCCGGACGTGCGGGGCCGTAGGATACGGCAGCATACGCTGACGTGATCAGGGTGGTGGTGACGAGCAACCCTGCGATCAGGGTCAATACCGCGACTTTGTAATGTTGGCGCATGAGGGGGGTCCTTTGCTGCGACTTCTGCAGTAGTAAGCAGCCGCCAGATGCGCACTTGCCCTCGACAGGAAGCTAGCCGGGCAAGCACATTGGCGCTTATACCACAGCTTTCACAAATAGAGTAATTTCAGTTACACAAGGGGCCATGGGGTCTGGACCTCGCGTATGCGACTACAGTACAGGGACAGAACTGGCCCGTTGGGGAGTGTCCCTCTGCGGCAGACCGGACTATGATATTGGCATCGGCGAATGGCCGCCCTTTGTGCCGGGGGTACGCCCCAAAGTGAGGTAGCAATGCGTAAGAAATCCTGGCCCAATGTATGCTTGCGATGGCTCGGCGGGTTGATCCTGAACCTGCTGGTCTGGGTAGTCTTCAGCCAGACCATCCTTCGTCTGGCAAAGCGATGGGTTCACTTCCCTGCTCCGCCTTTCCTCGGACGTCTCCTCGACAGTCCGGTGCGCCGCCGTTTGCAGCCGCCCGACCTGGTGGTATCGTGGATGGATCTCAGGCCCGGAATGCAGGTGATGGAGGTCGGACCGGGCGCAGGCACCTTCACAGAAGTAGCCGCACGCAGCGTGGGCGATGGCGGAAAAGTGCACGCGTTCGACATCCAGCCGGGCATGATTGCACAGGTCGAAGCGCGGATGCAGACCAGGGGAGTTCGCAACGTCGACGCACGGGTGGCCTCGGCGTACGACCTGCCGGTGCCGGACGGCAGCATGGATCGGGTCTTCATGGTTACGGTGCTGCCGGAGATCCCCGACCCGCAGCGGGCGCTGCGCGAGTTCCGCCGCGTGCTGAAGCCGGACGGGCTGCTGGCGGTGGCGGAATTCCTCGTGGATCCGGATTACCCGCGCCTCTCGACCGTTGTGCGCTGGGCATCTGACGCGGGATTCAAGCCGGCCGGAAGCCACCGCAGGGGACTGCACTACGTGGCGTTGTTCCGGCCGTAGGAAAGGACCCAGTTGGAAACGTTGCTGTTAACCCGTTCCGAGATCCGGCGCCTCCTGCCGATGAAAGAGTGTATGCAGGTTATGGCCGAGGCGCTGGCGGCGTTGGCGCGCGGCGAGGCCATCCGCCGCCCCGACCGTTCATGTGGCTGCCGGAGCAGACCGGTCTCCTGGCGATGATGCCGTCGTACCTGGCGGGTATCAACCGCATGGGTGCGAAGGTGATCAGCGTCTTCCCGGATAACCACCGCGTGGGGCTGGAATCGCACCAGGGTACGGTGCTGCTCTTCGAGACGGAGCACGGACGGTTGCTCGCGGTCCTGGACGCGGCTGAGATCACCGCCACCCGCACCGCCGCCGTGTCCGGCGTGGCCACCGGTCTGCTGGCACGGCCGGACGCCGGCGACCTGGCCATCCTGGGCAGCGGCGTGCAGGCGCGCGGGCACCTGGCGGCGATGCTGGAAGCGCTGCCCGCTGCGGCGCGTGCGGGTGTGGAGCCGGGACGCGAGCCATGCGTCGGCCTTCGCCGAGCAGGCGGCGCAGCAGCACAGCATGCGGGTCGAGGCGATGCCCACCGCACGCGAAGCGGTCGATGGAGCCGATCTCATTTGCACGGTCACCTCGGCGCGAGAGCCGGTGCTGTTTGGGGAATGGGATCGCGCCGGGTGCTCACATCAATGCGGTGGGCGGATATCGGCCAACTGTGCGCGAGCTTGACGGAGCAGCCGTCGCCCGCTCGCGACTCTTCGTCGATCGCCGCGAGCAGGCGCTCAGCGAGGCCGGGGAGTTCCTCATGGCGAGGGAGGAAGGCCTCGTGGGCGACAATCACATTCGAGGCGAGATCGGCGAGCTCCTGCTGGGCACGGTGCAGGGCAGAAGCTCAACCGGGGAGATCACCCTCTTCAAATCGTTGGGACTTGGGATTGAAGATCTCGCGGCCCGTGGAGCATGTCTATGCGAAGGCGCTGTCTCAAGGCGCCGGGGTTGCGATCGAGATGGACCGGTAAGGCGCAGCGGCACGTGCCGAGACCGTCGCATGCCCGCGCGCCTTCCCAACATCGTCTCAGCCGGCTGGGCCGACCACGACGCGGACTCGCTGCACGGCGTTGTTCCCGTAGCCATACAGGTTCCAGGCCGGCTCGACAGGCTGGACGTTGCCCGCCGCGTCCGTTGCGCGTGACAGTATGGTGTAGTCCCCGGGACGCGGCGGAGACCATGCCGTACGCCACATAGCTGCGGCGCCTGCCCGGCTCTCGCCGACCTCAGCGGGCGCCCACGAGCGCCCACCGTCGAATGAGAGATCGACCCGTGCGATGGGCGCAGCGCCCGACCACGCCGACCCTGTGATCTCCACCCGGCCCGGGGACAGCACCGAGCCTTCCGAGGGGCTGGCGATCACCGATCGTACACGTACGAGCCTCACCGGCGTACCATCCGCCGTGCCCGGTTCGGCCACGTAAATGTATCGCTCCGTCTGATAGTAGCCGGTGAACGGCGCCGTGACCGCGGTCACGCGAGCGAGCCACTTCACCGACGCCATGCCGTACCACCCGGGCACGACCAGACGCAGCGGGAAGCCGTGCTCGGGGGCCAGCGGCCGGCCGTTCATCGACCAGGCCAGCAGGACATCTGGCGCGAGAGCGTCGGGTATGGACAGCGAGCGCTCGTAGGCGCCCTCTCTCCCCGGCGCGATCGGTCCCCGATCGGCCCCCGCAAACAGTACCTCGACGGCATCCGGGCGGACCGTGACCTGTTCCAGCAGCGTTCGCAGCGGCGTACCCGAAAAGTCCGCCGTACCGGCCGCGCCGTATTCCCACGGCGTCCCCTTGGGGACCTGCGACATGCGTGCCCTGCCGTTTCCCGCACATTCCAGCGTGACGCGGATCGTGCGCGCGGGGAACTGCTTGATCTGCTCGAGTGAGAACGTTCGGGGTTGCTCGACCGCTCCGTTCACCCCGAGGCGCCAGGCGTCCGCCTGCAAATCGGGGACCGGCAGATGGTTGCGGACGTAGAACGACTCCGCCGGGGTCAATGGTGCACCAAGAACTGAGAGTGGTGTTTCGGCGTTGAACGGCTCGTGCTCTCTGACGACCAGCGACGGCTGCTGCGATGGCTTCATGGCGATCTCCTATGTTGGTCACAGCGCGAGCAAGAACGGCGCCAGGCTCGAAGGGCGCCGGTGTACCGCACGGGCAAGTCTAAGCTACAGAATCTCGGAAGGTGTTCTCGCATCTTATGTTGTGACAGACGCGGCTTCGTGCGCTGCAATTGGTACAAAGGTAGGTTTGACGCCCGTAAAGCCCCTGCTATACTTGCCATATGTATCGATTCGGCAAGGTTGCTGGTCTTACCTCACTGCTGCTGCTATTCGCGCTCGGTGTTTCCTCTCACAAGCGCAAGCGCATCCGAGCCCCCTGAGGCAGGCCGTCGTGGCAAGATCTCGCTACCTGAACTGACTCCAACCGCCACTCCGTCCGGTTACTCGTATGTTATCCAACCCGGCGACACGCTGTGGGACATCGCCAGGGCTCACGGGTTGATGCCCGAGGATCTGATTGGCCGGAACAAACTCGATGATGAGACGTTGCTCCAGCCCGGCCAGGCGATATTTGTCCCCGCCAATCCCGTTGCGGTCCCACGCAAGACGCCTTTATCTGCGCCCGCCACAGCCGCGCAACCGGCCGCCTCACCCGCAGGCGCCACTCCGATGCCACCCACGGCAGCGCAAGCTGCAGTGTTAGCAAAGCCCATCGCCGGGCCGCTTGCCTCACCCATGCCCACGCCGTCCGCCAAACCGGCCGCTACACCTGTCTCGGCGCCATCGCAACCCGGAGAGTGGGCGGCCGTCCTCGTGAAATCGATGAACGAGAAGCGAGTCGCTGCCGGACTGCGGGCATTCTCCTGGTCGCCACAGCTGGCGGCGGCAGCGCAGGCGCATGCCAACGACTGTGCGCAGCGGAAGTCCGGCAGCCATGTCGGCTCGGACGGCGCGTCTTTGAGAACCAGGCTCACCCGGGCAGGATACCCCTTCGTGCTTGCCGGCGAGAACTGGGCCAACGCGATCGACGCGCCGCGGGCGTTCTCGATGTGGTTTAACGAGCCGCCCGGCAACGATCCTCATAGACAAAACATCATGCATTCCGGCTATCAGGAAATCGGCATCGGGGTCGCCCGCGGGGCGTGGGGCTACTACTTCATCGCCGATTTCGGCAGCCGGTGAGATTCGAAGATAGTGTTCTCCCTTCATAACCTCGTGGGCAACGTATTCATCGCACAATAATGACACAGTGATCGCACTACTGGCGCGCGAAGCCTACGCGAGCGGAAGCGGGCTGTCAAGGCCGGATGGGCGTGAATGTGAGTTGGGTGGGAGACGGGCGTCCTCACCTGCACTTGCAGTGACAGGTGCAAGTGTCGTCAGGCTCAGGATGGAGTTGTTAGTGGTAGGGTTCGATGCGAGTGGTTCCGTTACGGGGTACCGAAAGCCTGTAGCATCCATGTGTGGGGTTCCTGGACAGAATCCTACACATCGTTGGCAACCCCTAACAACTCCATCCTGAGCCTGACGAAGGACGCCGCTAACCACCCAATCCGCATTGATGGCGACCGCGCTGCATCCCGGGTGCCGCACCCGCTCCGCGCCCCAGGTGACCCGTGCGCGCCGCGACCCGGGTATTGGGTGGCATTGGGGCACGGGGCGGGTGACCCGCCCCCTACGGACCGGAGATCGCCGCGGGAGCAACCCGCGCCGCGTCCCCGGCAACCCGATCGCGCCTCCGACCCCGGCCACCCATTCGCGCCGCGTCCCCGCCGACCCGATCGCGCCGCGACCAACACGCCCACGAGGGGCTGGCCTCCGGTTCGCGGGGAAGGGCAACGCACCCGGGCCGTGACCCCTCATTCGTCACCCGTAGTGTAGCCCCCTTGTGGGGCGTCGGGTCGCGGCGCGAATAGGTTGAGCGAAGCGCGCCGCGATTCTCCTCGCGTAACCCGTAGTGTAGCCCCCTTGTGGGGCGTCGGGTCGCGGCGCGGACGGGTTAAGCGAATCGCGCCGCGACCAACACGCCCACGAGGGGCTGGCCTCCGGTTGGTGTGAAGGGGGAGCCCCCACATCCGCGCCGACCCTTACGATCCGGCAGGCGGCGCGGCAGCGGGCTGTGCTCCCGCCGCACCCCGGGTTGCCCGCCACGCTTGACAGTGCCTCCACCACGGTGATAGCATGACCGGCGCACACATTGAATGAGCAGTGGGGATGCCGCTTCCCTGCAGACCATGCCGGTCTGAAGCGGTCCACGCGGTCGCCCAAGGAGGGGTCTTGGCTGTTCGTGGTGGTAGACGGGCCCTGCTTTACGAGTCGGTCCTGGAGCATATCCGGGCGGATCTCCAGAGCGGCGCCCTCCATGCCGGCGACCGCATGCCCAGTGTGGCGGAGCTGGCCGAAAAGCTGCGCGTGGGGCAGGCCGCCGTGCGCGAGGCATACCGGGTGCTCGAGTTGATGGGCGTGCTCGAGGTCCGGCAAGGACGCGGCACGCGCGTCGCATCATCCCCGACAGACTACGAAGAGCACCCACACCGCGACGCTCCGGCCCGGCGCGAGGCGATGGCCGACCTGCTCGAGGCGCGGATCTTGCTGGAGCCCAGTGTCGCCGGCCTGGCGGCAGAGCGGGCCACCCCCGCCGAGGCGGATGCCATCCTCCGAGTAGCGCTGGAGATGGAAGGCCTGTATCACGACGGCCGCAACTTCTTCGAACCCGACGTGCGCTTCCACGAGTTGTTGTTCGAGGCAACCCACAATCCGGTGATGTCCCGTATCCTGCGCTCGTTGCGCGATCTCCTGCGCGACAGCCGTTACCTGACATCCCAGTTCCCAAACGCTACAGAGAAGGCAATCCACTATCACAAGCTGATCGCGCTCGCCGTGATGGACGCAGACGCTGCTGTGGCCCGCAAGCTTATGCTGCAGCACGTCGAAGACGTCGAGCGCAGCTTCCGCATGCATTATCCCGCACTGGCACGCTCACAGAAGGAAGGAGGTGAGCTCAGTCCCCAATCCTGACCGGCGAGGCCGGTCTGATTCTGGTGAAGACAGACATTTCCTGAGAGGAGAGATCACAAATGAAACGGACGTTATCACTCCCGCTGGCGCTGACGCTGATCGCCGTGCTGCTCCTGACGAGCTGTGCGACGCCGGCTGCCCAGCCGACAACCGCGCCCGCAGCGGCCACGAAGGCGCCGGCCGCGCCGGCAGCTACGACAGCCCCGGCCGCGCCGGCTGCTACGACAGCCCCGGCAGCTCCGGCAGCAGCGACAAAGGCGCCTGCTGCGGCAGCCACGACTGCGCCTGCCGCCGCTGCGACGACGGCGCCCGCCGCGGCCGCCGGCAGCTTCGATTGGCAGAAGTACAAGGGCACGACCATTCGCGTCATGCTCAACCAGCATCCCTGGACGACCGCCATCCAGCCCAGCATCGCCGATTTCGAGAAGCTGACGGGCATCAAGGTCGTCGTCGAGACCTATCCCGAGGACCAGTTCCGCCAGAAGTCGCTGGTCGAGCTGACCGCCGGATCGGGCACGCTCGACATCTTCATGTCGCAGCCGCCCCAGGAAGGCCTGAAGTATCGCCGGGCGGGCTGGTATGAGGACCTGAACAAGTACGTGAAGGACGCAGCGAAGGTCAGCCCTGACTACAAGTTCGCCGACTTCCTTCCCGGCACCATCACCTTCGAGACCGTGGAGAACCAGCTGATCGGTGTCCCCATCCAGCTCGAAGTCGAGATGCTCTTCTACCGCAAGGATCTGTTCCAGGCCGCCGGCCTGAGCGTGCCGAAGACGCTGGACGAGCTCGAGGCCGCTGCAAAGAAGCTGAATGATCCTGCGAAGGGTGTCTTCGGCTTCGCCTCCCGTGGTCGCAAGGCGGCTGCCGTAACGATGTTCAGCAATTACCTGTACAACTACGGCGGTAATTGGCTGACTGCCGACCGGAAGCCGGCGATCAACAGCGCCGAGGCAGTCAAGGCGCTGACCTTCTACGGCAGCCTGATCAAGAACTACGGACCTCCCGGTTCGGTGAACAACCATTGGAATGAAGTGGTTGCTCTGTTCCAACAGGGCAAGGCTGCCATGTTTACGGACGCCTCGGTGTTCTATGCCAACGTCGAGGACACGAAGGCAAGCACAGTCGCCGGCAAGGTGGGGTACGCAGCGTTCCCGCAGGGTTCAGGTGGTACCAACTACTGGCTCTCTGGCTGGGGCCTGAGCATGGCATCGGCCTCCAAGAACAAGGACGCTGCCTGGTACTTCATCCAGTGGGCCACCTCGCCCAGCATGGTCATGAAGACCCAGGGCGAAGGCAAGGTTGCCGGGGCGCGCACGAGTGTCTGGGACTCAGCCCAGGGCAAGGCAGCCTTCCCGGCTGACTGGATCGACGCCTACGTGACGTCCAGCAAGAACGCAACCAAGCCGGACCGCCCGCCCGTCGTGGCGGTGGCTGAAGTGCGCGATGCCATCGGTGACGCGATCGTCGTCGCCATCGAGGGTGGCGATGTCAAGGCTGCGGCCGACAAATCGGCCACTACCATGAAGGACATCATGGCCAAGACCGAGCAGTAGCGAGAACTCTGCCGTGAGTGGCGGCGCCGCGTGTGATCAGAAACGGATCCACCCGGCGCCCGCCGCCCACGTATCCTGTTTGCCCCACTCACCCACTGCCCGCACTGCACGGAGGCAGGCATGAGACAGGCTATAACCCGTTTTGTCGACCGGCGCGCCGGCTGGATATTCCCTGCGCCTGCTGTGCTGGCGCTGTTCCTGCTGATGATCTTCCCGGTGGTTTACACGCTGTGGATGAGCTTGCAGGATTGGTTTGTTTCCAGCGTGACGCCGCCCAAATTCATCGGCCTGATGAATTATGTCAGGATTTTCACCGGCGATGAGCGCTTCCGCAACGCCATTGTACTTACTCTCTACTTTACCGTGCTCGCCGTGGTGGTGCAGACGGTGCTGGGAGTGGCGATCGCGCTGATCTTCAACCGCGAGTTCCTGGGCAAGGGCGTGGTGCGCACTCTCTTCCTTTTTCCCATGGTTGCCACACCCGTTGCCATTGCGCTCGTATGGATGATGATGTTCAACCCGACGCTGGGCATCATGAACTATTTTCTCCGGGGCCTTGGGCTGCAGGACGCGCTATGGACCAGCAGTAAGACGACCGTTATCGCTTCGCTGGCGCTCGTAGACACCTGGCAATGGACTCCCTTCATCACGCTGATCGCATTGGCCGGCCTGTCGGCGCTGCCCCAGGAGCCTTTCGAGGCGGCCTTGATGGACGGCGCCTCCGGCTGGCAGACCTTCTGGGCGATAACGTTACCGCTGTTACGTCCCACCCTGATGGTTGGCGTGCTCTTCCGCACCATCGACGCACTCAAGACCTTCGACATCATCTACGTCATGACGCAGGGCGGTCCCGGCACTGCCTCCGAAACGTTGAACATCTATGTCTTTCAGACCGGTTTCAACTACTTCCACATGGGATACGCCTCTTCGCTGCTGGTGGTCCTGTTCTCGCTCGTCCTCTTCATCAGCCTGATCATGATGAGGTTCCGGAGGGCCGAACTATGAGTGCACGTCGCCGGTTCCGCACGCTGAAGCAGATCGCTTTTTACCTGGTTCTACTGGTCATTTTGCTGCCGTTCCTGTTTGTCTTCTACTGGATGTTCCTGTCGTCTTTCAAGACGCAGGTTCAGAATACCGCCATGCCACCTGCATGGTTCGTCTTTCCCAATCTCGACAACTACCGGAATGTGTTCATCACGAATCCGTTTGCGCAGTACACTCTGAACAGCCTGATCATTGCGGCCGGCTCCACAGGGCTCGGGATGGTGCTTGGACTGCCCGCGGCGTACAGCATCGCCCGTTACAAACAGCAAGGACTGGCCCTCGGCATCCTGACGGCGCGCATCACGCCGGGTATCAGTTTCCTGATCCCGTGGTTCATTCTGTTCACCCAGATGAAGATCGTCGACACCTATCTGGCGGTGATCCTGACGCACCTCATCATCACGCTGCCGCTGATCGTGTGGCTGCTGATCGGCTTCTTCGAGGATCTGCCGTCCGAGCTCGACGACGCCGCCCGGGTCGACGGCACCTCTGTTTTCGGCACTTTCTGGCGGATCGCCCTGCCGTTGGTCCGGCCGGGCATTGCAGCCGCCGGGATCCTGGCCTTCATATTCTCCTGGAACAACTTTATGTTCAGCCTGGTGATCGCCAGCTACCGCACCAAGACGCTGCCGGTGGCGGTGTTCAACTTCATGAGCTACACAGAGATCAATTGGGGCGGGCTGACGGCAGCCGCTTCCATCATCACGCTGCCCGTGCTGTTGTTGGTGCTATTGGTGCAGCGCAATATCGTGCGCGGCCTGGTGGTCGGCGCTGTGAAGGGGTAACGAGCCTGATGAAAGCGTTGGTGCTGGAGGAGTATAAGCGTTTCGACTACCGCGATCTGCCCAGGCCCGAGCCGGGACCCGGTGAGGTGCTGGTGCGGGTCGAGGCGTGCGGCATCTGCGGCAGCGATATCCACGGGATGGACGGCAGCACCGGGCGCCGCATCCCGCCGGTGGTGATGGGGCACGAGGCGGCGGGCGGCATCGAGTCGGTCGGGGCGGGCGTGGTGGACTGGCACGCCGGCGACCGAGTGACCTTCGATTCCACCGTCTACTGCGGGCAGTGCTATTACTGCCGGCGCGGCGAAGTGAATCTGTGCGACAACCGGCGCGTGCTGGGCGTGTCGACCCCCGAATACCGCCAGAACGGCGCGTTCGCCGAGTACGTCGTCGGTGCCGCAGCATATCCTCTACCGGCTGCCCGATGGGGTGACGTATGCCCAGGCAGCGATGGTTGAGGCGCTATCAATCGCTTTCCACGCCGCCGGCCGGGCGCGCATCACCGTCGACGACACCGCCGTCGTGGTGGGCGCCGGGATGATCGGGCTGCTGGTCGTGCAGACACTGCGCCTGGCCGGTGCAGGCCGCATCATCGCGGTGGACGTGGATGACGGCCGGCTGGCGCTGGCGCGCAAGTTCGGCGCCGACGAGGCGATTCGCTCCGATCGCGGTGACGCCGCGGCGGAGGTGGTCCGCCTCACCGGTGGGCGGGGCGCCGATCTCGCCTACGAGGTCGTCGGCATAGACCCGACCGTCAAGATCGCTCTGGGGAGCCTGCGCAAGGGCGGCAGCCTGGTGCTGGTTGGCAACCTGGCGCCACAGGTGGAGCTGCCGCTGCAGGCCGTCGTCACCCGCCAGATCACCCTGTACGGCTCGTGCGCCTCCAGCGGCGAGTATCCCGCTTGCCTGAATATGATTGCCCGCGGCGCAGTGGACGTCTCTGCGCTGATCAGTGCGACGGCGCCACTGTCCGAAGGCGCATCGTGGTTCGACCGCCTCTACGCCCGCGAGCCGGGCCTGATGAAGGTAATCCTGTCCCCCACCCTGGATGGGGAACACGCTTGAGGAGACACGTCACAGTATGACTAACGAGTTGTTCGACCTTACCGGCAAAGTTGCCGTCGTCACCGGCAGCAGCCGCGGCCTTGGCCAGTACTTCGCCCGTGCCCTGGCGCGGGCCGGGGCCGACCTTGTCATCACCAGCCGCACCCTGGCGTCGCTCGAGCAGACCGCGAGGAAATCAGCGGCATGGGGCGGCGCGTCCTGCCGCTGGAGCTGGATGTGCGCGACTTCGAGAGCATCCAGCGCATGGCCGAAGCTGCGCACGCGCACTACGGACAGATCGATATCCTGGTAAACAACGCCGGCTGCAACGTGCGCAAGCCGGCCGTCGACGTTTCGTGGGATGACTGGAACCTGGTGCTTGATACCAACCTGCGCGGCACCTTCTTCGTGGCCCAGGCGATCGCCCGGAAGATGATCGAACGCGGCTACGGGCGGATCATCAACATCGGTTCGGTGACGGCGGTGTTCGGCTACGCCGGCCTCGGCCCGTACACGGCCAGCCGCGGCGGGGTGCGACAGCTCACCATGAGCCTTGCGGATGACTGGGGAAGGCACGGCATCACCGTCAACTGCCTGGCCCCGGGCTGGTTCAAGACCGCGCAGAACGCGGTGCTCTACGACAACAAGGAATGGGTGGATTACCTGGTGGACCGGATCCCTCTCAAGCGGCCCGGCCAACCGGATGATCTGAACGGAGCGGTGGTCTTCCTGGCATCCGATGCCAGCGCGTACATCACCGGCCAGACGCTGCTCGTGGACGGCGGGATTTCCACCGGCGCCACACGCGCGATGGCGAAGCAGCCCGGCCGCTAGTCCGGTCCGGCCACCGGAGACGGTGCGCTCCGGTCATGATGTGCTACCAGCGGGCGTGGTGCTCCTCGGCGAAGCCGGTCAGCCCCTCTATGGCGATGACCTCCCCATCGTCCAGGCGCACCGTACCGCGGTAGCGTCCGAACATCTGGTGTACCTCGCTGGTGATGACCACGAGGTTCGTCTTCGCCACGCGCTCCAGGAACGGCACAAACTCGAGGTCGAGCCGGCCATCCGTAGAAGCCATACGCCACGGCCGCTTGAATTCGCGGGGATCGTAGGTGAACTTCACTTCGCCCAGCTTGTGGACGCGGCCGTTCACGATCACGGTGTTCTCGGTGGCAGCGGACGTGTCGCCGAATCCAAACCCGAGATTGAGCCCGAGCGTCCGGCCATCGCCCGAAAAGCCGGAGGCGCTCGCCCACACCCAGAACGAACGGTACTCCCACACGCCGCGTCCCCAGTCCAGATTGCCGAGGCAGGTATCGGGACGGATCTCTGTTCGTACGCCCCCGATCTCAAGCCGGCCTGTCGCAGGCAGGCAGTTGGTTTTGCGATTATAGTAGAAGCGGTTGCCCCGGATTGGGATGACAACGACGGTTGACTCGTGCCCGGGCGCCTGGAGCAAGTCGATCTCCGCGGCCAACGCGACCCCGCCGAAATTTGGCCACTTGACGCTCAGGTGCCGTCCTGTCGCTGTCACCCGGAACGCCAGGCCCACCTTGCCGTTATCGTAGCCGCTGTCCCCGGCGTCGCTGTTGCGCGGCAGCACAATGGACCTCCCCAACGGGATCGTCAGCGTCTCTTCGTGGTACTTCCCTGTGGCGAACTCGACGGTGTAGACGAATGCCTGTCCGGCGTAGCCCAGATCTGCCAGGGTAACGGAGAAGAAACGGTCGGGGGTAGTAACGCCGTAATAGTCCCACCGCTTGACCCGGAACCGCTGCAAGAAGCGGAAGGGAGCCGGATAGAAGCGAGATGCTTCGAGGTTGCAGTCCAGCAGAGGCGCCCGCGCCCAGCCGGTCTGTACGAGCCGGCCCCGGGCGTCCAGGAGTGGAGATGGAGCGATGATCTCCCGTTGCGTGCCTGTCATCCGACCCTCAACGAAGCGCGAACCCGCCTGTAGCGGCATACTACCGCCTGATGAATATTAACAAACCCATCAGGTAAGTGCTCCCACGCTCGCACCCCACGGGTAGATGCATGTAGGTCACGCTTGTAGCGTGACACCGTGGCAATGCCGCACATTTGCGTCACGCGCGAACCGTCACGCTGCAAGCGTGACCTACATAGCACTTACCTGATCGGTTGGTTAATGTTCATCAGCGGTAGTATAACACCGCACGTACGCCTGACGGACAGGGTAGTTTTGACCGAGCCCGTAGGCGTGCGTGGACAGATAGATTCGCAGGGGTTGCGATCCGGCCGCCGGCGCTTCAGCCGGCGACGTGTTCGCAGGCGTGTGCGGTCTCTATCGCTGCCCGGAGGTTCTCAGGGGACGTGGTACCGCCCACGTTGCAGAGGTAGAGTGCGAACCGGCCGCGCGGGCCGCCTTCCGAAACGTAGTATCGAACGCGCTCGGCGACCTCCGCGGGCGTTGCGGCGGCGAGGAAGCGCGCGCCGATCCCGAGCACCAGCGCGGCGCCTTGTGCGTCCGCGTACGCCCGGTACACTTCGGGGCCGAGCTTCTCGACGTCTGGGTCCTGCCCGTACAGGCACCCGGGATGCGCCTGCAGCTTGAGGTCCAGCATCTGAGCCGGCTGGCGGAGGTAGGCCTCGCCAACCCAGTTCGACACGTAGAAAGTTGGCTCGAATTCCTCGCGCAGCCGGCGAATGTAGTGCGCTGCCCAGTCGCGCAGGATGGGCAGGTTGACCAGCGGAAGGGATGCAGTGGCGTCCACGCCACGGACCGGCGAATGCGGGAAGATGCGCCGCTGGTAAGCGATCCACGGGGCCAATACGTCTTCGACTAACCGGTCGAAGAGCGACCGGGCGAAGGATGGATCGGCGTGGATATCGTAGATGAGCTGTTCCATACCCCGCAGGTTGGCCGCCAGCGAGAACGGCGCCGTGACGTTCAAGGTGGGCTCGAGTCCCGTAAGGCGCCGGAAGAGGGAATGCATCTCGATGATCTGGGTGAAGCGGCCGGCTGTATCGAAATCGGGCGTGCGCAGGCGGGCCAGATCTTCTCTGTCGCGCACGAGGGGCACGGAGCGGTCGACGTCAGGCACGAAGTCGTCGCTAAACATGAGCTTCGCGCCAAGCCCCTCAGCCTCGATGTTGTAGACGTCGAAGGTGATGGTGGCGACGTCGAAACCGTATTCGCGCTGCAGCTCGAGTTCTGCAGGCACCAACAGGTCAGGGCGCGTGTAGAATTCACGCGCCGGGATGCGGGACTGCCGCATCACGAACTCGTGCGTCTGCCGCGAAAACCGGCACGCGGCCGGTTTCGCCCTCCAGCGCAGCCGCTAACCGGCGCGCGCCCTCTTGAAAGACTTCGTATTCTGGCATAGAAGTCAGGCGACCGCTTTGTTCAGTACGCCCGGAGCCAGCGCGGCGAAGAATTGGTCGATTGGCAGATCGATCTCCCGTCCCTCGACGATTGTGGCAATGAGAGCACGCAGCAGGGGCAGGTCGCATTCGCCAACCAGGCCGCGCGCTGCGAAATGCGGAAGCGCCTCGCTCATCGAGCGGACAATCTCCACGGATTCCAGAGTCTCTCCCGCCATGATCTGTCGCGCCTCAGCGTAGGAGTGCCCTGCGCCCAGCAGCCTGCCCAGCCGCACGGTGCGCCCACCCATGCAGGTGACGTAGAGGTCTCCGGCGCCGGGCAGCCCGTAGGCGAAGGCGCGCGTGGCCCCGGCCAGCTCGAGCAGTTGGGCGATCTCGACGGTGCCTTCCGCAAAGACCCCTGCGGCCAGGTTGTACATAAAGGCGCCGGCCTCGTCCACCCCGCCGTTCTTCTCCATGAGCCCTGCCGCCAGCCCGACCGCGAGCGTGAAGGCATTCTTGAGCGCCGCGCTCACCTCCAGCCCGACCAGGTCGGTCGTGGTCCAGATCTGGTAGTACGAGGTCTGGAAGAGCGCTGCCAGGCGATTCACGACGTCACCGTCGCGCCCGCCGAAAACGACCATGCTGGGCCTGCGCCCGGCGAGCTCACCCGCGATGCACGGTCCGCCAATGGCGCACAGGCTCACCCGGTCCTGTACCGCGGCGGGCAGTTCGCTCCGCAGGACGTCTGGCAGTATGCGCAGCTCCCCGCCGGGGCCAACTTCCAGTCCCTTTGTAACAGCAATAACGGCCTGCCCCGGCTTCAGGTGCGGACCGATGGCCTGGCCGATCCAGTGCGCGCCGAGGGAGTTCACCCCGCTGACGATCACTTCGACGCCGTCGAGCGCTGCGCCCATCTCTTCTACGAAATACGGCGTCACTCGCTCAGGCAGTGTCCGCGCCAGGCGCGGATGAAAGCGGTCCTTCCGGCAGCTCGCGATGATCTCGCCGTCCAGGTGTGTGCCCACCAGGCGCACACTGTGGCCGTTGTCGCTCAAGGGCCACGCCGTCGCGCTGCCCATGAGGCCGGCGCCGACGATCGCCACAGTTGTCACAGTTGCCTCCATCCTTGAGCCCCTGCAGTGACTGCGAGCAGCCACTGCAGGGGACGATACGGTAATCGAATGGGCTCAGATAGCCCTTACTTCATTTCCTTCATCAACTCCTGCACCTGGGCGGTCACCTCGTCGGCAACCTTCTGCACGGGCTCTTTGGCGACGAAGATTCGCTGCCACAGCACGTTCAGCGTCGATTCCGTCTTCGGGTGGAGCTTGATGCAGGGGAACGGGCTCGCGTACTGCATCTGCGAGACCGCAACCTGGAAGTTCGGCTTCTCCTTGAAGTACGCCTGCAGCTCCGGATCATTCATGGCCGAGAGACGCAGCGGCATGTAGCCGGTCTGCTTGGCCCACGAAGCGGTTTGCTTGGTGTCGGTCAGCCACTTGAGGAACTTCCATGCTGCCTGCTGGCGCTCCGCCGGCGCCTTGGCGGGGATCACGATACCGTTGCCGCCCGTGGGTGCCTTGCGCACTCCGGTCGGACCCTGGGCGAGCATCCCCACTCCCACACCGAACTTGGCGTTGGTCTCGATGTTACCCATCCAGCCGGTGGTAATATACATCATCCCGACCTTGCCGCTGATGAAGTCGGCCTGCAGCGCTTCCCAGGTCGTCAGTCCCTCGCCGGGATAGATCTTCGCTGCCTTGTCTTTGTTCACCAGATCGTACCACCACTGGAGCCCCTCGACTGCCTTTGCCTGATTGAAGGTAGGTGCGCAAGCGGGATTGGCAGCAGACACTTCGGCGCCGTAGTTTTCCACGGCTTCCTGGAAGTACCACCACGGATTGCCGATCTGGATGCCAAAGCCGAAGCGAGAGCCGTCGGCCTTGGTCAGTTTGATCGCTGCATCTCGCACCGCGGCCCAGTCCTTCGGTGCGGCGCTGGCGTCGAGCCCGGCCTCTTTGAACATGTCCTTGTTGTAGTAGAAGACCGGCATCGAGCGCGCCTGCGGCAGGCTGTAGAGCTTGCTGTTGATCCGGCTCTCCGCCAGCAGCCCCTGGGCGAAGTCCTTCAGGTCGATGCCGTTTGGCCCGGCCGCCAGGTCATCCAACGCCAGCAAGGCGCCACTGTTCGCGAAGCCGGGGATGCGAGAGATCTCGAGCATCGCCAGGTCAGGCACCGCGGCCGCCGCGATACCCGCCATGAGCTTCTGCTCGGTCTGGGTGTAGTCCCCCTGGAACTCGTACTTGACCTTCACTTCTTTTTGCGAATCGTTGTACGCGTTCACGAGGGCCTCGAGGATCTTGCCGTTGTTGCCGCCCAACGCGGCCCAGAAGGTCACCTCGACGGTCTTGGCCGCGGCAGCGGGCGCTGCCGTAGCCGCAGGCGCGGTCGTCGCCTTGGCAGCCGGAGCAGCCGTGGCGGCCGGGGCGGCGGGAGCAGCCGTCGCGTGCCGGCGCGGCGGGGGCTGTGGCGGCAGGGCCGGTTTAGCAGCCGGTGCGCTGGTGGCAGCGGGCGGGGCCGCGGTGGGTGAGGCACACCCTACGGCGATTGCCAACAGCACCAGAAGCGTGACGAGACGGAACAGTTGACTGCGACGATCTGTTTGGAACACGGATTTTCCTCCTGGGGGTGGCCCCTAAGGGCCGGGCGCAGGCACCGACTTGCCGCGCCTCCTTTCCATAGTCTCTTAAACGCTGCCGGGAGGGCGGTTTCAGCCCTTGAGCCCGGATTGCGTTATTCCCTGGACGAAGTAACGCTGCAGGGCGAAGAAAAGCACCATGATCGGCGCCACGACGAAGACCGTCGCCGCCATCACGACGTTCCACTGAATGCTTCCCTCGCTGGTGCGCAGGAACACCAGCCCCACGGGCAGTGTTCGCATTTGTGTCGAGTTGGTCATGATCAAGGGCCAGAAGTAGTCGTTCCAGCGCCAGGTGAAGGTCAGCAGCGCAAAGCTGACGAAGGCCGGTTTCGAGACCGGTATCAGCACGTGCCGGATGATCCGCGCGTGCCCTGCCCCGTCGATGCGCGCTGCATCGACCAGGTCTTGCGGCACGGTGAGAAAGCTCTGGCGGACAAGGAAGGTGCCGAAGGCGCTGACCAGGAAGGGCACGGTGAGCGCCTGGTAGCTGTCGAACCACCCCAGCACCTTGAAGATCAGGAAGGTGGGCACCACCAGCACCTGGGTGGGCACCATCATGGTGGCAAGGAACATCAGGAAGATGATCTCGCGCCCGGGGAACTGCAGACGGGCGAAGACGTAGGCCGCCAGCGCCGCGCATACGAGCTGGCTGACCATGATGATGCTGGTGACGATGATGCTGTTGATGGCGTACCGGCCGAATGGAGCGTCGTTCCAGGCAGTGACATAGTTCTCCCACGACCACTGATGGGGGATCCAGTTGGGCGGGTATGCATACACCTCTTCCATCGGCTTGAGCGATGTAGAGACCGTCCAGGCAATCGGCACGATCACCAGGAGCACGGCCAGCAGCAGAAGGGCGTGCGAAACCACGCTCTGACCCACCCCTCGCCACCGCAAACGATTGCCCGCTGCTAACATTGTCCCCACTCCGCGTGCAGTCCGGCTGCCTCTGCCGGCAATAGAGCCAGATTCAAACCGCGTCTGCCCATGTTAGTAGTGCACCCACTCGCCGGAGAACTTCACCTGCACAACCGTCATGACGATGATGATCAGGAAGAACACCATCGCCAGCGCCGAGGCGTAGCCGGCCTCGAAGAACTGGAACGCGTTCTGGTAGAGATAGAAGACGAGCATGTTGGTCGATTCCACGGGCCCGCCGTGCGTCATGACGTACACAGTCTCGAACGCCTGAAACATTGTGATGAATGATGTGACGGCGATGAAGAATGTGGTTGGCGACAGCAGCGGCAGCGTGATGTGGCGGAACACCTGCGACTCGCGCGCTCCGTCGATACGCGCCGCTTCGATCATCTCTTGCGGGATGTTCTGCAGACCGCCGAGGAAGATGAGCATGTCGTAGCCGACGAAGCGCCAGATCGTCATGATGATCAGCGCCGGGAGCGCCCAGGTGGTGGAGGCCAGCCATTCAGGTCCCTGGAGCCCAACCGCCTTGAGAGCGCTGTTGATCAGGCCGTACTGCGGATCGAAGATCCACAGCCACACCAGCGCCATCGCCGCAGCGCTGGTTACGTAGGGAGAGAAGATCCCGGCGCGGTAAAGAGACCGGCCTCGCAGCGGCCGGTTCAGGAGCAACGCCAGCGCCAGCCCAAGCACCATTGCCACGACCACCACGGTGACAGAGAAGACGGCAGTGTTTCGCAGCACCTTCCAGAAGAGCGGGTCCTTGGTCAGCAATCGAACGTAGTTGTTGATCCCCACAAAGGTACCGCTGGGGGACACCAGGTTCCATTTTGTAAAGCTGAGGTAGGCGGTAAACGCGAGCGGGAAGAAGACGAAGACGCCGAAGATCAGCAGGGATGGGGAGAGGTACGCCAGGGCAGTGGGCAGATCTCGCACAGGAGCACGGTCGCGGCGCGCCGGGCTGGATGCGAAAGGCCAGGGCCGGCGGCGGGGGGTCGCATCGCTGCTCACGCCCGCTCCTCCACCAGAGCCCGCGCTGTATCCTCGTCGGTGATCAGTGCGTTGCAGTAGCCCCCAAGCAGCGCCCCACGAATTGCGGCTACCTTGCGCGCGCCCCCGGCCACCGCCAACGACAGTCGCTTCTCCCTCAGCCCGGCAAGCTCGATCGCCACCGTCCGCTCCTCGAGCTCCGCCAAGACAGGCCGCCCATCTCCGTCGTAGAAACGCCCGCAGATGTCGCCTACCGCGCCCCCTGCGCGCAGTTCTGCGAGCAGCTGGTCTTCGATGTATCCCGTCTTGTACAGCGAGGACTCTTCAGTCACATCGCCCACACCGAACACCGCGACGTCCGCACGGCGCGCCAGCTCCAGCGCGGCGGCAATCCGTGAATCGCTCAACAGACTCGCCCTGATGTCCGCACGGTCGACCAGCATCGGCGCTACGAGCGTCACCGCCTCACCGCCAAACGCCTGCGCTATCCGGTGTACTGTGTATTCAGCTCGGGTCGGGTAAGAGGTGCGGTCAAGGCTGCCGTTCATCTGCACCACCGTCACCTCTCGCGGCTCGCAGCCTACCAACTGGTGTGCGCATTCCAGGAGGGTGCTGCTCCACGACACGCCGATGACGTCGCCTCGCTGCACGCGGCGCCGCAGAAATACCGCGGCCGCCTGGCCCAGGGTGCTCTTGATGGACTCTTCGGTATCGGCGGGGGGCGCGAGCACGACAGCTTCGGCCAGACCATACGCGCTCTCGAGGCGATATTCCAGCTCGGCCGAGAACAGGAGCGGGGAACGGATCTCGATCGCCACGATCCCCTGCTGGAGCGCCCGGTGAAGATGTCGCCCGACAGTCTGGCGCGAGAGGCCGAGTCTGTGCGCGATCTCATCTTGCGTCAGTTGGTTGCGGTAATAGAGGGTAGCGACTTTCGTAAGCAGCCGGGTGACATCGTCCACGGTTCACCTCTGAGCAAATGCTCACATTGAGGGCAAATGTAACAGGCTAGCGCCATAGTAGCACCTTGAAGGAGCGGTGTCAAATGCGGGAAAAGGCACACGGGTGGGTCGGGTGCATCGCCCTCTTTCAGAACACCCCTGCCCAATTCTACGGCCGCCCAGATCTTTCAGAGCAGCTCACCGCTGAACTGCGCGGGTTGTTGTGAAGAGGGACGGCATGGCGTTTCGAAGGGACGCGCGGTGGGACAACCGGAGGGAGCACCGCGGTGCTAGACTGCAGCCATCACAGTAAGTGAAGAACAAGTTCGCAAACAACATTCGGAGGAATGAGATGGCCTGGGTAATTGATCCTGCACACACCGTAATTGAGTTCTCTGCCAAGCATATGATGATCACCACCGTTCGCGGCCGCTTCACGCGGTTCAATGGTGAATTGACGATCGACGAGGAGCAGCTCGAGCGCTCCCGTGTTGAGGGTACTGTCGAGACTGCCAGCGTGGACACCGGCGAGACGAACCGCGATGCGCACCTGCGCTCCGCCGACTTCTTCGAGCCCGAGCGGTATCCACTGATGACGTTCCGCAGCACGGGCATCACCCGGAGCGGCAAAGGCCGCTACCAGGTGACCGGCGAGATGACGATCAAGGGCGCTACCCGTCCGGTGACCTTTGAGGTGACTGACGAGGGACACAGCAAGGATCCGTGGGGAAACATGCGCTGGGGTCTGAGCGCCGACACCGTGATCAACCGCAAGGATTTCGGCCTGACCTGGAACGTGGCGCTGGAAACCGGCGGATTCCTGGTGGGAGATCAGATCAAGGTGCACGCCGATCTGC
The DNA here is from genome assembly GCA_963783655.1 of uncultured Chloroflexia bacterium. GTDB lineage: Bacteria > Chloroflexota > Anaerolineae > CG2-30-64-16 > CG2-30-64-16 > CAWAOA01. Next base: position 87,567 of record CAWAOA010000001.1, read on the forward strand.
AGGCGATCTATAAGCCAGTGGCTGAGCTCCAGCCGGAACCCGACAAGGAGCTGGCCGTCGCCTAAGCGGCCCGGCACGACAATCACAGCGCCCGGTTCACCCAGTGGGTGAACCGGGCGCTCGGTAAATAGAAGGCCCGGGCTTATGCAGCCCGGGCCTTCGTTCTAGCCAGTTTAGAAGAGGGAGTTTATACCCTCGAGCCCCCGCGACGCAGCGCACCTGCGATAACCACAACAAGAACTGCGCCCAGGAACACGACAATCAGAGTCGTCAGATTGAAGCCGCTGATTACGTCACCCATTCCGAGCAGCTGTCCTGCGATGAAACCGCCCAGAATAGCGCCAACCACGCCGAGCAGCAGGTCACCAACTAGGCCATGGCGGTTGCCCATGACCATGTCTGCCAACCAACCTGCTACCAGACCCACAAGGATCCAGGACAAAATACCCATCGTATCACTCCTCTCACAATAACTGAGTCAAGCACCTTGCTTGACACCCGGCCGGTACGTCACGAGAGGCACGCACCAGTGATCGTAGCTTAGGTCACCCCACCCTTTTCTGCTGTAGGGCTGTTTCCACTGCGCATTCCTTCACAATTGTCTTTGTTCACTGGCCATTATGTCTACTCACTATGGACACCGGCGGCAGCGCGACTATACTCCGCTCATGTCCATCCTGCCTGGCTATCTCCCCAACCGGTATGGTATTTATGGATGAAGAGCAGCAGCTCGAGCAAGCCATCGCAGCCCTCGAGGGGCAGCGTGCGCTCCTGGGAGACGGCGTGGTCGACGCGGCCCTGGCACCGATCCGCGAGAAGCTGCGGTCGTTGAGGGCGGCCGGTGACCAGCAGCTGAAGTTCGTGTCGGTCCTCTTTACGGATGTGGTTGGCTCCACGCGGATGATCCAGAGCCTGGATCCTGAGGAGATCAGCGGCATTATCGACGGCGCGATGCGCCGCTTCGCCGCAGCCATCGAGCGGCATGGCGGAGCGGTGCGCAACTTCATGGGGGATGGGCTCCTGGCCCTTTTCGGGTTCCCGGCGGCGCAGGAAGATGACGCCGAACGCGCCATCCGCGCCGGGCTTGCTATGCTGGATGAGGCGCGCGCCTACGCCGGCGAGGTCGAGACAACCTGGGGGTTCCCAGGGTTTGCGATCCGGGTTGGCATCAACACCGGGCAGGTAATCCTGGGCGGCGGGGTCGACCGCGACACGAATGCGCTCGGTTTCACCACCTCGATCGCCGCGCGCATGCAAGCAGCCGCTCCGCCCGGCGGGTTGTTGATCACCCACGACACGTACCTCCAGGTGCGCGGCGTCTTCGACGTCGAGCCGCAGCCACCGCTGCAGGTGAAGGGCAAGGACGAGCCGCTGCAGACCTACGTGGTGCTCGGCGCCAAGGCGCGCGCTTTCCGGCTGCCCACCCGCGGCGTGGAAGATATCGAGACGCACATGATTGGGCGGGACGCCGAGCTGCGGCGCCTGCAGGATGGCTTTCGCGCCGCCATGGAAGACGGCGAGGGGCAGATCGTCACGGTTGTGGGGGAGCCGGGAGTCGGCAAGTCGCGCCTGATCTACGAGTTCGATAGCTGGCTCGAGCTGCTCCCCGAGCAGGTCTTCTACTTCCGGGCCCGCGCCCAGGCCGCGACCCAAAACCTGGCGTATTCGCTGCTTCGCGATCTGTTCTCCTTCCGGTTTGGCATCCGTGACAGCGACCTCGCTGCCGTGGTACGTGACCTGCTGGAGCGCGGGCTGGCGGAAGGGATTGGAAGCGCCGCCGTCTCGGCGGCAGATACCGCCGGCAGGCGCGGCGCACGGGAGCGCCGCCGTCTCGGCGGCCGGCATGACGCCTGTACCGGCTGCCGGCGAGACGCCGGCGCCCCCTGTGTCCGTTGCAGAAGAGGCGCACCTCATCGGCCGCTGGCTCGGCTTCGACCTGGATGACCGCGAGCAACCGGCGGGCGGGATGGTCGACACGAGACAACTACGTGATCGTGCGCTGGCGGTGCTCGAGGACTACTTCCGCGGGCTGGCCCGTCGCGACCCAGTGGTCGTTTTGCTGGAAGATATCCACTGGGCAGACGACAGCTCCCTCGACGCCGTCCGGCATTTCGCGTCGCTGGTCGAGCGGCTCCCCATGCTGGTCGTATGCGCGGCGCGGCCGTCGTTGTTCGAGCGCCGGCCGCATTGGGGCGAGGGCCAGGCGAACCATGTCCGGCTGGACCTGCAACCGCTTTCCAAACGTGACAGCCGCCAGTTGGTGGACGAAATCCTGCAGAAGGTGGATGAGGTCCCCGGGGAGCTGCGCGAGATGGTGGCGGCCGGCGCCGAGGGCAACCCGTTCTACATCGAAGAGCTGATCAAGATGCTGATCGAGGACGGCGTGATCGCCAAGGGACCGGAGCGCTGGCGTGTGGAACCGTCCCGGCTTTCGTCGCTGCGGGTGCCGCCCACGCTGACCGGCGTGCTGCAGGCGCGCGTCGACAGCCTGCGTCCGGCGGAAAAGGGGTTGCTCCAGCGCGCGTCTGTGGTGGGCCGGACCTTCTGGGATGCCGCCGTGCGGTTTCTCGCAGCGGCAGAGCCGGAAAGGCAGGCAGAATTGTCCGCCCCCGACGTCCTGCAGGGGTTGCGCTCGAGAGAGATGATCTACCAGCACGAGGACTCGGCCTTCGAAGGGGCGCGCGAGTACCTCTTCAAGCACGCACTGCTGCGGGACGTAACCTACCAAAGCGTGCTTAAGCGCGACCGGCGGCTGTACCATACCCGGGCGGCCGGCTGGCTGGAGGAGATCACGCAGCGCAGCGGGCGCGTCGACGAATACGCTGCTCTGATTGCGGAACACTACGAGCAAGCGGGCGAAGCCGCGGCCGCGGCCCGATGGTACAGGCGCGCCGGGGAGCATGCGGTCGTACGATTCGCCAATGCCGAGGCGATCCACTCCTTCACTCGGGCGCTCGAACTCGCCCCGGATTCAAGTCCGGCGGAGAAGTTCGATCTGCTGCTGGCACGCGAGCAGGCATACAGCCTGCGGGGAGCTCGCACCGAGCAAGCGAAGGATGTTGAGGCATTGGCGGCAATCGCCGGTGACCTCGACGAAGCCGGCCGGCTGGCTCAGGCCTGGCTGCGCCGGGCGCGCTATGCCGAGGCGCTCGGCGATTATCGCGACGCCATCAACAGCGCAGAGCGCGCTGTGGAACTCGCCCAGGCAGCGGGCGCGGCTGAAGAGCAGGGCGATGGCTACAGAGTCTGGGGGGGAGCTCTATGGTCGCTGGCGGAGTATCCCGAAGCCGGCGCCGTGTATGAGCGCGCCCTCGCCGTGCATCGAGGGGCCGGCGACCGGCGCGGCGAAGCGAGCGCGCTGCGCGGGATGGGGCTGGTGCACGAGACTACCGGCAGCTATGCCGCCGCCCGGGCGCACTACGAACAGGCATTGCGCATCTACCGCGAGACGGGCGACCTGCTGAACGAGAGCCGGGCCGCCAACGACCTGGGCGTCCTGAGCTATAACCAGAACGACGTCGCAGGTGCACAGAATTGGTACGAGCTATCGCTGCGACTGAAGCACAAAGTGGGCGACCGCCGCGGCGAGGGAGCCGTGATGAACAACCTCGGCATCCTGGCCCACGAACAGGGAAAACCCGGCCAGGCGCGGACGCGATTCGCAGGGTCCCTGGAGCTGTGTCGCCAGATCGGCGACCGGGAGGGGGAGGCCGCGGCACTCAACGGGCTGGGAAGCGTTGATGGCATGCTGGGAGATCACGAGGCGGCTCTGCGGCTCTCAGGGCAGGCGCTGGAGATAGCCCGCCAGATCGGTGACCGGCTCGGGGAAGCGGACGTACTCCTCTCGATCGGCTATTCGCTGCTCGCAAAGGGCGAGTATGCGGAAGCCGAGCAGCATGCGCTCGAAGGGCTGCGCCTGACGCAGGAGATCGACGCGCCCCGCGAACAGGCGTTTGCACTGTCGCTGCTCGGCCGGACCCGCCTCGGACTGGCGAGGCCGGACGAAGCCGACGCCGATTTTCGTCTCAGCTATGACCTGCGGCGTGCGCTGGACGAGAATGTTACCGTTGCACCCGCCCTGGCCGGAATAGCGGCGGCCGCACTCGCCCGCGGTGACGTGCAGCAGGCTGCTGCCCAGGCAGGCGAATCGCTCGATGTGCTAACCGATCACATAATCAACGATGTCGATGACCCATTCTGGGTCTTCCTGATCTACTACCGCGCACTTGCGGCGGCGGGCGACCCTCGCGCCGCGGACGTACTCGCCGCGGCTCGGACGCTGATCGACGAGCGCGTGGCGGGCGTGGAGCCGGAGCTGCGCGAGGCGTGGCTCGCCGCAAACGCCTCGGTGCGGGAGTTGAGGGGTGAGTGAAGAGAGTACACACCATGCCCACAGGCAAAGCGTCCGACCCAATGGCCACCGTCTACCTGCGTGAAACGACACCCGGCGACCTGGACATCTTCTTCCGCCACCAACTTGACGCGGAGGCGAACCGGATGGCAGCGTTCACAGGGAAGGACCCGGCGGATCGAGACGCATTCTCTTCCCGCTGGGCGCGCATACTCGACGACAGCGCAATGACGAAGCGAACCGTGATCTACGACGGGCAGGTGGCCGGGCACGTGGTGAGCTTCGAGCGCGACGGGGAACCGGAGATCACCTACTGGTTGGGCCGCGAGTTCTGGGGCAAGGGAATCGCCACCCAGGCGCTGGCGCAGTTTCTGCGCCAGCAACGAAGGCGCCCGCTCTATGCACGGGTCGCTAAGGACAACCGGGGTTCGCTGCGGGTGCTCCAGAAGTGCGGCTTCCGGATAACGGGCGAGGACAGGGGATTTGCGAACGCCCGCGGCGAAGAGATCGACGAGTACGTGCTCACGCTGGACGGTGCCGGCATCGCAGCCCGAAAGTAACGCCGGCTCCGGCAAAAGCGGAGAATCGCCTATGGGTACGTATAATACGGCCTCTGCCGGAGCTTCTTGGTCTGCTGTACCAGTAGAAACCGGCCACAACCGGCGTCACCGAGGGTCCTATGTCTCATCGCCGCCGCACGCGGGGCGTCACCTCCATACTTGCTGCGCTGCTGGTGTCGCTGGCCTTTACCGTCCAGGCAGGTGCCGCCCCTTACCCGCCACGCGCATACCTGCCGGTGGTACTCGGCGCTGCAGGATGCTCTCCCAACGCGCAGGAAGCAGCCATTGCCGGCTTCATGCGCAGCGAACCGGGGCAACGGCGCCCCAGCCTGACGTGCAACCCGATTCTGGCGAGCGTGGCCCGCTCGCGCGCGACGGACATGGCGGCGCGGCGCTATTTTAGCCACGTAAACCCGGACGGCATCGGTCCGAACTACCTGGTGCGGCAGGCCGGATACAATCTGCCCGGCGGGTACGACGGCACCCTCGAAGGGAATAATATCGAATCGATCGCCGCCGGCTACGGCACGGCGGAAGAGGCGTGGCAGGGGTGGATGGGCTCGGAAGGGCACCGCTCTCATCTTCTGGGGCTGGAACCGTTCTGGGCCGAACAGTTGGAATACGGCGTAGGCTACGCCTACCTTCCCGGCAGCGAGTACGGGAGCTATTGGGTGGTGATCACGGCCCGGCATTGACCGGGCTGCGGCCATGCCGGGCGGGCTCTCCCGTCCCCAGAGAAGCCCAGGCGTGCATGGCTACCGGGACTGCTCGTCTGGGCCGGCAAACCGCACGTCTCACCGCACGGCAGCGGACGTCAGAGTGACCGTCTGAGCCACGGGCGGCGGGTCGGGCTCGCTGAGTACCAGCGCACTGCCGTCCAAAATGGACTGGGGAGCGAACACGTCGAGGATCGCGGCGAGAAGTTCCCAGGTCATGACTGCAAGCACCGGCTCACCATCTCGCATCACTCGGATCACGGTGAGGTTCTTGTCCTGCCACAATTCTTCGGGCAGGCATGCCAATCGTTTGCTCACCTCGGCGATCGGGACGTTGCGCGTGATCATCGGTTGTCTCCTGCCCAGTCCTTCCGGGCACACAGGCTGTGGGGATCGATACGGTGACTCACGGTACCGCCATTCGGGGCAGCAGCCGGACCCTATTCACATGGTAAGGCAGCAGCCCGGTCCGAAGCGTGTCGCACCGGGCTGCCGGGTGTTCAGTGCTTTCCGGTGAGACGCTCGAAGACGGCAAGGGTCTGCACGCCCAGGTACCAGGCGAGCATCGCTGCGCCCACAATGCCGATCGTCGTAACCCACTCCACCCCACTCGGTGTATACGGCGTTTCGACAGGGAAGGTCTGTGCAAAGATGGTGGCATTGAAGCGGTTGACCACCGTGCCTGCCAGCAGCAGCGCCACCCCCAGCCCACGGTAGCGCGGCAGGGAACGCAGCGAGGGCGCCAGGAAGAGCACCGCCGGCACGATCACCAGGGCGAGCTCGATCCACATGCGGACGCTCATGGCATCGAAGGCAAAGAGCGCCGCCAGCTCACCGGCCACGGCGATGTCGCCAAACTTCAAGACCAGATACAGAATCCCCACCCAACCTGCGTACTGTGTGAGGCGCCCAAGCACGTTCGGCTGCACGTCCTCTTTCACGACGCGGGCTGCGATCGCGTAGGCGGCGGCAGCCATCGCGAGCCCGGTGAAGATGGAGGACACCAGGAAGAGCACCGGCAGGATTGGAGTGAACCACAACGCGTGCAGCCGGTACGGCATATTCAGGTAGAGCGTGCCCAGCGTGGACTGGTGCAACGTGGACAGGGTAACGGCGGCGATAGCCACCGGCACGATGATGCGGTGCACCAGGTGAGCCGCACGTTGGCGGCCAATCTTCTCGAGTAGCTGCGGGCTCACCTCGATCGCCAGCACCGTGGAGTACAGAAGCACGCACCAACTGATCTCGAACAACGGCGAATGCAGGTTCCAGAAGATCAGGAAGTGATAGAAGCGGTCCGGCCGGCCGAGGTCCAGGACCAGCAGCCCCAGCACCGCGGTGTAGCCGAGCAGGGCCGTCAGCACCGCCGGACGCAGGGCGGGTCGCAGCTCCTCGCGGCGAAGCACGTACACAAGCCCCGCCATCGTGAACCCGGCGCCGGACAGAGCGATCAGGCTGAAATCAAATCCGATCCATATCCCCCACGGGGTATCGTTGGTGAGACCGGTGGAACTGCCGAGACCGGTGGCCAGCCGCCACAATGCGGCAATCAGCCCGAGCAAGGTAACGTAACCGAGCAGCAGCGTGGTCGTGTCGATCGTGTTGCGCACCTGGACGCGCCACGAGCGTCTTTCGGAAGGTAGTGTGGTGGTGCTCATCGGAGGCGCTCCTGTTCGTCGATCTTCACGCGGACGCCGTTCTTCTCCCGCCGGCTGATAATCGAGTAGAGACCGGTGCAAACAGCCGCCACGCTTACCGCGATAACCGGGGTGCGGGTCATCACTTCCTCGGCGTAGTGAGGCGCCGGCTGCTCGCTCAGTACCGGCAGGCCCAGTTCTTCGAACGGGACGTCGCTCAGGTAGAGACGTGCAGTGCCGCCTACCTCATGCTCGCCGTAGACGTAGTTTACGTACTGGGCTGTACCTGCATCTATCCGTGATCTGGCGACCTGGAGCAGCTCGCCCCGCTGCCCATATTTGAGCGCTCCCGAGGGGCACGCTTCCGCGCAAGCCGGGATCTTGCCCTCAGCCAGCCGCTCCATGCACGAATCGCATTTGCGCACCACACCCAGGGCGCCTTCCCATTCAAACTGGGGCACGCCGAACGGGCACGCATACTGGCAGTAGCGGCAGCCGATGCATCTCGCCTCGTCCACCTTCACGATGCCGTCACCGTTCCGTTTCAGCGCGCCCACGGTGCAGGCTGAAACGCAGGCGGGCTCGAGGCAGTGCATGCAGGCACGTTTCACGAAGCGGTCCTCGCCTGAGGATTTCGTTTTACGGTCTACGAAGGTGAAGGTTTGGGCGCTGAGCGTACCGAGCTGGGCAGTGCTCGGCGTCAGGCCATTCTCCACATTGCAGGCACGCTGGCAGTTGTTGCAGCCCACACACCGGGTCACGTCGATCAAAACGGCGGGAAGTGCGGCCGCATCGCCCGAGGCGAAGGCAGCGTCGGGCAGCGCGCCCAGCACCGCCACCCCGCCTGCCGATGCGCACAACTTCAGGAAGCCACGCCGTGAAATGGCGGGGTTGCCTACTGTCGACCTCTTCATCTCGTTTGCTCCTGTTCGAGAGTTATTCATTTCGCATGATTGCCTGATAAACAGCCCGCGTCTCGGGCAGGGGATCCACACTCAGCTTCCGCTTCAGCCGCGAGACGCACTCGTGATACTGCTGCAAGGCGGCCGGACGGTTCCCGGTCTTGATGTGCAGGATCATCAGCCGGCGGTGCATCTCCTCGGCCAGCTCGTCTACCTTCAGATATTCCCGGGCGTACTGAACGGCTCGAGGGTAGTCCTCGCGGTTTGCCAGGATGTTCACCAGGGACGCGAGGGTATCGAGGTAGAGTCGCTCGTAGCTGCTCCGCTGTCGCTCGGCCCACAACTCAAATTCCGACCGGTCAGGCAGGGAGAAGCCGGCCAGGAAGGAGCCACGGTACAATTCCAACGCCTCTTCCAGCTCCGCCGGCTCGCGCGCATCCGGCATGCTGCAGGCCGCTCGGAAGTCGTCGGCATCGGACCAGGTCCGATATGGGTCCAGCTCGATCAACTCGTTGGTGCTGCAGATCAGGTCTGGCTCGGGAAGCTCCTGGCGCAGGTGGCTGATCAGATGGCTGAGGTGGCGGTGCGCTGCTGCGTCGGGCACGTCCGGCCAGAAGGCGTAACACAGCTCCTCACGCGGGACGGGCTGCAGTTGTGCGGCCAGGCGATACAGAAGTCCTCGCGCTTGCCGGCGGCAAACGGCGACCTGCCGGCCACCCCACTCAAACCATGCCGGCCCCAGCAGGTAGACTCTCAGCATCGTCTGGTTCGCAGTCTCATCCATTTCCACGCGACCTCTCGCCGGATCCCACCGCCCCCGCCGGGCGCTTCTCTGGTCCACCGGCGTGAGCACCGGCATCGAGTCGACCGCAAGGTGGACAGACGACGTGCCGTGCGCCGGGGCGGGACCTATCCGACCGGGCGGGCGATTGCGGGAGCTCACGGTTTGTTCCCCTGATCCGCCCGCAGGAACATGCCGAGCCACACGAATACCCCCAGCTCTACCAGAATCCACACGGGCATCCACCCAGCGATGTCGATGCCCTGGGCGCCTTCCTGGCCCGCACCGGGCTGCACAGGGGCCGCCCCGATCGCTGCGAGGCCGGTCCCCGGCAGCCGGCCGGTCGCAAGCCAGTCACCAAGCCCCTGGGCGCCGAAGGCGACCCAGGCCAGGGCGGTCAGAAGCACGAGGCCGATCACGGCGACTGCGACCAGCTTGCCCCTGCGGTTGATGCCGGCACCTCTTGGCTGCTCAACCACCGGGCGGGGCACGGCGATGCCGCGGGAGACTCCCGCCAATGTGCCGGCTCGTACGAACATGTGTGGTCTACGCATTGTGTTCTCCCCGTGGGCGTGCCTGCGCACGGCTCACCCGAGCGGCCGGCGCCTCGCCGTGCGGGTGGCTGTCAGAAGGGGACGGTGGTGCTGTCCTCACGTTGCGGACACCTTAGCAGCAAGGTGGCTACGGACTCGGGCCACATTGCTGCCGTATCATCCGCGTTCAGGCTACGCTCTGTTGCCATTCCGCCCACGCGCCGTGGCCGCCCTGCGCACGCGTCGTCACCGGCATGGCTACGTCGTGTCCACGCGGGGAGATGAGTGTGATAGGGAGAGGGTGTGATAGGGAGATGGGTGTGGCAGGGAGACGGGTGTGGCAGGGAGATGGGTGAGACAGGGAGAGGCGAATCTTCGAGGGCTACCTGGAGGTCAGCGCCGTCGTGGGCCTTTCCCGCGCGAACCGGAGGCCAGCTCGTGCGTGGCCACCCCCACGAGAACCGGAGGTCAGCCCCTCGTGGGCGTGTTGGTCGCGGCAAGCATGAGTCATATGAGCCGCTGTGCGGGTGCGGGGGCGTGTTGTGGCGCGGCTATCTTTGATGGGAGTTGCGTGGGAGACGGGGCGTCCTTCGTCAGGCTCAGGATGGAGTAGGTACGGGTTGTAGACAATGATGTAAATGGTACGGCACAGGGGTATCGAAGGGCTTCGAAATCAATGTGCGATGTTCCTGGGCAGAACGCTTTACATAATGCCTACACGTAACAACTCCATCCTGAGCCTGACGAAGGACGCCCCGGCGCAGTGCGGTCACCATTGATGTCGACCGCGCCGCATCGCACAGCCGCGAGCGTGCCGTATCCCCGGCAACCCATCCGCGCCGCGACCAACACGCCCACGAGGGGCTGACCTCCGGGTACCGGGAGAGAGGGCGTCCCACCGGCGCCGCGTCCCGGGCAACGCGTGCGCGCCGCGGCCCGGAGATCGCGTAGCATAGGGAGCCACGGGGCGGGTGACCCGCCCCCTACCGTAGCGGTAGGCGCGGGGATGGGAGTGGGGACTTTGCTGGCGGCGTACCGGTGGTGTACTGGCGGTGCAAATACAGCGGCCCCCACCTTGGGGGTGAGGGCCGTTGTGAGCTTCCGGTTCCGTGGCCGCCGGTCGGCGGCTAATCCCGTCTTGCGGCGAGAGCGCATCCCGAGAAAAGGGCGGCGCCTACATCCCGGCCATCGCGGGGTCCATGATCATGTAGTTGCGCATCATGGTCATATCTTCGTGCTCGAGGATGTGGCAGTGGTACATATACATCCCCGCATACTTGCCGAAGTTCATGGCGACCTTGACGCGTTCGCCCGGCCACACCAGCACCGTGTCCTTCCAGCCGCTATCCACCAATCCCTGGTTGACCGTGGCGTAGCTGGTGGATGTGGTGCCGGTCCCTGTCCGGCTCAGGACCTGGAACTGGACGTTGTGGATGTGCATCGGGTGCGGGATGGGACTGTTGTTGATCCACTCCCAGGCCATCGTCTCATTGACCCACACCATCTCATCTTCGGCGGCGCCCATCATCTCGTAGACGCGGCCGTTGATCGTCCACACCATCTGCTGGAAGCCCAGCGTGAACGGGCGGGGGGCAGAGAAGTTGGGAACGGTCGAGGCGTTGTAACGCACTTCGAGGGGCGGGAGCGGCCCGAGAACCGGCGCGGCTTGCGGCTTTGCGTGCGACGTTGACGGTCAGTACGTTGAAGGCGGAGCCCATGGGCAGGTTGATGCCCATGCCACCACCACCCATACCGCCGCCACCCATACCCCCACCGCCCATGCCGCCACCGCCCATGCCACCGCCACCCATGCCTCCCATGCCTGCGTCGAACGACAGGCTGCGCAGGATGACCTGCTTGCCGCCGAGCTTGCTGAAGTCGACCCACAGATCGACGCGTTCGCCGGGCATCAGCATCACGTAGCTGCGGGAGACAGCGGCAGGCAGCAGACCGCCGTCGGTGCCGATCACCTTGAGCGCCATGCCGTTGCTCCAGGCAAGCTTGTAGGTGCGGGCGTTGGAGCCGTTGAGCAGCCGCAGGCGGTAGCCGCGCGGCTCGAGCGAAACGGAGGCATCCACCTTGCCGTTGACAAGGATGCGGTCGCCGAGGTAACCCCACATGTTGTTGGGCTGGTAGACGAACTGGTTGTTGGCGTCGAAGGTACGGTCCTGGATCACCACCGGAACGTCGTTGGCCCCGGTAGCTGCGCCCGGAACGGCGGCCTGTTCGGCCGGGTCCGAGACGTAGAACAGGCCGGCCTGCCCCATCAGTACCTGCTCGGCGGTACGCATGTGCGGATGCGGATGGAACCAGTAGGGGCCGGCGCGGTCGATCACCTCGAACTCGTAGAGCTTGGTCTGGCCGGGGCCGATAGCCTGCATGGGCGTGCCGTCGCATTGCTCGGGCACCCGCAGACCGTGCGGGTGGATGACGCTGTCTTCGGCCAGGTTATTGTGGAAGAGCATGCGCAGCTTCGTGCCTCGCTGCATCCGCAGGACAGGGCCGAGGTAGCTGCCCGGAACCGGGCTGACAGTCACCCCGGAACCGCTCATCAGTTGGCCCTCATATGACCAGACGCGTGTCTGGGCGCCCGGCAGGATCTGCACCCATTTCTCTTTGGCGGTGACGGCGATCTCGGCATCGGGCATAAACTCCCCCATCTGTCCCGGTGAATGGACACGGGGGACTGCCCATTCACGGTGAAGACCGGAGGCAGCTGCGTTACGGATGAGTGAGTGCTGCCCGGGCAGCTCCAGGCTGCTGCCCAGCAGCGCTGCTGCGGCGGCGCCCGCCGTGGTGAGAAAGCGGCGGCGGGTAACAACACGCGTACTCATAATACCACTCCTGTCTGCTTCACTTCCGGCACAACGTTCCTTCTCCCCGGTTGCGGTTGTCGACGGTGGCGCACGCGGCGCACGCGGTGCAGGTCTTCAAGTGATAAACCGAAGACCGGCTCCGCCTGGGCCGTGCTTCCTTATGATCGGATCTGATGGTGGAGATCGCGGTCGTCGCACACATCGGGCGCACTATGAGCTTCCGTCCGTGGCCGAGGAAGTGGCGGTGCTCGCAACACTATTGACCGCTTCCACGAACTCCTGCAGCCCAAACGGCTTCGTAAGATACCGGTCGGCTACCGCTCGTGCGGTCACCTCAACTTCCTGCGACCCGTATCCGGTGATGAGGATCGAGCGTGTGTGGGGGCTTATCCTGCTTGCCTGCGCCAACAAGGCGAGCCCGTCCATCCCACCGAGGTGCAGATCCGTGACGAGAACTGCGTAGTCGTGCCGCGGCAATCTCACCAGCGCGTCTTCACCGGAGGAGCAGGTTTCGGCGTCGTACTTCCCGGTCCCGGAGAGGGTCAGTGCGCGACAAAGACTGTGGGCCAGTGAGGTCTCGTCTTCAACAATTAACACCCGGACAGCTATCACAGAAACTCCCGACTTAGCCGGGGCGCGAAAGGCGGCGCGTGACGGACAACGTCGAGCGTTATTGTTGCATGGAATCCCCTCGGATTTCGTTTGGTTTTGGTTTAGCTATCATTTCCATGTTAACAATGCAATGTATGGGAGCTTACACAAGGGCCCGCGGATGGAAGTGGGGAAGGAGCGGCCCGAACGGGAAGGCAGGCGGTGGGGTGAGAGTAACTCTGCCGTCTGCAGCAAATCACGTGGGAATGAGAGGTCGTAGCGCACCCGGCGGGGAGCGCCAGAAGATTACGCGGTGGACACGCCGGGATCCTTCAGGCCGAACAGATAGCCGCGGCCGCGCACTGTATGGATCCAGGCCGGATCGTCGGGCCTCGCCTCGATCTTGCGCCGCAGCCGGAACACATACTGTCGCAACAGGCCGCGTGCCTCCTCTTCTTCCAGGTCGTAACTCCACGCCAGGCGCGCCATGTCGTGACAGGTGAGCACACGATCGCGGTGCAGCATCAGCACTTCCAGCACCGCTGCTTCGGCCTCGCTGAACTCGGCGGTACGCCCCGCTTCGTCCGACCAGATCAGCACGCGCTTCTGCCGGTCGAACGTGAAGGGGCCGGCGGTCAGGAAGCGATTGTCCGGATCTGCGGGAGCAACGGCCGGGGACTCCATCGTGCGCAAAGCGTGCATGGCGTCGCTCATCACTTCGAGCAGGCGGTGCCGCTGCAACCGGTCCGAGCGCGTTGAGAGCGCCTGCGACACGGCCGCCACGATCTCGTGCATTCCGGCCGGCTTCAAGAGGTAATCCACCGCATCGGTTTTGATCGCGGCAATGGCGCTGTCGAGCGAGCCATGCCCGGTGAGGACGATGATCATCAGCTCGGGGCGCAGGTCGCGGGCCCGCTGCATCACCTCGATGCCGCTCACGCCGGGCATCTGGATGTCCAGTACCATCAAGTCATAGTGTTGCTGCCCGAGCATCGAGATTGCCATTGCGCCAGACCCTGCTTCGTCGACCCGATAGCCGCTCAGGGCAAGGGCCCTGCCCAACATGGTACGGATGTTCAGCTCATCATCCACCACCAGGATGCTGGCGCGGGGACCCGCAGGCTGACCTGAGGGCAAGAGGGGTCTCGAGCTCATTCGCTGCTCCCATCGTTGCTGCCACCGTTACTCAGTACCGGCAGCCGGATCGTGAATACAACGCCGTTGCCGTCCATCCGGTTGGCGACGGCAATCGTCCCTTCGTGCTGGCTGATGATATTACGCGCGACCGCCAGGCCCAAACCCGTTCCGCCAGGCCGGGTCGTGAAGAACGCATCGAAGAGTTTCGGCAGGTGCTCTTCGGGGATGGGGGGACCGTCATTCGCCACCGAGATCTCCACATAGTCTGGGCAAGACGAGGTTGCGATCTCAATGCAGCCGTCCTGTCCGATGGCTTGAGCGGCGTTCAACATCAGGTTGAGGAACACCTGCATCAACTGGTCGGGTACGGCAATCACCGGACAGCAATTGCCCAGGTTGAGCCGGACCTCGATTCCCGCCTTTTCCATCTGCGTCGCAAGCAGCAACACGGTGCGCTCCAGCAACTCATCGACCATCGTGGGGTTGCGACCGGCAGGATTCGGGCGCCAGAAGTTGAGGACACGCCGGGCGATCTCGCTCAAACGAAGGATCTCCTGGCGCGCTACCTGCAGATAGCGTGAGCGCTCCTGCGGCTCCAGCGGGAAGTCGATCACCAGATCCAGGTGGCCGCGCAGCGATTGCAGCGGATTGTTGATTTCGTGTGCGAGCGAGGCCGCTAACTGCCCAAGCGCCGCGCTCTTCTCGGCATGTATCAGCCGCGCCTGGGATTCCTCCAGTTTGCGGAACTGCTCCTGCGCACGCTCATAGAGCAGGGCGTTCTCGATCGCGGCGGCAGCCTCTGCCCCGATCGCCTGCAGGAGCTGCAGCTCCTCGTCGTCAAGGCGGCGCGACTCGTCCGCCTGCAGCTCGAGCACCCCAATAGGGCGCCCGCCCACGACCAGCGGTACTAAAATGATGTCCGGTGCGGCGGCATTTTCAGCCGGCGAGACGACCACCGGTTGCTGCGAAGCGAATACCCGGTCGAGCAGGTCTGGGCTGATGTCCGGCTGTCTCGACGCCAGGTCGCCGGTCATAGTACCCAGCACCTGGCGAACGGTAAGTATCGACGGTGTGTGTGGCCCTCGTGCCCCCGTCCCCAGGGCCCGCTGGTGGGCGCCGGCGCCCGCTGCCAGGGCGACCCGCCCCGCCACGACGGGCACCGCCGCCAAAACGGACTCGAGCAGCGTCTCCAGGACGCGATCGACGTCGAGGCTGGCGCTGAGCACCTGCCCGACGTTGTTCAAAACGGCCAGGTGACCCGCGTGCCGCGTGGCAGCGGCGTGTAGTTGAGCCCGATCAAGCGCCACACCCATCTGCCGGCCGATGGCGGACAGGAGCGCCTTCTCTTCCCGGGAGAGGGTTCGCGACTCTGATATCCCGATATTGAGGATGCCCAATATCCGGTCGTCAGACACCAGCGGGACGCTGATGTGGCAGGCAACGCCGGCGGCCGACACCAGGGGAGCGGGTATCCAGGGGCAGTGCCGGACGACCTGCGGTTCGCTGCGCAAGTGGCCCTCTGCCAACATTGGGACACAGACGGGGCACTTCTCGGGCGGGACCTGCGCCTCGACGGCGACGAATTCGTCGGGCAGATCCGACCACACCAGCACGCTGCGCCGCGGGCCTATGACACCGTCCCCCACCAGCACCCAGCCCTTCTCGGCGCCCAGGGCCTGCAACACGATGCGCAGTACTGCGCCAAACATGCCGTGCGGGTCGAGCGCGGTTGCCAACTCCGCGGACACGCCGTACAGGGTCGCCTGCTCGGCGGCGTGGCGCTGCAGTGACCGCTCCGCCCGTTCGTGCTCCGCAACCTGGCGCTGCAGCGACCGCTCCACCTGCTCGCGTTCGGCGATCTCATGCCGTAAATCGAGATTCGCCTGCTCGATCTCGGATGTTCGCTCGACGACACGCTGTTCCAGGGTCTGGTTGAGGGTGCGCACCTGAGATTCCGCCTGCGCCCGACCCTTGTCGTGCGCCTGGAGCGCCGCAGCCATTGCGTCGAAGGCACGCGCAAGCCGGCCGAACTCGCCCGCTGGGTATGGGGCACCCACGCGGACCCCGAAATCGCCCCGTCCCAAACCTTCGGTCGCTGCGAACACCGCTCGTAGCGGCTGCAAGACGAGCGGATCGCTCAGGCGCCATGCGGCGAGCAGCGCAACCAGCCCTGCCACAGCGAGCAGCGAAACGTTCACGAGCAGACCACGCTTAGCCTCAGCATATGCATCGGCTGCCGGTATACCAATCCGGATAAAGTGCTGCTCGCCCTCAGGACGGTTTTCGAGACTGACAAAGGCGTAGAGAAGTTCTGAACCGTCGACTCCGGCTCCGGCTGTCGTGCCACTTTGCGACGTCTTCATCACATCGGGCAGCGCCACCGAGCGCCCAATCCAGAGCGCCGGGTCCGGATAGCGTACCCGTATCACGCCGTCCTGATTCAGGATGTCAACCATGTGGCCCGGATCCGAGTGAATGCTGGCAGCATATCCGGAAAGCCAATCTAACTGGACCCAGAGGATTGCGACGGCCCGGAGCTCACCTGTCGTGCCGACCACCGGATGGGCGATGATGAGGGAAGGGATACCGTCCAAAGGATGAACCTGGTAGTCTCCTACCGCCATCTCGCCGCGCGCTACCGCTTCCTTGAACCAGGAATACTCCGCCCAGGACTGCGGGGACTCGAGTGGTGTGGCGCTGCAGAAAACTTCTCCGGTGGGCAGGGAGACGCGGCAAGTCAGCGTAGACCGAGTATTTCTGCAGCAGACGCGCGGCTACCTGGCTGCAGGCGGGACCGTCATATTCCTGGAGGGACGGGAACTCGTCCATGGCCGATAGCAGTTCGTGGGCGCCCGCAATCAATCGGGCATGCTGATCGGCAGCGAGGTGACCCAATTGCAGCGCGCTCGCTTCCGCACTTCCGTAAGAAAGGCGGCGTTGCTCGTCTGTGGAATGGAGCAACAGGATCACCGGAGCTGCTAGAGACAGCAGCACCAAGAGGATCAGGCGTCCCCGTAGGGTAGTGCGGAACCATTCTATCCCACGGACAACCATTCGGGCCGTGAGCCTCCTGACGAGATTTCTCCGGGCATGGCAGTACCGGGGAGTGCATCGTGTATCGGCCTAAGGGCAGCACCAGTGTAGCACGGAATCACGGAGGAGCAAGACGGGCGACCCGGCGTTACAGCTGCTATGCGTTGTTGGTAATCGCCTCGTAGACGGCGCGGGTTTCGGGCAGTGGGTCAACACGCAGCTCGCGCTGGAGCAGGCGCCGGCACTCCTGGTATTGCTGGACGGCAGCGGGCCGGTTGCCGGTCATCACCTGCAGAATCATCAGCCGACGGTGCATCTCCTCGGCAAGCTCGTCTACCTGAAGATACTCGCGTGCGTAGAAGATGGCGCGGCTGTAGTCGCCCGAATTGACCTCCAGAGCGACCAGGCGGGCGAGAGCGGCCAGATACATGCGCTCGTAGCTGCTGCGCCACTCGGAAGCCCAAAGCTCGAACTCAGGGCGGTCGGGGAGAGAGCAACCAGACAGGAACGGTCCACGGTACAGCGCGATCGCCTCCTCGAGCGAGGATGCGGGACGCGTGTCGGGCTGGCTGCAGGCAGTTCGAAAAGCACACGAGTCGGACCAGACACGATACGAATCAAGTTCTACCAGCTCGTTCGTGCTGCAAATCAGGTCTGGCTCGGGCAATGCCTGGCGGAGATGGCTGAGAAGGTGGCTCAGACAGCGATGCGCCGACGCTTCGGGTACATCGGGCCAGAACGCATAACACAGTTCTTCGCGGGGAACGGGTTGCATGCGTGCTGCCAAGCGACACAGCAGCGCACGCGCTTGCCGGCGATAGATGCTCAAGGGCTGCCAATCCCATTCAATGCGGACGGGACCAAGCAAGTATACCCGCAAGGAGACGCAGTCAGGTGGTGGCTTCTCGAGTTCGATCCGGTAATCTACCAACGAGATATCCCTTAGTCTGATAGCGGACGACAACCGCTGCCATTTGTGAAAAATATATCATACTCCGGCCCTTACGCAAGGGGCAAATAGAGTGAACGAGGAGAGGATATACGGAGCACAAATAAGCGGGCGTCTCCCTCCGCCGCTCAGTTGCTCCACGCCAGCAGGCGCAGGGCAGATCCCGCAGCATGGTGCCCGCACATGCCGTGCACGCCGCCACCCGGAGGCCGGGTAACTGTCGCTGCGCGCGCGCGCGCGGCCGAAGCCTCGGAGGCCGAGATCTCGTCCAGCGTACCGCCAAGACGTACCGTCCTCGCCCGCAGACTTGCCTGCGCCTGCCACGGGACGGGACCCGCCAACGCCCAATCCACCTTGCAGACCCCTGGTCCGTAGTGGGGGTGTGGAGCACGAAGACGCGAAGGGTTGGATCACGAAGACGCGAAGGAGCGCGAAGACACGAAGCGCGAAGGGCGCGAAGCGGTCACGCAGTGGATGGCGGCCTTGGTGATCGTCGCGGCGAAGGCGTCGCTGCGCCGCGGGCCGGTAGCCCGGTGGCATCGCCGCCGCACCCGCGCCACCCTTTCGTGCCCTTCGCGCTTCGTGTCTTCGCGCTCCTTCGCGTCTTCGTGATCCAGACCCTTCGCGTCTTCGTGCTCCAGACCCTTCGCGTCTCGCGATCCAAACCCCTCGGTCCACACCCCACCCCCATCCACCCGCGCGTGTCCCCACGCACTGGCCCCGCGGCACCTGCGGAACGTAAAACCGCCCCTCTCCCACGTGCGCCCGCGGGAGAGGGGCGGTTTTGTTTTCGGACTGGCAGGCGGATTAGTGAATGGGTGCTGCCTGCAGGCGAAGGAACTTCGGAATCGGGACAAACATCGAGGTGTTGCGCCGGTATTCGGCGTATGCAGGGCCGAATTCCTCTTCCATGTCGGCTTCCTCGCGCCGCGCCAGCCGGTAGTAGACTACCAGCAGGATCGGCCACATGATCAGCAGCGGCAGGGTCGCCCACTCGAAGAGCATGCCGAGCGTGACCAGCAGGAAGCCGGTGTACTGCGGGTGGCGGATGTAGCGGTAGATGCTGGTGGTCACGAGCTTCCCCTTGCCCGGCTCCTTGCTCCAGTAGTTGCGGTAGATCGCGCGCCAGCCGGCAGATGATCAGCGCCGCGCGCGATCAGGTAGCAGCGCTGAGGCGATGTAGGTGCCCGGCGAGCCCGATCTGGTGCGACCAGCGTGTGGCCCCACAGCATGCCATCCGGCAGGTTGCGGCCGAGCAGCGCCGGCGATCGCGTACATGCTCAGCGGCACGCCGAACATCTCGAGCGCAAGGGCCACGACGAAGGCCATGTAGGCGCCGCGGGCTTGATGTGACTCTTCTTGTAGAAGGGGATAAAAGCCAGGAACAGACCAAACAAAACGATCCAGACCACAACGCCAATCCAGTTTCCAAAGTGTCCCTCGACCGGGTCGATGCTCATCGTTTCCTCCTGTGGTGTCTGCCGGCTGTGGTATTTGCCGGCGCCGGGAGTGTATGCGCAAACGCGCCCGGCTGCGCCCGGCAGGTGGGCGGGCACCTGCGGGGCCGGATGAACAGGCAGGCACCTGGCCAGAGGGAGGGGAGCAGTTACCCGTTGACTATGTGATGGATGCCACTATAGTGAAGTATCAATTGGGAAGGCGTAGCTCCCACTCACTGTCTTGATGATCTGCAGCGAACCGCGGTCCCGCGTGATGGATTCGATGGGAACTTATCGCGGCAGTTGAGGGCGGGCCAGGGCGTCGCTTCTGTGGAGTTGCGTGTCATGTGCTGTAGAATGGACGAGGCAAAGCGGGCGCCGGGACACGATCTGCAGCCCGCCAACGTGAAGCAGCTTTCCATGCCGGGGATACGACGTCCACCGCAACAACACGGAACGCGCTGGGGTGACCGGCTCGGCCCGTGCGATAAACTGGGATACATCCGGGACGCGTCCGGGACGCGTGACGTGTGAGGAGAAGAACCTTGGGACACTACGACGAGTTCAAGCGCCAGGTGCTGGGGTGCGCACAGTCGCTGACGGGGCGCGGGTTCCTGATGGCGACGGGTGGGAATATCTCGGTGCGCATCGAGGGCGAGGAGGCGCTGGCGATCACCCCTTCGAACCGCGATTACCACACGATGCAACTGGACGATATCTGCGTGGTGGATTGGCAGCGGACCCCGCTCGAGGGCGCGCTGAAGCCATCGATCGAGACGGCGATGCACGTGGCGATCTACCAGAAGCGGCCGGACGTGAATGCCGTGGTGCACACCCACCAGCCGTACGCCAGCATCTACGCGCTCATCAACGAGCCGATCCCGGCGCTGTTCGACGAGCAGGTGCTGAACCTGGGGAACGTCGTCGAGATCGTGCCGTACGCGGTGTCGGGGAGCGTCGATCTGATCGACAACATCGTGGCGAAGCTGGACAACCAGTGCAACGCCTACGTCATCCAGAACCACGGCATCCTCTGCCTGTCCACGACGGTCGATCAGGCGGTGCGCAACGCCGAGATCCTGGAGAAGTGCGCCCGCGTCTACTACTACGCGATGACCACGGGCAAGGAGATCAGCCGCATGCCGGCGCAGATGGAGGCGGCGATCTTCGAGATGCTCAAGAGCGAGCAGCGCAAAGAGGTGCAGCGCAAGCGCGAGGCGAGCCCGGAGCGTGTCCCGGTCGCATAAGGCGGCGAGGAACCTCTCCCCCAGCCCCTCTCCTGCGAGGAGAGGGGAGCCGGTCACCGCCTGCGCGCATGGTCGCTCCCCCTTCCCTCGCGAGGGAAGGGGGCCGGGGGGTTAGGTCCCCTTTGACCCCGCGCCCCTCCCGTACTACAATCTGCTCCATGCGAAACTCACATTCTTCCCATCGCTATTTCACCGCCCGCCGGGCGACCCGAGCGTACGAGCTGGTTCCTCTTCCGAGGCGAGGAGATGCTGGTGGGCCAGGACGGCGATGCGGCGTACGTGCCGCAGGACGGCGACGCAGAGCAGTTGCAGGCGGAGCTTTCGCGCCGCCTCTACCTGGGTTATCTCGAAGAGGGCGACGACCGCGTCGACTGCTACTGCGGCGAGCTGTCGCCCGACGTCGCTTTGCCCGCCGGCATGAGGGCGAGTGGACTGCGGCTGCTCTACCCGCTGCTCGGCGACGATATGGTGGCCATCGCGGGGCGGGCGGCGCAGGTTGTCGCATGGGATCGCACACACCGGTTCTGCGGGCAGTGCGCGACGCCAACGGAGGCAATGGAGGGGGAGCGCGCGCGGCGCTGCCCCCAGTGCGGGCTGCTCAACTATCCCCGTATCTCGCCGGCCATCATCATCGCCGTGGTGCGGCAGGGCGAGGGCGGGCGCGAGCTCCTGCTCGCTGCGCAATCACCGCTTCCCGTCCGGCCGGTACAGCGTGCTGGCCGGCTTTGTGGAGCCGGGCGAATCGCTCGAGGAGTGCGCGTACCGGGAGGTGGGTGAGGAGACGGGCATCCAGATCGAGAATATCCGCTACTTCGACAGCCAGCCCTGGCCCTTCCCGAACTCGCTGATGATCGGGTTCACTGCCGATTACGCAGGCGGCGAGATCAAGCTGGAGGAGAGCGAGCTCGCCGACGCGTGCTGGTTCGGCCCGCACGACCTGCCCGATCTCCCGCCCAGGTTCACGATCGCGCGCCGGCTGATCGACTGGTTCGTCGCCGGCAACAGCCGTGAGGAGGAGTAACGATGGCGCATCCGCTGGTGGACCAGCTTCGTTTCGCGCGCAGCGAGTTCACGCGCGGGCTGGCGGGGCTGTCAGAAGAGCACGCACAGCAGCGAGTTGGGGGAGATGAACTGTATCAGCTGGATGGTGGGTCACCTCGCCTGGCAGGAGCAGCGTTACTGGCTGCAGGCCGGGCAGCGCCAGATCCCCTTTCCCGACCTGAACGAGATGCATGCCTACGGCAAGCCCGCCTGCACACCCCCGATGGGGGAGATCTGGGCGACGTGGCAAGCGGTGACGGCGGCAGCCGATCCGTGGCTGGATGCCCTGACGCAGGAAACGCTGGCGGCGCCGATCAAACCGAATGCCGCGACGGTGGGGTCCCTGCTGCTCCGCACCACGTACCATTACTGGTATCACCTGGGCGAGGCGATGGCTCTGCGCCAGCTGTTGGAGAAGGGGCCGACGCCCGACTTCGTGGGCGACATTGACACGGAAGCGCCTTACCGGCCGGAGCCGGCGATGCGAGACGCGGCGCCCGCACTAACGAACGCCGGGGCCTAGCCCGAACCAATTGCACCTTCGCGAGTGCGCTCTCCCGGCTCACGCGATGCGGCGCGGGAGAGCGCACTGTCGCGCACGATTACCGGGTGCTCTACCGGTGGTTCGTGCCGGCCGGCCCACCCTGCAGGTGCGCCTCCAGGAACCAGAGGGACTTGTCCAGATCGCGCGATAGGTCGATCAGCAGGTCGTTGGTGTCCATGTCCTTCTGCTGCTCGGCGATCTCGATCCCTTCCCGAGTGCTGGCGGCCACCTTGGCGTAGCAATCCGCCAGCGCCCTCACGTTCTCCAGATCCATCACCGCGTTCTGCGGGTAGTCCTGAAGCCGGGAAGCCGCCGCGGCCATGCGCGCCGTGCCCATTGCCATGCCTCCCAACGCCGTGACACGCTCGGCGACGGCGTCGATGTGGCCGAGCAGCTTCTCCGCCAGCTCGTCATACAGCACGTGCAGCTGGTAGAACTGCGGGCCCTTCACGTTCCAATGGGCCTGTTTGGTCTGGCTGAACAGGTCGAATGTGTCCGCAAGCTGCTGGTTTAGAAGCTCGATAATCGCAGCGCGGTTCTTCTCCGGCAGGTCGATACTGGTCTTGAAGGTTCTGGATGCCATTCCGGCCGCCGGGGCCTTCTTTCGTTCTGGCATGGTTCAACTCCTGTCTTCCCGTATATGCAGAGGCGAACAAGAACTCTCGCAACAACAGATTCAGCGCGCCGCAGGATCAGGTCTGTAGCAAGCCTCCCGCTTCGTTCGTTACAAGGGGCGCAATGCGCCTGACGTATCGCGTTCAGGTTCACCGGCAGGATGATCCTTCACACCGGCGTTTCCGCGGTTATAATCCGCGAAGCGCCGCTTCAATCCGGCGCGGGACGAGAGAGCGCGGACGATGCCTAATTCGCAGGTCGCCGTTACCAGACAGCAGGTGGTCGCCTTCAGGTTGGCCGGCCACCACCTCGACGCGCGCCTGCCCGCCGGGTCACTCCTGGCGGCAGCCGGCGCCTGCGCCGTCCAAAACACGCCCCCCGGCGCCGCCCTCCTTTCGCTGGGGGCGCGCGTAGAAGGGCTCCGCTCCGAAGAGCTGACGGCGGCGCTCGAGCGCGACAAGACGCTGCTGCAAACGTGGAGCCTGCGTGCGGCGCCGCATCTCTTCCCGGTTACCGAGGCCCCGGTGTTCACGCTCGGTCTGCTGCCGGGAACCAGCGAGTGGCTGCAGGCTTTCGTCGCCGGCATCGGCGGGGGCCTCGACGTGGCGGGCATGTCGATCGACGAGGTGGTGCAGCAAACCACGGAAGCTGTGCGCCACGTGCTGGACGGCCGCGCGATCGCCGGCAAGCAGCAGCTCGATCGCGAGCTGGCGGAGTGGGTCGCCGTGCGCCTGCAGCCGGCAGCGCGGGAGCGTTGGGGCGCGCCGTTTCTGTATGCAGCGGGGCAGAAGGCCGGGGAGGCGCTCGTTTCGTTTTCGCTGCGACCGGCGGCGCTGGCAGGTTGGGTCTGTTTCGGAGCACGGCAGGGCGGCGAGACCACGTTTGCCCGCACGGACCAATGGCTGGGAGCTGCGATCCCGGAATTGGCCACTTCGGATGCGCAGGCGGAGCTGGTGCGCCGCTATCTGCGCTGCTACGGCCCGTCGACGCCTGGCGATTTCGCCGCGTGGGCGGGGATTGTACCGGAGCATGCGGCGGCAATATGGCAAGGGGTCGAGGATGCGCTGGTCGAGGTCCGCGTCGAAGGGCGACGGGCGTGGCTGCTGCGCGAGGAGCTGGAACGGTTCATGCCGCCCGCTACCCCGGCTGCGCCGCCCGGAGCCCGCTTCCTGCCGGCGCACGACCCCTATCTGCAGCAGCGCGACCGCGTCCTCATCGTCCCGGAGAAGGCGCGGCAGCGTGTGATCTGGCGCACCGCCGGCGCCCCGGGCGCCGTGCTGCGGGACGGCGAAGTAGCGGGCACATGGCGGGGCCGCAAGAGCGGGGACCGGCTGCACGTCGACGTGACCTGGTTCGGCGGGACGCCGGAAGATCGAGACGCCGTCGAGACGGAAGCGGTGGGGGTCGCCGCGCTGCGCGGGTGTTCTCGCGGCGCTGGACTACGCAGGAGAGTAAGGCCGCCGGGCTGCCAGCACCGGCCGGCGGATAGCCACAGGCAGGCGCGATATAGAAGAGGTATAGATGAAGATCGGCGTACTGGGCACGGGGATTGTCGGCCGCACCATCGGCGCGAAGCTCGCCGAGCGTGGGCATGATGTCATGATCGGCACACGCGACGTCGCGGGACTCGAGGAGCGTACCGAGCCGGATATGATGGGGACTCCGCCCTTCAGCGATTGGTATCGAGACAACTCGCAGGTGCGGCTGGGGACCTTCTCAGAGGCGGCGTGCCACGGCGAGATGCTCTTCAATTGCACTGCGGGGGGAAGGTCGCTCGAAGCGCTCGATCAGGCAGGCGCTGCCAATCTGGACGGTAAGGTGCTGGTAGACGTGGCCAATGCACTCGATTTCTCGCACGGGATGCCGCCCTCGCTCTCCGTCTGCAACACCGATTCTCTCGCCGAGCAGATCCAACGCGCCTTTCCCGGGACGCGCGTGGTCAAGTCACTCAACACCATGACCGCCGGCGTGATGGTGAATCCGGCGCTGGTGCCCGGCGAGCACGCGGTGTTCGTGTGCGGGAATGACGAGAGCGCGAAGACGCAGGTGCGTGAGCTGCTGCAGAATGAGTTCGGGTGGCAGTCTGTCATCGACCTCGGCGACATCAGCGCAGCGCGCAGCGTCGAGATGGTGCTGCCGCTGTGGGTCCGGCTCATGGGGGTGCTTGGGACGCCGTTCTTCAACTTTTGTATCGCGAAGTAGCAGCCAGTACCACGTAGGTCACGATGTAGGTCACGCTTGTAGCGTGACGATTCGCGGAATGCTGGCGCACGGTGTCACGCGATTGTGCCCGGTGTCACGCTACAAGCGTGACCTACGAAATCTTTGCAGTAGCACCATTTCTCGCAGGTAGTGATGGCCCCGCGCCCCTTGGGCGGCGTGAGACCCTGACATCCGCCTCCTGGCGAGTGCGCGAGCTGTGCCGATGGCCAGTTGAATCGCGGACCTATGTACGATGCGGTTTGCTGCCGGCAGGGATACAATCTCCTGCAGGCGCGGCATCAGCACGCCCATCGAATGGAGGAAAAGGTGTCTACTCGCAATTTGTCTCGCTACGCAGGCATGGCCTGCCTGCTGGCGCTCGTCTCGCTCTTGGGCGCGTGCAGCGCGGCTGCACCTGCCACCCAATCTCCGCCCGCGACGGCGGTCGCCGTCACTGCGGCCACGCCTGCGGCAGTCACAGCAGCCGCGAAGGAAACCGGTCCCGCTTCGGGTCCAACGCTGGAGGGAAGCTGGGAAGGCAGCATCGACGTAGCGGGACAGAAGATCCCGATGGTTGTGCGCCTTTCGGGGAGCGGCTCCGGTATCAAGGGGCTGATGGATATCACCGCGCAGGCCGCAAAGGACATCCCGCTGAACAAGATCAGGGAGGGAGACGGCAAGCTGTACTTCGAGACGTTCGAGGGACAGCGCCTCGCCAGCTATGACGGTGCACTCCAACCTGACGGCTCGATCGCGGGGAAGTTCTCGCAGGCCGGCTACACGGGTACCTTCACGCTCAAGCGGCAGGCAGCCCAGGCCGCCGCCACTGCGACGGTCCCATACAAGCAGGAAGAGGTAACGGTCAAGAACGGCGCTGTGAGTCTGGCGGGCACGTTGACTCTGCCTGCCAGCGGTGGTCCGTCGCCCGCGGTGGTGCTGATCTCAGGGTCAGGCCAGCAGAACCGCGACGAGGATATCTTCGGCTTCCAGCCGTTTCGCATGTTCGCCGACCATTTCACCCGCAACGGCATCGCCGTGCTGCGCCTGGACGACCGGGGGATTGGCGGCTCGACAGGCGACGTGCTGAAGGCGACGAGCCAGGACTTCGCCGGTGACGTGGCCAGCGCAGTAGCCTACCTCAAGTCGCGGAGCGACATCGATGCGAAGCAGATCGGGCTGCTGGGCCATAGCGAAGGCGGCCTCATCGCGCCGATGGTGGCCACGCAAACGGACGACGTAGCGTTCCTGATCCTGTTGGCCGGCCCGGGTGTGACCGGCGAGAAGATCCTGGAGCGGCAGGTCGCCGACGTGATGAAATCGCAGGGTGCGCCTCAGGCGCAAGTTGACCAGGCGGTCACAGACCAGAAGCGCGTGATGCGGATCGTTATCACCGGGCAAGGGTGGGATGAGCTGAAGGCGGAGATGCAGAAGGAGCTGGAAACGCAGATCGCCGCTATGTCAGCCGAACAGCTCAAGGCTCTAGGTGGCGATCCGAAGCAGGTCGCGGAGCGAGCCGTCGCAGACCAGGTTGCCGCTATGGACAACCCATGGTTCAAGTTCTTCCTCTCCTACGATCCCGCCCCGGCGCTGGCGAAAGTCGACGTACCGGTGCTGGCGGTGTTCGGCGGCAAGGACGTCCAGGTAGCGGCGGCAGTCAACGAGCCGGCCATGAAGACAGCCCTGGATCAAGGGGGCAACAAGACGGTGACGACGAAGGTTTACCCCGAGGCGAACCACCTCATGCAGCCGGCGGTGACGGGCAGCCCGAACGAATACGCCACGCTCAAGACCTTCGTCCCGGGTTTCCTCGACGATATGACGGCGTGGATCCAGGGCGTGTTGAAGAAGTAGCGTGACCCGCGGAATACCCAGGTGAAGGGTCAGACGTAAAGTAGAGCAGAGGCGGGAGCAAGGGCCCCCGCCTCTGCGCGTACGGGCGGCTGCGTGCGATCGTGCGCTACCGCTTCTCGACCGGATGCCGCAGCACGGTCTTGAGCTTCTCGGGCGCGGCAGAGCGAGGATCTCCCAGGTAGATCTCGTGATGATCCCCGCGCAGCTTGTAGCCGCTCTCCTCGGCAAATGCGTGGAGACGCTCGATGGTGGGCTGCTCTTCGGAGTAGGGCCCGAGGTGCATGACCTGCGCGCTCAGCCCCTCGTGGAATCGCTCCAGACGCACCCGCTCGAGGGCAGGGCTGGGGCGCTTCTTCCGCACCTGCGTCAGGGCATCTTCGAACATCGCCGCGTCGATGTGGTCCGGTTGCATGATCATCAGCTTCCAGCACCAGTTGCCGCGCTCGGTGAAGGAGAACTCGCCCCGCTCGACCCACCAGAGCCCTTCCAGCGGCATGACCGGATAGTCAACCGCGTCGACCTCTCGCTTCTTGGACGCGAACTTCAGCGTGTACGCGATGCCGTACATCGCCTGCATGGCCTCATGGAAGACGGGAGAGACGCCGGGTCCGGCGACATCAGGCTCCAGTTCGCCCGAGATCGTGGCGAACTGGAGCGCCGGCACCTCGACCAGCACCGGCTGCTTCGCCGGGGGTTGGTACAGATTCTTCAACTGTTTGCGCAGATCGAGCTTCTCCACCTTTGACTCCCTCCAGTGCAGAACGAAAGACGACACGCTTCCCTAAGGCAGGCTGCCGGCGACCCGCATCACATACAAAGTGTCCAGCGTCACCCACTCATTCATGCGGGTCGTACCTGTCACGCCCCAATCAGCGGGCGAGTAACCGCTGGCGGACCGGTCGCGGCTCTGGTAATAGCGCGCCTCTGCGGGATAGCCGCCCCCGGGCAGTCGCTTGGCGCGCAGCAGGTCCAATGCCTCGCGGCAGCGTGCATCGCCGGCGAAGCCGGCCTCTGCCAGCACTTTGAGCCCGAACAGGATGTCGTAGTGCCAGTAGCATGGGTAGTGCAGCAGCAGGAAATGCGGATCGATTACGCCTCCGTCGCCGCGACGGCGGAACAGGCCGCGGGTGAGGAACGGCTCGGCAGCGCGAGCAGCCGCCGCGAGTGACGTCTGGTTGCCGGTGACACGACCGTGCAGGGCGAGAGCACGCAGAGGGATGAGGGTCTCCATAAAGGAAGAGTGGATCGCCTCCGGACGGAGGTCGCAGTTCCAACCGCCATCCGGCCACTGCCAGCGAGCCAGGCGCGCCGCGAGCTCGTCGCAGCGCTCGTCGGCGAGTCCGAGTGTCAACAGGGCGTAGAGAGCGTTCCCTTCCTGGGAAGTGCAGCGCCGGACGCGCCCATCGACGGTCTGGATGCGCTGGGCGTGCTTCGCGCTGAACAGCCACTCGAGCTCTTGTTCACGTAGCTGGATAAGTGATTCGTCTCCGGGCGGATAGCCCAGTTCTGCGAGCGCCACGAGCACCCAATGGGCGCCGCCCCACTTGGCGTACGGGCGGCCGGGGATTCTGCCGCCGGCATCTCGCTCCGCCAGCAGCGCGGCCACGCGGGGCGAAGACACTACCTGCCGCCGGGCGTTTGCCGCGTCGGGAGAGGAAGGGTCTGCGCCGAGGATGCGCACCAGCGCCTGGTAGCGCACGGCCGGCTCGGCCGAAGCAAGCAGCTTTTCGACTGCGGGATCGGGACATTCGTGCTCTCGCAGCCGTCTGACTGCGAGATCAGGAGTGTCCCCTTCATTTTCAGCCATACCGCCGTTGTATACTGTATTCATGTCGATCGCACCTCCAATGCGGCAGCTGCCCGTCTTCCACATGCTGCACGACCTTCAAGAGATCGTCAAGAAAAGCCGGCGGGCCGGCTACCCCAACGGTTGGATCAGCCGCCGCTGGGGGTGGGGGGTTTGCGGTTGAGTTCCCGCGGCGATGGCCGCCGCCGCTTCCTGAAGCTGGCGCTGGCTGCGGCATCCACCACGATCGTCTCGTGTGCGCAACGCGGGCAGCAGAACCTGCCCGCCCGGCGACCGGCTGTCACACCGGCGCTACCGTGGCCGGCGGCCCCGCCGGACCCCACCCTGGCCCCGGTGTCGCCGGCGGACCGGCCCACCGCAACGTCTGAGAATCCTACCGCCACGATTCCGGCCGTCAACTCGCCGGCAACCACCAGGGCGGTGTCGTCTTACGAGGCGATCGAGCGGGAGATGTACCGCCCAAACGCCATGCCGGGGGAAACGCTTCCGCTGTACCTGGAGCAGACGCCGCGGCTGGGTGCGTACCCGTACGCCTACGAATGGCCGCTGTCGCAGCTCATCGCCGCCACGCTCGACCTGCTGGCTCTGCCGGCCGTGGCCCACAATACCTATAGCGCCGCGCTGAGCAGACAACTGCACGAGACGCTGCCGCTCTACTGGGACGGCACCGCATATCGCTCGTACGTGGTACAGCCACTGGGCCACAACGGCGATCGCTTCTACGACGACAACGCCTGGGCCGCGCTCAATCTCACGCGCGCATATCTCAGGCAGCCGGATGAGGCGCTGGTCGAGCGCGCGGCCAGGGTGTTCGAGTATTTAATCTCCGGCTGGGACGATAATCCGGCCCACGCCGCACCCGGTGGGATCTTCTGGGTAGAGGCAGAGTGGAATCTGGCGCGCACCGTCGTATCGAACGCCCCCAGCATCCAGGTGGCGCTGCGGTTGTACCAGATCACGGGGGAGGCAGGCTACCTTGAATGGGGGCGGCGCATCTACGACTGGGTGAACGACACGCTGCTCGGTCCCGGTGACCTGTACGGGGACAGCATCTCGCTAGAAGGTACGGTCGAGAAGACGGTGTGGAGCTACAACCAGGGCGCGATGGCCGGCGCCTCTGCGCTGCTCTATGAGGTGACCGGGGAGAGCGCCTACCTTACGCGTGCCGTTTCAACGGCGGAGGCGGCGCTCCGGCACTTTGGACCCGCCGGATACACGGCACAGCAGCCGGTCTACAACGCCATCTTCTTCCGGAACCTGCTCTACCTGGCGACCCTGGACTCCTCGCTGCTCGATGCGACAATGACGGCGTTGGCCGCATATGCCGAATTCCTTTGGGAGCGCTACCGGCTGCCAGACGGGCTGTTCCGCTTCCCGGAATTCCCCGGCACCACCCGCCTGATCGACCAGGCCGCCGTGGTGCAGCTGTTTGCGCTGCAGGCGATGGATCCCGGCGATTACCGGGGATTGGTGTAGGGAAAGGCCCGGCACTCCTAGCCCACAGGTTAACGGGAATTCGATACTCTCCTGCGGTCGATGCGAGTCTAGTGTACGACGGGCGTCCTTCGAGCGCCTCAGGATGGTAGCATTGGTATGAGCTCAGATGCGAGCGGTTCGGTCCATGAGTAGCGGTAGGAGCAGGCATCGAAGCTAGAGGCGCCGTGCACCAACGACGAGAGCAATAATAGGGAACCATACGTACAAATCCTGCGTCGGAGTGGTACTGCTTAGCGTGTGCGGTCGCTGACCGGCACGCCGGAAGGAGAGGTACCATGTCTCGCCGCATCTTGCTCGGTGTTCTTTTGATCGCAGGCCTGTTGTTGGGGGCCTGCAGTTTCCCGTCGCCGGTGACGCCTACACAAACCGGCTCGCCGGCGAGCGCAACCGTTCCGCCGGCGAGTACTGCGGCGGCGACCGCTACGATTGGCGCACCCCGCACCTCTGTTCCCGCCGTCACGCCCGCCACTGCGTCCGCACCGGCTGCTACACGCGCTACTGCGCCTGCGCCGGCGGCCACGCGTGCGAGCGCAACAGCGCCGGCCACCCGGCCGTCTCCAACGGCGGTCTCGGCGACGGCGGTGCCGGGCCAGGGCGTCACGACATTTACCTCTACCGCGCTAGGGATCCGGTTCACCTACCTTTCTGAGCAGCAGGAGCAACGGATCGGTGTGCGCGAGGTTGGGGACAAGATCTACGTCTACCCGACCAGCATGCAGCCGGAAGCCGGGCAGTGGGTTCGGGTGTTTCGCAAGCCGGCGGCGCAGAGCCTGGACGTAGCCGTGCGCACACAACTGCTGCAAGGCTACGCGGAGAGCGACTGTCGCGCGGCGCTCGCTGCCGATCCGATCGCCGGGCAGAGCAACCCGCCGGGCCGGGTTTTCGCCCGCATCGAGGCGCCGGCCCGTCCGGGGGAGAGCGTCGAAGCGCGAGCGGCGCGGACGCAGAAGTGCCCCCAGCCGTACGCGGCCGTGGGAGGCATCGCCTACTTTATGGCAGACACCACCCAACCGGACCGCTTCGTGTTCTTCAGCATCGGGCAGTACGCGATCATGAGCGCCGGAGGCAGGCCGTGGCAGAACACCGTCACACTGCTGCCACTCGCGACCGTCACCGCAGGGCCCAGGCCTACGGGCGACTACCTTGACAACCGTAGCTCCCCGGAGGAGGTGCTGCGCTCGTACGCAAACGCGCTGAACCACAAGGTGTACGCGCAGGCATTTTCGTACTGGTGGCCCGGCGGCGGCGAAAACGCCCCGACCTTCGCGGAGCTCGTAAATAACATGCAGGGCATAGAGACGGTGCAGATACAGGTGCGGGGCATGTCGGATGGGGCCGCTGCCGGGAGCCGCTATTGGCGGGCAGCGGCGCTCGAGACGCATCGCCGTAGCGACGGGACGACGGCAAGC
Source organism: uncultured Chloroflexia bacterium (assembly GCA_963783655.1). GTDB lineage: Bacteria > Chloroflexota > Anaerolineae > CG2-30-64-16 > CG2-30-64-16 > CAWAOA01. Next base: position 119,225 of record CAWAOA010000001.1, read on the forward strand.
TTTGACGCGTGCTATACTCTTCGCCTGGCAGACCCGCAGATACAGGCCGTCCCACCGTTCCAACCGCTCGGCATCGTCTCCGCAGAGCTGAGCCAGTCCGGGACCCCCGGCGACTGTCTCGCGGGCGCCGAGCGGCCGGTAACCCCGCAGCCCGCGGCCACCGGGATCGGCCCCGATGTATATATCGACAACCGGACCGCGGCAACCGACGTGCTGCGCTCCCTCTTCAATGCCGTGAACCGCAAGGAGTACGTGCGAGCCTTTGCATACTGGCGCACGCCGCCGGCCGGCTTAGAGGCTTTTCAGCAAGGGTACGCCGACACTGCGTTGGTGGAGATCGAGACCGGCGCCGAGCAGGGGGACAGCGGGGCAGGTCGCGCCGGCTACCGCGTACCCGTGGCGCTGCACGCCCGCACGATCGCCGGCGCCGAGCAGCACTATGGCGGCTGCTACGTGGTGAGCTTCCCGCAACCGGGCTTTCAGTCGCAGGTGCCGTTCCAGACTTTGGCGATCGATCGCGGGCAGGTTAGCGTCTACGCGACCGCGGCCCAGGCCACGGCAGCCCTGGCTACAGCGTGCGCGCAGTAGGTAGAATCGAAGGAGATCGAATGGCAGAGAACCCGCTTGCCGGCACCTGGCAGCTCAAATCGTTCGAACAGCGAGACGCGACCGGCGAGGTGGCGTACCCGCTTGGCCGCCACCCGTCCGGATACCTGATTTATACCCCGGCGGGGCAGGTGTCGGTGCAGATGATGGCCGCAGAGCACACCTCTGCCGGCGACGCGGCGGCGCGGCGGGAGACGTTCCGGGCGTACTGCGGCGCCTACGACTTTACGACGGAACAGGTAGTCCACCATGTTGAGTTGAGCTCGCTGCCGCAGCGTGTGGGTGCCGACCTCGTGCGTTTCTATAGCCTCGATGGCGACCGGCTTACGCTGCGCACTGCCCCTTCCGTAGTGAACGGCGTCGAGCAGACCGGCACACTCGTCTGGGAACGCACTTCACCTGCCCATGCAACAATTGACCCAGCTTGATGAGCCGGCGCTGGCCGCGGCTGCGCTGCTGCTCGGAGAACGCGACCCCGATCTGGCGCGTGTGACGGCGGAGTGGGGCACGCCGCCGCTATGGCAGCGCGCACCGGGGTTCCCGACGCTGGTGCACATCATCCTCGAGCAGCAGGTCTCGTTGGCCTCGGCAAGAGCGGCGTTTGAACGGCTCAACGAGTTGGCCGCGCCGTTGACCCCCGAGCGGTTTCTCGCCCTCACCCCCGACGAGTTGCGAGCGGCGGGATTCAGCCGGCAGAAGACGCTCTACTCGCGCCTGGTTGCCGAAGCGATGCTTTCAGGCGAGCTGGATCTGGACGGACTCCCCGGCCTCGATGACCCAGACGTTCAGCAGGCGCTCACGCGCATCAAGGGGATCGGGCCGTGGACGGCGGGTGTCTACCTGCTGATGGTGCTGCTCCGGCCCGACGCCTGGCCCGCCGGAGATCGGGCACTGGCGGTGGCTGTGAGTGAGGTCAAGCGGCTGCCGGCCGTGCCGGGCGTCGCCGAGCTGGAGCAGATTGCCGAGACCTGGCGGCCGTGGCGCGCCGTGGCGGCGCGGATCTGCTGGCACGACTATCTGAGCCGGCGGCGACCGGCGCGCTAAATGCGCCGCTGGCGGCCAGATCTACTGCTACCCCATAACCTCCGGTTTGTCCGCTCGAATCGGGTGCGCAGTGAGCCGGGCCGGGTCGCTGCGCACTGCCTCAACTGTCCGGCAGCATCCCGGCTGGTGAGTCCGGCCCGGGACTGCGGTCACTGCTCCGCCATACTGCCAGAGCCTGGTGCGGAGCCTCGGCCTCGGCGCCCTCCACGCAGATCCCTTCCTGGAGCATCTCCTGGTAAACCGCGATAGCCGTTCGGGCGATGGCAAGCACCACTTCGTCGGGCACGTTACTTGAGTTCACGTTTCGCTTCCCTGAACTAGCGCGCCAGCGTCGGTCAGCCGGCGCCGGATGTACGGCTGCTCCTCACCACCTCGCAGAAACCCACTCCCACGCCGTCGCTCGCGTCGCGCTCATCTCCACGCCGCGCCCCAAACCCCGCTTCGGCCAGCAGCGCAACGGTCCGCTCACCGACCTGCACGTGCATGTCACCGATCTCGCCGATGCGGTAGACGACGCGCGAATAGGGACGGTTCAGGCCGGTGGCGCTAAAAGCGCCGCCGGTATGGTACAGGTCAGCGACGTCGGCGGCGGCAACGGGCATCTCATATGAACCTGTGGGATCGAGAAAGGCGACCGAATCGAGCACCAGTTGGCCGCCGCGGGCGTACATGATCTCGCGTACCGGTTGGTCGAACAGGGAGTTGTGCCAGGTGAAGGTCACGGGATCCCCGTCCCGCAGCACAACGTCCAGCAGCGTGCGGCCGGCGTCCAGGTCGCGGAGCGTCAGGTGGGTAGCCGAGGGCAGTGGGAGGCCGGCGCCAAGGGCCACCGCGCCGGCGAGGAGCAGGGCAATCAGTACGGCAAGGCGAGTCAGGAGCGGGCGGGGCACGCTAGCCAAGGACATCCTGATAGGCGGGGAGCGACTCTATGCCGCTCCCCGCCCACTCCTGCTACTTGAGCGCGCCTTTGGCCTTGAAGTATTTCTGCGAGCCCGCATGCAGATACTTCTGCGCGTCAGCCCCTAGCTGCGAGATGGAGATCGCTTCCGTGAGCCCGGTCGCTTCCTTCCAAACCGCGCTGATCTCGGTCTTGCTGGCGAAGATCGTGCTGACGATCTGCTCCGCACGATCGGCCGGGAAACTCTCCATCGCATTGAGCACGGCGGTGATCGCCAGTGTCTCCACGTCGGCGTCGATCCCGGTATAGGAGCCCTTCTTGAAGGAGCTCATGTGGAAGACGCCGGGGTTAGCCTTCATGATCTTGTCGGCCACGTCGCCACCGATCGGCAGCATCACCATCTTGAGGCCGGGGGTCGAGGCGAGGTCGATGATCGACGAGGTGGGCACTGCACCGCTCCAGAAGAAGGCGTCTACTTTGCCGTCCTTCAGAGCCGCGACGGACTCGCTGGCGCCCAGCTTCTCGCGTGTCAGATCCTTGTTCCAGTCGATGCCCAACCCCTTGAACACGTAGTCGGCCTGCTCCTCCGTGCCGCTGTTGGGCGCCCCGGTCGAGACGCGCTTCCCCTTGAGGTCCATCAGCGTCTTGATGTTCGTGCCTTCCTTGGTCACGACGTGGAGCGGCTGCTCGTAGAACGCCATCACGATGCGCAGCGGGATCGCCTTGTCGGACACTGCGGTCAGCTTGCCTTCGTTGGCCCAGATGACGTGGTAGTCGTAGGAGAAGGACATGCCGGCCTTGTTGGCGTTTACAAGCTTGATGTTGTCGATGGCAGCAGTGGTGGCTTCCGAGGTGGCCTCGGTGTTCGCCACCTTCTGGGTCACGACGCTGCCAATAGCGCCACCCAGCGGGTACCAGACGCCGCCGGTGCCACCCGTCGCGATGCTGAACGACATCTTGCTCCCGCTTGCTGCAGGCGCAGCGGGAGCGGTGGTTGCCTTGGCAGCGGGGGCCGCGGTGGCTGCCGAGCCGGCCGTTCCGGTCTGCTGCGGCTGGGCACAGCCCGCCAGGACCAGGGCCAGGACGACGAGAAGGATGACAGTGCGCTTCATCTGCTTGCTCCTCCGAATCTGAAATGCGAAACAACCCAATCGCAGAGACGTCTCACGCCTCTACGGTGGAGGCGGGACGGCGGGCCAGACTGTTGTAGACGAGCACCCCGGCGCCGAGCAGCAGCGGCGCCACACCGAGCACGCTGCGCGTGTCAAGCGGGTCCACGACCATCACCAGGGCACACAGGATCAGCACCAGACGCTCGATGATCCCCAGCGGCTTCCGGAAATACCCGATGATACCGGGCGCCAGGAAGAAGAGGGCAGTTCCGGCGGTGATAACGGCGAGCAGGATGTCTACGATATTCGAATCGACGATCAGCAGGGCGTTGCCGCCTGGAGTGGCGGCGAAGAAGAACGGCACCAGGAAGGCAGGCAGAGAGTACTTCCAGGCCTGCATCATGGACGCGAAGGGATTGCCGCCCGTTACGGCGGCCGCCGCCGAGGGGGATAGCCCTACCGGCGGTGACACCTCGGACAGGACGGCGAAGTAAAATACGAGCAGGTGCGCCACGTGCGCCGGCACGCCCACCTTCACCAGGGCAGGAGCCACCATAATCACCGTCATGATGTACGTGGCAGTGATCGGCAGGCTCAGCCCGATGATCATCGAGGCCACCAGCGAAAGCAGCAGCGCCAGAATCACCGAGCCGGCGCTGGCAGACATGATCACGCCGGAGATCTTCAGCCCCAGCCCGGTAAGGGAGAAGGTGCCCACGATCAGCCCCGCCGCCGCGAGCAAAATGGCGACCGGCAGCATGTTGTGCGCGCCTTCCAGTGTGGCTTTGAGCAGCCGGCGAGGCGTCAGCCACTCGCTGCGGTCCGGACTCAGGAAGCTCGTGACGATCACCGCGGCAATGCCCCAGATAGCCGCCGATTCCGGCGAGCGCCCCAGACCAAGCAGCACGATCAGCAGCACCAGCGACAGCAAATGGTAGCCGCGCCGCCGCATTACCTGCAGCGCGGTCAGGCCAGAACTCTCCGGCGGCTCGAAGTTGTGCTTCCGCGCCTCCATGTCCACCATGAAGAGGGTGCCCATGTAGTAGAGCAGGGTGGGCAGTGTCACCATGACCACCACGTCCCAGAAGGCGACCCCGAGGAACTGCATGATCAGGAACGCGGCGGCTCCCATCAGTGGGGGCGAGATCACCGCGCCGATGCCGCCGGCCGAGATGAGTCCCGCTGCCATGTTAGCATCGTAGCCGGCCTTCTTCAGGATCGGCCACATGATCGGAGACACGGACATGGTCGTCGCCACGCCGCTGGCCTGCGGGCCGCCCAGCAGCGCCGTCGTAATCACCGTGCCACGTCCTGCGCTGGAAGACTTGCGCCCCATCACCGCCATGGCCAGCTCCAGCCAGAACTGCCCTGCCCCGGCTGCGTCCATGAAGGTGCCATAGACGACAAAAAGCATGACGAACGACACGCTGACGGACAGGGGGACGCCAAAAACGCCTTCCAGCGTCATATACATGTGGCCCACAATCCGCTCGAAGTCGTAGCCTTTATGGCCCAGCACCCCGGGGATCACGTTCCCGTACGCGGTATACAGGAGAAAGCCGAAGACGACCAGGGTGAACACGAGGCCGACCGAGCGGCGAGACAGCTCGAGCAGCAGCAGGATCAGCAGCAGGCCAAACAGCATGTCCGTGGGTTCGGGCAGCGTCGAGCGCCGGATGAACTTATCCAGGTCGAGCACCGCCCAGGCAATCGTCGCTACACCGAGGATCGCGAGCAGAATATCCGCGTATTTGCTCCAGCGATCGGTGCGTCTGGCACTGGGATACACCAGGAACGCCAGGGCGAAGATGAACCCCATATGAACCAGGCGGAAGAGGTAGGTCTCGACGGGAAAGATCGCGCCGTAAAGTGACCAGACCACGAAGCCGACAAAGAGAGCGCCAATGAACCAGGCGGTCTTTCCGCTGAACTCGCGCATGAGTCTCTCCCAGGGGCCGGATGCGGGCGCTGCCATCATGGGCGGCCCGCGAGAGGGCCGGCGCGAGAAGCGTCCGGCGGTCCGGTGACGAACGGGAAAAGATGGCATCCTGGCGCCATAGCCGGGATGAGGTTGCGCCCTGCGACAGGCTGCAAGGCCAAGAGGCGACCGGCGCCCGCGTGCAACGCCGGACACCACGCCGGCCTCCTCCATTGCTACGGTTGCTGCGATCTGATCCGGAAGTATAACGGGTATGAGGTTTGTGTCAAACGGTTATGGGGAACGCAGACCCTGAATTCGGCTACAACTATCCCGATGCATCGACCCAGATAATCGAAGTTTGTGCGTTCATCGCGAACCGGGCGGCGCAGTTTTGGCCCCGGTGGACGGCTCGTGGTACAATGGGCTCACTCGATCAACAGGAGATCAGCCTTCGCAGCAGTGTCGCGAGGCTGTTTTTAATGCGCCGGATAGGCGCAGGGGCAAAATGCAAACCAGGAACGACATCCGGAACATCGCCATCATCGCGCACGTGGACCACGGCAAGACCACGCTGGTAGACGCCATGCTGAAGCAGCAGCGGATATTCCGCGACAACCAGCAGGTGCCCGAGCGCGTGATGGACTCGAATGACCTCGAGCGCGAGCGCGGCATCACCATCCTCGCCAAGAACACGGCCGTGCACTACGGGGACATCAAGATCAACATTGTAGATACCCCCGGTCACGCAGACTTCGGCGGAGAGGTGGAGCGCGTCCTGAACATGGTGGATGGCGTCCTGCTGCTCGTGGATGCAGCCGAGGGGCCGATGCCGCAGACGCGCTTCGTGCTGCAGAAGGCTCTGACCCTCGGCCACAAAGCGATCGTCGTGATCAACAAGGTGGACCGCGCCCATGCACGCCCGGATTGGTCGGTGAACGGCACTTTCGACCTGTTCATCGAGCTCGGCGCGAGCGACCGGCAGGCGGATTTCAAGGTGATCTACACCATCGCGCCGCTTGGTCAGGCAGGGACCGATCCGGATGCGTTGGAGCCGAGCCTGAAGCCGTTGTTCGACGCCATCGTGGAGACCCTCCCGCCCCCCAGGGTAGACCCCGAGGCTCCTGCGCAACTGCTGGTAACGAACCTGACTTACGACGACTACAAGGGGAAGATCGTGCTCGGTCGCCTGACCGCCGGCACGCTGCGTAAGGGCCAGGCAGTAGCACGCATCGACCGGGATGGCCGGCTCTACTCCGAAAAGATCGCCCAGGTGTTTATTCACGAGGGGCTGGAGCGGGTGGAGGTGCCCGAGGTAGGCGCCGGCGAGATCGTCGCGCTTACCGGCATCAGCGAGGTCACCATTGGCGATACGATTGCGGACGCGGCCGACCCGCGCGCGCTGCCGCCAATCACCGTCGAAGCGCCGACGGTCCGCATGACCTTCAGCGTGAACAACTCCCCGTTCGCAGGTCGCGAGGGACAGTGGGTGACGAGCCGGAAGCTGAAGGAGCGGCTGGAGCGCGAGCTGGAGCGCGATGTGGCGCTGCTGGTCGATCCGACAGAAGGGGCGGACGCGTTCGTGGTCAGCGGGCGTGGCGAACTGCACCTGGCGATCCTGATCGAGAATATGCGCCGCGAGGGATACGAATTCCAGGTCAGCGCGCCCGAGGTCATCATCCGCGAGGATCCCGATACCGGGGAAACGCTGGAGCCGATCGAGGAGCTGCACGTCGAAGTGCCCGAAGGGTACGGCGGCGTGGCGGTGGAGATGCTCGGGCAGCGCAAGGGGCAGTTGACCGACATGCGCCAGGACCCTAACGGCACCGTCCGCTACATCTACCTGGTGCCCACACGGGGGCTTCTAGGGCTGCGACAGGCATTCCTGACGGCCACGCGCGGCACGGGCATCCTGCACAGCCTCTTCCACGGTTATGCACCGTTCGCCGGGGCCATCCGGAGGCGGGCGAACGGCTCGCTCGTGGCCTGGGAGACGGGGACCGCTACCGCTTATGCACTGTTCAATGCGCAGGAACGCGGGCAGCTCTTTGTGATCCCAGGCGTGGAAGTGTACGAGGGAATGATCGTCGGGCGCACGCCGCGTGACGAAGACCTCACGCTCAGCGTCACGAAGAAGAAGCATTTGACCAACCATCGCGCGGCGGGTGGGGACGATCTGGTCCGGCTGGACTCACCGGTGATTATGTCGCTGGACGACGCAATCGAGTACATCAGCGACGACGAGCTGGTTGAAGTGACGCCGAAGAACGTGCGGCTGCGCAAGCGCATCCTGAACGCCGAAGAGCGCCGCAAAGCGCGCTCCCGCATCGCAGAGGCGGCCGCCGCAGGCATCGGTAAATAGCCGTCCTGCGTGTTCCTGCTCCTGGTGGAAAAGGGATGCGCGGGGAAAGCTCACCAGATACGAATCAAAGACACGCGGCGAAAGGTTGGCGCCTTTCGCCGCGTGTCTTTGTCTACTCGAGACAGCCGCGACAGTTGGCAAGACTGTGGCGTTCGATCCTCAACCGCGGCGCTCGACCGTCGTAGCTGCGGCGCCCGCCGGCCGGCTCTTCACTGCGGTCCACGCCACCGGCGACGACCCCCGCCGCACCTGCATCCGAACCAATCCAGCCACGGCAGATGCCATAGCAGCCGCACCCAAGCAGCAGGATCCACGACAAGATCAGCAGCCCGTTACCGCTCAGTAGCAGGAAGCTCGACATAGCTCACCTCCCCGGCCATCCGGCGCCAGACTCTCCCATCGTAACCGGTCCAGACCGTCCATCCATCAGCCGGTCGGAATATCGCGCCCCTGGCCACACAGCCGGTCCTCAGCCCGGTCACCCGGCCTTTCGCACTTCCAATACGCCTGACGACGCCCGCCAGTTGCCCGCCGGCGCGGCGTTTGTGCGACGATGTTGAGGTGCGCAATGAGGACACACGGCTGAGCTGCAGGCGAACCGGGGCAACCTGCGCGAGGCAATCACAGGTTGGTTACTGACTGTGGGGAAGAAGATGCACAATATTCGTGTGTGCATTGCCACGCCGGGTGGCAAGCGATTCGTGTCAGCAAGATACAGGAGGTAGAGATGGCGGAACTACGAAAGGCGCGCATGATCGCCCGCCTCTCCAGCGCGCGTGCAGGTCTGTTGTGCTCGCTACTCGGTCTGTCTGAGGCGTCTATCAACGGGCAGCCGGTTGCGGGCCAGTGGACCATCAAGGACACCCTGGCGCATCTGGCATCGTGGGACGGCAGGCGATCGGAGCAACTCAAGCTGGCTGTGAACAATCGGGCCAACGAGATCGAACCAACCGACACCGACGCCATCAACGCGGCCCTGTTCGAGGAACGGCATGACTGGACGCTGGACGAGGTGCTCCAGGCGCTGCGCGAGGGGCGCACCAACCTGTTTGTAGCGATCGAGCCGCTGCGTGACGAGGACCTCGACAGGACGTTTGCGCTCCCGGACGGCAGCACGACAAGCGTAGAGGCCTTCGTTGCGCGCCGTTACAACCACGACCTGGGTCATGTCGAGCCGATCAAGAGCTGGCGTAAGGAGGCAGCACGCCGCGAGGTAGGGCCGCTGCCGGTCCTCGCGGCGGCGCTGCCGGCAGCTCGGGCTGCGCTGCTCGCCTGGGGCACCCTGATCCCCACTGAAGAACACAGCACGCGCGCCGTGACCGGCGAGTGGACATGGCAGGACGTGATCGGCCACGTGGCCGACTGGGAAGCCTGGTTCGTGCGTGGGCTGCAGGCAGCAGTGGCCGGAAGGAAGGCAGGCGAGGACCACGGCGGCGTGCAGAAGTGGAATCACGAACACGCCTCCTCCCGGAAGGGCGAGGCCTACGCCAAGACCTGGCAGGATTTCGTATCGGCCCGCACGGGTCTGCTCGACGCCTTCGAGCCGCTCGACGAGCACGGCCTGGCCGCTCACGTAGACACAGATGTGCGCGGCTTCGATCGCGTGTACCACTGGGTGGCCGAAGCGCCGCTGCACGACTACGAACATGTGGAGATGCTGCAGGAGGCGCTGGACGGGGCGCGGCGTAAACGCACGTCACCCGAAGGGGTCACCCTTCATCCGTCATCCGTCATCGTAGGTCACGCTTGGAGCGTGACGGGTGGCGTGTGTGACGGGTGGCCGCGTTGGGGCCCAAAACACACGAGGCGCGCTCGCGCTTCGACACCGGCCCCGTCACATGTGCGGGTGGTGTGCCGGCGCGGCGTGTCACACGGCGCGCGAGCTACGCGTCACGCTCCAGGCGTGACCTACCAGCGACTCACGCAGGAGCCAAGGCTCACACTGCACCCGTGCCTCACGTCCGGCTCTCACCGAAGCATGATGATGAACGCGTCTAAACTGATCGCAAGGTGAAGATGTATGGTGCGTTCAAGCAGGCACCTCGCTGGCTTTAGCGACAAGCGCATCGGCCTGGGCTTGCAGGTCCCGGCGGCAGCGCCGTTTGACCTCGCTGGCCCGCTCGACCAGCCCAGCGAAGAAGGCATCCACTTGACATCCAACTGCCAGTGTCCGAGCATGACCAATACGTCGTTCACCAGCAGAGCCTCGCACAGCCTTGGTATTACTGGCAGTGTACCGGCTCGCTCTGCAATTTCCCTTTGCGATCAGTTTTAGACGAGTGCGCCGCCGAGCCGGCTACCTCGCTGGACCACTCGGTTCAGCCTTGACGGGGTACTCGTTCGGCCGTGAGGCGCGGGCCGGTCAGCCAACATCCGCAAGTGCTGCCTGCAGCCGATGCAGCAAAGCAAGAAACTGTTGCTGTTCCGCTTCGCTCAACGCTTGAAACCACTCTTTCTCTTGCCGATGCACGATTGGGCGAAATGCATCGGCAACTTCACGCCCCATGTCTGTGATTTCAGCCAGAATCATCCGCCTGTCCTCGGGATGGGGACGTCTCCGTACGTAATCCCGGCGTTCGAGCGAATCGACCAGCCCGGTAACCGTCGCCCGGGTGATGATCAGCCGGGAGGCGATTTCATTTGGCGGAATGGGCGCCTCAGAGTCTGCCAGCACGCTGAGAACCAGCGCGGAGGCGGGCGTGAGGTCGAACTGCCGGAGCAATCTGGCTATCCGGCTGGTTAACAGGTCTGCCGTGAAAACCAGGTTCATCGCACATTCGGTAGCCCCAGGGCTTGCGTTGGGATAGAGCACCTCGAAATCGGGCGCAATGCGCACCGGTAAATGGTTAGCCATTTGATAATTAGCCTCTTGACAAATGTAATAAAGTGCCTTATTATATCACAGGCAACAAAAAAAGGCCAGCGAATGCAGGTGACGGAAGGCGTGCCTGACGAAAAGGAGAGCTCAATGTCCATCAACATCAGGAATTTCACGGTTCTGAAGGCCGGCGAGGGCTTACGGCTGCAATCCGGGCCCGGCCGGGACCTGATTTTCAAGGTCACGGGCGAGGACACGAACGGCGCCTTTGACTACTTCATCGTAGAGGTGGCGCCGCACGGCGGCCCGCCGCTGCACGTGCATCATGCTCAGGAAGAGACCATCCACGTGCTCAAGGGCCGCTTCAAGATCCGTATTGGCGATGATATTTTCCATCTCGACGAAGGCGGCTTTGCCTATATGCCGTCCAAGGTGCCTCATGCCTTCCTGAACCTGACTGATGCAGGCGGCGAGGTCATTGTGGTGTACACGCCCGGCGGTGGGCACAAATTCTATGAAGAGCTGGGTCCGGTCAGCCGAGCCCCCGGGGCCACGCGACAACAGATTGCGGCGGTGTTCGAGAAGTATGGCATGACCCTGCTGGGCGCCCCGTTGACGGCGGACTAAAAAGGTGAGAGCGCAACCGCCGTATTGACAGAATGAACAGGACCTGCGACAGGATCGAACTTGCCATCCTGCCGCAGGTTCTGTGAATCCTGTCTAAACGTGCTCAGCATTTTCACCGTGCGTTGAGTTTAGTCATCTCCGTCCTCTCTCATCTCTCCGACGTATTTGACAGATGCTGCCTTGTCTCCTATCCTTTACTTCAATTGATTAATCAATTCGGAAGTATCAATGCACCGATACATCACCGGTGGTAACCTCTCAGCAGTGAAGCGGCAGAACCGCTCTGCCGTGCTGCGCGTGATCCTCTCTCAGGCACGGGTATCTCGTCACGAAATCAGCCGTCTTACCGGTGTACGGGCCGCGACCGTCACCAACATCGTTAGCGAGCTGCTGGCAGACGGCCTTGTCGAGGAGCTCGGACAGGTTAGTTCCGGATCAGCCGGACGGCGTCGCAGACTGCTTGGACTGAGAGACGAGGCAGTCACCGTCGGCGCCGTCGACTTTCGGCTGACGGGCGTTGCGGTCGCCATTACCGATCTGTGCGCTCGCATCATCGATAGCACAATCCTGCCTCTTCCCTCACAACCAGACCCTGAAACGGCAATGGATTCAATAGCTGAAGGACTGCACCGGCTGATTTCGAAGCGCGGGATGACGGTCGATCAGCTACTTGGCGTAGGCATCGGCTGCATCGGGCCCGTGGATCGCGCCGCCGGGGTAAACCTGGTGGCAGAGAGCTTGGGATGGCGGAACGTACCTGTTGCTGCGATGCTGTCGGAGCGTCTGGGCATCCCGGCGGTGGCGGACGGACGAGCGCGGGCGATGGCTGCGGCCGAAAGATTGTTCGGCTACGGGCGGATGCATTCTAACCTGGCCGTTGTGTATGTGGGGTGGGGCATTGGTTCAGGACTGATAATCGACAACCATTTGCTGCGCGGGAGCTTCAATTTTGCAGGTGAGGTGGGACACATCGTGGTGCTACCTGATGGTGAGCCGTGCGAGTGCGGCAACCGGGGATGCCTTGAAACGGTGGGCTCGGGCAGCGCTCTGGTAACTCAGGCGCGCACCTTCCTCGCTGCGCACCCGGGATCACCATTAGCGCAGCTTGTGGCATCGGGTGGGCTCACCCCCGGAAGTATTATGTCAGCCGCCGGCGCCGGCGATCCCGATGCCCGCGAGATGGTGTCGCACCTGGCCAAATATCTCGGGGCCGGGATCGCTAACCTCGTCACCCTGTTCAATCCCAGCGTGGTCGTGATGTGTGGCCCGATCCTCGAAGCGGGCGACTTTCTTCTGGATTCCCTGCGTGATGTAGTGCGGCGCAGTTCCTTCGCCGCGCGCAGCGAGCCGGGTGTGGAGATTGTCGCCAGCGCAATGGGCAAAGACGTAGAAATCATGGGCGCCGCCTCGCTTGCATTGGAACAAGCGCTCTATGATCCCCCGCCTTCGACCAACGAGCCGGCGTGGCGGGCGGCAAACTTTCTGTCGATTACGTAACGTAGTCCCGGTTCTGCCAGCCGGCAGGAGAGGAGGTAACGACTCTATTTCGATCGACCCGTCCCGTCATCGCAGTTGATAGCTCGGGTTCCATATCAAGATTTGTAAGGAGAAGAGCATGAGAATCAGTCATCGGACCTCGGTTGTCCTCGTCTGCCTGCTGGTGATTGTTTCACTGACACTGAGTGCCTGTGGCGGCGCCACGCCGACCACAGCTCCAGCGGCGCCGAAACCTGCAGCCACAACCGCCCCAGCCGCACCGGCGGCAACGGCCGCTCCGGCAGCGAAAGCAGCTACGGCTGCGCCAGCTGCAACGGCTGCCCCAGCCGCGGCCACCAAGGCTGCTGCAACTGCTGCGCCCGCCGCCAAGGCCGGTGCAAAGCAGTTGACAGTGGGCTTCTGGCAGGAACCGCCCGTTCTGGTGCCCTATTGGAACACCATGAACGTGCTGAATCTGATGACCAAGATGTACAACGTCGGCCTGTGGAACATCGACGACAAGGAAACCCCTGTCCCGGCCGTCGCTGAGGCCATCCCCAGCAAAGAGAACGGCGGACTTGCCGCGGACGGTAAGTCGATTACAGTCAAGCTGAAGAAGAACGTCAAGTGGACGGACGGCACTCCCTTCACTGCTAAGGACGTCGTATTCACCTGGCAAGCCGTAGTCAACCCGAAGAACACGGTAGCCCGGCGCTCGCCTTACGACCGCCTTTCGGGGATCGACACGCCCGACGACTACACGGTCGTGCTGAAGCTCAAGGAGCCATACGCCGGCTGGACCAACTTCTTCGTCGAGGGCTTCCTGCCCGAGCACCTGCTTAAGGGCAAGGAATCACTGGACAAAGATCCATACTTGATGAATCCAATCGGAACGGGGCCGTACAAGCTGACGGAGTTCCGGCAGGGCGACCGCGCCGTATTCGATCGTTTTGACGGCTACTATGGCACGCCGGCCAAAATCGACCGCATCAACATCAAGTTCGTGCCGAGCCAGGATGCGACCATCGCAGCACTCCAGGCCGGCGACCTCGACATCGCCATCCTCCTGGCTGAGACGCAGATCCCGGCATTGAAGAAGCTCGAGCCGAAGGTGCATACCGTCACCAAGCCGCTAGGCCGCTACGAGGTCTACTACTTCAACATGGACCCGGCGCTAGGTCTCAAGTGGCTCCAGGACGATCCGAACGTGCGCAAGGCTATTGCCATGGGCATGGACCGGCCTTCGATCGTCAACAAGCTGTTGGGCGGCCTCACGACCATCCCGAATGGCCCGTTCTCGAACACGCCTTGGGAAAACAAGGATGTGAAGGCGTATCCGTACGATCCGGCGCAGGCCAAGAAACTTCTGGAAGACGCGGGCTGGAAGCCGGGGAACGATGGCATTCGCGTCAAGACGATCGACGGCAAGCCGCAGCGGCTTTCCTTCACCCACATGACGACCACCGGCAATGCATTGCGTGAAGACACCCAGCTGCTCATCCAGCAGAATCTGCGCGACATCGGCGTGGAGATGGTGATCAAGAATGCACCGACCACCGAAATGTTCGCCAGCTTCGCCCAGGGTGGCCTGATTGCGGCCGGGAAGTACCAAACCTATGGGCAGTTCATGGACTACTTCCCCGATCCAGACGTGCGCGATACGATGGACTGCGCAGGCATCGCAAAGGAAGGCAATGCGACCGGCACCAACGTGAACCGCGTCTGCGACAAGGACGTGGAGGCGATCGCCGCCAAGCAGCGCGTGACCGTGGACCCGGTCGAGCGCAAGAAGGTGTTCGACCAGCTCCAGCAGTACCTGTACGACAAGGCGTACTTCATCCCGATCTTCAACCGCCTTGGCGTGTGGGGCGTGCGCGACGGCGTGCAGAACATCAAGCCTGCCTGGTTCTCCGACATCTTCTGGAACGTCCAGGAGTGGGACATCACCAAGTAAACGGCTAAATGAGCATACGGCGCGAGACGCGCCGTATGCTCGCCCCCTGCCAGTTCCAGGCGGGCGTCTACCCGCCTGGAACAGGTTTCCCACCAAAGGAGTGACGATATGGCACGCTACATCGCGCAACGCATGGCCCAGGCGTTGCCTTTGCTGCTGATCGTCAGCATGATCTGCTTCGGCCTGCTGCGGCTCACCACCGACCCGATGATGATGTACAACGTTAGCGAGCTGTCAGGGGAGGACGTGCTGCGACTGCGCCGCGACCTCGGTTTGGACCAGCCCATCTACGTACAGTACCTGGCGTGGCTGGGGAAGGCCGTGCAGCTGGACTGGGGCTACTCCTTCGCTTCGCAGCAGCCGGTGCGCGACATCATTGCCGAGCGCCTTCCGCGAAGCGCAGCTCTGGCAGTCGCGGCCGAGGTCGTGGTGATCATCACGGCACTCGCCATGGCAGTCCTGGCCGTTGTTAAACCCTACTCGCTGCTCGACAACGTGCTTTCGTTACTCACCTTTGTCGTTTACTCGATGCCGATTTTCTGGCTGGCGCTCGTACTCATGTACATATTTGCGGTCTATTTCAAGATCTGGGGACTCCCCTACCTGCCCACCGGGGGCGACGTCTGGGATCAAAACAGCGCCTGGGAGTGGGTCCGGCACCTCGCTCTGCCCGTCATGAGCCTGGCCGGGGTTCATGCTGCGATCACCGCGCGATACCTGCGCTCGGCCATGCTCGAAGTGATCAGCCAGGACTACATTCGTACCGCCCACGCGAAGGGGCTGACGGAGCAGGCGGTGTTGGTGAAACACGCACTGCGCAACGCAGCCGTCCCGCTGGTCACCCTGATCGGAATCGAGCTGCCGGGTCTCGTTGCCGGCGCCATTGTCACCGAAACCATCTTCTCCTGGCCCGGCCTGGGCCGGCTCTTCTGGGAAGGGATCAACCGCGGCGATTATCCCGTGGTCATGGGGATCCTGTTCCTCGTGTCGGTGCTGGTCATCGGATTCCAGTTGCTGGTTGACGTCGCGTACACACTGATTGACCCGCGCATCCGCTACGCCTGATGGGGTGAACACCATGACCGGATACCAGAAAGACGCAGGCGCAGTCGTGGGAGCCGCGTTACGCCAGCCTCCCCGGATCAGCGAGCGTCAACGCATCTGGCGCCGTTTCCGGCGCCACCGCATGGCCGTCTTTGGGATGGTTGGGTTAGGACTGATCCTGCTGCTCGTGATCGGCGGATCGATCCTGATTCCCGAACAGCGTACGCTCTACAACGACCTGGCCAACCGCATGTCGCCCCCTACCTGGGAACACCCGTTCGGGACCGACAACACAGGGCGCGATACCTTTGCCCGCGTCATTTACGGCGGCCAGATTTCGCTCGGTATCGGGCTGGTGTCGGCAGTGCTTTCGATGGTTCTCGGCCTCGTTATCGGGTCGATCTCCGGCTTCTACGGCGGCTGGGCCGAGTCAATCCTGATGCGCATGACGGAAGCCATGCTCGTGATCCCTCGCCTCTTCCTGTTGATCCTGCTCGCAAAGATCTTTGGGCAGAGCGTGCCGCCGGCGGTAATCCTTGGCCGCACAATCAGCCCCAGCGTGATGATGATCGTAGTGGTCATCGGCCTGACGAGTTGGATGCAGCAGGCAAGAGTCGTGCGCGGTGCCGTGCTCAGCCTGAAGGCGACGGAGTTCATCACTGCCGCCCGCTCCGTCGGCTCGAGCAATTCACGGATTGTGACGCGCCACCTGGTGCCGAACCTGATCGGCCCTATCACCGTCGCCGTGACTCTTGGGGTTGCAGACTCGATCCTGACGGAGGCATACGCAAGCTTCCTGGGGCTCGGGGTCCAGCCCCCGACCGCCAGCTGGGGCAACATGCTCGACCGGGCCACACAGTATCTATCGCTCGCTCCCTGGCTGTGGCTTTTCCCGGGGCTGATGATCATCCTGACCGTCATGAGTATCAACTTCCTCGGGGATGGGCTGCGCGATGCTCTAGATCCTCGCAGCCGTACGGAGAAGGGGTAAACTATGGCTTTCACGCGGCCCCGCCACATCCTGGGGTTTTCGCCCGCCGCCGCTGAGCGGCAGTGGCAGTGGGAGGACGCAGCCTTGGCCGGCCTGCGCCCGTCGCTGTTCGAAGGAAATCTCCGGTCAATCCTGAGGTGGCACCGCGAGCCCGGTCAGCAGGGGGACCGCGAGGCCGCTGCCTTTGTCGCACAGCGGTTGGAGGAGATCGGTTTCCAGACAGAACTGGTCCCCTTCTTGCAGTACCTCCGTTACCCCGGCCATGTCCACCTGCAGATGCTGCAGCCCGAGCAGTACGAGTGCAGGTTCCTGGACGATCCCCCTTCGTCGTACCCTGACCCCATGCCGGGCGGGTGGATCGCCTATGCGGCTTCAGGTTCCGTGACCGCCCCGGTCATCTACGCAAGCTTCGGCGGCCTGCGCGACTACCAGGAGCTGCGAAACGCTGGGCTGGATCCGGCGGGCAAGCTGGTGATGCTGCGCTTCGGACAGCCGGCTGATGATCACCAGACGACGACCAAGGTCCAGCTCGAGTTGGCGCAACAGATGGGCGCCGCCGGGGTCATCTTCTATATCGATCCCGCGTATGACGGCTTCTGCCGCGGCCCCGTATACCCCGACGGCCCGTGGCGCAACTCCACTTCGGTCTTCCGCAGCAACGGCAAGCTGGGACGGCCGGGCGATGCCCGCTCTCCCGGCTGGGCATCGCTCCCCGGCGCGCCGCGCCTGGCGGAATCGGAAGCGGAACTGCCCGGCATTCCAGCCGTATCGCTGGCATACGGTGAGGCGAGACGCTTCCTCGAGGCGCTGGACGGCCCGGTTGCGCCGGAACGGATGCAGGGAGGGTTCCCCTTCCCCTACCGGCTGGGCGGCGGCGAGCCGGTCGCCCGCCTGGACGCCGACATGCCGGGAGCGGACTACACGCTCTACAACGTTGTCGCCACCGTCCCAGGCGACGAAGAGGGCGAGCGCTGTGTCTACCTGGGCACGCACCACGACTCGTGGGACGCCGGAGCGCACGATAACGCCGGCGGGGTCGCGGCCCTGCTAAGTGTGGCCGAGAGCTTTGCGTCCGCCCTGCATGCCGGATACCGGCCGCGGCGCACGCTGCGCCTCATCAGCTTTGACGGCGAAGAGGTTTGTTACGGCGGGTCGACGGAGTACGTCGAGGAACACGTCGAGGAGCTACGGCAGAATGCCGTGGCGCTAATGTACGTGGACGGCTTCACCAGCGGCAACACCTGGTCCGAATCGTTTGCACCTTCCATGGTGCCCCTCCTCGAGGACGTGATTCGTGGCGTGCGCGATCCACTGCTGGACGCATCGGTACTTGACGCGCATCTCCAGCGGCACGGCCCTCTCAACTGGCCACCACCTGGGACGGTGGATACGCTCCCCTTCTACCACATGGCGGGCCTGCCCTGCAGCTACCACATTCTGCGCGGCGAAAACGGCGTGACCCACTCTCCGCACGATACGATCGAGTACGTGCTGCAGCAGGATCCATGGCACCGCTACTCCATCGTCAATATGGAGGTCTGGCTGCGCGGCGCCCTACGCCTGGCCGGTGCAGAGCTACTCCCGCTCGACTACCGCCGCTACGCGGCCGGTTACGGCGAACGGCTCCACCAACTGACCTCGCTTTTCCCCGTGCTCGGAACAGCCGCTCCACTGCTCGATGTGATCGAGCGTTACGCCCGAGCTACCGCTACGGTTGGGCAGTTCCAGGACGACTTCAGCACCGGAGCCATTTCGCGTGGCGGTCAAACCCTTTGCGCCCTGAACGCATTGCTCGTTCGCATGGAGCGCGACCTGTGTACAGAGCACGGGCCGGCGCACGCCCCGTGGTATCACCACACATACGCATCGCCGGCCTATCGGGCGACTAACTATGAGCTGGCGACGTACCCTGAGCTGACGGCGGCGTTATTGGCCGGGGATCAGCGGCGAGTTGAGCAGGCGCTTCCAGAGCTCGAGCTGTTGTTCTCCACAGCCTCTGCTACTTGCGAACGCTTTGCCGAGCAGGCGGCCGAGGTGGGTCGATGAACGGCGTCGAAGCGGAAGTCGCGCGCGCAGAGCTATACTCGCTGCTGGGAGAGCTACCCGCACGTGACCGGCCGATCCAGGCGCGCCTGATCTCCGAGACGCAGCAGGACGGCTATGTGGTGGAGCGGCTTCTGCTCGACCTGACCGGCTTGCAGGATGTGCCCGCTCTCTTCGTGCGGCCGGCGCACCTGAACGGCCGCGTTCCCGCAGTTCTGTACAACCATGCCCACGGCAATAACTATGAGCTGGGAAAGGCGGAGCTCCTGAGCGGCCGGCCTGCACTGCAGCAGCCCCCATTTGGGATCGAGTTGACCCGCCGCGGATACTGCGCCCTCTGCATCGATCACTGGGCTTTCGGCGAGCGACGAGGTCGCACCGAATCGGCGATCTTCAAAGAGATGCTGTGGCGAGGGCAGGTGATGTGGGGGATGATGGTTTACGAGACGCTGCGTGCTTTCGACTATCTCCTCTCCCGCCCGGAAGTCGACACTGCCCGGACCGCAACGATGGGGATTTCGATGGGCAGCACGCTGGCGTGGTGGGCTGCCGCGCTGGAGCCGCGCATCGGTGTGTGTGTGGACCTCTGCTGCATGACGGACTACCAGGCGCTGCTGGAGACGCAGGGGCTGGACGGGCACGGGCTGTATTACTACGTGCCGCGGCTGCTGCAGCAGTTCGACACTGCCCGCATCAACACGCTCATCGCACCGCGCCCGCACTTGAGCCTAAACGGCGACTACGATCCCCTTACGCCGCCATCGGGCCTTGAGCGCGTCGATGCCGCTCTGCGCAACGAATACGAAGCTGCAGGAGCACCGGAAGCGTGGCGGATGGTGCGCAGCAAAACCGGGCACTTCGAGACGGCTGCGATCCGCGGCACAATCCTCGACTTCCTGGAGCGGTGGCTGTAGGAACCGGCCAATCCCGAGATGCAGCGGGCGCAGCGCTTGCCCCGCATCACTCAACAATGTTCAATCTCTCATTGTGAAGAAGGAAGAATCATGCTCGACTTATTGATCCGTAATGGCACGGTGTATGACGGCACGGGCTCGCAGGGAAGGCTCGCCGATGTTGCCATCCAGGGAGACCGTATCGTAGCGGTGGAGCCCCTGCCGGGAGCGAGCGCGATCACGGTGATTGAAGCCGAGGGCCTGGCGGTAGCGCCCGGGTTCATCGACATGCACTCGCACGCCGACCTCAGCCTGCCCGTCAATCCGCAGGCGAACAGCCTGGTCCACCAGGGCATCACGACCATCGTGACCGGGCAATGCGGCGTCAGCCCGGCTCCGCTGCTGCCCGCAACCCACGCCGAGGTCGGTCCCGCCCTAACGGCCACCGCTTTCCCGATCCCCCTCGAGCGCTGGTCTAGTTTCAGCGACTTCTTGGGCTTCCTCGACGAGACAGGTACCGCCGTCAATGTTGCGCCATTGGTGGGGCACGGCACCGTGCGTGCAGCCGTTATGGCATACCGCAGCGGAGCGCCTACAACCGAAGAACTGGCGGCGATGACAGCGCTGGTCGAGGAGGCGATGGACGCCGGCGCCTTCGGTATCAGCACCGGCCTCATCTACCCACCGGGCATCTACACGGCTACAGAAGAGTTAGTTGCGCTCACGCTGCCCGTGGGGCGACGCGGTGGCATCTACTTCAGCCACATCCGCGGCGAGGGCGATACGCTACTGGAGGCCGTGGACGAGGCGATCGCAATCGGTCGGGGGGCAGGCGCTGCGGTGCAGATCAGCCACTTCAAGGCCTTCGGTGAGCGCAACTGGAGCAAGTCACAGCAGGCGCTGGCGGCGATCGACGCCGCTCGCGTCGAGGGGCTGGACGTGACGGCAGATATGTACCCCTATCTGGCAGCACACAACGACCTGAGCGCAGCCCTGCCAGCATGGGCCCTGGCAGGCACACACGAGCAAGTGATCCGGCGGCTGGACGATCCTGCCACTCGCACACGCATCGCCGCCGACCCGGCGCGAGAGCAGGGGGATTGGAACCAGGTGTTGATCAGCTACTCGCCGTGCCGTCCTGACTTCGAGGGGCGCTCGGTGGCAGCACTGGCCGAGGCAGCAGGCCTCTCACCGTTCGAGTGGGTGATGGACGCCCTGCGTGACACCGGACTGCGCATTAACCGGGTGATGTTTGGCATGTCAGAAGCGAACAAGCTGCAGGAGATACGCCACCCGGCGATGATGGTGGGCACGGACGGATACGGCGCCGCCCTCACCGGCCCGGCATCGGTAGGCCTCCCGCACCCGCGCAGCTATGGGACTTTCCCCCGTGTTCTGGCGCAGTATGTGCGCGAGAAGAAGGCGCTCACGCTTCCGGAAGCGCTACACAAGATGACCGGGATGGCAGCCGCGAAGCTTGGGCTACGCGACAGAGGAGCGCTGCGGTCGGGCGCATGCGCAGACGTGGTGGTATTCGATCCTGAGCAAATCACCGACCTTGCTACCTTCGCGCAGCCGCACCAGTACGCCGCGGGATTCGAGCATGTGATCGTCAACGGCCAGCCCGCGCTGGACTATCGCGTGCTGACCGGGGCGCTACCCGGAAAGGTGCTGCGGAAGTAACGCGTCACACGTCACCCGTAGGGGTCATCCGTCACTCGGAGGGGTCACACGTCGTAGGTCACGCTTGGAGCGTGACACGTCATCGCACGCCGCGTGTCACGACGTCGGATTGCGGCGTGACACGTTCCGCCGGCCCACCTCGCGCACGTGTGACGAGGCCGGTGTCGAAGCGGCGAGCGCATCTCACGAGTTTTGGGGGCAACGCGGCCACCCGTCACGCTCCAAGCGTGACCTACGACGTTTCACAGGTACCCCGATGAATGACGCATGACCCCTTCGGGTGACGGATGAAGGATGACGAATGACGTATGACCCTACGGGTGACGTATGACGCCTGACCTACCGCTCCCCCAAATCGCTCCAACCCCCTTCGTTGTCCAGCAGGACCCCTTCGTCCAGCACGGCGATCCGCGTGGCGATGCGGTCCAGGAAGTAGCGGTCGTGAGAGATCACGAGCACTGTGCCGTTGAACTCTGCCAGCGCACCCTCGAGCACCTCGGCCGACGGGATATCCAGGTTGTTGGTCGGCTCGTCGAGGAGCAGCAGGTTCGCGCCAGAGAGCATCAAACGCGCCAGCTGTAGCCGGCTGCGCTCTCCACCGCTGAGCTGGCGCACCTGTTTGCTCGCGGCCAGATAATCGAAGAGGAAACGCCCCAGGAAGGCGTAAGCATCCGCTTCGTACATCGGCTGGGCGTCGCGCACTTCTTGTACCAGGGTCCAATCAGGGTGCAGCGTCTCGTGCTGCTGTGCGTAGTATCCGACGCTGATGCTCGGGCCCAGGCGCACGCTCCCGGCATCGAGCGTCTCTTCCGCCAGGCCGGCGGCAGCGAGGATGCACCGGAACAGGACCGACTTCCCGGCGCCGTTCGGACCCACCAGACCCACCCGCTCGCCGTGCCAGAGCGTGAGATCGACGCCGTCCAGCACGGGGCGCATCACCCCGTCACCGTTGGTATAGCACTTGCGCAGCCCCTGGATGTCCAGCACCTTGTTGCTGCCGCGCCAGCCGTTGAGCTCCAACCGCATCCGGCGCTGTTCTGCCGGACGCTCGACACGGTCCATCTTCTCCAGCATGTGGTAGCGCGCGCGGGCCTGGCGGGCGTGCCGCTCGTTCACCACGATGCTCGCCCACAGCTCGAAGCGCGCGATCGCTGCCTCGATCTGTGCGATACGCTTGTGCTGGGCGCGGTATAGCTGCATCTGCCGCATCGCAGCCAGCTCCTTGTTGACCGCAAAGGCGGAGTAGGTACCCGGCCACACCTTGATGCGCCCGGCCTCCAACTCGGCGATGCGGTCGACCACCTGATCTAATAGATAGCGATCGTGCGAAACGATGATGACCGCCCCTTGATAGTCGCACACCAGGCGCTCGACCAGCGCCTTGCCGTCGAGGTCGAGGTGGTTGTCCGGCTCGTCCAGCAGCAGCAGCTCCGGGCGCCAGGCGATCAGGCGCGCCAACCCGACCAGCTTCACCTGCCCGCCACTGAGCGTGCTCAACGCCTGCCCGAACTGGCCGTCGTCGAAGCCCAGATCGCGCAGGGTGGAGGCGACGCGGTTCTCGTAGTTCAGCCCGCCGGCCTCCTCGAACTGGCGCAGCAGTCCTGCGTGCGCCTCGACCACCCGGTTGAGGCGAGCCGGCTCCGAATACACCGCCGGGTCGCCCATCTGAGCCTCTCGCTCGGCCAGAGAGCTCCGCAGCCGCACAATGTCGGGGGACGCCGAGAGAGCCGCTTCCAGCACGGTCTGCTCCGGCGGCAGATCCGGGTCTTGCGGGAGATAACCGATGCGCAACCCGGGCAGCCGGAAGATGCTCCCCTGCTCGGGTGAGAGGGTCCCGAGCACGATGCGCAGCAGCGTGGACTTCCCGCTGCCGTTCGCTCCCACCAGGCCCGTCTTCTGGCCCGCCTGAATCTCCCACTCGAGACCAGAGAGCACGGGGTTGTCTGCGTAGCTATATGTTATGCCGATCAGATTTGCGAGTATCGTTGCCATTTCCGTCCGTCCTGGAAACCCGCCTACCGCGGGTAACAAAAAAGCCGTGGGCATGCGCCCACGGCTAAATTATGCAAAGAAGGGACCGATCAGTGGGCGCGCTGAAGCAGGGCGTCCACTTTCCAGGACGGCGTATAGGGGTGGTAGAGGGCGCTAAGCCCGCAGCGAATGATGCGCATGATATCCTCGGGCAGGAGTATAAGCGGAAGCGGCGAGCGGTGTCAAGCAAACAATCGTCCCCCGTTTCCCAAGAGTGCTTCGCGGGTGTATACTCCCTCGCCGTCGGGACTCCGTGCCTGCACTGCCTGGCCGTGGGCAGTTGCCTGAGGAAAAGCGTGGGAGAAGAGCCCAGTAAACCTGCCCTGGCCGCCCTGGCGCTCGGGCACTTCGCAGTCGATCTACAGACGAGCGGCCTGGCCGTGCTGATCCCTATCCTGCACCAGCAGATGGGGCTCGACTACGGCGCGGCCGCCGCTATCGTCAGCGGGCAGTACCTCACGTCGTCGGTCATCCAGCCGCTGATCGGACTCAACAGCGACCGCCGTCCCGTCAGTTTCCTGCTCCCGCTCGCATGCGTGGTGGCCGCCCTCGGCACCGGCACTGCCCTCTTCATGCCGGGCTATGCCCTGGTGGTGGCGGTCGTGTCGATCATGGGGCTGGCCTCGGCGTTCTACCATGCTACCGGGGCGCTCAATGCAAACTACCTGAGCGGCAGGAACCGGGCTACTTCGATCTCCTACTTCTTCGCCGGCGGCAATTTCGGCTATGCAGTCGGTCCGCTGGCAGTTCTGGCACTGCTGCGCGTGTTTGGCGCACCCGGCACACTGCTCCTGATCGTCCCAGGTGCGGTTGCCGCGGTCGCGCTGATCGTCTTTATGCGGCACTATGCCACTACCGCCAGCTGGCAAGCGCGCCAGCACGCCACGAAAGCCACGCAGGCAGCGATCCCCGGCAACAGGCGGCGATCCGCCTGGGGAATGGTGGTGGTGGTTCTGATCATCATGGTGCGTTCGGTGGTCCAGATCGGGCTCGTGACATTTATCCCACTTTACTACGCATCCCTCGGGCCAGGGCGACAGGATGAAGGCGCGCTGCTGCTTTCCGTGTTCGTCTTTACCGGCGCTATCGGCACTATCTTCGGTGGCAGGCTGGCAGACAGATTCGGGCGGAAACGGCTGATGATCGTTTCGATGGGCGTGGTCCTGCCGCTGCTTCTGCTCTTCCTCAACAGCAGCGGGATCGTCCAGGTGATCGCCATCGGGCTCGCCGGTGCCTCGCTGATCTCGGCCGCATCGCTGACCGTAACGATGGCGCAGGAGCTGCTCCCCACGCACGTGGGGTTGGCATCCGGGCTCACGATGGGGCTGGGATTCGGGATCGGGGGGCTGGGCGTGGCTGCGCTGGGGCGCTACGCAGACGTCTACGGCCTACCGGCTACCATGAACGTGCTGGCGCTTCTGCCGGCGCTGCTGGTCCTCTTCACCCTCATCCTGCCCGGAGAGGGCAGCACGAGCAAGCCGGAACGGATCGCCGAGCCGGCAGGGGAATTGGCCTGAGAGATACAATCGAGCCGGCCAGCGGTTGATGCCGGCTTCACATCAGAGGGTGATTGCCGACGACGACTCCGTGATGGCGGTGATGATGTCACCCATTCCACCCACAACCCCCACGGCTACCTGATCCCCCAGGCCGAAGGTCTCCAGGCACGTGGAGCAGAGGACAAGCTCCACTCCGGCGGCCTCCAGGGCGCGCAGCTCATCCAGTACGGGAGATCCCTGAACGCAGAGCCTGACGCCGTCGGTGTAGAAGCACATCTGCGACGGAAGTGGCCGCGCCTGCGCTATCAGCGCAAGGAACTTGCGCGCGAGCCGGATCTTGAGATCGCTATCCTGGGTCTGGCCGATGCCGTACGATGTGAACACGAAGACTTTGCCGTTGCCTGCCACGCGTCGAACCCCCTCTTGGCCGAGATAGAGTCACGGAATTATAAGGCAGAGAGAC
This sequence comes from uncultured Chloroflexia bacterium, assembly GCA_963783655.1. GTDB lineage: Bacteria > Chloroflexota > Anaerolineae > CG2-30-64-16 > CG2-30-64-16 > CAWAOA01. The sequence continues at coordinate 144,687 of CAWAOA010000001.1, forward strand.
GCCGGGCGGAAGGGCGCAACCGTCCGGATCCCTGTGTGGGACCATTTACCCGTTGTGCATCTGCGAAAACCCGCTATACACTGCGTTCAGCCCCGAGCACGCCAACGTCACAACGGGGATCGCCCAAACGCGCCTGAGTGCGAAGGAGAGATCGGATGCCGCGACAGCGCAGCTTGTGCTTCTTGGTTATCGTTGCCGCGTTGCTCGCGGTGTCAGCCTGTTCATTCAGCGTCAGCACGGCAAACATCAAGGATGTCCGCCTTGCACGTAATGTGGACGCCAGCTTGACGCCGGTTGACGAGACCACACAGTTCAAGGTCGACGATGCCACCATCCACGCCGTGGTGACTTTGGCCAACGCGCCTGCCGATACAAAGGTAAAGGCGGTGTGGACGGCAGTCGATGCGCTGCCAGACAAGCCAAACACGCAGGTTTACAGCAATGAGATCACGACCGGGACCGGGGCGGTACATTTCTCGGTCAACAACTCGCAGTCCTGGCCCGCAGGGCGCTACCGGCTGGATCTCTTCCTGAACGAGAAAACGCCGGCCGCTGCGAGCCGTGACTACACGATCACGGGCGCACCTGCTGCAGTGGCGCAAGTAACGCCTACCGGGGCTCCCACCGCCGCCCCGACTGCCGCGCCTACTTCTGCGCCTACTTCTGTGCCCACGCAGCGACCAACCGCCGTTCCTACGGCAACGCGCGCCGCCGCATCCACGCTTATCCCGCCGCGCCCGACTGCTGCCGCTACCGCCACTCGCTCCGCTCTCCCCACCGGTGCGCGAAAGAGCTTCCGCAGCCGGACACTGGGAGTCGCGCTGCAGTACGACGGCAGTTGGCAGCCTGAGGAAGAGGACGAGGGAAAACAGATCGCGTTCGCAGCGCCCGACGACTCCGGTGGCTTGTTGATCACTTCCACGCCCCTCGACATCGACCTGAAGGGTGACACTTTCACGGACCTCTTCCTGAGCGGCCTGGAATCGGAGTTCGAGAGCTTCGAAGCAGGCTCGCCTGAAGAGGTGAACGTTGGCAAAAGCCCTGCATTCGCAACCTCATTCCGCTTCGAAGACGGCGGGGAGGAGGGTGAGGGCCGTCTGCTGACTCTCACCGATGGCAAGCGCGGCGTGGCAATCATGCTGATCCTGCGCGCCAGGGTAGCGGGCGGCATTGACGACGAGATGGCAGCCATTCGCCGGAGCCTGGAGCTGTTCGCCCCAACCGGCCCATCGGATGCCACGGCGACCCCTGCCCCAAGGGCAACCGGCGCCGCGCCACGCCCGGCCGGCACGCCGGCGGCGGGAACGCTCCCCTTCGAAGAGGACTTCGCCTCTGAGGAGCAAACGGTTGCGCACGGATGGGTGCTGGACGAGAGCGACAACGTAGTGTTCTACTGGAGTGACAATCTGCTTACCATCGGCGTCTACGCACCCCAATTCGTCGGATGGAACACGCCGGTTGGCGAGTACACAGACTTCGAGGCGGAAACGCTGGCAACCGTGGTGGATGCGGAATACGCCGAGTACGGTCTGGTGTTCCGGGTAACGGGGAATACCGACAATCGCAGCTACTACGCCTTCGCCGTCACCACGGACGGGCAGTACTACTTGCAGAAGAAGGTAGACGGCAAATGGGCGGAGAAGAACCTGGTCGAGCTCACAGACTCCTCCCGGATCCGGATAGGCGATGAGAATACCCTGATGGTGAGGGTCCAGGGTGCGACCATCACGCTGTACATCAATGGGTCGCGGGTGAACTCGGTGAGCGACAGCTCGATCCCCCGCGGGCGCATTGGACTGTATACTGCAACCGGAGACAACGACTTCGCAGAGGTCGGTTTCTCCCGGCTGTCGATCCGAAAACCTTAAGCTGCGCCCGGCTCGGGTGTCCGGGCCGAGGGGTCGCGAGTAGCCTTGCCGGCCCGCGCAGCGAATTCGTTTCTCGGGAAGTGGATCCAAACGCCCCTGCCGGGCGTCTGTGTATTTGGGAGCATTCCCTGCACTTCCCGTTCCCGATGTCCCCTATACTGGGGCTACCTACCTTATGAGGAGGCGAGTGTTATGCGTATTGTAGTAGACAGATCATCAGAGAATAGAGGAATCGGAATGCGAATGACCACGATAGTGGCCGCAGTGGCGCTGTTTGCGCTGCTGCTCTCCGGCTGCGCGGTGCCGATCGACGCAACCACCGGGCAACCGTCTGGCAGCGCGCCTGCGGGCAGCGAAGCGGTTCGGGCAGGCGATGCCGCTCGCGTAGGCTCCACAAACAGCGCTGCTACTGCTGCTACGGCTGCTACGGCGCAGCCGGCAGTCACAACCGACGTTCAGCCGATCTCATTTGTCGGCCCCATCGAAGCGCTCCCCGCGGGCGGCCTCATTGGCCGCTGGCAGATCGGGGACGGGCGGTAGAGGTAAACACAGGGACGAACATCGACCAGACCGGCGGCCCTGCCGCTCTCGGCACCCAGGTGGGCGTCCAGGGTTGGGAGCGATCTGACGGCGTCATCGAGGCCGGCTGGATCCTCGTGCAAGTAGGCGGGACTCCTGGCGGAATCGTGACGATTCCCACCACGGTCACGCCCGCCGCGACAACGCAGCCAAGCTCGACAGCCACCGCAGTCGCCGCCACTGGCGACGGCACTCCGGGAGCGACGCGGCGGCCGACGACCGCTGTGGGCGGCACTCCCTTGCCTCCGGCGCGCACCCGTGTCGGCATGCCGCTGGAATTCCGCGGCTTCGTCGAGACTGCGCCGTCGGGGAGCGGTTTCGTCGGACAGTGGGTTGTAAGCGGGCGGCGGGTCAACGTGAGCTCCGGCACCCGCATCACTCAGCAACATGGCGAGTTGGTCAAGGGCGCCTACGTGCAGGTACATGGCTGGGTGCAGGCCGACGGGAGTATCAACGCCGCGTACGTTATGACCAAGAAGGATAACGTGAGCGACGATGACAAGTCCGTGAAGCTGAAGTGGCAGGGCCGGATCGACCAACTGCCGGCAAGCGGAACCGAAGGTGTCTGGATCGTCAACGGCCTGCGCGTCCTCGTCGATGCCAATACCGATATCAAGCCGCGCGACGGAAAGTTCGTTGTCGGGGCGGAGATCGAAGTGACCGGAACTGTGGCAGCCAACGGCGATTTGCGTGCGGAGAAAATCCGTCTCGCGGGCAAGGACAAAGATGCCAACGGCGATGACGGCGATAAGGACAAGGACAAAGAGAACCCCGGGAAGCAAGACAACCCGGGCAAGGGGAAGGCAAGCGACAGCAACCCCGGTAAGGGGAAAGGCAACGACAAGTAGCTGCGCAGGCGGCGCTCGCTGCGTTCTGAGTTAGCCGCTCAACTGCGTATCTTTCTCGAAGCAGATGACCTGCCGGGTGTCGCCGCACTGGCCGCCCGGCAGGCTCGCGTCTTGAGCCAACTGCTGCCTTCCTCTCTCCTTCTGCTATAATCCCTCCGAAATCCCTCGCAGGAGGCAGGAAGATGCCCGCTCTTTCCACCGTTGCCATCGTTCGCACCCCATCCCGGCCCGCTTACGAGCAGGTTCTGGCGGCCGTCCGCCGGGCGCTCGAGCTCCAGGGCGGAATCGACGCGTTGTTCCGCCCGGGTGAGCTCGTCCTCGTGAACCCGAGCTGGGTCGCCCCACCCGCCGAGCCAGAAGCCGCGACCATCACCCACCCGGATGTAGCCCGGGCAGTCGCCGACCTGGTGGCGGAGCGCGGCGCACGCCCCGTGATCGCCGAGTCCTCAGCCGTTGGCGTCGATACCGAGAAGGTCATCGCCGGGTCGGGATACCGGCTGCTTCGCGAGATGGGCTATGAGGTCGTGGATCTGAAGTCCACCAGGACGGTGAAACTGCCGGTCCCGGGCGGCGGCAAGGTGTTTTCCGAGGTGGAGTGCTTCGAGCTGGTGCAGAGGGCGGACGCGATCGTCAGCGTGCCGAAGCTGAAGACCCATGACCAGACCGAGATGACGTGCTCGATCAAGAAGCTCAAGGGTTTGCTGAGCGACAAGAACAAGCGCGCCATGCACCAGGAAGGGTTGTTCGAGGGGGTGATCGACCTGTTGGCTGCCACAAACCCGCGCCTTGCGGTGGTGGATGCCATTCTCTGCCAGGAAGGGATTGGCCCCATCTTTGGGCGGCCGGTGGAGATGAACCTGATCGTCGCCGGGCGCGACCTGGTGGCGGTAGACGCAGTGTGCGGGCGCATTATCGGGTACGAGCCACACGAGGTGTTGCTGACCGCAAACGGTGCGGCGCGCGGTCTCGGGCAGATGGATGCGGGGCAGATCGAGATCGTGGGAGAACCGCTGGCGGCCGTGCAGCGGCGTTTCCTGCGTGCGGCAGAAGACGCGGCCATCGAGGTGGAGGGATTCCGGTTGATTCAGGGAGAAGCGACGTGCACCGGCTGCCGCAATACCGTGCTGAGCGCCCTGATCGACATGCGGAATGCGGACCAGCTTATGTACCTGCCCGGCATCACCGTCGTGACCGGCGGCGCGCCGGTACCGCTCGACGTCGACCCGGGCGGCGTGGTCACCATTGGCCTCTGCATGCCGCCCGAGAGCCGCAGCGCGCGCCACGTCAAGGGGTGCCCGCCGAATAACGCCGTGATCGTGCAAGCGATCATCGGCGACCGCGCTCGCGCCCGGCGGATGTACGCCGATGGCGACCTGAGCCAGACCGAGGGCTAGCGTCAGGCAGGCTGCCCTGCAGGCATGCGCTCCCGGAATGCCTCGAGCGCATTGAGAACCTCTTCGATGTCGCCGGGACCGAGGTCGGGCGCCATGTGGCCGATGCGGATGATGCGATCGTGCAGCGCTTCGCCGAAACCGGTGGTGATCTTGATCCCGTGTACGTCGGCCAGGTAGGTGACGATCTCACCGGCCTTGACACCCGGATAGCAGTGAGCGGCGGTCAGGACGGGCGCCATCAGTTCGTCAGGCGTAAACGGCTGGAGGCCGATACGGCGCAATCCTGCCCTCAGGTGGAGCGCCAGCGTCCTGTAACGCGCCAGACGTGCGTCCACCCCTTCATCCAGCAGCTTGCGCAGGCTGACGCGCAGCGCCGCCACGTTGTTGGTCGCCATGGTGCTCGGATGCGGGTGCCAGTCGGCCCAGTCGTGGGCGTACTGCCGCCAGACGCGCAGGTCGAGGAACCAGCCGCGGCCGCGGGCAGCGTTGCGCTCCACGGCGTCCCAGCCGTTCGCTGACACCGCTACCGGTCCCAGCCCGGGAGGGGCGCCCAGGCACTTCTGTGAGGCGGCGGCGCAGAAGTCGATCCCCCACTCGTCCATCTTCATCGGGAGACCGCCGAGCGAGGAGACGGCGTCTACCATGCAGGGGACGCCGTGGCGGCGGGCAGCCGCCGCCACCTCCTCCACTGGGTTCAGCGCCGTAGTGGAGGTCTCGACATGGCACAGGCCCACCAGGCGCGCGCCCGGATGGCGGCGAAGCGCGTCCTCAAAGTCCCCGGCGCGCAGCGGCTGTCCCAGCTCCGCCTCGACCGTGACCACATCCAGGTCATAGCCCAGCGCCATCGTACGCAGTCGCTCGCCGAAGGCTCCGTTCACCCCGATGATTACAGTCGCCCCCGCCGGCATCGACGTACCGATACACGCGTCGACCGCGGCGCTCCCGGAACCAACCAGCAGAAAGACGTCGCCGCCGGTCCCGAACACCTTCTGCAGCATCGCGGTGGTCTCGAGGTAGAGATCGCGCCACTGAGGGCCGTAGTGCGGCTGCACCGGCTGCGCGAAGGCCGCCATCACGTCCGCGTCGGGCTGGACGGGGCCTGGGATCATCAACTTCAAGGTTCGTTCCGCCATTTCAGACTCTCCTCACGAACGGATCACATATCCCAACTTATCCCAAACCAATTTGGGATAATACTTGGGATAACCAACTTCTTCGGCAGCTCGCGTGCAAAGCGGGCACAGCCCCGGCAGGGAGCACCATCCCCGGCAGCACATACCCGGAGTCCAGAGCAATCACGCCGGGTGCAACTCACCGTCGCGCCAGATCGCACGGCACGGCTCCACATCCAGGCCCAGGAGCTGCCGCACGACGGTCGAGAAACGGGCGGGGTCACCGGTGGTAAAGAAGCGCGACGGTGTGGCTCCGGATCGCTCCGAGAGCATGCCCCGCGCCGCCGAACACGCGGCCCGCTTGCCGGGCAACGGCGGGCGCCGGGTCGATTACCTCGACGCCGGGTCCAACGATATCGTCGATGATGGGGCGCAAGAAAGGATAGTGCGTGCACCCAAGTACCAGCTCGTCGATGCCGGCGGCGAGCAAGGGCCGGAGATACTCCTCCAGGCGGTCCCGGGCTTCGGCCGTGTCGACAGCGCCGGCTTCCACGAGCGGGACCAGCGCCGGGCAGATCTGCGTGTGTACGGTGACGCCGGCGGCGAAGCGGTCGACCACGCTGGCGAAGAGCTGGCCCTGGAACGTTGCGGGGGTGGCGATCACGCCGACCTGCCGGCGGCGCGTGCGCTCGGCAGCGGGCTTGACTGCCGGCTCCATGCCGACGAACGGCACGCCGGGGAAGCTGCGACGAAGCTCGTGGAGAGCCGCTGCGCTGGCGGTGTTGCAGGCCACGACGATCACCCCGGCCCCCTGCCCCATCAGGAAGCGGGCGATGGCGAGCGACAGGCGTTGGATCTCGGCCAGTGACCGTTCGCCATAGGGGGCATGGATCTGGTCGGCCACGTACACCAACGGGTGCGCGGGCAGTTGTGCGAGCAGCTCGCGTGCTACCGACAGCCCGCCAACGCCTGAGTCGAAGAGCCCAATCGCAGCCGGCGCACCGCTCGCGTTCATCGGCGAGCCGCCTCCACAAATGCGTGGAAGAGCCGGCGCGACGGCTCGTCAACTCCGTAGGTCCCTTCCGGATGCCACTGCACGCCCACGACGAAACGCCGGCCGGGCGCCTCAATCGCCTCGATAACCCGGTCCGGTCCCCACGCCACGACGTTATAACCGGGGGCTACATCCTGCACTGCCTGATGGTGGAAGCTGTTCACCCCCAGCTCCCCCTCGCGTCCGACCGCGCCGGCCAGGCACGATCCCGGAACGATCGAGACGGCATGCGTGATGGCATCCCTGGGCGTGGGCGGTGAGTTGTAGTCGTGCTTCACGGCGCCCGGGATCTGGGAGGGGATGTCCTGCCACAAGCTGCCCCCGGCAGCCACGTTCAGCGTCTGCACGCCGCGGCAGATCCCCAGCAGCGGCATCTCGCCTTCGAGCGCCCGGCGGGTGAGGACCAGCTCGGTGCGGTCACGTTCGGCGTCGACTTCCTTCAGCGCCGGGTGGCGCTCCTGCGCGTACTCCTCGGGCGCCACATCCGGCCCACCGGCCAGACAGAGGCCGTCCAGCCGTTCGAGAAGCTCCCACAACTCAACCTCAGACAGACCAAGCGGGATCACCACCGGCGCTGCGCCGGCAGCGGCGAGGGCATTCGTGTAGCTTTGCAGTGCGCGGAAGACCGGCACGGCGCCGGCGGGCACTTTGGCGTCGGAAGCAGGGATGCCGATCAGCGGGCGGAGCGGACGATTCGTCATGCGCGGGTTCTCGATTCTAGAGCAGCGATCTGAGCAGATCGGGCAGTGCGGCCAGCGGGCCCGTGTAGGCAGGCGCAGGGGCGTCGGGCGGGAATGTGCCGGGCGTCCCGTCGCTCACGAGATAGACAGGCAGTCCGGCGCGGGCGGCTGCGAGATCGAACGCCTCATTACCCACCATCAGGCACTGGTCCGGCTCGCAGCCCAACTCCTCCGCAACCAGCCGGAAATAGAGAGGGTTAGGCTTGCAGGCGCGGCTGTTCTCATAGCTGGTTACCAGCCGGAACGGCAGATCGCCCAACCCCGCCCACTCCATCCGCTGCCGGATAGCAGTGGCGGGGAAGAGTGGGTTCGTTGCGATCACCGCGTCGAGTCCCAGCGCCATCGTCGCCTCGACGACCGGGCGCGACTCTGGACGGCAGGTGGTGTAAGCGCGCAAGGACGGGAAGTCCTCGCGGTAGAATGCGTCAAAGACCGGTTCGAGTTCCTCCCGCGGGCGCCCAACGCTCGGGAAGAAGGAGGCAGCAAACCGCTCCTGATTCGTCATGGTGCCGTCGTTGGCCATCATGTCACGGGTAGAGGACATCAGCTGGGCCAGAAACATCTTCGGGGGGACCAGAGCAGCAACGCGCGCGCTAATGCTCTCAAAGTAGTGAGGCAGGAAGACATCCATATCGTTCCCCAACAGGGTGCCGTCCAGGTCAAACAGAACTGCTCGCAGTGGTGGCATTACGCTCCCCTCAAGTCGGCCATATGAATGGGGGTAATTTACCACAGAATTGGAGTTCTGAGTTCTTGGTGCGAAGTTCTACGTTCTGAGTTCTGAGTTCTACGTTCTGAGTTCGAGGGTTGTGAACGCTGGATGGTGAGGGTTTGGTTCTGGGGTCTGGGTTCTGGGTTTTGAATTGATACCTTCTGCATTGATACCGTAGCTGCAAAGCAGCCGGCGTTAACCCCAAGCGGGTCGCGGCGGGATCAGCTTCCGGCAGCTTTGCTGTCACTTGACCGGCAGCGCGGCGGGGGGCAGCGTTTCCGCGCGGTTGGTAGGGGGCGGGTCGCCCGCCCCGTGCCCGCAATGCGACACGGGCTCCGGGGCGCGGCGGTCATGGGTTGCCGGACTGCGGCGCGATCCTGATAACCCGTTCGCGCCGCGACCCGGGCATCGCAATCGCGCCGCGACCCGATGATCGTGCGGTATTGGGGTATGGGGCGGGCGACCCGCCCCCTACAGTCGCGGTAGGGGAATGGATATCCCGGATCGTGCCCGGCCGCGGCGCGATCGGGATAAGCCAATCGCGCCGCGCCCCAAGCCTCGCGATCGCGCTGCTTCCCGGCGCGCTGCCGGTCAAGCGACAGCAAAGCTGCCGGAAGCCAAGCACAGCCGCGCCCTGTTTGGGGTTAACGCCGGCTGCTTTGCAGCTACGGCATCAATACGATATAGTCGCGACCGTGCAGGAGCGGGATGGAGCGAGGTGGGTGTCGTGGGCGTTCGGCCCGCTGACGCTGCTGGTGCTGGCGGCGGCGCTCTACGCGTTCACGCTCGACGACGGTTTGCGGCCGGGTGAGCTGCAGGGCGGCGACCTGATCACCCACCAATATGCACAGGTGGAGGGACGGCCCAGCAACGCTCCCGGCTATCCACTCTACACAATGGGGGGCTGGCTCTGGTTCCACGCCGGCCGGCTGCTGTTCGGTCCCGGCTCCAACCCCATCTCGATTCTGGCGAGCTACTCGACCTTCTGGGCGCTCGTGGCGCTGTGGCTGCTGTATGAGCTGATACTCGAGCTGGCCGGCAGGCGCGACGGAACCACGCGCGCCGCGGCCTGGTTGGCGTCGGCGTTTCTCGCCGTCATTTACTTCTTCTGGTACTACGCCGTCACCACCGAGCAGTACACCTCCGCCGTGGCATGGACCCTGGCTGCCTTCCTGCTGGCGTTCCGCTGGCAGCGGGAGCGCCGGACCGGGTACCTGTTCGCCCTGGCGTTGCTCGCCGGGATCACGCTGGCGCACATGGTGACGTTGGTGCTGGCGCTGCCGGCGCTGGTGTGGCTGGTGCTGCGCGAGGAGCCGGCTCTGCTGCGGCGGCCCCGGCTGCTGTTGGGGCTGGTGGCGACCGGAGTTGCGCCGCTGCTGAGCTATCTCTTTATCTATGCCGCGGGCGAGGCCCACCCCGAGTGGCGCGGGGCGAGTCTGCAAGCGGCGCGCACGTGGGATTGGTTCTGGAGCTTCGTCTCCACGCGCCAGGGCCAAGACGAGCTGACGTGGTCGCTGCGCCCCTTCTTCTCGGCATCGTTCCCCTCGCTGATCCCAAGGGAGCTCACCTGGCCGGGGCTGCTCGGCGGCCTGGCCGGGCTCCTGACGCTGGCAGCCGCCAACCCACGCCTTCAGGGCGCAAACGCCCCGGACCGCGAGCGAGCGCGACCAACGACGGCGGCGCGCGGTAGCCATCGGGGTCACCCTCGCGATCTACCTTGCCTTCTGCTGGATTGACCGCCAGGGGAACTGGTACCAGGTGATCATGCCCGCCTACGCGCTGCTGGTAGCCTGCCTAGGGCTGCTGGCCGCCAGGCTCGCCCGAGCGAGACGGCCGCTCTGGCGCTTGCTCGCGTTCGCAGCTTTGCTGGCGTTAGTAATCTGGCGCGGGGCAACATCCTATCCGGACGCCAACAATCGCGGCCGGGCGGAAGAGGACGGGCTGGCGCCGGCATGGGCGATCGTCGCGGACAACCCGCCGCACGGGAGCGCGGTCTACGGAACCCTGTTCGACAGCACTGCGCTGGACTACGTGACGCGCATCTGGGGTGTTCGCCCTGATCTGCACGCCGTGACCATCGAGCAGGCTCGCGACGTCCTGGACGGCGGCGGAAGGGTGGCGGTGACGGCGCAGGCGCTGCCGATCGTCCAGGCCCAGGTAGCGGGAGCGCTGCACTACTCGGCCCTGGGTGGCGCACTCGTCCTGGCGGCCCGCGAACCCCTGCCGCCTCCATCCGGGCTGCACCCGTGGCAAGCGACCATTTCGCCGGCACTGCAACTCGCCGGTGGTTCGCTCCGGCGCAACGAGGCGACGCACGAGATCACCGTACTCCTGCTCTGGCTGGCCACGGCGCCGGTCGACCGTGACCTATCGGTGTCGGTCCGGCTGCTGTCCGGCGGGGACGAGATCGCGCAGGTCGATCGCAGCCACCCGGTGAACGGCGCGTTTCCGACAGGCAAGTGGCGCGCCGGCGAGCAGGTCGCAGATGCATATCCATTCCGGCCGGTTGCGGGGCGCGAGCCGGACGCGGTGAGGGTGATCGTGTATTATCGAAACGAGAGCGGGGGGTTCGTGAACGTCAACGAGGCAACCTTCCGGGTGGAACAAGCCGCGAAGAAATAAAAGAAACCCCGCCTGCCGGCGGGGCTTCGCACACACGAGACCCAAATCTCTTTAGCTTTCCTCGCGGTCGCGCTCGACCGTCACCCGAATGGTCGCCTGCGCACCGCCGCCCAACTTGATCAGCACCGGGTGTTCCCCGAGCGCCTTCAGCCCGTGCTCCAGCTCGATGTCGTGCCGGTCGACCTTGATGCCCGTCGCCTGCGCCAGCGCTTCGGCGATGTCCTGCGTCGTGATGGAGCCGTACAGGCGGTCTCCCTCTCCGGCGCGCGCTTTCAGCGTCACCATCTGGCCGTCCAGGCGCTGCGCGATCTCCACGTTTTCGTTGGTTTTGCGCTGGCGTTTGCGGTCCGCCGCTTCCTTCAGCTGCTGCGCCTGCCGCATGGCGCCCTCACTGGCGACCACGGCCAATTTACGCGCAAACAGGAAATTCTTGGCATAACCACTGGCGACGTTCTTGATCTCCCCTGCGTGCCCGAGGCCTTCGACGTCTTTTAGCAATAGAACCTGCATGAGAACAACACTCCTTAGCAGTGAATGCGGCTAAGCTCTCGCTCCGGCCAAGGACCGGGGAGATATGATACAACAGGAAGCGCTTCCACTCAAGAAGCCGTGTTCATGCGCCTGAAGTGTGCTGCCCGGCATCGCTTCACAAGTGTGGCGGACAGACCGATGGGAAGCTCACACGCCTCCCGCCGAGCCTGCCCTGCGCCGGTCCGCGCAACTGCTGAGCGTGCCGTCCGCACCACGCCAGCACATCTGGAACGAACCCATGTTGTAGTCGTACATCGGCAGCGGCTGGATCCGGACCCCCAGCCGGGCGAGTCCGGCCACGACTTCGGGTGCGATCCGGCTCTCGATTTCCAGGACGTAGTCGTCGCGCAGCGGGTCCATGCGCGGCAGGCCGGCCGCCTCTGGCGGCGTCATGCCGTAGTCCAGGATGCCCGACAGCACCTGGGGAATGGTCCCGTAGACGTTGCCCGGCGTCCCCAGCGAGAGGCGCGGTTGGCCGTTTTCCAGGACGATGGTGCTGCCGACGATGGATCGAATGCGCGCGCCACCGCTGAACCAGCCCGCGATATCGGCAGTCAACAGGTTGCGCGCGTGGCTCCCAACCATCGGCACGCCATCCACCACGAAGCCGGGGATGCCGCCGCCTTGCAGCGTGTTCATCATCTGTACCCAATTGCCCTGCCCGTCCACGATGCTCAACTCGCAGCTGCCGGCCTGGGTATGATCGCCCCGGCCCTCAACCGAGGGCATCCCCGCCGCAGCCAGCGCCAAATTCCCCGCAGTCACCCGGATATGGTTGGTGAGGTCCACCTTCGGCCGGCTGCGCCAGATGATCTCCGCCAGCATGGCGTGGTATTCGGTCGAGAGCCACTGCTCGACCGGCACCTCGAAGGCGATGGGATCGTTGAGTAGACCCAACTCCCAGTGCGCCCGGCGCAGGGCGTGCGCCATCACGTAGAGCGACTCCGCAGACTGGGTGTAGTGCCCCATCGACTTGAGGTCGAAGTGCGACAGGATACCCATCACCAACGCTGTGAAGACGCCCGTTCGCTCGGGCGGCGCGAGCTGTACGATCTCCCGGTCTCCGTGCCGCCACCGCAGCGGCTCCTGCCAGCGCGGCGGGTCCGCCGTCATGTGGTCGAGCGTGACCGGCCAGCCGATGCGATTTGCCAGCGCCACGAACTGCTGCGCCCACCTGCCGGTGGTGAAATACTCCGGTCCCCCGGTTGCCAGGCGGCGCATCGTCTCTGCCTGCGCCTCGTTACGAAACGTTTCGCCAACTTCAGGGAGCTGGCCGGTGGGAGTGAAGAAGTCGCGTCCGGCGGGGAAGTACGTGTAGAAGCGCATCTCCTCCGTCAGCGTGGCGTGCTCGAACGACGAGACGGGATGCCCCTGCTCGGCGGCCGCTACCGCCGGGGCGCACAACCGCTCCCAGGACCATGACCCGAAGCGCCGGTGCATCTCCCCGAGCGCGGGCATGAAGCCCGGGATGGCGGCGCAGGGGTTGTACTTGTCTGCGAAACGGATGCCGATCATGGGCACGGGCCGGAACGGCGGCAAATCGGGCACGATGGTGCTGTTGCCGTTGAGCATGTGCGGCGTGCCGGTGGCGGCGTCCCAGTAGAGGAACAGGATCGAGCCGGCGTGGTTGGTCATGTGCGGCTCGACGCAAGCCTGCACCAGGCTCCCGGCTACGGCGGCATCGACCGCGTTCCCGCCGTTCTCCAGCACGCGGACCATCGTGTCAGTCACGAGGGGGTGCGACGAGCTGGCCACCGCGCGCTTACCGGTTACCGGCGGCTTCGGGCCGGTGGTGGGGAGAAGGGATGTGTCCAACGAGAGCCTCCTGGCTTGTTCTAAGTTCTACGTTCTTCGTTCTAGGTTCTGGGTACGGGGTTCTCGGTTCATGAGCACCAGGTTTTGTTTTAGTCTGAGTTCTGAGTTCTAGGTTCTGAGTTCTGGGTGTATGAGCAGTGGCTTTGTTTTGAGGTCTGCTCCCTGTGTCCATGAGCAATGGGCTTTGTTTTGAGGTTTGCCTTCTTGATTCACGAGCACAGAACTCAAAACAAGCCTCACCCCATACGCACCAAATCCTCCGTACCCAGAACTTAGAACGTAGAACTTAGAACTAACTAAGCGGCAGACTCACCCACCTGCGCTCCCGGTGCGAGAGGGCGGCGGCGTTGATGACCTCTTGCACCCGGGCGCTTTGGGCGAAGTTGCCCTGGTTCTCTGGGCCGCCGTTGTGGATCTCCTCCAGGAAGTTCTGCACCAGGCAGCCGTAGAACACCGTGCTCCAATGATCGCCGGGCTGGTGACCGGGCGGGAAGAAGCGCTGCGGGATCTCTCGATCCACGAATTCCACCGCGTCCGGCGTGGCCGTTTTCAGCGTCTGGATCTGGCCGAACTCCTCGACCAGCCGGACGATGCCGGCGCCCTTCGAGCCGTAGATGCGCGCCTCGATGCCGGGGTAGTTGCCGATCGTGACGAAGCTGGACTGCAGCGAGTAGAGCGCGCCGTTGGCGCACTCCGCGAGGAAGATGTCGGCGTCGTCGAGGTTGATCCGCTCGCGCTCCGTGTCCAGGTTGGTGCGGCGGCGGAACGGCACCATGTTGGCCATCATCCCCACGACCTGCGTCAGGTCGCTGCGCACGAGCTCCAGGCCGATGTCGATCGTGGGCGCGCCGTACCCTTCCAGCGAGCCGACGTCGATCCCCTCGCGCGTGAAGTCGGTGCCCATCAGCTTCTCGCCGGCCGGCCTGGTCTTGTGGATGCGCTTGTCCGCCGGCACGTCAGGGTCAAGCCACTGGGAGTTCTGCTCGTAGCCGTTGAAGATGAACGGGTCGCCGACGAATCCCTCGTTGGCGAGCTCGAACAGGTACTGCACGGCCGGGGCGTAACGAAAGGTGAGGCCGACCTTGGTCTTCAGACCCTTGGACAGCGCCAGCTCGTGCGCCTCCCACACCCGCTTGTAGTCGTGAGCCACGGGCTTCTCGACCAGCACGTGCTTTCCCGCTTCCAGGGCGGCGAAGGTCAGGATCTCGTGCCCGTCGTTGATACGCTGGTCGCGGGTGCAGACGTCGACGATGTCGATGTCCCGGCGCGCAAGCATCTTCTCGACATCGGTCGTGACCTCGGGGATGCCGAACATCGCGGCCTTCTGCTCCGCCAACTCTCGATCCAGGTCGCACAGCATGACGACTTCGGACAGGGGCGAGCGGGTGAACCCGGGCAGATGCGCCGAAGTGGCCCAGCGGCCCGCGCCAATTACGCCGACGCGTAGTTTCTCTGGCATGTGGCTTTCTCCTGAATGTGCCTACTGACCCTTCCCCGTCACCCAGAAATAGCGCGGGTCATCGTCCACCACGGGAGCGGAGGGGCGGGCGCCGATGCTCGAGCCGCCGTCCACCATGATCACAGCGCCCGTAATGTAGCTCGCAGCGTTCGACGCGAGGAAGAGCACGACCTGTGCCACTTCGTCGGGCTCGCCCGGCCGTGCGAGTGGGAGCCCGGGTATGCGTGCGCCCAGACGCTGAGCCATATCGGGCGGCAGCGGCTTGGGCTGCGTGTCGATCAACCCGGGGCTTACGGTGTTGACAAGGATGCTGTGCGGCGCGAGCTCGATTGCTGCAACGCGGCTAAACGCCTCGACGGCTGCACGGCTGGAAGCGTATGCTGCAGCGCCGGGGCCGCCTCGCCGGCTGGCTCCCGACGAGAAGTTGATGATACGCCCGCCGTGGCCACCGTCGATCATCGCCCGCGCAGCGGCCTGGGTCATCAGGAATGTGCCGCGGCAGTTCACTGCGTAGACGGTGTCCCATACCTCGACCCGCTCCTCGAGCAGCGCAGTGTGCGGCGCCACTGCCGCGTTGTTCACGCAGATATCGAGGCGGCCAAATTGCTGTATCGCCGCGTCTACAACCCGCCGCGCCCCCTCGGGCGTTGAGATGTCCGCCACGACCGGCGCCACCCCTTCCAGCTCGCGGCACGTCTCGGCCAGCCCACCGGCGTCCCGGTCTGCCGCAATGACCCGGACTTCCTGCTGCACGAACGCTGTCACGAGCGCGCGGCCGACGCCGCGGGCGGCCCCGGTTACGATCGCAACGCGCCCGGCCAGATCGTAGTTCATTCCGCACTCCTCTCGGCCCGGCGGGGGCTAGCGGCTCAAGGTGGGGTCGAAGGCGTCGCGCAGGCCGTCGCCCAGGAAGTTGATGGAAAGAACGGTCAACAGGATCGCCATCCCGGGGAAGATGGTGAGCCACGGCTGCGAGGCCATGCTCTTCTGCGAGTCCTGCAGCATGTTGCCCCAGCTCGGGACCGGCGGCATGACCCCGAGCCCCAGGAAGCTGAGGGACGACTCGATGATGATGGCGGTGCCTACGCTCAAGGTGGCGCCGACGATGATCGGGCCGAGCGTATTGGGCAGGATGTGCCGCAGGATGATGCCGGAGTTCTTGACCCCGAGCACGTAGGCGGCGGTGGTGTACTCGTTCTGCTTGATCGACATCACCTGCGCGCGCACGACGCGCGCCATCGACATCCAGCTCAACAGCCCAATCACGATCACGATGACGGGGATTGAGTTCTTGGTGTAGGCGCTGAGCACGATCATCAGCGGCAGCGAGGGGATGGAGTAAGCCAGGTCGGTCACACGCATCAGCAAGTTATCGGTCCGCTTGCCGTAGAACCCCGCGATCGCCCCGATAAACGAGCCGACAGTCGTCCCGATGGCCGCCGCGGCAAACCCGATGACCAGCGAGATCCGCCCACCGAACAGGATACGCGGTGAAGAGGTCGCGTCCGAGGTCGTCGGTCCCCATGATGTGGCTCGCCGTCGGGGCCGAGCGCACGTTCTTGAAGTCCACCTGGTCGAAGTCGTACGGCGCGATGTACCGGCGCCAGCGCCACGAGCAGCGACATCAGGAGCAGCACCGCCAGCGAGATCATGGCCGGCTTGTGCCGCTTCAGCATCCGCCAGGCGCGCTGCCTGGGGGTCAGTGGCTCCGTTCTTATGCCCGTCGGGGCGGTTGTGGCCAGTGTTGTCATCTGTCTGCCTCGTCCACCGGTTACCGATTATTGGTAGCTGATGCGCGGATCGAGCCAGCCGTACACGATGTCCGCCACCAGGTTGAAGAACACCACCATGAAGGAGCCCATCATCAGCACACCCATCAGCAGGGGGTAATCGCGGCCGAACATGGCGTCCACGAACAGGCGGCCGATGCCGGGCCAGGCAAAGATCGTCTCAGTGACAACGGCGCCGCTGAAAAGGTGCGACAGGTCGAGAGCCATGACGGAAACTACCGGGATCAGGGCGTTCTTCATGGCATGGCGCACCATGATGGCGTTCTCCGCCAATCCCTTGCTGCGCGCAGTCCGGATGTAGTCGGAGTGAATGACGTTGAGCATCGAAGAGCGCATGTAGCGCGACCAGACGGCAATATAGCGGAGCGAAAGGACGATCGCCGGCAGGATCAGGTGCTTGGCCACGTCGATGAACGACCCGTCCCCCACGGTCGAGCGCCCTGCCGTGGGCAGCAATCTGAGCTCCACCGAGAAGATGAGCTGCAGGATCAGCCCGAACCAAAACACGGGCATGGCGATACCCAGGAACGACAGACCGGTGCCGAGATAGTCGAAAATGCTGTACTGTCTGACTGCGCTAAGAACGCCCAGCGGGATCGCGATGACGGCCGCCATAAGGTAGGCTGCCAACATCAGTTGCACCGTGGCCGGGAGCCGTTCCCCGATCATGCGGATCACCGGGCTCCCCGTAGTGTAGCTGTACCCGAGATCCCCCTGGAATGCCGTGACGATCCACTTGAGGTACTGGACATAGATCGGCTGGTCGAGGCCAAGCTTCTGCTTGTATGCGTCGATCACCGCCTGGTCCACCAGCACGCCCGAGGAGAGGTAGACGGTTTCCGGACCCCCCGGGCGCGGCCTGGATGATCAGGAAGATCAGGATCGAGATGCCGACCAACAGCGGGATCATCTGCAGCAGCCGCCGCCGGATGTAGGTAGACATAGGCACTCCAGATAGATGGGGCGAGATCCCCATCTCGCCCGTGCTCGCGCCGCTGCAAGCGAGCGCTTGCTTGCCGCGGCGCGAGCCGCTGTAGAGCGCCGGCGTGCACGAACAGCACGCCGGCGTGTGCTTCAGAGCGCCGAGGGCGAGCCCGGCATATCATCCTCGGCGCGAAGCCAGGCGGGCTCGCCCCCATGGTCGATCACTCGTCGTCTACTTCAGGATGTCCCACTCGTACGCGTTCCAGAACACGGTCATGTTCGTACCGTTGGCCTTGAAGTTCGCGAGCTTCTCGTCCATCACGAACGGCAGAGTCACGTAGAAGACCGGAAGCTGGAACGCGTCCTCGGCCAGCTTCTCCTGCGCCTGGAAGGACAGCACCTTGCGGTCGCCTTCCACCAGCGCCTGGTCCGAGAGGTCCATCAGCTTGTCGAGCTCGGGATCGCAGGTGCCGGTCATGTTGTTGGAGCCCTGGCAGGCGTACTGGCGGGTGAAGCTCGGGTCGGCCGGCAGGATCCAGCCGGAGATCAGAGTTTCCCAGTCGCCGGTGCGCCACTTGTTAGTGTAGGCAACCGCTTCCATCGACTCGACCTTGGCATCCACGCCCAGCGGCTTCAGCAGCGCCTGGATCGCCTGGGTCAGCAGCAGGCGGTCGCTGTCGGAGCGGGTCAGGATGGTGAAGGACATCTTCTCGCCATCCTTCTCACGGATGCCGCCGGCGCCAACCTTCCAGCCGGCCTCGTCCATGAGCTGCTTGGCCTTGTTCATATCGTAGTTGTACTTCAGCACGTTTTGATCGTGGTACGGGCTGGTCGGGTGTATCGGCGTGTGCGCGACCACAACGTTGCCGGCGAACAGGTCCTTGGCGATGCTCTCACGGTCGATGGCGTAGAAGATCGCCTGGCGGACCTTGATGTCGCTGAACAGCTTCTTGCCGCGCTCGGTCTTCAGAGAGAAGTCGAAGTGGTAGAAGGAGTTCTGCGAGACGAATTACGGCCTTCTTGCCGGGGATCCCCTGGGCTTCCTTGATCAGCAGCGCATTGAGCTGGCCGATGTCATACTGCCCGGACCGGAGACCATTCAGGCGGGTGTTGGCATCGGGCACGTGGTAGAAGATGATCTCGTCGAACTTCGGGTAGTCCTTGCCGCGCCAGTAGTTCTCGTTCTTGACCAGGCGGATGTACTCGCCGGCCTTCCACTCCGCGAACTTGTACGGGCCGTTGCCGACCGGTGCGCGGTTGAAGGCGTCGAGGGTAGAGATGGTCTTGCCTTCCAGCAGGTGCTTCGGCAGGACCGCCTCGAACAGGGTGCCGAACTTGGCGAAGTTGTTCTTCCAGTAGAAGCGGACGACGTACGGGCTCACAACCTCGCAGCGCTCGATGTTCTTGTAGTCGCCCTGGTTGTAGATCAGCTTGCCGTCGTCGCTCACGATCCAGTTGAAGGTGAAGCAGACGTCCTCGGCGGTGACGGGCTTACCGTCGTGCCAGTTGATCCCTTCTGACCAGATTCCAGGTCATGATCGGCTTGCCGTTGTTCGGCTGGATGCCGCCGTTCTCAGTGGTCGGGACCTCTTTGGCGATCTGGCCGAAGTAGCTGTTCTTCTCGTTCGACATCGTCAGGCCTTCGAAGACCTGGTGGAAGACCTCGCCCAGCATCTGGCTGGTGAAGGGGTTGAGCGTGTCCATCTCGCGGTACATCGCGACGCGCAGCACCTTCTTCGCGCCGCTTGCGGCGGGCGCGGCCGAAGGTGCTGCCGCGGGAGCGGCGGTCGCGGCTGCTTTCGTCGCGGCCGGCGCGGCCGGAGCTGTGGTCGCCGCCGGAGCCGCCGGCGCGGTGGTAGCGGCCGGCTTTGCAGCCGGGGCCGTCGTGGCGCAGCCGGGGGTGCAGCGGCCGGGCGCGCAGGATACCAGCACCATGGCCAGCAGAGCCAACATCGTTACGGACAGATACCACCTGGAAGTACGCATTGTCTCTTCTCTCCCATGTGTGACTTGGATATGCGGCAGTTCAAACGGTCAGGTTTCCATGCTCCGGGTCCACCTCCTCGTCGTTTGCCGTCACATTTTACCGTCGAAACGCGGTCGACCCCGGCGCGCAGAGCGAGCGTCAGGCGTCGAACATGCCGAGGCTGTCGTTTGAGTGCAAGCCCCGGTACATGAAGCGATAGAACTCGTCCCGCCGCTCCGGTGGAACGCGTTCCCAGGCCGGCGCAACGACCTGCTCCCCCCACCAGTAGGACCAGATCAGGACCGAGCGGGCCGGCGTGGAGATGAACCCCATGCGGTTGGCCACCCAGCCCTCACCGCCGATCAGGGCGTTGGCGCGCAGCCAGTCGCGCACCCGATCGGCCGGCCAGCCGTCCACGTGGAGCCGCCAGGCGGCCACCGTGCCGATGCCGCGCGGTAGCGGCTGAGCAGCGCCTGCGCCCGGTCGTCGCCCGAGTCGTACCAGTCGAGCATCCGCAAACCGTTGTCGGCGATCCCCTCGAAGACACAGGAGCTGGCGTTGTTGACGATCGAGAAGTAGTTGTCCTGCGCCGCCAGCCCCTCGTTCGCCCACGTCTCGCGCAGCTTGAACTGCACGTAGTGGCCCGGGTAGCCCTCGTGCACCGTCAGGTGCTTCGAGCGCGGGGCGGGTGAGGATCGGATCGACGTTCAGCTCCACCGTGCGATCCAGGTACTTGCAGCGGGCGTTGAACGGCACGCCCGACACCGCCAATACCCGCATCCCATCGGACTTGGGATCGGGCAGCTCGATCACGCGCTCGACCGTGCGGTCCCACGCCTCGCTCATCAGCTCCTCGAGGACGCCGGGCACCTCGTCGGGCGGCACTCGGTTGCGCTCCTCCCAGGCTGCGCATTGCGCGGCCAGGTCCCCGGTGTAGCCCATCGCCGTCAGCACGCCCCGCAGCTCGCCGCGCAACCGGTCCAGCTCGGCTTCGCCGGCAGGTTCCGGCGGCACGTACAGGAAGCGATTGACGCGCTCGGCGAAACCCAGGCTCCCTGCCCGCCACCGGATGAATGCCAGCATCGAGCCGCAAAGTTGGTCGTAGTAGACGCGGCGGTCCGGTTCGGGCAGCGCTGCCGCCTCGGCCTTCAACTCGGCGAAGCGTTCCGCCAGCTCGCCATAGGTGTGGAGCGGCGCCGGCTGCACCCTGCCTTCGCGATCCATGTTGAGCACTGCCAACCCGTCGCCGTCGGCGCTCTCTTTTCGATAGCAGGCGTCCAGCGCCAGGATGGCGGGCGCCAGGTCGCGGCCGTAAGCCAGCGTGCGGTCACTCAACACTCGCCACCTCCACGAGCATCTCGGCTGCCACCAGCTCTACCGGCACCGAACCGAACCCCAGAAACCGGTCGTGGAAGCGCTTCAGGTCAAACTCGCTCCCCTGCAGCACAGACAGCCGCTCCCGCAGCGAGCGGATACGGTCGGAGCCGTACAGGTACATCATGGCGGCGCCGGGGAACATGCTGTTCTTGACCGCCTCTTTGCCGCGCCATCTCGCGGCCCATCCCGCCGCGGACTTCGTAGAATTCGGCCGCTTCGTCCAGCGAGAATTCGCCCCGGTGCAGTTTTACGTCAACTACTGCCCTGGCCGCCATGCGCCGCCGGCTGTGCCGCTCGGCGTACGACTCGAGCGGCGTGAGGAAACCCACTTCGTCCATCAGGCCGGTGGCGTACACAGCCCATCCCTCGGCCATGGTGCCGCCGCAGAACATCGCGATCCGCGATGCGGAATCCACAGCCGCCATCTGCCCGATCCGCGATGCGGCGTGGTAGGCGTTCCAGTTCTGCACGTGGTGGCCGATGCCGCCGTGATGGACGACGTGGTTCGTCTTGATCACGCTGTCGTTGGTCGCCCGCAGCAGCTTCTCCTGCTGCTCGGGCGGCATCTCCGGCTCGACCGGCGGCACCAGGTAGCGGTGAACCGGCGGGCGGTTGAAGGCGGCCGGCGCGCGGTAGAACAGGAAGTAGAGGTGAGGCGCGGCGCCGCGCGCCCAGGCGGGCTGGGGCACGTACTCGATCGGGAAGTCGGGCCAGGTAACGCAGCCCGTGGGCGAAGCTGGCCGCCTGCGCCGCCTCCCACAGCTCGCCGAAGCGGCCGTAGTAGCCGGCCGCCGTGGGGTGGTGGTCGGCCAGCTGCCCCAGCGCCTCGGCGGCGGAACGGGCGCCGAAATCGGCGCGCATGCTCTTCGAGGAAAGCCGCGGCGCATCGATTTCCTCCTCGGCGTAGCGCACCAGATCGTCCAGGTCAGGGTCGATGAAGTGGCCCTCGTGCATCATCAGCGTGAAGGCATCCTCACCGCACGCATAGCGGTCGCTTCCACTGGCGAGCATCTCGCCCAGGTGGCGGCGATACGCCTCGAAGGCGGCCGCGGCCTGCCGCGCCAGGTCCCCGAATGCGGGATCGGCGATGCCGTGCTCGCGGCCGAGCAGATCGATCCCCTGGGTGAAGAAGATCCCGGCGCCCACGCACTCGTCGATCGCCTTCTCGATCCAGGCCGCCGGGGCGCCTGCGCACGTTCCGGCGCGCCTGTTCCAGCAAGCTGCGGGATGCCGGCCATGCGCGCGATGGCGTCTGGACGCGCTCGCCAACCGGCGCGAAATCGGTCAGGAACAGCGAGATGACGGCAAAGATGGCCTCGCTCGTGTAGAGCGCCGGGTTGCCACGCTGGAAGTGGTCCAGCTCGAGCTCCCAGAGCTGGATGAGCAGGAAGCCCGTCGGCCAGGGTCTTGTCGAGGTTCTGGGCTATAGCCAGCGGCTCGGCAGGCAGCGACTCGCTGCGTTTCAGCAGCGCCTTCATCTCCGCCAGCGTGCCGGCGACGCCGTTCTCGGAGAAGTCGGGCAGCGCGGCGTCGTAGTCGTGCACGCCGATGAAGGTCGCGTTGACCGGGCCTGCGCCGTAGTAGGCGGCGAAGAAGTCGTCCAGCCACGCATCGAAGGCCGGTGCGTTACCGTTCGCAGGCATCCTCATCGCTCCAACGGCAGGTCGACCCAGCGCCGTTCGCGGAACGACCGCTCGACGGCGTTGATCGCCTCCTGCACCCAGGCGCCGTCGTCGAAGTTGCCCTGGTTGCGGTCGCGCCGCCCAGGATCTCGTCGATGAAGTCCTGGATCAGGTTGGCGTAGAACAGCGAGCGCCACGACTCGCGCGGGTGCCCGCCGGCCGGGTAGAACGCTGGCCGGGATCTCCACCTCCTTGAACTCGACCGCGTCCGGGGTGGCGATCTTGATGGTCTCGGCCACACCGAACTCCTCGACCAGGCGGCAGATGATCGCTCCCTTCTCGCCGTAGATGCGCGCCTCGATGCCGGGATAGTTGCCGATCGTCACGAAGCTGGTCTGGATCGAGCCGATGGCACCGTTGGTGAATTCGCCGATGTAGATGTCGCCGTCGTCGATGTTCATCCGCATCATCCGGCCGGTGTCGCGCACCATGCGCTCCGGGATGAAGTTGCGCATGGTGCCGACCACCCGCTTGTAGTCGGCCCCGACCCACCAGTGGCTGATGTCGATCACCGGCGCGCCGTAGCCTTCGAGCGAAGAGGCCTACGACTTCCGGGCTGTTCTCGGCGTGCGGCAGCACCTGGCGCAGCGGGTTCATCGGGTCGAGCCACTGGGAGTTCTGCTCGTAGCCGTTGAAGATGAAGGGCCGGCCGACGAAGCCTTCGTCGATCAGCGACTTGGCGTACTGCACGCCCGGGCTGTAGCGGAAGGTGAAGCCGAGCTTGGTCTTCAGCCCCTTCGACTCGGCGAGCTCCGCCGCCCGCAGGGTCTCGCGGAAGTCGTAGGCCACCGGCTTCTCGCACAGCACGTGCTTGCCCGCCTCGAGCGCCGCCATGGACAGCTCGAAGTGTGCAGGGTTCGCCGTGCAGACATCGACCACGTCGACGCGCGGGTCGGAGACGGCGGCCTGCCAGTCGGACGTCCAGCCGGGAATGCCGAACGTCGAGGCGACTGCACGCGCCTTGTCCTCGTCCACGTCGCACAGGGTCACCACCTCGCTGCGCGGATCCCGCTGCCAGCCGGGGATGTGGGCCAATTCGGCCCATCGCCCCGCACCCAACACCGCCACCCGCAGCCTGCTGTCTTCCATTCCCCCTCCGAAATCGCTAATAGAGCCGCTCCACGTCCAACACGTTGCGCAACGGCTCGCCCGCCAGGTAGCGGCGCAAGTTGTCGCAAAACAGCTCCACGATGCGCCCGTTCTCGCGATCGCTGGTGCTGGCGGAATGCGGGCTCACCAGCACGTTCTCCATCGCCCACAGAGGGCTGTCGACCGGCAGCGGCTCCTGCTCGAACACGTCCAGCGCCGCACAGCGCAGCCGCCCGGATTGCAGCGCGGCGATCAGCGCTGCCTCATCCACCACCATCCCGCGGGCGATGTTGATCAGCATCGCACCTTCGGGCAGCAGCGCCAGCTCGCGCTCGCCGATCATCTTCTCCGTCTCAGGCGTGTGCGGGACCGCCAGCACCAGGTACTCCGCCTGCCGCAGCATCTCGTCCATCTGCTCGAGCGGGTAAAGCCGCTCGACGGCCGCACAATCCACCTGCTGCGCATCCGTGCCCAGCACGCGCATGCCCAGGGCCGCCGCCGTACACGCCACCTGGTTCCCGATGCGCCCCATCCCGACGACCGCCAGCGTGCGCCCTTCCAGATCCGTGCCCGCATAGCGCTCCCAGCGCTTCGCCGCCTGGTTGCGCAGGATGCGCAGCAAACCCTTGTCGAACGCCAGCATCGCCATCACCACGAACTCCGCCAACGGCCGCGCATGCACGCCGCTGGCGGTGGTGAAGACCGTATCCGGCATCCGGCGGTCGTAGCCGTAGCGCTTCACCGTCTGGCCGATGCCCGCGCTGGTCGCCTGCAGCCAACGTACGTGCGGCGCCAGATCGGGCAGCTCCTGGCGGTGCGAGAAGTCGAAGTCGAACAGGATCTGGGCGCGCCCCAACAGCGCACGCCAGCGCTCCTCGTCTGCAGGCGACCTATCCGGGACGTTGTAGTGGTCGGCGGGGTAGCGCGGCTTGCCCATCAGCTCGGGCTCGTACACCACGTCCAGCCGGGCGTCCACGGAACGTATCCGCTCGACCAACTCCGGCTCGAGATAGCTGGCGATCAAGAGGTTGTAGCTTTCTGCTGCCATCGGATGGCTCACTCCTTGCACGGTTGGGATGATGGTTCGTCTGGACCGTCGGGCGACCAGCAGGCCAGTAAATCTACGAGCGCCTGGCTAGTGTGCGCGGCGATCTCCGCTGCCGCCAGGTCGGCATCCTTCCGCTCCAGCGCGGCCAGCAGCGGGAGATGCGAATCTACGAGCTCCTCGAGATTGGGGTATTGATTGTGCCTGACCAGCAGTACTCGCTGGATCTGCACCTGCAGCGTTGACCAGGTATCCAGGAGCAGCTTGTTGCCGCTGAGGGCGATGAGGGAGCGGTGGAATTGCAGCTCCTGCCGTACGAGCGGCGCCACCTCGCCCTGGGCAGCTGTGACACGCATGTCCGCTACGATCCGGCGCAGACGCTCCAGATCGTCGTGGGTGCAGCGCGCGGCTGCCTGGCGGATGCCGTACACCTCGAGCACGCTGCGCACTTCATACAGCTCGCGGATCGTCTTGCAGTCAGGTTGTGTCACGAAGGTGCCGCGATACGGGATGGTGTAGACGAGGCCGTCCTCTTCGAGGCGCACGAGAGCGGCGCGCAAGGTGCCGCGGCTGGTGCCCAACTGCTGCGAGAGCTGTACCGGATTCAACTGCGCGCCCGGGCTCGATCACGCCGTCGAGGATGGCCTCGCGCAGCCGGAGCATCACCTGGTCTTCCAATCGACGGGGAGCAACCTGGTCGAGTTGTCTCAAGAGCTGCGTCCTCCTCGACCGGCGAGCCGGTCACTGCCATCCGGGCTGGACCACACAGAGTTGACTGTCAACAGTTAGCAATTATCGTATGGGCGCATGGCGGATGTCAATAGCTATTGCTCATGCGGGTGCATCGATGTTTGGGGCGATTTTAGGTACAGCCGATGTTGTCCCGTGTGCGGGGCAGAGCGGGCTAGCTTGTTGCCCGGAGCGTTCTCTCCCCATACCGGGACAACATCGGCATGTTACCTATAAATCGCCTCCAGCGTGCGATGCGCCCAGCTCATGCCGGTCAAGTTCATATTTCGGTCCGACATGCGAGGGAAGGGAATAGCCCGCGGCAGGGTCAGGGGAATTGGGGGGTACCGGTCGAAGTAGAGTACAAATCGAGTACCGCGTATTTCGCAGCGCACTGCACCCGTGCGATGCTGAACAGCATCTGTGCCAGCAACAATTGCTGGTGAAGACCCAGCCGCCGGTGATATCATGTTGAGGGGAATCCGAACTGGTGACCGTGAAAGGTTGAGCCATGAATTGTCGGCCACAAAACCGCCCGCGCCTCGCTTTCGTGAGCATACTTCTGCTGTGTATCGCAACCGTGGCGGCCTCGCTGTACGTAGTTCTACTGGTGCACTGGGCGCCCTACTCGGTGTTCTTGCCGCTGGCCGGCACCGTCCTGATTCTCGGCGGTACGCTTGGGGTGAAGGGGATGGCTGGCCGCTGTGGGTTGGGGATGCGCTCTTGATCCTCTCCGGTGTGCTACACCTTCTCAGTATCGGGCTGCCATTCCTCGTCCTCGGCCTTGTGCTGGCGTTGCCGCTCGGGCTGCTGGCCTATCTCGAAGCTCGGTCGGCCCCCTCTCCTCGCATGAGCCACGTACAGGAACGCCACTCACCCAAGATATCGGGCTATGGCGAATCGTCACGGTTGGCGCCATTGTGCTTGCACTTGCAATGGTGATTTACGTCTATTATAGCGTGCCCAGTTTCGGCGCTCTGCCCCTCGCTGCGATTGGAGTGTTCCTGGCGGGTATATGTCGGCGAGATGGGTTCGTAGCATTGGTTGGCCTCGTCACCCTGGCCGCGTTGACGTGGTCTGAAGTTACGGTCGCTTCCCCTTCCCTCGAAGCAGCACCTTTGCGCTTCCGACTCGGCACGAGTAGAATGTCCGAGAACGTAAGCGCCGGACCACGCATCGATGCCCTCGCTCGGCAGGCCGCGAAGTTCAGTCCGGGGTGCCAACTACCTTCACCCCGGCGGTGTGAGTGTCCCCCAATTCGCTCGCACGAGGCGCAAATTGAGTATCCGAGCTGACCAGGAATTACGTACGCGGTGAAGCGACTTCCCCTTTCCGCCAGACCAGGACAATCGGGCCGCTGCGCGCTGCTGCGAGGGCTCGCAATTGGTTTCTCAACCTTGATCTTTTCCTGCAGCGTACCTCTGACCATCGCGTCGACCGGCACAGTGCGTGACTCACCGGCGCGACTGCTGGTCGGAGCTTGGCTGGATGCACGGCCCTACTGATCCCATCCTTCACGCTGGCTGCGACTCCGGCTGGTGGCCAGCGCCAGCGGAGGCGAGTGGCTGTAGCGCTGGCCAAACTGACGGTCGCATGTCGCTCGTCTCCGATCGCGGCGTGCTGAAGCAGTTGCTGTGCGTGGACCTGCCGGAGGCGCTGAGGCGCCTGCCATCGCGTTGCGACTCGTCACGATGGCATCCTCAATGGCGACGGCGCTCTGTGTCCACATCTTGACGGCGATGGTACACGCCACGGGCTGGCGCTCGACACGCCCCTGGCGACTGTTCCTTTCAGCCTGCCAGCCCTCGTGTGTGAAGTGACACGAAAGCGCTCGCAGGCGCTCGCAGTCAGACGACGAGAAAGCGCTGCTATCCCCCAACGGTAACGGCCTGCTGGTGCCCCTGACGGCGGGAGCTTATGGAAGGACTTCTCGTCCTCGGCGGCAAATACTCTGAAGATGCCTGGACCCCGGACGAGCTACAAGCGCTCGCGGTTTTGGCCCGCCAGGCGGGCGCCGCATTGCAGAACCTCCGATTGCTTGGAACAGGTTCAGGCCGGCCGCGGCGAGTTGGCCCGCGCCCACCGCCAGTTCCTCGTTCAGCAGGACCGCCAGCAGCGCCAGCTAGGCACAGGAACTCCACGATGGCCCGGTGCAGCAGTTGATGGACATCAGCTGCAACTGGCCGAAGCGCAACGCAGGCGCAGCTTGCCGGAGATCCGACCCGGAGCCGGCTGCTCCGGCGTGAGGTCCTGGCAGTAGCCGGCGAATTGCGAGCGATCATCGGCCAGCTCCGCCTCGCAGGTCTGGACGAGTTCGGGCTGGCGCACGGCCTTGCGCAACCAAATCGCGCATCTTGAGCGGACAGCCTCTCCGGAGCGACGAAGCTGCAGTTGCACGTGAAGCTGAGAGCATCCTCATTGCCGCCCACTGCCGCAATCTGCTTGTATCGGTGTGCGCGGAGGGCTTGCGCAACGCCCTTCGCCATGCCCATGCGGCCAATGTGGTCGTCAAGCTGCAGGCCCAGGGTGGATCTGTGCAGTTGACCGTGAGTGACGATGGCTGTGGCTTGCGCGTCCGACGCCTGAGCGAGTTTGCCCAGACGCACCACTACGGTCTGATCGGATCATGGAACGGGTCGAATGGGCCGGCGGGCCGCTGCCAGATACGCTCTCAATCGGAAGCCGGAACGGTCCTCACAGTCACGCTACCTCTCCAGCGCAGGGATCATGCAACGACCGGTCATCACTGTTATTCTCGCAGACGACCATCCGTTGATCCGTTCCGGGTTGCGCCTGGCGCTCGCCTCGCCGAGGACATGCGCTTGCTCGGCGAGGCCGTGACGGGCCAAGGAGCACGCGCCAGATGGCGCAAGCTGCTACCCGATGTCCTGATCCTTGACATCAGCATGCCCGGTCCGCCGCAGTGGACACAGTCGCCTGGTTGATCCACCATTGCCCGCAGCTCCGCACACTGGTACTAACGGCGTCCGATGACAAGATCTACGTCCGCAGCCTGGTTGGAGCAGGCGCACTCGGATACATCCTGAAGGACGAGGAGCCGGACACGCTGCTGCGGGCAATCGCTCGGTGGCTGCAGGCGACACCTGGTTTAGCCGGCGTCTCGTTGCCACTACTGCGCACGACCTGCACCGAAGATGACACGGACGCCCTGCCCTTTCTGACGGAGCGTGACCGGCAGCTTCTGCACGGCCTGGCGCAGGGATGGAGCAACGCACGCCTCGCCGGCGAGCTCAACATTGCCGACCAGACCGTGCGCAACTACGTGAGTCGCCCCTACGCTGCGCTCGGCGTGAATAGCCGCTCAGCGGCAACGGTCTGGGCGCAGAGCTGGGTGGCTGACCCTCAAGCCTATCGGTTACCGTGAAGGGTGGCGGCCGGCCTGGTCTGCTATCAACCCTCGCCCCACAGCTTCAGGGCCTCCTCTCCGAGAAATCACACTGCTCATGCCGTTCAAGGTCATATCTAGCCCCATAACCCTATTGGGAGCGCCTCCGCGCTTGTGCTATTATTAGCGGGCCTATCATTTGACAACGTCCCGGAGAGGAGCGGAAGTCGACGCGATGCCTAGACGCGGCCGGGGAGTGCTGGTAGCGGCATTCCTGCTGCTTGTGCTGAGCGCCCTCGGGTGCTCCATCGGGCAACTGGTCGCCCCCGAGGCGCCCACGGTTGCGGCGCCTGTTCGCCCGCTGCGCCCGACCTGGACGCCCGCGCCTCAAGACCTTGCGGTGGCAACCCCCACGATAGACGCCACCCGCTTCCCAGAGCTGGCCGGAACATCGGCGGCGCCCGCGGCCACGCCCCAGGTACTGGTGGCAGGGGCGGCACAGGGGCTGGTCCTCCAGGGCAGCCCGATGCCGGGTGGGGTGCAGACGGTGATTGTCATCATCATCACGGCCACGCCGCTACCGCCGCCAGGCGCCACTCCGCCGCCACCTGCCGGCACGCCTACTCCTACCTTCACGCCGGGTCCCCCCACGGCGACCCCCACCGTTACCGGCACGCCGCTGCCGCCGGTGTTGGTGCGGGTAAAGACGGACGGCGCCTACGTTCGCCAGGGCCCGGGCAACGCGTACCTCCCGGTCACGCGGTTGGATCGCGATACCCAGGTGACGGTGGTAGGACGCAACCGCGCCGGGGACTGGTGGAAAATCTGCTGCGTGAACGGCATGGATGTGTGGATCGCCGATGCGGTGGTGGACGTGGAGGGGCCAATCTGGCTGGTGCCAGAGGTGACCAACATCCAGCCGCCCCCCACTCCGACGGCGACGCCGCTGCCAACGGCCACGATTGCGCCCACCCCAACCTATGCGTGGGCCATGCGGCTGGAGAAGGCTCCCGAGAAATACACGCTGGGGCTGAACATTTTCAGCGTGAGCGCGATCATCTACAACGGCAATACCCCCCTTTACGGGTACAAGCTGCGGATCCGAAAACTGTCGACCGGCCAGGAGTGGCTGAGCGTCGGGTCCGATGCGTTTTACACCAACGAAACGGTCGAATGGCCGGATAAAGACAAGGCGACCCCCGGCTCGGTCAAACGGCGCAACGTCAAGTGGGACAGCAATACAATCCAGGTACCGGCGGGCGACGATGCGTGGGAAGTGACCGCCTGCGACGGGGGAGGCGCTCCACTTTCTCAGCCGGTCCGCCTGGAAACGAGAGCGGGGCAGCCTTTCTGGTTCTATCTGGTTTTTGTCGGCCGATGAGGAGCGCACCGGCAAGCCGCCTGATCCTCGCAGCCGCGATGCTCCTGTTGTTGGCGTCTCTCGCCTGTTCGGTGGGCGGGCTGCTCGACGGCGGCGGGCCGGCGCCCGTGCTCACCCCTACGGTCTCCCAGCGGCCGACCTTCACGCCCGCGCCTGGCATGGGACTGCCCACCCTCACCATTGAACCGGCGGTCAAGGGGGAACTGCCGCCCGGCGTCGTGCTCGCTCCCGGTAACACGGCCGGGGGAACCAACCTGGTACTGGTGGCTACGCCCACGGACCCGGGCCGGGCGGCTCGACTGACCGCTTCCGTGTCTCGCACGCCTACCCGTACGCCAATGCCGACCGCGGGACCCACCGCGACGGCGGTGCCGACCCCGTACGCGATCGCCGGCAGCGGTGTAACCGGACGGCGAGGCCCGGGCCTGGAGTACGAAGCCGTAGCGCAGGCGCAGCCGGGAGACGAGTTCATGATCCTGGCCCGTACGCAGGCGGGTACGTGGTGGCAAGTATGCTGCATGGCCAACCAACCGGTGTGGGTACGGGCTGATACCGTTAGCGCTATGAATCCCGTCGACCGGGTGCCGGTGGTGGCGCCGCCCCCGACGGCAACACCGTTGCCCACTGCGACGGTCGGTCCCACGCCCACTAAGGCGCCGACGCCTACGCCGCCATTGACGCCATTCGACATCGCCAGGGGGCCTGAGTACCCCATCACGCGCGATACGGGCATCATCACGATATGGGTCAAGGTGTATGAAGGCCCGTCAGATAACGAGACGGCGCTGCCCGGCTACGTCCTGAAAGTTACTCGAAACGAGATTGACGTCAGCCTGCCGGAGCTGTCGAAACCGATGCCGTTCGACCGCACGAATTTGCGTTGGGAAGGCGCGCTGCCGTATAACCTGAAGTTCGAAATGGATAGAGCTCAGGAGGCGTACTGGTCGATCTATCTGGCCCGGCCCGACGGCTCACGCGTCTCTCCGATCAGTAAATTCAGCACGATGGGGGATTCATACCGGAATCAGGTGATCTACATCGCTTACTGGCTCGCTCGTTAGCACGAATACGTCCCACTCGCAAAGGAGGACTACTGCATGCATCTCAGAATTCGTTCGGTCGTGGCTACGGCCCTGCTGGCTGCGCTGGTTACGGGTTGTGCGTCCGCCCCGCAGGCCCCGGCGACCGTGGCTGCCGCTTCACGTACACCCAGGCCTACGTTCACGCCGACCCGGCAGTTGCCGACACCGGATCTCACCATTAAAGAACCCACTGCTGTGGCAAAAGTCGCCGCGCCGACCGTAGCGCCGGTCGCCACGGCTGCCCCAACCGTAGCTGCCCCAACGGCGGCTCCCGCGGCGACAACGAAGCCGAAGGCCATGGCAACGATCCGCGGAACCGGTGCGAACATACGCAGCGGCCCCGGCACGAATTACCCGATCGTTGCCGAAGTGGACGGCGGCCAGCAGTACGAGATAACCGGCAAGAACATGGCCGGCGATTGGTGGCAGATCTCCGTAGCGGGCAAGCCGGGCTGGGTGAGCGCGTCGCTGGTTGACGCCACCAACGCAGGGGCAGTGGCATTGGCGCCCGATCTCCCGGCGGAGCCCACGGCCGCGCCACGGCCCACGGCAGCGCCGCAACCTACGGCAGGGCCGCAACCCACTGCACGACCGCAGCCCACAGCCGCCCCGCCTCCCCCGGCAGCTATGCAGTTCCGGGTCGATGGAACGCAGACCTACCCCGGATCGGGCGAGCGAGTTGAGGTGTGGTGCCTGGCGATCAACCGCGCGGTCACTGCCGTCGTCTCCGGGGCGATACACGTGACAGGGCCGGGCGGCACCCGGGACGTGTCATTCGGCGACACCGTCTCCCACGCGTATACCGGCCAGGAGATGCAGTTCAACTACAACACCGGGTGCAAGATCGAGTTGCCCGGGGCCGCCGGGAGCTACACCGCCTACCTCGTCAGCGGCGGCAAGCAGGTATCCGATCCGATCACCTTCACGGCAGGCGCCGGCAACAACTGGGTCTTCCTGCTCAAGTGGTTGGAACGGTAGCCATCCGTCGAATGAACGTCCGGCAGCGCGCCCTGATCCTGGGCGCGCTGCTTTTCGTTGGGTTGGCGCTGCGCGCCGCGCGTCTCGACTTCCAGCCCCTCTGGTGGGATGAGGGATATTCCGTCTGGTTCGCCACGCACCCCACGCCCCAACTCATCGCGCTGACCGCTGAAGACATCCACCCTCCGCTCTACTACCTGCTGCTGCGCGCGTGGATTCTGCTGCTCGGCCCGCGAGCCGAAACCCTCCGCCTCCTGTCCGTCGCCGTGGGAAGCCTCGCAATCCCTGCGATCTACGCAGCCGGCCGGCGCATCTTCGATGACCGGAGTGCGCTGCTCGCTGCGCTGCTGCTGGCTATCAATCCGCTCCACGTCTACTACAGCCAGGAAGTGCGGATGTACGGGCTGGTGGCGCTGCTTTCCGCAGCCACGCTGGCAGCCGCGTGGCCGGCGCTGCAGAGCGAGCGCCCGGGCGTTCGCCGGCTGGCGCCCTATGTGCTGGTGGTGACGGCGGCGCTCTACACCCAGTACTACGCCGCGCTCCTGCCGCTCGGCGTCATGATCTACGCTGCGGTTCGTTGGCGGCGCAGCCCACAGACCGTCGTGCGCTGGCTGCTGGCGCACGCCGCGGTTGCCCTGGCTTATCTGCCCTGGGTGATTTACGCCACCCCGCGCCTCGTGCCGTACATCAGCCAGAAGGTGGTGCAGGACGCCGACCGGCCGCTCGATCTGTTCACGTACCTGGCGCGCCATCTTTCAGCGTTCGTTGCGGGGCACTGGGCGGGGTCATCGTCGACGCTGCTGTGGCCGCTTCTCCTGCTGATCCTGCCTGCCGCCTACCTGTTCCGCCGTCGCCGTTCGGGCGCCGGGTTCCTGCTGGCGCTCACCGGCACAGCGCTGCTCGCGGGCTTTGCCATCAGTCTCGGTTACCCGTTCTTTCCGGAGCACGGCGAGCGATTGCTGCTGCTGGCGCTGCCCCCATTCCTGCTGCTTCTCGCCGGCACGATCGCCGGTCCCGGATCGGGACGCCTGCCCGGGGTCGTCATGGCGATCGGGCTGCTCGCCGCCGGTGTGGCAGGGCTCTACCCGTTCTACACAGTCCCCCGCTATCCCGGTGAGGACTACCGCCCGCTCATCGCCCGCACCGTAGAGTACGGCTCGCCGCCAGGATACGGTGTACGCCGTCTACCCCTGGCAAGCCGGCTATTGGCGGAGCTACGGTTCGCCCGGCGGACCGGTTGCCGTTCTCGCTTCGTCTACTACATGGGGACCCGAGCTCGTGGCAGAGCTCGACGCCGCGCTGGACAGGGGGAAGGTCTGGTTTCCGGCGCATCTGTCGCTCGGCGCACGACTGGAAGGCGAGATCGAGGGGCACCTGCGGGCGAGCGCGTGCGGCCGGTATTGAACCAGTGGTATGGACCCGGAACGCGCTTGAGCGGGTGGGCGAAAACGGCGCCGCCCGCCGTCGAGCGGCGACTCCAGGTCACCTTCCGGGGCGCGGCAGGCGGAGGAGACATCCTGCTGGCGAGTGCGTCCGCCGGGAACGGGCCGTTCCCGGCTGCCAACGCGCCCATCCCGTTGACACTCTCGTGGGAAGGAAAGGGCCCCGCCGAGGCCGGCGCCAGCCTGCGACTGGTGGGCAAGGACGGGCAGATCTGGGCGCAGCACGACTATGCACCGCTGGGCAACGGGCTGGCCGGAGGAAGCGGGCGAGACGAGGTGGCGCTGCTGGTGCCGGCCGGCACCCCACCCGGAAGCTACCGCGTAGAAGCGGTGGTCGTCGACGCCAGCGGCGCTCAAACGCGCACCGTGTTGGGTCCGGGTGGCGAGCGGCTGCCGGAAGCAGTGACGATCGCGGAGCTGCAGGTCTCGCCGGCGCCAGAACCGCTAAGCCCGGAGCGCCTGGCCATCGGGAAGCGGCTCAGCGTCGAGCTGGGCGACGGTATCCGCTTCCTTGGGTACTCGCTGCCGGAGGAAGCGCTCAGCCCGGGCAGCGAGTATCGGGTCAACCTGTTCTGGCAGTCCACTGCTCGCCCACAACACGATTACATCGCCTTCGTCCAGTTGCAGAATGCAGCCCCGCTGCCGTTCCTGGCTGGCTCTGGACAGACGGTGCCGCTGTGGCAAGCGCCACCCGGCGTCGAGTATGGAACAACCGGCTGGCAGGCGGGTACGTTGATGCGCACCCAGGCGACCGTGCGGATCCCCGGGGGGCTGGCAGACGGCCGGTATGGCGTCATTGCCGGGCTGTTCCGTCCCGAGGACGGCGCGCGGCTGAGCGCCGGTGGGCGCGACTACATGGCGCTTGGCGAGGTCGAGGTGCGCGGCCGCCCGCGGCAGCTTGAGGCGGGGCGCCCACAGCTCGAGCAGACGGCGACCTTTGGCGCGGTTGCGCGGCTGCGAGGGTTCGACCTGCAAGAGACCGCCGTGCGGCCGGGCGGGACCGTCGCGGTGACGCTGTATTGGGAAGCGCTCGGGGCCAGCGCGCAGCCGCTGTCCGTCTTCGTTCACCTGCTTGGGGAAGACGGGCGGGTGTACGGGCAGGCCGACGGCGAACCGGGAGGCGGCCAATACCCCACGCCCGGTTGGGCGGCGGGGGAGCAGTTCCGCGACCCGCACGTGGTGGCGGTCGATCCTGCAGCGCCGGTCGGCCGCTACCGTCTCGGGATTGGCCTGTACGACCCCAAAACCGGGCGGCGAGAGCCGGTAGACGGGGGAGATATGGCGGTTCTGGCGGCAGATCTGGAATTAAAGGTGAAACAGGGGATGTGAAACCTACAGTCGCGGACATTCGTAATGCTATATGATTGCGCCACAATCAAGGCGCGAATCGACGGAGGTAATGATGCAAGAAGATCCGCGAGCAAAGAGCAACATCCAGGAAGAGTTGACCCGGCTGGGGACGCAACTGGCCGAAGCAGTACGCCTGGCGTGGCAGAGCGACGAGCGCAAGCGGCTGCAGAACGAGATCGCCGAAGGGGTGGCCCGGCTGGCCGACCAGGTTGAAGAGGCCACCGAGCGCGCCCGCGTGAGCCAGACGACGCAGCAGATCCGCGAGCAGGCGCAGAAGGTCACCGGTCAGATTACCGAGACCCCGATTGTGGAAGACGTCCGCAACGGGCTGCTGACCGGACTCCAGTCACTGAACCGCGAATTGAGCCGCCTGGTCAGCCGCCTGAGCGAGGAATCGCCCGAGGAAAAGGTGGGCATGGGTGCGGAGACCGGCGGTATGGGCGGCAGCGGTATGGGCGGCGGCGCCGGCGAATGGACCGGTGGAGCCAGCACGTACGGCGGCAGCACGGAGCAGGAGTTGCGCCGCCCCGACCGCGGGCTGGACACCGGCCCCGACTTCGATGCCGACAAGGAGCGCGGGAGCGATATTTAGCTGCACAGGCGAGACGGGACAGCGAGACGAATTGTAGGGGCTAAGCACCGGGTGGCAGCGCGCGGGGCAGGACCGTGTTGGTGGCCGGTGCTTCGCCCTGTCGCATTGCACGTACCGTCCGCGGGACTACCCGGCTGCCATGGCGCTGCGCTACCGGGTGCCGGCGATTATTCCCTTCCCCTATTGATACCGTAGCTGCAAAGCAGCCGGCGTTAACCCCAGGCAGGACGCGGCGAGGGTGCTCACTTCCGGCAGCTTTGCTGTCGCATGGCACGCGACCCGCTGCGGGCGACCGCGAGATCTGCGTTACCCCGCCACCGTTTCCGCGCATCGTGCGGGACCCGGCGCGCTGCCCGTCGCCCGCCCGCGATCCGCATGCCGCGCCGCGTCCCGGAAGATGGGCGTGCCATGCGACAGCAAAGCTGCCGGAAGCCAGCCGCGCCGCGTCCTGCCTGGGGTTAACGCCGGCTGCTTTGCGGCTACGGTATCAATGGGGAGAAGGGAAGGCGAAGGATCGCCATCTGTGTGGTGCGCAGCGCCACGATGAGCCGGGTCATCCCGCGAGGTGGTACGTGCAATGCGACAGGGCGAAGCACCGGCAACCGACACGGTCTCGCCCAGCGCGCTGCCACCCGGTGCTTAGCCCCTACAATTCGTCGAGCCCCTACAATTCGCTATGCCGCCACCAAGCGGGAGCGAAGCACCGGCACTACGCCTCGCGTCCTATCTCGCCCCTACAATTCGCCTGCCCACTCGCGCAGCAGGGCGGCGGTTGAGTCGAATGCGATTTCGTCCCAGGGGAGCTCGGCCGGGGTGAACCAGTGGACATCGCCGGCGTCGTCGCCGGGGGCGAGGGTGCCGCTTTCAGGGGTGGCTGCGTATACCAGCAGCAACCCCCGCGGCTCGTCCCAGCCGGCGAGCGGCAGCACTGCCTGCAGCTCACCCGCGCGCACGACGAGACCGGTCTCCTCCTGGATCTCGCGTAGGAGCGCCGCTTCGGGCGACTCCTCCCGGTCCATGTAGCCGGCCGGCAGCGCCCACTGCCCGACGGCCGGCGGGAGCGCGCGGCGGACGAGCAGCACGCGGCCGCCGTCGACGATCAGTGCTGCGACGGCGACCTTAGGATCCAGGAAATGAACGTAGCCACAGTAGGCGCACAGCGGCCGCAACCGGCCGAAAGCCTGGCCTGTCCCGAGCGGCGAACCGCAGTGAGGACAGTACGTGAACCGGTACCTCATCCGCCGCGGTGCTCCTCGACGGCGGCGCGTACCGCCCGCACGTTGCCCAGCGGGGCGGTTACCGGGGAGACGCAGCCGGAAGCGACGATCAGGCGCCGCCCGCCGGTCTGCCGGATCGCGTCTGCCACCTGGTCGCGCACACACCCCGGATTCCCGCGGAGCATGTCGTCCCACCGCGCCAGCCCGCCGCAGACGGCGCCGCGGAAACGCGCTTGTGCCCTCGGCCAGGGTGGGCGGGGTCTCCCGATCGTGCCAGTTGATCGCGTGAACGGGGTAGCTCGCGAGCAGATCGAACATCACATTGCTGCCGTGAAGATGCAGCATGTTGAGCCAGCACGACGAGGCGGCTTCCAGGATCCGCAGGTCGTACTGTTCCCCGAACTCGCGGTACTCAGCCTCGGTGAGCAGATCGGTGGTCGCGAACTGGGTGGCGTAGTAGAGACCGGAGATCCCCAGCGGCAGACAGGCACGG
This sequence comes from uncultured Chloroflexia bacterium, assembly GCA_963783655.1. Classification (GTDB taxonomy): domain Bacteria; phylum Chloroflexota; class Anaerolineae; order CG2-30-64-16; family CG2-30-64-16; genus CAWAOA01. The sequence goes on from CAWAOA010000001.1 coordinate 181,904, forward strand.
ACGAACCGGATGGTGCTCTCGGTGATGGTCTCGAGCGTGCGCCGCACCTGGCCGGGATTTCGCCGGATGTAGCCAGACAGATTGGCCGAGCCGCACAGGTTCTTCGCCTGGCTCAGCGGGCTGAAGATGGTCTGGATGAACGGGACGTGGATCGCCGAGGCCCGCGCGGACCAGGTCGAGGCACCTGAGCTGCTGCCCCAGGTAACCCTGCTGCGGGTCCAACACCGGGAGCCGTTCCCAATCCTCGGGCTCACACACCGCGCGCACGGTATAGTCGCGCGTCCCCTCGTCGCCGCCGACCCACTCGTCGCGCACGCCCCAATCCTGCAGGCAGAAACTGCTGGAAGGGGAGACCTTGACGAAGTCCCAGTCGTATTGCTGTTGAAACCAAAGCGTACTGGCTGCCAGCTCCGCCGGATCCTGGTCGTCCCCGGGGAAGTGCCGCCACAGGGCGACGGCTACGCGGTCCACCGGTTGCCCGGCGATGGTAGCTTCCAGCCGTTCGCGCTTGCTCATCTCTGCCATTGTGTTCCTCTTATCAGGGGGAAAGCAGCGCCCACAGGCGCGGGCCAAAGATGGCTATGCCGACAAGTACCGCTGCGACTGCGGTCACCAGGACCGCGCCGGCGCCGGCGTCTTTCGCTATCTTGGCCATCGGGTGGTACTGCTGCGTGAGGAGGTCGACCGCCAGCTCGGCGACGGTGTTGAACATCTCGGCCGCGAAGACCGTACCGGCGGTCAGCGCCAGGATCGCCCATTCGACGATGGAGACCTGGAGAAGAACGCCCAGCAGGGCGACCACGGTCATGATGGCCAGGTGGATGCGTGCGTTCCGCTGCGTGCGGACCACGTGGCCGATCCCTTCCCACGCGAAGCGGAAGCTGCGGACGAAAGCCCTCATTCCGCCACGGTTCGCAGAATCTCGTCCTGCCGGTTCCACATGCGACGCTCATCCTCCGGCTCAGCATGGTCGTAGCCGAGCAGATGCAGGGTACCGTGCACCGCCAGCAGTTGCAGTTCGGCTGCCAGGGGACGGTTGGCCTCGCGCGCCTGCCGCTGGGTGTAAGGAAATGCCACGATTACGTCGCCCAGGTAATCGCCTGCTTCGGGCGGCAAGACAAAGCCCGGCGCAGGATCCTGCGCCGGGAACGACAGGACGTCCGTGGCGCAGTCGATCTGGCGATATTGCAGATTCAGCTCCTGAACGGCCTCGTCGGTCGTAACGACCACGGTCATTTCGCTCCCGGCCCGCCCTTCCGCCTGGAGCGCAGCAGCGACGGCGGCCTCGAGGGACGGGATGTCCACGAGCGCGGCAAACTGTTCGTCCACCCGGACGACGATGGGCCCTTCCTCTTCGTACTCCTCGTCAGGCGGGACGGGAAGCGGGTTGTTCGGATCCGCTGGGAGCTGCATGAGTTCCTCCTGCCGGACCGGTTCAGACGCGAGCCGCGTTTCCGGTGGGTACGCGACCCGTGGGTGGTGCAGACCGCGCAGGACGTCGGCGAATGCGGCGCGGATCTCGCGGAGATCCGCCAGCGTGAGAGGGCACTCGTCAAGCTGGCCGCTGTTGACGCGCGATTGGATGCTCTGTGCGATCGTCTCGTTCAGCTCTTCCACGGTGGAGGGGGAGCGAGAGCGCACCGTGGCTTCAGCGCCGTCGGCAAGCATCGTGATTGCCGTTTCCCGGCTCCGCGGCTTGGGTCCCGGGTAGGTGAACTGGCTCTGGTCGATCTTGTCCGCCGACCCGGCCTGCTTGACGGCTTCATGGTAGAAGTAGGTGACGAGCAGTGTGCCCTGGTGCTCGGGAATGAACTCGATAATGCGGTGTGGCAGTCGATACTTGCGAGCGAGCTCGATGCCGTCCTTGACGTGGCTGATGATGATCTGTGCGCTGGTATAAGGATCCAGGCGGGCGTGAGGATCGGTTCCCTCAACTCGATTTTCCGCGAAGAAGTACGGGCGAATGGCCTTGCCCACGTCGTGGTAATACGCTCCCACCCTTGCAAGCTGGGCATCGGCTCCGATGGCTTCTGCGGCGCGCTCGGCCATGTTGCTGACGATCAGCGTGTGGTGATAGGTGCCCGGCGCCTTCAGCAGCAGCTGCCTGAGCAGCGGGTGGGTCGGGCGCGAGATCTCCAGTAGCTGCAACGGGGTGACGATACCGAAGACCGCACTGGCAAGGTAGACCCCGAGCAGGGTGAGCGTCACGCAGAGGATACCGTTTGCCACGGCCGCGAGCGACAGCTCCGCCAGTCCCTGGAGGTCAATTCGTCCGGGTGCAAGGCGGAACACTGTGATGACGGCCAGGTTCGCGACGATGATGTACAGCCCTGCCCAGGCAAAGCTCGCCAGCCGCTCGCCACGACGCAGTTTGAGAGAGCCGACCAGGGAACCGGCGAACGCATAGGTCATGAGTTCCAGGCTGCCAGATCCAAACCAACCGATAACGAGAGTAAAGAAACCCGCTGCCATCAGGCCGAGGCGCAGATTGAACAACACGGTCAGCCCCATTGCCAACGCTGCAAACGGGTACAGGTAGGGCAGAAGCGCATGCGTGGCGACTGCGCTGCGAGCCGTCACGAGGAAGAGCAGCATGAAGGCCGGCAGAAGCAGCAACTCCCAGTTTGCGGTCCAGAACGAAGGCTCCTGCCGCCATAGGTAGTAGAGGAAGAGCAGACCCAACAGCAGGACAAGCCCGCTGCCGCCGCGAACGTCTTCCCAACTGGTTGCGGCCGGGCTGAGCCCGAGCACCTCCAGCGCCTCGATATCCAGGTCGGTGACGATGTCACCTGCGCGCAGGATCTTCTCGTTTGTCTCCAGGCTCGCGGTCACCGCCTCCACGCGCTCGCGCGCAGCCTTTCGCCGCTCCTCGGTGCGCTGCGGGTTGTAGAAGCTGTTCGCCACCAGGAGTCTTTGCACGATCTCCGTGACGATCGCGGCGTCTTCATCTGGCAGCTCGAGGCTGACGCGGGAGGACACGCGGCGGCGTTCGTCCACCAGGGTGGACTCGCGGATCTCGTCTCGCATGGTGCGTTCGAGCACCGCTTGCGTTTCGACCGCTACCCGCTCCCAGGCAGACGGTGCGAGCGCCAGAGCGCCGGTAACGGTCTCGGGCGCAAGCTCCACGATTTCGTTCGACTCGATGTACGCCACCTTGGCGTTCGCATCGGCGAACGAATCGTTGCGGACGGACGAGATGAAGTCGAGCAGCTGGTTGGCCAGGGCCAGCTGCTGGCGGCCCACGCGCGCCTGGGGCGGGTCAAAAACATCGGGCACCGCGCTGGCGGCCAGTTCCTGGCGCTGCTTCGTCAGGATCTCGCTGACGTACGAAACCTGCCGTGTGGCGGTGATGTCGGCCCGCGCCACGTCGCCGAGGCGCACCGAGACCTGGGGCGCGAACGGCACCGGGCCGACGACAGCGGCGGCGGCCAGCACGACGGTGATCGCCCATATCAGCAGGACGCGGGCCCGGCGCGACCACGGGATCGTTCTGGGATCGCGGCTCCAGGCGCCGCCGCGGCCTTCGTCGTTCACGATACGCCGGTCAGCAGCTCGCGGACGATCCGGCTGATCATTTGCCCATCCGCCACGCCGCGCAGGTCGGCCGACAGGCGTTTCATGACCGGCCCCATCCCCTTCAGGTCATGCGCGCCCAGCTCTGCAATCACCAGCTCGGCCCGGCGACGCACCTCGGCCTCGTCCATCTGCGGGGGGAGGTATTCCTGCAATACGGCCAGCTCGGCTTCTTCGCTCGCTGCCAGATCGGGGCGGTTTCCGCGCCGGAATTCCTCGATGCTGTCGCGAGCGCTGCTTGATCTGGCGGATCACGATGCCAAGCTGTTCATCTTCGGTCAGCCTGCGCGCTTCGGGGCCCGCAACCATGGCCTCGGAGATGGCGGCCTTCACGGCGCGAATCGCCAGCTTGCGCACGTTGTCGCCGCTGCGGATCGCTGCGTGCAGGTCGGCTTCCAGACGTTCTTCCAGGCTCATGCTCCCTCCAACGGCGAAGCCCACTCGGCCCACATATGCTCACCTTCGGCCCGGACCAGGCGAACCGGTAGCGTCTTGTTGTGCAGATCCAGGTCACCCGGAACCCGGGCAAGCACGCGCAGGTAATTGTCGGTCAAGCCGCTCCACAGGGTGGCAGCGGGCTCGTCGGGGTCCGGTTCGCAGCTTTCCCACAGCACCGGTCGAACGGTCCCCAGGAACCCTCGCCGTACTTCCTCGCCCATCTCCTGGCTGACAGCGCCCAGCCGCGCCGCACGCCCGGCCCGGGTCATCCCGGGAAGCTGCCCACCCATTCGCGCCGCAGCGGTGCCCGGTCGCGAGGAGAATGAAAAGGCGTGGATGTGAGCGAAGCGCATGCGGCGGGCAAACTCTACGGTTCGCTCGAACTCCCCCTCCGTCTCGCCCGGGAAGCCGGCGATGAGGTCGGTGGTCAGCGTCAGGCCCGGGATCGACGCACGCGCCGCTGCAGCAAGGCCCTCGAACTCCGCGACCGTGTTCCGGCGCGCCATCCGGCGCAGCACAGAATCGCTGCCCGACTGCGCAGGCAGGTGCAGGTGCGGCATCAGCCTGCCCTCCGACGCCTCCCAAAGGCGGAAGAACTCCGGGTGCAGGTCGAACGGCTCGAGCGACGAGAGGCGCAGCCGCGGCATCGTCGTTTCATCGCAGAGCGCCCGCACCAGCGCGGCGAGCGTTTCGTCGCGATCGCGCCCGTACGCCCCCAGGTGCACCCCCGTGAGGACCGCCTCCCGGTAGCCGGCGCGTTCCAGCGCCCGCACCTCTGCAACGACCTCCCGCACGGTGCGGCTGCGCTCATCGCCGCGCGCCAGCGTTACGATGCAGTAGCTGCAGCGGTTGCGGCAGCCGTCCTGCACCTTCACGAAGGCGCGGGTGCGATCGCATCGCGCTTTCGGGCGACGGCGTGCGCCCGGCGACATCGGTGGGCGCCGGCGGCTCGTCTCGGGCCAGCAGCGAGAGGATTTCGTCCTTCCGCTCGTTGCCGACCACGAGGGAGACGTTCGGCAGCTCGCCGACCGCCTCGCCTTCCAGCGTCGCATAGCAGCCGGTCACCACCAGGCGGGCAGCGGGGTTCAGGCGCGCCATCTGCCGCGCGAACTGGCGGCTCTTGCGCGCCGCCTCGCCCGTCACCGCACAGCTATTCAAGACACAGATGTCCGCATCGCGGGCCGAGTCCACCACATCGTGCCCGGCTCCGGCCAGATCTCTACCCAGCGCCGCCATCTCAGCGTAGTTCAGGCGGCACCCTAATGTTTCAAGATAAACGCGCATAAAGTGCAATTGCTCCCAGGTGCGAGTATAACGGATGCGAGGTGCCGGGGCAACTAGTACAAGGGGACCGGGTATCCTTGTCACCCGGCCCCCTTGTCACTATAATCGCCGTGTCCATCTTCACCGAGGAGAGGTTGTGAATCGATTTGCAGGGGCGCTGCGGGGGCTGCGCGAGACGGGGCGGCGCCACTACTACCTCTGGCTCCTGCTGCTGCTCTTCGTTAGCTTCCGCGTGCTCGCGCTGCTCCTCTTCAGGCCCGGCGGGTTTATCGTCGATTCCTCCGACTACTGGTACTACTACCTGCTGGGACAACTGTCGACCAAGGGGTTCCATCCCAACCTCAACCTGGTGACCGCCTACCCGCCTCTCTTTCCGGCGTTGGTCGTCGCCGTGTATGAGTGGACAAGCCGCGTGCCGGCGTGGCACGATCCACGCCTGATCTTTCACACGGTGCTCGGGCTCATCATGCTGGTGTTCGAGACGGGGAACTTCCTGCTGATCGCGCACCTGGCACGGCAACTTCTACCCCGGCCCGCCCGGACGGATCCCGCAGCGGGGAGCGAATCGTGGGCAGCGCTCCGCGCGCCGATCTTCTATGCGCTCCTCTTCCCGCCCGTCTTCATCTGGATGGGCTGGTTTGAGTCGCTGCCTCTCTTCTTCCTGCTGCTCGGGCTCGACCTCCTGTTGACCGGCCGGCGGAAGGAGTGGGGCTGGGCGGGGAGCGCCGTGGCCGTCGCCATCGGGTTCCTCATCAAGTACACACCCGTGCTGCTGCTGCCGCTCGCCGCGCAGTGGCTCGCAGGGAAGCGCCGCGAGTGGCGCGGCTGGTCGATACCGTGGGAGTGGCGGCGCACGCTGCTTTACGGCGTTATCTTCGCTGCGGTGACCGCCGTTACCGGTTACCTGCTGGTTCAGAACAATCCCCAGATGGCGTTGATCAGCCTGCGCATGGTGAACAACCGCCCGCCCTGGGAGAGCGTGTGGGCCCTGCTGGAGGGCTACTGGGGTTACGGGTTGATCACGATCGATGGGCGCGACCTTGCGGCGGCGAGCGGGCAGCTGTGGCAGGACCGCCTGCCGTGGCCGCTGATCACCGCAGCCTTCGTCGCGCTCTACGCCTTCCTGTACACGCGCCGGTACGACTGGAGCCGGCCCCAAACGCTGGTCAGTCTCGCCGGGGTGAGCACGATCTGGCTGCTTCTGCTGAGTCGTGGCTGGAGCCCGCAGTTTCTGGTGTGGGTCCTGGCGTTCGTGGTGCTGCTGACGCCCAATGCTTTCGGCGTCGTCGTAGCAGTCGCGCTCTCTCTCATCAACGTCGCCGAATCGCACCTCTATTTCAACATGCTGCCGAACGAACGATGGATCCTTCTCGCTGCGGTGCTGCTGCGCACTCAGCTGCTGGTCGCCCTGGTGATGGTGTTCCTGCACACGATCTGGCCGTCAGAACGGCCGGCCTCGGCGTTGCGCTCGATGGGCCGGGCATTGGGGTGGACGTCGGTAGCGCTGTTCGTCGCCGCCAGCATTGGCGGCGCGCCGCGTGTTGCGCAGGCATACTGGGAAAAGACGACCGCCGAGCACCCCTGCATAGCCGGAATACGCTACCTGCAGGAACAGGCGGAGTGGCCGGTGGATACCATCGCCATGACGCAGGCCGAGCTTCAGATGCAGCTCTACCCGTGGCTGCGCGGCGAGTACCGGTTCGTGGTGCTGGACGACTACACGCCGGACAAGGATGTGCAGGGGTTGGTGGAACGACGGCTGCTCGAGCTGGGGCAGCAAACCGGGGAGTTCTGGTGGGTCTGGACCGACGGTTGGATGCAGCATCTCCCGCCTGAGCCGGAGGCGGCCGATCGCTATTTCGGGCGGCCCGACGTGCAGCGGATCGAGACCCGGACCTTCGGGCTGTGCCACATGGCGCGCGTCGTGCAGGTCCCGCAGCAACCGGTCTTTACGGCCGGCACCGCCGGCGGCCCCGTACAGTTGCTGCGCGCCGAGACGGGCGATGCGCGCGCGGGCGCCTCGCTGCCGGTGGTGCTGCATTGGTCGGCGGCCACGCCGGTAAGCGAGAGCTACACCGTGTTCACGCATGTTGTGGACGCGTCGGGCAAGATCGTGGCGCAGCAAGATAACCTGCCGGTGGGCGGGCTGGCTCCGACAACCAGCTGGCAGCCCGGCAAGGTCGTGTGGGATGCCTACAAGCTGCAACTACCAGGCGACCTGGCCCCCGGGGAATACCGGCTGCTGATCGGGTTGTATACCGCTGCGGGACGCGTTCCGTTGAGCCTGGCCGGCGGCCAGACCGGCGACCGGCTGTCGCTGCCAATCCAGATCAGCGCGCCGTAGCGATGGAACACAGCGGCCCGGCGCCGGCAACCCCTCCCGCCCGCAGCGGCCGCGGAAACGGATCGACCGCAGCAGCCGTCTTTGCGCTGCTGCTCGCCGTCTACCTCTTCACCTACACCGGGACGATCCAGAGCAGCGACGGCATCAGCATGTTCGCGACCGCAGAAAGCCTGGCGCGGCGCGGGTCGGCCGACAGCAACCAGTTGCTGTGGATGGGGCTGCAGCAAGCAAGCTTTGGGCCCGACGGCAACCTGTACAGCCGCAAAGGGGCGGGCGCGGTGTGGCTGACGCTGCCGCTGGTGGCGCTCGCACGGATTGCGCCCGGCTTCGGGCTGGCACAGGCCGCGCTGCTGCTCAACCCGCTGCTCACCGCATGGACCGGGGCGCTGATCTTCCTCACCGGGATGCGGCTCGGGTGGCGGCGCGGGCAGGCGCTGCTCGCAGCGCTCGGCTTTGGGCTGTGCACGCTCGCCTGGCCGTATACCCAGGAGTTGTTCAGCGACCCGGCAACCGGATGGGCCAACTTCGCGGCGATCTACTGCCTGGTGGCATTTTCGACCACGCGCCGCGGCCGCTACCTGTGGCTCGCCGGCGCGGCGTGGGGGATCGCGTACCTCACGCGGTCGCTGCACCTGGTGACGCTGCCGCTCTTCGTGCTCGCAGCCTGCGCGATCGCCCGCGGAGCGGGGCAAGCCGGCGCAAAAGGGCGGGTCCCGTGGCGTGACCTGGCGGCATTCGCGCTGCCGGTCGCGCTCGGCCGGCGCCCTCAGCCTGTGGTGGAACTACCTGCGCTACGGCAGCCTGCTGGAGAGCGGATACCTCGAGATCGAGAGCTTCACCGGAGATTGGGGATTCGGGATTTTCGGGCTGCTGGCCGGGCCGGCGCGCGGCCTGATCTGGTACAGCCCTGCGCTGCTGTGCGCCATCCCCGGCGCGCGGTCGATGTGGCGGCAGGCGCGCTGGCCGGTGTTGCTGATCCTGGCAACGAGCGCCGTATACCTGCTGGCGTACGGGAAGTGGTTCATGTGGCATGGCGGCTTCAGTTGGGGCCCGCGCTTCCTGACGCCGCTTCTGCCCGGACTCGCGCTGCTGGCCGCTCCGGCCTGGGCGGCGCTCCTGCCGGGCAGCGGGGCGAGAGCCGGGGCCCGCATTGGGGTGGCGCTGGTCTTCGCCGTCTCGCTCGCCACCAACGCGCTCGGGCTCCTGGTGCCCTTTGGGTTGGCGCAGGACTGGCTGGCGGATAACGTTCAGCCGCTGTTCGCACGCGAGACGTTTACCGAGCTCCGCTATTCACCGCTGGCGCTCCAGCTGCGAATGGTGCGTTCCGATACGATCCATCTGGCCTGGTGGCGTGAACGCGATGCTGCCCTGGCCGTCGCGCCGGTGCTGGCCGCGATAGTCGCGCTTGGGGCAGCGGTGCGCGCCCGCGGAAGAGCAGCCGGGGCGGCGGTGGCAGGGGCATCCTTGCTCGTCGCCGTCATGGTCGTGTCCCGCGTGACGGCGCCCGCATGTGCCTCCGGGCAAGGAGCGGCCGCGGGGCGGATCGGTATCTTCGAGCGTGCAGGCGATGCCGTCGTACACCAGTCGCCGCTCGATACGCAGCGATTCGCAAACTGCTATCATGGAGTGCTGCCCGTCTACGGGATGCCCGATCCAACACAAGATGGCCGGTTGGCGAAGATCCGGCAACAGCACACGCGGTTGTGGGTGGTATCGCCGCAGAGCGAGCGTCCGGGGTGGGAAGAAACGGTGCGCCAGAACGGGTATGTCTTGCTCGACGAGCGAAACGGCGATACGCGGCTGGCGCTGTATGGGTTTGACCGGTCCGGCGGCTCCACGGTCGTTTCACCCGCCGCGGCCTTCGGGCCGGGGATCGCGCTCGCGGAAGCTTCCTTTCCGCCGGACGCCGGTCCCGGCGACGGGCTTACGGTCGAGTTGACATGGCACGCGTTGGCCGCGCCGGGGCGCGACTACCGCGTTTTCGTGCACCTGCTCGACGCGGCCGGGCAACGCGTGGCGCAGACGGATGCGGATCCCGTCGCCTGGACGCGGCCGGTGTCGACCTGGGCTGCGGGAGAGACGATCCGCGATCGCCACGGGCTGCTGCTGCCACCCGGCTTGGCATCGGGGAACTACACGCTGATCGCAGGGCTGTACGACGCGGCGACCGGGGCGCGGCCGGGGGAGCCGGCAGTGTTGGGCGTGGTGAAGGTGAAGGGGAAGTAAAGACGGGGAGACAAGGAGACAAGGAGACAGGGGGCCCACACCCCGCGAACCGGAGGTCAGCCCCCTCTCACTACAACCCGGAGGTCAGCCCCTTGTGGGCGTGTTGGTCGCGGCGCGATTCGCTTAACCCATCCGCGCCGCGACCCGACGCCCCACAAGGGGGCTACACTACGGGTTACGCGAGAAGAATCGCGGCGCGATTGGGCTAACCCGTCCGCGCCGCGTCCCGACGCCCCACAAGGGGGCTACACTACGGTTGTACTAGGCGGCTACACTACGGGTTACGAGGGCGACGGCGCGGCTCGCCTGGATGGAAGTTGGGTGGGCTACGGGGCGTGCTTCGATGGGGATTGAATGGCCAACGGAGCGTCCTTCGTCAGGCTCAGGATGGAGTAGATAGTTATGAACGTCGATGTGAATGGTTTCGTCCAGGGGTAGAGTTGGGGCTCGGCAGCCAAGTGGGGGGTTCCGGGACCGCATCAAACGCATTGGTGGCTACCCTTCACGCAGCCATCCTGACGTGCCGAAGGCCGTCTCGAAGGACGCCTCGTTGTAGCGGGGCTACCTTCAACACACATTGGCTGGCTACGGGGCGTCCTTCGTCAGGCTCAGGATGGAGTAGATAGTTATGAACGTCGATGTGAGTGGTTTCGTTCAGGGGTACTGGTAGTCTGTCGCAGCCAAGTTCGGGGTCCCTGAATCGTACCACTTACATCGCCGGCAACCCCTAACAACTCCATCCTGAGCCTGTCGAAGGACGCCCGTCCACCACCCAATTCGCATCCGCGGCGACCGCGGTGCATTGGGGGTGCCGCACCCGCGGCGCTGCCCGGGGCCACCCCAACTGCGCCGCGACGAACACACCCACAAGGGGCTGACCTCCGGGTCGTGGGGAGTCGGCAGCCCATGCGCGTTGCGACCCGGGAATCGCGTGTCATAGAAACACAGGGCGGGTGACCCGCCCCCGCCACGTGGGTTGTGGATACCACCGGCGCCTCGACCAGGCACCTACGACCGACCAATTGAACGGAGGCGAAATGCCGAATAGCGATAGCTGGCGAAAATATATGACCGACTACAACGAGGGGTTGGGGTTGGTTTACGAGCGATTCGTGCTGAACGATTTCCTGCTCCGGCTGAAGGGGCTGTATGCGTTCCAGTCGGTGCTCGAGGCGCCGCTGTTCGGCATGGCCGGGGTGAGCGGGATCAACAGCGTGGCGCTGGCGCGCGCCGGAAGCGCCGTGACGCTGGCTGACGACGATCTCGAGCGCCTGGAAGGGGTGCGGCGCATCTGGGGCGAGCTGGCCCTGCCGGGGGCTTTCACGCCGGTGGAAGATTGGCGGCGGCTGCCGTTCGCCGAGCGGAGCTTCGATTTCGTGTGGAACTGGGCGGCGCTGTGGCGGCTGGAGAATCCCCCCGCCTTTCTCCGCGAGATGGTACGCTGCGCGCGGGAATTCGTGTTTGTCGCCGTACCAAACCCGGTGCAGGTCGGCTACCAGTTCCGCAAGTACGTGGCGGAGCCAGAGTTCGTGAAGGAAGTGCAGGAGCGCTACACAGACATCGGGCTGATCCGCCGCCAACTTGAGGCGCTCGACGTCGAGATCCTCGACCAGGGCGTGCTCGACGTGCCGCCGTGGCCTGACACCGTGATGCCGGCGAGCGAGCTGCTGCGCCGGCTCGGGATCCGCTCGCAGCGGCTGGAGTCGCGGTTCACCGGGGAAGGGTGGCGGTGGTCCACCATGGACTACTATCTCGGGCGCGATCCGGAGCTGTACGACCGCGTGATGAAGTACGCCTGGCTGGAACGGCTGTCCGTGCCGTGGAAGCTCAAGCAGGTGTGGGCGCACCACCGGTGGGTGCTGGGACGGCGGCGACTGCCCGGCTAGAAACGATATGCTTTCCGCGGCACTACCGTCTGTGATACCATCGCCCGCATGACCGTGCCGTCACCCGCTTCCGCCGCGCCGCCCAAACCCTCTGGTTTACCTGGGCGGCGCTCCTGTTCTTCGCGCTGCTGGCGCTCGCGTTGTCGTGGCCGGTGGCCGCACGCATCAACAGCGCCGTGCCCGGTACCCCCACCTGGGCCTTCGACGAGTCGACGTTCCTGTGGAACACCTGGTACTTCAAGCACGCCCTGCTGAACCTGCACAGCAGCCCGCTCCACTCCGAGTTGATCTGGTACCCGCTGGGTATCGATCTGATCCTCTACACCTTCAACTTCTTCAACGCCATCGTGTCGCTGCCGCTGCTGGTCGCGATCGACCTGCCTCTGGCCTCCAACAGCGCGCTGCTGCTGGCGACCGCACTGAGCGGTTTCGGCGCGTACCTGCTGTCGCTTTACCTGCTGCGCGCACCCCGCTGGGCGGAGGTCCGGCGCCCGGCTGCCCTCGTCGCCGGCCTGGTCTACGCCTTCGGGGCCAACCGGGCCGTCTATGCTGCCCTGGGTCACTACGATATGGTGACGACACAGTGGCTGCCGTTCTACGCCCTCTATCTCCTGAAGACGCTGGCCCGGCCGCGCCTGCGTCCGGCGCTGATGGCGGGGCTTTTCTTCGCCCTCGCCGCCCTGGCGGAGATGATCTTCGCCTCCTTCCTGGCACTGCTGTCGGCGGTGCTGCTGCTGGCCTCGTGGAAAGGGCTGCACGACCGGCGCCGCGCGCTGCTCATGCTCGGCGTCGCCGCGGTTACCGCTGCCGTCATCTGGTCGCCAGTGCTGGCGCCGGTCGCGCGTGAGTTCACCACGGCGGACTATGCGCTGACGGGCTGGGGCGAGAGCGTCAAGCTGAGCGCCGACTTGCAGGGGCTCGTAACGCCGACGGAATTGAACCCACTGTGGCGGGCGGCGCGAGGCGGCGACGCGGGTGCGGAGGCGGCGAGCGTGGCCGGCCAGGCGCCGGCCGGGTGGATCCGAGAGCTGCGGGCCGTGGAAGAGGGGAAGGGACGCTTCCAGGACATCAACACCGTCTTCCTGGGATACGCGACGCTGTTGCTGGCCGTCGTGGGGGCCTGGTGGGGTGGGCGGCGTGCCCGCCCGTGGGCCTGGACGGCGGCCGTCTTCGGGGTGCTGGCGCTGGGGCCGCTGCTTCAGATCGGCGGCCGCTACCGTTTCGCAGTAGGCGGTCTCCTGCCCGAAGGGGTGACCTTCCCGCTTCCCTTCACGCTGCTTCACTTCATCCCATTCATCAGCGCCAATCGCGCCCCCAACCGCAACAGCGTGATCCTGATGCTGGGGCTGGCGGCGCTGGCCGCGTTCGGGTTGGCGTACCTGCTGCGCGCACTCGGCAACCGGCCCCGTGCCGGCGAGCGCAACCGGCGGCTGCTCGTGCCGCTGGCGACCGTGGCGGCGGCGGCAGTCCTGCTCGAGCAGCTGGCCGTGCCGCTGCCGGTCACGCGTGCGGACGTGCCGGAGGTCTACCGCCAGATCGCAAACGAACCCGGCCAGTTCACGGTGCTGCAGCTACCGCTGGGCTGGCGCGACAGTTTCGGGGTGCTGGGCAGCGAGATGACGCTGCTGCAGTATTACCAGGCCTACCACGGGAAGCCGATGCTGGGTGGCAACATCAGCCGGGCGCCGGCATACAAGAAGGAATACTTCGCCCGCATCCCTCTGTTCCGGGCGCTGACCGACCTCGAAATGGGACGGACCCTGGCGCCTGAGGTAGACGCTGCAGCGCGCAGCAGTGCGGCAGCCTTGATGGCGTTCTACGACGTCCGGTACGTCGTCACCTACCCACCCATACCGGGCCGCTACCCATATCAGGACACCTGGCAGGCAACCGAGGCCTACCTGCGTGAGGTCGCACCGCTGGAGGCGGAGCCGTTCTGGGAAGGGGACGGGGTGCGTGCCTACCGCGTGCAGCAGCCGGCGATCCCATCGCCATTCCGGCTCGACATCGGTCTGCCCGGCGAAGAGCCCTACCTGGCGCGCGGGTTCGATCTCAAGCCCGGGGATAAGCCGTATAACGCCACCGCGCACTGGATCACCGAGACGTCCGCCGAGGTGTACCTGCCGGCAGCCGCCGGTGGAGCGCGGGTTCTCCGGCTCGGCATTGCCCCGCTGTCTGTGCCGGGTCGAGAAGCTCAGAGGCTGACGATCGCGGTTAACGACGAGACGGTCCTGCGCGACGCGGGGCTTGCGCCCGGCTGGCAGACGGTCGAGGCGGCGATTCCCGAGGGCGTGCTGCAGCAGGGGGCGAACCGCGTGCGGCTGTCGTTCGATTGGGCGCTGTCGCCGCGGACGGCCTTCCCCGACGCGGCGAGCCGCGCGGTAGTCGGTGCGACTGGCACCGTCAGCCCCGCCAACCTGGACCTGCACGCCTTCTCGGAGGCGTTTATGACCGTGGCCGGCGCCTCAGGCGAGGCGACCGACATCTCGGCGGGCCGGCGCGGCTACAACGTCGCCGTGCTCGACGAAAAGGACGGTCGCCTGCTGCAACGGGAGGGTTTTGATACGGCAGCCAACGAGTACGAAGCGGAGCGACTGGGCCAGTTCCTGGAGGGGATCGCCCGTGGCCGGATCGTCGCCGTTGCCACGAAGGGCGACGCCGGCGCTCACATGACGCTGGACGCCGTCGCGGCGCTGCGCTCGCTCGGCAGTGGCGTCGAGGGGCCGGAATCGCTGGCCGGCATGGCGCACGCGCTGGTGGGGATAAAGGGCGCCGCTCCGGGAAGCGCCGCCGAGCAGCTCGCACCCGGGGACGCGTCGCTCCGTGTGGCAGGGGACTTCCGCACCCTGGCGGCCGCGCTTGACTGGATCGAGTTGAAGGTAGCCGCGGTGCCAGAGAAGAGCCACCGGGCGGAGTACCGGCAGGATCTCACAGTAGCCCACCTGGTTGGGCTGGCGGGCCTCGCCCTGTACCTGGTGACCCTGGCCCCAGGCGTTCTCCCCGGCGACAGCGGCGAGTTCCAGTTCGCCGCCTGGCTGGCCGGATTCGTCCACCCGACGGGCTACCCGCTTTACCTCATGCTTGGCTGGCTGTGGTCGCATCTGCTGCCCCTGGGCAACCCCGCCTGGCGCATGAACGCATTCTCGGCAGTGTGGGGGGCCGCAACACTGGCGCTCGTCTACCTCCTGGCGGTCAGCGTGCTGCGGCAGGCATGGCCCATGCTGGGGCCGCGGACCCGGCGCATCCTGGCGCTGGTCGCGCCGCTCACGCTGGGCGTGGGCGCCACGTACTGGTCGCAGTCCACTGCGGCCGAGGTCTACACCCTCCACGCGTTCCTGACGGCGGGCGTGCTGCTCGGGCTGGTGGTGTGGAGCGGTCGTCCCGCCCGCAGCACCGGTTACGGCCCACTTTACTGGGCTGCGCTGCTGTTCGGGCTGGGCATGGCGCACCACCGCAGCATCGGGCTGCTGGTGCCCGGCATCGCCCTGTTCCTGCTCGAGGGACGCCGCCGTAATGAGACGTGGCGCGTCCGCTTGACCGGCCTGGCGCGAGCGATGCCGCTGTTGCTGCTGCCGTTGCTGCTTTATCTCTACGTGCCGCTGCGGGCGCCCGCGGCGCCCTACTTCCGCCTGCCGCTCAGCGCAACCGAGACCTTGACGCTCTACGACACGAGCTTCGCCGGCTTTGTGACCTACGTGCTGGGGCAGACCTTCAGCAGCCAGCTGCGCACCGGCCCGGCAGCGCTGGAGCAGATCGGACCGGCCGCGGCGATGATCGCGCGGGAGCTGACCATACCCGGCCTGGCGCTGGCATTGCTGGGTGCAGCCGCGCTCCGGCGCAGCGCAGCGCGGCCGCTCTTCGCCCTGACGGCAGTCTCTGCCGCAGCGCTGCTCGTCTTCAACCTTTTCTACGGCATCGGCGATATCAAGGTCTTCTACATCCCACATCTACCTGATCGCTTCCGTCTGGATCGCAGCCGCGCTGGCCGGAATACTGGTCTGGCTCGCGCGCAACCTTCGGGCCTCCGGAGCACCGTCCGACTCTATTCCCCTTCCCGCGCGTCTTGTGGCCACACTCCTGCTCGTCGCGGTGCCCGCGGTGCTGCTCGCGACGAACTACGCGGCATCTGACCGGAGTCATGAAAACGCCGCCGCCGCGCAGTGGGGATCGATCCTGTACGGGAATCCACCGGCAGACGCCATCCTGGTCAGCAATGACCGCGACGAGATGACGCCGCTCTGGTACTACCAGTACGTCGAAGGGAAGCGTCCAGACATTGCAGGCCTGTTCCCGCAGGTCGGCCCGGTCGAGCGGTGGGGGAACGTGGGCCAGGTACTGGACGGCGCGCTGCGGACACGACGTCCTGTCTTGCTGCTGAAGCCCATGCAGGGGCTGGACGTGAAATTCCGCATCGATTACGGCGGCGCCCTTCCACGCGTGGTGGGTCCGGCGGTGGAGAAGGCGCCCGATAAGCAGGTAAACGTCCTGTTCGGGGAGGCGGTGCGCCTGAACGGTTACGATGCCGCGTCCTTCGCAGGTACGCGCATCGTCGACGCTGACCGTCAGCCTGTATTGGCAGCCCGTTCGCCAGTTGGACACGGACTACACGTCCTTCGTCCACCTGTTGAATGCGTCGGGGGAGGTAGTGGCGCGGAGCGATAACCTGCCGGGGGGACTTTACTATCCCACCAGCAAGTGGCGCGCGGGCGAGCTACTGAAGGACAACCATATCACTGGCGCTGCCTGCCAACCTCGGACCGGCGCCCTACACCGTACTGGCCGGACTCTACGTGAACCGCAACGGGCTGCAGCACCTGGGGCGACCGGAGGGAATCGGCCGGCTGAGCCCGGAGCGCCCTCCGGACCGCCTGCCAGAAGATGCAGCTTCTCGCCTCGACTTCGTGATGGACGGCGAGATGGCGTTGAACGGCAGGGAGATCAGCGTGGTAGGCAACGAGCTGCGGGTGCGGCTCTACTGGCAGGCGCTGCGTTCCCCGACCCGTGACTACACGATGTTCCTGCATGTGGTCACCACCACCGGGGATATCGTGGCGCAGCGTGACCAGCAACCTGCGGAAGGCAAGATGCCGGCCGGATCGTGGCCAAAAGGATATATCTTCGCCGACGACATGACGATCCTGCTGCCGGACGGCCTCCCCGCCGGGCAGTACTCGCTGTTGGCCGGGCTCTACGATCCCGCGACAGTCGGTCCGCTGCCCGTCACCGACGGTGCGGGGCGTACGTTCGGTACCCGGGCGCCCATCGGCGCCATGACCTGGCCGCCGCAGCCGTAGCTCCAGGGCAGCCCGAGCAATCATCGCTCTGTGACCTAGCATCCTGCAGGATGCGGCGCAGCGTATTGTATCCTGCCTTCGACCGTTGGTCGACCGTTCGATTTCGATCTGTCTTTGCGCGTGCCGTATCCTGACACGGCGCGTCACGCCGCAACGGATCCCCTGGTAGAATAGTTCGCCAGGAATCGGCCGTATCGATTCGCCTACGATCCACGAGGAGGCTGCGCATGAAATTCGTGGTGTGCGTGAAACTGACGCCAGACACCGAGCAGTTAGGAGAGGTACAGACCAACAAGGTCAACTCCAGTGATCTGGGGGTGACCATGGTGCTGAACCCATGGGATGAGTTCGCCGTCGAGGAGGCGCTGCAGTTGCAGGACCGCTTCGGGGGTGACGCTGTGGCCGTGACGGCCGGAAGCGAGGAGTCCGCCGAGGCGCTGAAACGAGCGGTGGCGATGGGGATCAGCGAGGCGGTCTTGCTGGATGACCCGTCGTTCGCCGGCAGCGATGCTTGGGGCGTGGCATCGATCCTGGCGGCCGGTGTGAAGCACCAGGGCGACTACACGCTGGTGCTGACCGGCAAGCAATCCGTAGACGGCAACAGCGGCCTCGTCGGTCCCGGCCTGGCGTGCAAGTTGGGCGTGCCGTTTGTCTCAGGCGTGAGCAAGTTCGTGGAAGTGTCGGACGGCAGCGCCACGGTGCAGCGCGTGCTGGACGAAGGCGTGCAGACCGTGAAGGTGCCGTTGCCGGCGGTATTCTCCGTCAGCAAAGAGATCAACGAGCCGCGCTACCCGAACTTCATGGGTATCCGCAAGGCCTCGAAGATGCAGATCCCGCCCGTGGGCGCTGCAGAGTTGGGCCTGGACGGGAGCGTGGGCGCCGGATCGGCCCTGGTCGAATGGACGGACGTCCGTAAGCCCGAGAAGCGCACGGGCGCCTGCGAGTTCATCGAGGGAGCGAGTGCGTCCGAGAAGTCCACCACCCTGGTCAACAAGCTGTTCGCCGACAAGGTGATCTAGCGCACGCCGGCACGAGAAAGGAACGCACTATGAGTATCCTCGTATTTGTAGATCAGGCGCAGGGAACGGCCAAGCAAGTCTCATGGGAGATCATGGGCAAGGCCCGCGAGCTGGCCGGCAAGACCGGCGTGCCGGTAGTGGCGCTGGTGGTGGGAGAGGGCGCAGCGAAGCTGGCCGGTGATGCGGCAGCATTCGGAGCGGACCGGGTGCTGGTGGTGGAAGGCGCAGGATTCGAGCAATTCCGGACCGGAACGTGGGCGGCGGCACTGAAGGCTGCCGTCGAGCAGGCTCAGCCGCGCATCGTCCTTGCGAGCAGCAACCCCGGGATGCGGGACGCAGTGGCAATGGCGGCATGCGATCTGAACATTGGCCTGGCGGCCGACTGCCAGGACCTCTCTCTCGACGAACAGGGGAACCTGCTCGCCGTCCGGCCGGTCTTCTCCGGCAACATCCTGACCACCGTCAAGTTCAAGGGCACTCCGCAGATGGCCACGGTCCGGGGGCGCAGCTTCCCGATGCCGGAGCGCTCCGATAAGAGCGTGAGCCCCGAGCCGCTGCAGGTCCCGGCGGAAGCGACTGCCGGGCAGGAAGAGATCCTCAGCTTCGAGCCGGCTCAGACCAGTGAGCTGGGTGTTGAGCAGGCGGCCATCATCGTTTCCGGCGGGCGCGGCGTGAAGGGGCCCGAGGGATTCGAGCCGATCCGCCAGCTCGCAGAGGTGCTGGGTGCAGCCGTCGGCGCCTCGCGTGCTGCGGTAGACGCCGGCTGGATCCCCTACAAGCACCAGGTGGGGCAGACCGGCAAGACGGTGCGCCCTGACCTGTACATCGCGTGCGGGATCTCCGGCGCCATCCAGCACATGGCCGGCATGGGAAATGCCAAGGTGATCGTGGCGATCAACAAGGACAAGGACGCGCCCATCTTCACCATCGCGCGCTACGGCATCATCGGCGACCTGTTCGAGGTGGTCCCGGCGCTGACCCAGGCGTTTAAGCAGAAGCTGGGGAAGTAGCAGCGCCCCGCACCACAGAAGGAGTCCGGCGGGCACCCGTTGCCCGCCGGACTCCTTCTGTGTTCATGACTTGCGACTGCACCTTGCAGCAATGGCCTGACAAGTAGTGGGGTTGAACAAGACTGGAACCTGTCGTGCCGTTTCAGCGTCAAGAGATCAGGCATAAAGGATGGATAGGCACATGAGAGCTACGATCTGCTTGTCCCTTGGCCTGCTGTTGGTGTTGGGCGCCTGCACTGAAAGAGTGACGCCGGCAGGTCGGGCGCTCACGGCAGCGGCTACGCCCACGGCCGCCGCTCCGCCCACGGTTGCCGCGCCGACCGTCTTCTCCTCGCCTTTGACCCACGCGTCACCACTCGTGCCGCCAACGCTCGCTGTTGAGCGGCTGCTGCCGTTCTCACCAGTGGCTCGTAGGCAGGACGTTGGTCTACCGCCAAAAGTTTCCGACTCGCGCCTCTATCATTTCTCGGTGATTACCAATACTGACGACTATCGCAGGCTGCGGACCGATGTCGGGGAAGTGGAGCTCCCTCTGGATGGGTCAACTGTTGCGCAGATTCGCGTGGTGAACTACCGGACCCACTTCGCGGTCGTCGTTTTTCGCGTCGAGGGCTTCTATCCGGAGCCGCGCTTGAAGATAGAGCGGGTCGCGATGCAGGGGTTGGACCTGGTGGTGTATGCGGAGTTTGACGGCACGATACCCACCGTGCCCGTCCCGGCGGCCAATGCCCTGCACTACCACATCGTGGCTGTGGAGAAGGCGCCGGATGTGGAGTGGGGACGGGAGATCCTGGTGCGGCTCAACGTGAACGGAAAGGAGGTGCAAGAGCAGCGATTCTTCATCCCATAAGCTGTGGCCGTAGTAGCTGAAGAGGTGTCATCACGGTTCTCTCCTCATCTAAGCCAGGCAAAGGAGCTAATCGTGCCTGAGGTGCGTTGTTCGCTTGGAACCTAACGAGCGCGACCAGCGTCAAGTAGTCAGGCAGAAAGGATGGATAGGCACATGAGAACTGTCATCCACATGTCACTCAGTCTGCTGCTGCTTGTGTTAGGTGCCTGCACTGGGTCCGGCACGCCTGTTGCCGCGACGCTTGGTGCAAATGCAACTCCGGCGGCGTCCACCACTCCTGCGGCAGCCGCTACGTACACGGCAGCCGTCTCGCCTATGGCGGCCTCACCGGCCGCCCACTCCTCGCCCACCGTCTTCTCCTCGCCCTTGACTCACGCGTCACCACTCGTGCCGCCGACACCCCCTGCTGAACACGCTCTCCCCATCCGGACAGTGGCGAGAAAGATGCAGGGAAACCTGGGAGAACTGAGTCGCTACCCGTCTTCTCGGGGCTATCATATTTCGATGATCACCAGGGCTGGTGGACAGGAAAAGCTGCAGACCAGTCTTGGTGCGGTCAAGCTACCCTTTGACTCAGCCACTCTCGAGCAACTGCAGGCTGTGGACTACGGGAAGTACTTCGCGGTTGTCGTTTTCCATGTGGACGGCTTCTATCCCGGGCCGCGCCTGGAAGTGACGCGTGTGGCGGTGCAGGGGTCGGGCCTAATGGTGTACTCTACGTTCGATGGCACAATACCTTCTGGACCCATGCCGGCAGCCGATGCGCTGCACCACCACATCGTTGCCGTGGAGAAGGCGCCGGATGTGGAGTGGGGACGGGAGATATCGGTGCGGCTCAACGTGAATGGAAAGGAGGTGCAAGAGCAGCGATTCTTCATTCCCTAGGCTCTGGCCGCCATCGTGTAGCAGTCGGGATTCACCGCCATTAGTGCACCAAAGGAGATACACTGTGAAGACGATAGGACGCGAGATCGCGTACCTGTTCGGATGTTGAACTACACTTGAATCTGTCGGGCCCATCAAGCGCCAATGACTCGGGCAGAGAAGAAAGGAGAGGGTGCGACATGAGAGCTACCAGTCACTTGACTCTCGTCTTGGTGCTCCTCGCGTTGGGCGCGTGTGCAAGCACTACTACGCCTGCTGTGACGGCGCCGGCAGCCGTCACGCCCGCAGTTGCAGCACCGACCGTCTTCTCGTCACCCCTGACCCACGCGTCACCGCCCGTGCAGCCGACACCCCCAAACGCTCGGTCTCTCCCGCTCCGGTCGGTAGCGCGGGAATTCCAGATAACGATGCCCTCGAGGCAGCCTCCCACGCTATGGAGCTTTCATTTCTCGCTGATCAGCAACCCTGACACCCTCAATCGGGTCCAGACCGATTACGGAGAGGTAGACCTGCGCCTGGAGGATAAGGAAATTCTTGAGCAGATCCGAGCCGTAGATTACCGAACCCATTTCGCGGTCGTCGTGTTCCGCGTGGACGGTTTCTATCCGGAGCCGCGGCTGCAAGTCACGCAAGTAGCCTGGCAGGAGCAGGCACTGGTGGTGTACGCCACCTTTGATGGTACCCTGCCCGGGGGCGGCGCACCCGCAGCCGCGGCTCTACACTACCACATCGTGGCGGTGGAGAAGGTGCCGGATGTGGAGTGGGGACGGGAGATCCTGGTGCGGCTCAACGTGAACGGAAAGGAGGTGCAAGAGCAGCGATTCTTCATCCCATAAGCTGTGGCCGTAGTAGCTGAAGAGGTGTCATCACGGTTCTCTCCTCATCTAAGCCAGGCAAAGGAGCTAATCGTGCCTGAGGTGCGTTGTTCGCTTGGAACCTAACGAGCGCGACCAGCGTCAAGTAGTCAGGCAGAAAGGATGGATAGGCACATGAGAACTGTCATCCACATGTCACTCAGTCTGCTGCTGCTTGTGTTAGGTGCCTGCACTGGGTCCGGCACGCCTGTTGCCGCGACGCTTGGTGCAAATGCAACTCCGGCGGCGTCCACCACTCCTGCGGCAGCCGCTACGTACACGGCAGCCGTCTCGCCTATGGCGGCCTCACCGGCCGCCCACTCCTCGCCCACCGTCTTCTCCTCGCCCTTGACTCACGCGTCACCACTCGTGCCGCCGACACCCCCTGCTGAACACGCTCTCCCCATCCGGACAGTGGCGAGAAAGATGCAGGGAAACCTGGGAGAACTGAGTCGCTACCCGTCTTCTCGGGGCTATCATATTTCGATGATCACCAGGGCTGGTGGACAGGAAAAGCTGCAGACCAGTCTTGGTGCGGTCAAGCTACCCTTTGACTCAGCCACTCTCGAGCAACTGCAGGCTGTGGACTACGGGAAGTACTTCGCGGTTGTCGTTTTCCATGTGGACGGCTTCTATCCCGGGCCGCGCCTGGAAGTGACGCGTGTGGCGGTGCAGGGGTCGGGCCTAATGGTGTACTCTACGTTCGATGGCACAATACCTTCTGGACCCATGCCGGCAGCCGATGCGCTGCACCACCACATCGTTGCCGTGGAGAAGGCGCCGGATGTGGAGTGGGGACGGGAGATATCGGTGCGGCTCAACGTGAATGGAAAGGAGGTGCAAGAGCAGCGATTCTTCATTCCCTAGGCTCTGGCCGCCATCGTGTAGCAGTCGGGATTCACCGCCATTAGTGCACCAAAGGAGATACACTGTGAAGACGATAGGACGCGAGATCGCGTACCTGTTCGGATGTTGAACTACACTTGAATCTGTCGGGCCCATCAAGCGCCAATGACTCGGGCAGAGAAGAAAGGAGAGGGTGCGACATGAGAGCTACCAGTCACTTGACTCTCGTCTTGGTGCTCCTCGCGTTGGGCGCGTGTGCAAGCACTACTACGCCTGCTGTGACGGCGCCGGCAGCCGTCACGCCCGCAGTTGCAGCACCGACCGTCTTCTCGTCACCCCTGACCCACGCGTCACCGCCCGTGCAGCCGACACCCCCAAACGCTCGGTCTCTCCCGCTCCGGTCGGTAGCGCGGGAATTCCAGATAACGATGCCCTCGAGGCAGTCTCCTACGCCGCTGAGCTATCATTTCTCGCTGATCAGCAACCCTGACACCCTCAATCGGGTCCAGACCGATTACGGGGAGGTAGACCTGCGCCTGGAAGATAAGGAAATTCTTGAGCAGATCCGAGCCGTAGATTACCGAACCCATTTCGCGGTGATCGTTTTCCTCGTGGACGGTTTCTATCCGGAGCCGCGGCTGCAAGTCACGCAAGTAGCCTGGCAGGAGCAGGCACTGGTGGTGTACGCCACCTTTGACGGTACGCTGCCTAAGGGTCCTATGCCCGCTGCTAGTGCGATGCATTACCACATCGTGGCGGTGGAGAAGGTATCGGATGTGGAGTGGGGCAGGGAGATCTTGGTGCGGCTCAACGTGAACGGAAAGGAGGTGCAGCAGCAGCGCTTCTTCATTCCCTAGGCTCTGGCTGCCATCGTGTAGCAGTCGGGATTCACCGCCATTAGTGTACCAAAGGAGATACACCGTGAAGACGATGGGACGCACCGCAGCGCACCTACTGCCAGCCGTCTTGCTCCTGACGCTGCTCCTCGCACTCTCGCTGGGGGTCGCAGCCGAAAGCCCGCAGGCTCATGCTTTCCAGTCACCGCTTCTGACCCCATCCCCTATCGCAGCCGCTCCCACACCTACACCTGTCCCACGCGAGGCGCAAACGGCGTTGCGCTACGCGGCTGAACATTGGCGCATCCCTGTGGACAAGATCCACGTAGACTACTGGCATCCCTGGGAGTACCCGCTGCTCGGCCGGTCGTTCACGCTCGTGAAGCTGTTCGACAGCGAGCAGAAACGCGCTATCGGCGTGCTGGTCGACCCAGAAGATCAAACTATAGAGCCCGACAAGGAAGCGATGGACCGGGCCGAGCGCTCGGCGCACAGGAACCTGTACGGTAAGCTGGAGCGCTCGCTGCATACACGTCTGCAAGGACTGCGAAACGACGACGCAGTCGAGGTAGCGATTTGGGTTGCCGGACAGATCCGGGACCCGCACGAATTGGATTTAGAAGTAGCGGCCCAGTTCCCGCAAGCGGCTGAGGCGCTGCAGCGGCACGGCACGCCTTTCCAGATCGAGGACCAAGCGGTCAGAACGAAAGTGCAACAGGCGTTCGAAAGGATGTTGAGTGCAGACTCGGAAGCGCTATACGGACCGCTTGTCAGTTATCTGAAGAGCATGGGCTACGAGCCGAGGACGCTTCCCGGTCTTCCGGCTGTCATGGTCAAGTTGCCGCGTTCGCTAGTGGAGCTGCTTCAGGGCCGGGATGATGTCGGGCTGATCTACTTGACGGAGCGACCTGCCGCTCCGGCGCTGGACACCGCCATCTCCTCGGACCGCATCCCGAGCGTCTGGGCACAGGAAGTCAACGGACTACCACTCGACGGCGAAGGGGGGACACGCATTGCGATTGTGGAAGCCGGTTCAGCTGATATCTACGCCAATACGGGCCTGTGCGTCTCTCCGCCATGTTTCCGGCACCCAGGAGGGTCGAGCGGTGGCTATGGCCCAGATGACAACTATCAACATGCGACGCTTGTCGCCAGTGCTGCCGCCAGCGACTACGCTCTGTACCGCGGCGCGGCACCAGGGGCAAGAGTCTATGCCGCAGGAATGGGGGCAGACGGCGACTGGTACTTGCTGGATGCTCTGCACCGCGCACTGAGTGCTGAAGCCGGCTGGTACGACGTCGATGTGGCGAATGTCAGCATGCAGGCATATTGTCAGCAGGATATGTCTTACCTTGATCGCACCTTCGACCACTGGGTGCGTTACTATCGCAGGATAGTAGTGGTGGCTGCGGGGAACGCAAACTGGCCTGAATGTCCGAATCATTGGATCAAGAGTCCCGGCAAGGCGTGGAATGTAATTACGGCGGGTGCCTACGACGACAACAACACGATGGATTGGTCTGATGACCAAATGTGGTGGGCATCTGCGTATGTTGATCCGTGGGGTGACCGCGAGAAACCGGAAGTAGTGGCTCCCGGAGTGGACATCACGGGAATAGGGAGACAAGGAACACTCCGAACCGGCGAGGGTACGAGCCTGGCAGCGCCGCAGGTTGCCGGTACTGCTGCTCTCATGATGCAGCGCAGCGGCCGAGGGCTGCGGTCGTATCCAGAGGCAGTCAAAGCGATCCTCATGGCGTCAGCGGTGCATAACATCGAGGGGGCTGAGCGGCTGAGCAATTACGATGGCGCAGGGGGCCTAGATGCTGCGCTTGCAGTCCGCGCAGCGGCTGAGGGGCACCCGAATGGTGACACTACGGACTGCTATGGGTCATGCTGGTGGGACGTACCGTTCCATGAGCGGCAACTGCCAAATGGTGCAACCGTAGGGCGGTATCATTTCTACGCAACGCGAGGGGAGCGCGTGCGGGTGGCGGCCGCCTGGCTTTCGTTTGCCCATTGCCCGGACGTGAATGACTGCCCCGTCGACCAGCCTGTCGACCTTGACCTACGCGTCTACACTCCAGGGTATTCACCGTTTCCATCGACCAGCGTCAGCAATAACTACGAGCTGGTGGACTTCACGGCGCCGGAATCCGGCCGCTACGAGATCGCCGTCACCAAGTACTCTGGCGGCACGGAGGATGAGGAAGCGTGGAACCAGCTCGGCGTGGCGCTGGTCAAGGACGCCACGTACCTGCCGCACCTCTCGAACAAGCCGGATTCAGATCCCTACCAGACTGAGGTGTTTGTGCGGAACGAAGGGGCGGAGCCGAGAACCGTGACCATCAACTACGCCGATCCCACGGGCGCTTTCGTGACCAGCGAACAGTTCCTTATGCAGCCGAACGAGGTCGGGTACGTACCGACCTACCTCAACGGCCGCGTCCCCGCGGGTGGGCGGGGCTCGGCCATCATCGACGGCGGCGAGGACCTGGCGGTCCAGCTAGTGAACGTCCGCACCGCCGACGGCGCGGTGCCCTTCACCGCCGACAGCCTCACTCCCGCGGCCCTGGGCGGCTCCGTCTTGCGCGCGCCGCTGCTCTATGCCAACAACAGTACCTGGCACTCCGATTTCGTGGTCTACAACCCGCACGCACAGGCCGACCAGGTCTGCGTGACCTATGATGCGCTCATTGGCTACGGCTGCAGCACGCCATGTGAGCCCCTGGCCGCCAACTCGAACTTCAGCTTCAACCAGCGCTACTGGCCAGACTGCGCCCTCAGCTCCCCCTTCATTGGTGGGGCGCGCATCGCCAGCGCGAGCGGGCGGCCCCTGTTGGGGGTAGCTTTCCAGTGGAAGGATGCACCCAACGACTACATGGTGGATACGCGCATGAGCTACCCACTACTCTCGGTAGGCGCCGATATCACCTACGCGCCCCTCGTGATGCGCAACAACACCGGCTACAACACCGGTTGGGGGCTGCAGGACGTGTCGGGCGTGGCCGGCACGGCCACCATGGAGTACTATCCACCAGGTGGGCAGCCCTACTGTCACCTGGATGGCCATGCGGTGGGGGCCAACGGTCTTTTCGCCATCAATCCCAGCCCAGGGGACGGCGGCTGCAGCAGTGGCGGCACGACCTACGTGGGGGCCGGGCGCGCCCTGCGCAGCGACAGCCTGGTGGGGGTGGTCAACCAGGTGCGCAGCGGCACCAACACGGCCATGAGCTACGAAGCGGCGACGCGGGGCTCACGCCTGGTCATCTTGCCCTTCGTGGTGCGCAATCTCGACAACTGGTGGGGCCGGTCCGACTGGGGCACGGGTCTGGCGATCCAGAATACGTCGGCCAATCTCGCAAGCGTGACGGTTACCTACTATCACGCCAACGGAAACTGGGCTGACTCATCCAGCCATCAGATCCAACCACTGGGGAGCGTCGTGCTCAACCCGACGCCACCCAACTGGCCGGCCTTCGTGGGCTCGGCCGTGGTGGCGGCCAACCAACCAGTTGCGGTTGCGGTCAACATCGCAGGCAGCGCAGCCGACGGCGCCGATCACGGCATGAGCACCTTGGGGGTGGCGCGCTAGGATCTCCGCCACACTTACTGTCGGGTGCGCCGCATGGCTCCATGCGGCGCACCCGATCTTCTATGCCCGGCTGCGCCCCCTTCACTCCCCCGGCAGCCCCACCGCCTGGATCCCCTGGCACGGGTTGGTGAGGATCCCCCACAGCGTGCGATCTTCGGGGCAGGCGATGGTCACGGCGCACGTCTTCGACGCCGTGTCCCCGTCGCCGTGCCGGCAGATGCTGTCAGCCGGGGGCTCGGCGTGGTCGGTGAAGATGCGCAAAATGTCGTGCATCGTGATCTCGCCGTGCCGGCGCTTGACCATCTCCATTGCCCGGTCGTAGCGGTCGAACGTGCTCCGCTGCTCGGCGCGGGTCGGGATGAGGGGCTGCAGGTCCTCGGCGAAGTAGTGGTTGGTGCGCACCAGGATCCCATCCTCGGCCTCGAACTCCCGCACTACCTTGTCGGTCACTTCGAGCGCGACGGCGCGTTTTCCGTCGGCTACGAGCACCTGCATGCCGCTGGCGCGCGGCTGGTCCTTGATCATCTGGACTGCTTCGTCCGTGGAGCGAGCCTGGCGGAGCACCGGCTGCAGATTGAGGGTGAGCCACGCCGAATCGGCTCGTGACAGATCGACCATGACCCGTGGCGACCACATGCCACTGCAGCTCAGCGAGACGCCGTGCTGGTTGATGCCGTCCGGGATCGTCATGCGCCCCGCCGTCTGGATCTCGTTGACGAAGCTTCCGTCCGGGAATTCGCGGTGCATCAGGGTCTGCAGCAGCGGTCCGCGCGAGAGGTCGCGCGATTTCCCCTGGTAGGTTTTGCCGTCGCGGGTGGCGGGCCCGGTCGCCAGCACCTGCGTGCAGCTCAGCTGCGTCGAGTAGGTGTAGGCGATGTGGCCGTTCAGGTTCAGGCTGAGCAGCTCGCCGTAGTCTACGCATGCCCCCTCGGCGATGCCGGTGAGCTCCTCCAGCAGCTCCGGCCACTCGCGCGCGACCCAGCGCTCGTTGGCCCGGGTCGTCTCGTGATAGTCAGCCTGGTCGCGGCCTGCGGCTACCTCGTCCCGCAGCCGGGTGGCGCGGTCGATGTTGATGCGGATCAGATCGGCGGCCCCGTCGCCGAGTTGTTTCCCCTGCTCGTACGGTGTTCCCTTCAGGTAGAGTACCTTGCCTTCGCCGGATCGGGCGACATCTGCTCTGCGATACATTGCAAGCAATCCCTTTCTTCATTATCTGCGCCCTTGCCCTCAATTGAAGGGGCCATAGGCGCATGGATATCAGTTGACGGCCGCCAAACCGCCTCCCCCTCTCGGGTCGGCGCCCCCCTCGAGCCGTCCGGTACGGGGATCACGCCAGATCGCGGAGAGGCGGGCGGTGTAGCGCTCGCGCCGCACGGTGTTACCCAAACCCACCAACTGGCCGGCCAGTTCTTCCGGAAAGGACGGTTCCACCAGGATCAGTCGCTTCTGATCCTCGCTGTGGATCCGCTCCGCCGAAACGGCCTCCTGCATACTCATCCCGAAATCGATCACGTTGACGATCGCCTGGAGCTGGGCGGTGAGCTTGCGCGCCCCGGCCGGCGAACCAATCACCATGGCAACCTTACCATCCTTAAGCAAGATGGTCGGGGCGCCCCCGTTCACTGGCATCTTTCCCGGAGCGATGGAGTTGCGCCGTCCCGGCACCGGATCGAAACCCATCATGTCGTTGTTGTACAGGAAGCCGAGTCCCGGCGTTACCACACCCGATGCGTAGCCGAGCGTGTGCGTGAGGGAGATGGCGTTGCCCTGCGCGTCCACCACCGACAGGTGCGTGGTGCCGCTGGCGCCGACCGGCTGCCACGAGGGCTGCTCCAGATCGGCGCCGGTCTCGATCTGGCGCCGCAAGCCGGCGGCGTACTCCTTCGAGATCAGGCGCCCCACCGGGACGTCGACGAAGTGCGGGTCCGCCATGAAGCGCGCCCGGTCGGCGAACACGAGCTGCATGGCGCGGGCGATCGTGTCCAGGTAGACGGGGGAGTTCCAGGTCATGCTGCCCCGGATATCCCAGCCCTCGAGGATGTTCAGCAGCTCGATCAGCAGCGCTCCGCAACCGGGCGGGCGGTCGGAGATCACGTCGTAGCCGCGGTACGAGCCGGCTACCGGCTCGCCGATCAGCACCTGGTAGCCGCGCAGATCGTCCAGCCCGAAAAGGGCATCGTTGGCGTCCATGTCGGCGGCGATCGCCTGCGCCACCTCGCCCTGGTAGAACACGGACGGCCCTTCTGCGGCGATCCGCTCGAGCACCCGTGCGTAGTCGGCCTGCACCAGCCGTTCCCCAACGCGGTAAGGCCGCCCCTCGCGCAGATAGACGGCGGCTGCGGCGGGCGTGCTGGCCATCTGAGCCAGCGCCCGCTCGTACCCCAGCACGCTGTCGGGTCCCCAGAACTTGTCCAGGTAAGGGTAGACCTCGAAACCGTCCCGCGCGAGCGACACGGCCGGAGCCAACAGGTCTGCCCAGGGGATGCGGGTCGTGCCGAGGCGGCGCCATGCCTCGTGGATGCCCAGCACAAAACCGGGCACCATGATCGACTGGTAGCCGACCGAGTTGCGGTCCCCCTTGACCCGGTAGTTGGTGACGGCCCCTTCCTGGCCCAGGTAATCGTCCGCGAAGATGCCGGGCCGGGCGCGCGATCCCGCCTGCCCCCAGAAGCGGATGTTGGTCATCTCGCCGGTCGCGGGCCGGAAGGCAGTCAGCACCCCCTTGCCCCCGATGCCGCACATGGTCGGGTTGACCACCCCCTGCGCGAACGCAGCGGCGACGGCCGCATCCATGGCGTTGCCGCCCCGGGCAAGGATCTCCGCTCCTACCTGCGCAGCCAACGGCTCAGCGCACACCACCATCGCAGACGCCAACTGAATACCTCCCGGGTCACGCACGTGTCTCGCAGCTATCCTGCCGCGTGCGTCATACGCGCGTCTTCATGCTCCCGAATCGCTCCACCAGCGCGGCGACGTGCTCGACCATGCGGGTGAACAACACCTCACCCTGCTCGGCGCTGCCGTAGGTGGGATCGCCGTAGCCGCCCGCCACGGGGGAGACGTCCTGCATGCGGATCGCCATGTTCAGCGGAAAGCCGTTGAAGGTAGGGGTCATGCCGTCCAACGGCAGCCCCTGATACTGCATGTCGGCAGGGTTCGGCACGGCGGCCGAATTGTCCACCATCTCGGGCGCCAGGTACTTGGCGAGGGAGAAGCCGGGATCTGCGCCGTGGCCGCGAGCCGCGGCGTAATTGGGAGACACCTCTTTGAGGATCGCCGGCGCCAGCCGGCCCGGATTGATCCAGGCGATCATCAGCCCCAGCTCATCGCGCATCTTGTGCGCCACATGCTCCATCATCGGCTGGTTGGGGAGATGCATGGCGAGGAAGAGCAGGTGATCGAAGCCCGCGCGCACGATCGAGCGCACGACATCCTCGTACACGGCGCTGACCACCTCGGGACGCAGCGTGATCGTGCCGGGATAATCCTTGAAGAGCGCGGAATCCCCAAACGGGATCAGAGGCGCTACTACGGCGTTGGTTCGCTGCGCCACGGCGTCCGCCAGCCGGTCGGGCACGATGCACTCCATCCCGATGTAGGTGTAGGGTCCCTGCGTCTCGATCGTGCCGGCCGGGATGATGACCACCGGGTTGCGCTCCTTCTGCGTATCCCGGATCTCCTGCCAGGTCATGTATTCCCATCGCGTCTTCCGCTGCATCTCTATCCTCTC
>CAWAOA010000002.1:0-706665 GCA_963783655.1 uncultured Chloroflexia bacterium
CTGCCTCGTCGAGCACAAGAACCTCTACGTGCGCCAGGTCCGCGACGCCGCTGCGAATGTGATCGAGAAGGCGGCCCGGGCAGGCCACGACGATCTCTGCGCCGGAGCGCAGCCGGCGGACCTGGCGGTCGGCGTTGACGCCGCCATAGATTGTCGTGCTGCGGAGTCCTGTCTGCTTCCCGAGGTCGGTGAACGACTGGTGGATCTGCTCGGCCAGCTCACGGGTCGGCGCGACGATCAGCGCGCGGACTCGCCCGCGTGGTCCTTTTTCGAGGCGCTCGAGAATGGGTAATGCGAACGCAGCCGTCTTGCCGGTGCCCGTTTGGGCCAGGCCCATGACGTCGCGTCCTGCCATGATGAGAGGGATTGCCCGCTCTTGAATGGGCGTGGGCTCTTCGTAGCCCGCCGCCAGGATCCCCGCCGCAAGGCGCGGTCCTAGGTTAATGAAGAAAATGTCACTGAGAGTCCTTCCTGACTGTAATTCTGAGCCAAGCCGCACTCTCAGCCCAAGTCTCCTGTTGAAGATAAACAATAGTATAACCTATGTCTGCGAAAATTCGTAATTCTCACCCCCTACTTTTTTCCGCCACTCTCCCGGCTCGGCCGGCGTGCGCCGGCTCCGCTCTATCGTGCTGCGGCAACCTACCCATACCGTCGCCGAGAACGGACGCATTCGTGCTCTGGTCGAGACGTCCGGCGAGGTTCTTGAGGGCCAGAGCAAGCCGAAACCCCATCCAATAGGCCGCTACATCGATGCGTTTCGCCTATTTCTGCTATTGTAATCTTGGTCATCAGCATATAGAATCCACATCCGAGCCCGGCGTACCCTCGGTAGTCGTTGCCCACGCGGGCGAGAGACGACGACCTTCCGGTCGCCTACCCTCTGGAGGATGTCGATGATTCAGATACGTCGGACAGTCATGACGGGCCTCGCGCTCGCCACATTGCTGGTCGGATGTGCTTCACCGGCCACTCCTGCGGCCAGCACCGCAGCACCGACCCCAATGCCCGCTACCGCCGCGCCGGTCGCTACGACAGCGGCCCCGCGCCCGACTGCCACGATGGCCCCGGCCGCCACCATGCCGCCGGCCGCCACCACGGCGGCGCCTCGTCCGACCGCCACGACGGCGCCGGCCGTTACGGCGACCGCGCCGGCAGCAACCGTGCGACCGGCCGTTACGGTGACCTCGCCGGCAACAACCGCCCGCCCTGCCGCCACGGCGACAGGGGCGACTGCCGGGCAGTTCCCGCCCATCCCGCACCCGTTGGCGGGTATGGACCAGTGCCTGACATGCCACGCGGTGGGGAGCACCGTAGCGCCTCCGATACCGGCAGCTCCGGACCACGCCATCTTCACGAACGCTATGTGCCAGAATTGCCATAAGCCCAAGACGCCGTAGCGGGTTAGCGGTTGCCCAGCCGTGAGGAGCGATATTTACGGCGCCGGGTAGATACCCGGCGCCGTACGCGCCCGTGTGCGCTGATGACGGCTCGGCCGGCCTGATAGCTACTGACGGCGCCGGCATCCCCTGGGCGCGCGATGGGCCCGAATGATCCAACACTCCTGTAACCACAGATGCGTAACATACCTCTAACGATCAGAATGTGTTGCCTGTTTCGCACGCTTTCCCGTCGTGATCCGAGCGTCCAGGGACGCACTGAGCCCGGGACGTTTTGGCCGGCGCGATGACCCTGGGCATCGACCTGTTCGAGCTGATGGGTGCCGGCGCGGCGATTGGAAGGGTGATGCAGGCATCGGTCGTATCGTATTCATTCCTCGAGGTACACGATGGCTCGGACAGGATCCGCCAAGCGGTCCGCAGGGGCAGCAGCGGGACAAGGTAAGAACAAGCAAGGATCCGCCGCAACGAAAAAGGCGGCGGAATCGGGGGCGCGGAAGCGCGAAGTCAGACGGCGACGGACCACGTTGATCGCCGTGGGACTGGTGGTCCTGGTTGGCCTTGCGGTGGGTCTCGGCGCCGTGGTTTTCAATCCGGCGGGTCCGGCGGCGGCGGAAACCCTGGTGTATGTCCCCGATGAGGGCCGCACCCACGTTCAGGATGGCTCCCCGATAACGTACCGGACGATTCCGCCGGCCTCCGGGTCCACACTACCCCTCGCCAGAAGCGTGGGGCGTGTATTCGACCCAGATAGCGGACGGGTACTGGGTCCACAACCTGGAACACGGCGGTATTGTTCTGCTGTACAAATGCGAGGCTGGGTGCGACAGCACGGTCGCCGAGATCAAAGCGATCGATGCGCGATTGCCTCGCAGCAAGTGGGGCAACGTCAAGTTCCTCGCGACGCAGTACACAGAGATGGATGCACCCTTCACCCTCGTCGCGTGGAATCGCCAGCAGGCGCTCACGAGGCTGGACGAGGAAGCAATCCGTTCCTTCTACCGGCAGTTCGTGGATCAGGGGCCGGAAGATTCGCGATGACCACGCGGGCGATGCCGCGGCGCGGACTAGCATTGACATCGTACCCGCCAAGCGAGCGATGTGGGCCACCATTAAGAGCCCGGCTGCAATGCAATTGATACCGTAGCTGCAAAGCAGCCGGCGTTAACCCCAGGCAGGACGCGGTTGGGTTTGCTCACCTGCGGTGGGCAGCTTTGCTGTCGCATGACCGGCAGCGCGCCGGGAAGCAGCGCGGGCGCGGTGCCCGGGTGCGGCGCCGTCGGATTCGATGCGAATTGGGTGGGCAACGGGGCGTCCTTCGACGCCTAAGGATGGTTGCATTAGGGGTTGCCACCACTGTAAATGGTGCGGTTACGGATCCCCGCACTTGGGTGCCGACTCCATCACTACCCCCGGGACGAAACCATTCGCGCCGGTGCCAATAACCAATGCAGCCATCCTGAGGCGCTCGAAGGACGCCCCGTTCGCAGAGAGCCCGCATCAAAGGCAGCCGCGCCGTCCCCGGCTTGCCCGCGCCGTGCCCCGCCAATCGTGTGGCATTGGGACACGGGGCGGGCGACCCGCCCCCTACTGTATTGTCAGCGGTTTGGTCATCCCCGTCCCGGACCGTATTGTTGGTGGATTGGTGATCCACGTCCGCAGCGGCACGCCGCGGGACCCGGTTAACGCGGTCGCGCGGCTTCCCGGCGCGTTGTTGGTCAAGCGACAGCAAAGCTGGCGGAAGCTAGCCCAACCGCGTCCTGCCAGCCACGCCGCCGCCTGCTTTGCAGCTACGGTATCAATGGCGATCAGAGCCGCCTGCTTTGCAGCTACGGTATCAATGGCGACCAGAGCCGCCTGCTTTGCAGCTACGGTATCAATTGCTTTGCAGCCGCGGTATGAATGGGCGTCCACGCCGCCTGCATAGCCGCCGCGATATCAAGCGCATCCCAGCCGCCGTATCGATTCATTCCCCGCATTCCGCACCATTTGACACCCCCCTGCTGCGCCTGTAGAATCGCTGTCGCATCACCACATGTCTTCTCGCACCTTCGTTGATCCGCTCTCAGATTATCGGGTAATCAGAGGGGGGTGCTAGCGTAGAATCGGCCCGCTCTGAAGCGCGGGCAGCCACGGATACCGCCGGCAAGGAGCGATCATGGCAGTCAATGCGGTCCGCGCGGCTGGGAAGCGCAGCCAACAGCAGGAACAACAACTTCTCTTGCGCAGGCGCGCGGTGATCAGCACCCTCTCGCTGCTCACCGTCTTTGGTCTCTACACCATCATCAGCAATTCGGGACGCGTCAATGCCGTACTGCTCCCGACCCCGCAGGCGGTGGCACAGGCGGCGGTCGATCTCTGGACCGGCGAGAATCTACCCCAGGACATCCTCACCAGCCTCGGTCGCGTGCTCACAGGCTATGCGATCGGCGTGGGCCTCGCGATCTTGCTGGGTACCTTGATGGGCTGGTTCTGGGTCGTCGACGCCGTCTTCGATCCACTCGTGGAGATGATCCGCCCGGTCCCGCCGCTGGCTTACATCCCGCTGGTCATTCTCTGGTTTGGGATCGACGAGACGCCCAAGATCATCGTCATCACCCTCGGCTGTTTTCTCACCTGCATCATCAATGTCATCACCGGCGTCAAGAATGTACCGCTCGTATATATCGAGGCGGCGCGCACGATGGGCGCCAAAGATCGCAATCTCTTCTTCGACGTAGCCATTCCCGCTGCCATCCCTTACATTTTGACGGGGATGCGCGTGGCGTTGGCCACGGCGTGGACGATTCTCGTCGCGTCAGAGCTTATCGCAGCACAGCGCGGCTCGGCTACATGATGACGAACACGCGCCGCTTTGTGCGCACCGACTCGATCATCGTCGGCATCATCTGCATCGGTGTGCTGGCCTTCACGATGGACCGGGTGCTTCGCTATGTCAACGGGCGGCTTACCCGTTGGATGGAACGCCGGTAGGAGGCCACATGAACATCGACCCGAACTTCAAGATCGAGTGCCAGCACATCACCCACGTGTTCAGGACCACTACGAACCAGGACACGGTCGCCCTACAGAACGTATCGCTGGGGGTGCGCGACTGCGAGTTCCTGTGCCTTCTCGGCCCCAGCGGCTGTGGCAAGACGACCCTTCTGCGCGTGATCGCCGGGCTGTTGGAGCCGGACGACGGCGTCGTGCTGCTCGACAACGTACCTTCCGTCGGGCCACACCCGGACAAGGGGATGGTCTTCCAGCGCGATGCGACCTTCCCCTGGCTGACGGTGGCGCAGAACGTGGAGTACGGGCTGAAGCTGCGCGGCCTGGGACGCAAAGAGCGCGCCGAGATCGTCGACAAGTACATCCACCTGGTGGGGCTGGCCGGATTCGAGCACGCCTTCCCGAAGGAGCTTTCGGGCGGCATGCGCAAGCGCGTCGACATCGCCCGTACCTACGCCTACAACCCGAAGGTGCTGTTGATGGACGAGCCCTTTGGCTCTCTGGACCTGTTCACGAAGACCCGCATGCAGGCAGAAGCTGCTGCAATTGTGGAGCCAGGAACGGAAGACCGTGGTGTTCGTTACCCACGACCTCGACGAGGCGATCTACCTGTCGGACCGCGTGGCGGTGATGAGCCGGCGGCCGGGGCGCATTCGTGAGATCGTAGAGATCACGCTGCCCAGGCCGCGCAGTGTAGACATCAAGGTGTCGCCCGAGTTCAGCGAGATGCGACGCCGCCTGTGGGAACAGTTCGAGGACGAGTTCCGCGCCGACCAGCCAGCCGTAGCGGCTTGATGAGCAGAGAGTCGGCCGAGCGCGCCGCATAGCGCGGCCCACGTTTATGGGAGGAGTGAGAACATGAGCAATGGTACTCCGGAGGATCGGGACTCGGGGAGGAAGCGCCTGAGCAGGCGACAGTTCCTCAAAGGCGCGATGGTTGTAGGGGTCTCGGGCACCGTCGCAGCTTGCGCGCAGCCGAGCACACCTGCACCGACGACGGCGCCGAAGGCGGCGCCTCCGGCCGCGGCAACAGCAGCACCGGCCGCCGCAGCCACCACAGTCCCCGCCGTCACCAAAGCGGCGGCGGCAACCCCCACGAAGATTCGCGTCGGCTGGACGATCGCTCCCCATCAAGGGCTGATCGGCGTCGGACTGGTAAAGGGTTGGTTCAAGGAGGCCGGGCTCGACATCGAGCTCACCAACTTCGACACCGGCGCTCCGCTATTTGAGGCGATGGGCGCCGGCAAGCTCGACATCGGTATGTCGGGCAGCACCCCGCCGATTACCATCGCATCGTCGAACGTCGTGCCCACCTACTTCATGGGCACGCACGCCGAGTCCACCAATCTTTTCACCATCATCTCACGTAAGGCGATCACCACACCGGCGGACGTCAAAGGCAAGATCGCCCTGACGGCCAAGGGCTCTGTGAACCACTACTTCCTGGACCTGATGCTGGACAAGTACGGCCTTTCCGAAAAGGACATCACCCTGATCCACATGGAGCAGGTTGATGCCGTGACGGCCTTCGTTGCCAACCAGGGCGATTTCGCGTCGCTGGGGACGGCTTTCTGGCCGCAGATCATGTCAAAATCGCCCGACACCAAAGTTCTCTTTACCGGCGGCGACCTCGCGGGTCCTGGCGGGAAACCGATGCAGGCACGGCTGATGGAAGTGATGACGGTACAGAAGGAGTTCGCCGACAAGAACACCGATGCCGTGGCCCGTTACCTGGACGTGCTGACCAACCGCATCCACGGCTACTTCAACGACGCGTCGACCAAGACGTCAGCCCACACCGAGCTGGCCGACTGGCTCAAGAAGACGATCAACTTCAACCAGTCCGTGGACGACCTGGGCAAGCTGCTTTCACCGTGCACCTACTATAGCGCGGCCGAGCAGGTCAAGCTGTTCGGGGACGGCACGTTCAAGGCAAGTATCGACGCCCAGGCGAACTACCTGGTTGACACCAATCGCATCAAGCAGGCGGTGAATTTCGACCAGTGGGGCAACGTCAAGCTCATGGAAGCCGCGGCTAAGCTGAAGAAGTAATACCGGCTCACTTTCATACGCCGGCCAACGGGCGCGTGCGCAGCGGTTGGCCGGCGTATGTATCAAGAGGAGGCAACATGATCGGAGCAGAATTGGTGGCGCAGGCATTGCGTGCAGCCGGAGTCACCTTCGTCTCCACTCTGTGTGGAAACGGCGTGAACCCCATTCTCCATGCGGCCAAAACTGCAGGCCTGCGTGTCGTCGACTGCCACAACGAGCAGACCGCCGGCTATATGGCCGAGGTGTACGGTCGCTTCACCGGCAAGGTGGGGGTATGCGCCGTGAGCGCTTCGGTGGGGCACACAAACGCGCTTTCCGGGGTCGTGAACGCCTGGTTCGACGGCGCTCCGATGCTGCTGCTCTCCGGCGCCAGCGAGCATTCTCACACCGACCGCGGCAAGTTCCAGGACTTCGACCAGGTTGCCCTGGCCGCGCAGGCCACCAAGTACGCACGCTTCGTCGACCATCCCTCGAAGATCGTCCCGTACCTCCACGAGGCGCTGTCACGCGCCACCGCGGGGCGGCCCGGCCCGGTTCACCTCACGATACCCAACGACGTGCTCGAGACAGAGGTGTCCGTTACCCAACCGCTCCCGCATCATACGACCGCGCTCGGGGCCGTGCTGCACCAGGCTGCCGGAGCCTACCGCCAGGTGATGGCGGCCGCCGATGCGGTAAAGCAGGCCCGGCGCCCGCTTTTGATCGCCGGCAGCGGCGTGTTTTACGCCCGTGGGGCAGATCACCTTGGCGAGTTTGTGGAGCGCACGGGCATTCCGGTGATGACCCCGATCTGGGACCGGGGAAGCGTCGTATCACCTATGCCACAGTACATGGGGGTCGTCGGCTCGGCGTCGGGAAGCCCGGACCTCCTGCGTGAAGCTGACCTGGTAATCCTGGCCGGAGCACGCGTGGACTACCGGCTCGGTTACTTCCAGGCGCCGGCCGTGCGCAGTGATGTGCAGGTGATCCGGATCTCCGTGGACCCAACCGAACTGTATCAGGGGATCACGCCCGAGATCGCCATCCAGGGTGACCCGGGGACAGTGCTCGAGCAGTTGTGCGCGATGGTGCCGCCTCAGCCGGGCGCGGAACGCGAGGCGTGGTTGGCCGAGGCGAGGACGATTACGGAAAGTTTCCGGCACCGGTGGCAGCGCGGGGTCTACCCGGAACAGGGCGCGATGACGGGCTGGCACGTTGTAGATGCGCTGCGCCCCTACGTTTACGATGGCTCGGTGCTGATCGTGGACGGCGGCAACATCGGACAGTGGGCGCACATGATGCTCACCGACTGCTACCCCGGTCATTGGATGACCTGCGGCGCCAGCGGCGTCGTCGGCTACGGCGTCGCGGCCGGAATGGCAGCGCGCCTGGCGTATCCGGATCGCAACATCATCCTGCTTTCGGGGGACGGCTCGATTGGCTTCAACACTGCCGATCTCGAGAGCGCGGCCCGGCAGGGCCTGCCGTTCACGATTGTGGTGGCCGACGACCAGAAGTGGGGCATCACCGCTTCAAATCAGAACGTCCGCTATGGTCCGGACGACACGGTGGCCGTGAATCTGGGCCCCATCCGCTTCGATCTGCTGGCACAGGCACTCGGGTGGCAAGGGACTCGCGTTGAAGATCCTGCGGCGCTGGCGGCCGCTCTCGCGCAGGCACGGGCGAGCAAGGGTCCCCAGCTGATCCACGTGCCGACGATGCACGGCGGTCCGGCGGACTGACCGGACGGCAGCACGAGACGGGATGGTGTGATGAAGCAGATCTTCGTGAATCTGAAGCGGTTCGAAGTGCCGCGGCGACTGGGCGGTGTGTGTCCGGTAGAGGATCCGATTGCGTGGATCACCGGGGTGATGGAGTCGACGCGGGAGCTCGGGTTGGCAGGGCGCAGCGACGTGGCGCTCACCTACATCCTGCCCGAATCACTGCTGGCGGCCGCGGCGGGAGCGTTGCGCACGGGCGAGGCCGCGGGCGCGCCGCCGGCGCTCGGCGTGCAGGGAGTGCACTGGGCCGACATCGCCCCTGGCCAGAATTTCGGCGCGTTCACCAGCCTGACCCCGGCCACATCGGCGCGACATCTGGGCGCGGAGTGGTCCATGGTGGGCCATTCCGAGGAGCGCCGGGCAAAACTGCAGACGATATCGGCATACGACTCCTCGCCGGACCAGGTTCGAGCTGCCTCTGCAGTTGACCGGCAGGTCCAGGCCGAGGCAGCGTGTGCTCTGGCCGCGCGACTGAAGGTACTGCTCTGCGTTGGCGAGACCGCCGAACAGCGAGGCGAAGGCGAGCCTGCCGAGCAGCAGCAGCGTGTCCGGGAAGTGCTTCGAACCCAGGTGACTGGCAATCTGTCCGGGTCCGAGGCCGCCCTGGCAGACGGGCGAGTCGTGATCGCCTACGAACCGGTGTGGGCCATCGGCCCGGGCAAAACGCCCCCCGGCGGCGAGTACATTGCCTTTGTCTCGGCGTGGATCAAGCAGGTGGTACGCGAGCAGTTCGGGCACGACGTGCCGGTTGTCTACGGTGGTGGGCTCAAGGAAGAGAACGCCGCCATGCTCGCCGGAATCGGGACCATTGACGGCGGCCTGATAGCGCTGACGCGCTTCACCGGCGAGATAGGGTTTGACGTGCCGGGGTTGGCGGGGATCATGCGGCGCTACCTGGAACCAGGGCCTTGAAGTGAAACAGGAGGAACGATGCTCTACGGATATGCCGGAAAGATCCTGCACGTCGACCTGACAGCCGGTACGACGCGGACGGAAGAACCCTCAGAGGAGTTCTACCGCACCTACGTGGGGGGCAGCGCGGCGGGGATGTATTACCTGCTGCAGCACACCCCTGCCGGCGCCGACCCGCTCGGACCCGAGAACACCCTTGCGTTCATGCTGGCCCCAACCACCGGCGTTGCGATCAGCGGGCAGAGCCGCGCCACGGCCACGGCGAAGAGCCCGCTCACAGGACTTGCGGGCGACGGGCAAGCCGGTGGGTTTTGGCCCGCCGAGCTCAAGTTCGCCGGGTTTGACGGCATCGTCATCCACGGCAAGAGTGAGCGCCCGGTGTACCTGTGGGTGCACGATGGGATCGCCGAGCTGCGCGATGCGTCACATCTGTGGGGCCGGATCACCGGCGAAGTCGAAGAGACGATCAAGCAGGAACTGGGGACGCGAAGATCCAGGTAGTGCAGATTGGCCCGTCTGGCGAGCGAATGGTGCGCTTCGCCAGCATCATGAGCATGTCCAACCGCGCGTTTGGCCGCACCGGTCTGGGCGCGGTGATGGGGAGCAAGAACCTGCGCGCCATCGCCGTGCGCGGGCATGGCAAGGTTGAGGTCGCCGATCGC
Organism: uncultured Chloroflexia bacterium; assembly: GCA_963783655.1. Lineage (GTDB taxonomy): Bacteria > Chloroflexota > Anaerolineae > CG2-30-64-16 > CG2-30-64-16 > CAWAOA01. The sequence continues at coordinate 9,778 of CAWAOA010000002.1, forward strand.
GCGAAAGTGGCTGCGCTGGCAAGAACGGGCTCGAAACGGATGCAAGCCGGCGACATGGTGGGCATGCAGAAGCACGGCACCGACGGCGTGCTGGGCCCCCAGGACCGGTCAGGCGGGCTACCCACGCGCAACTGGCAGAGCGGCACCTTCGAGGAGGCCTGCGCCATCAATGGCGAGACTATGTCCGACACGATCCTGGTCGAGAACGACACCTGTTACGCCTGCGTGGTCCGGTGCAAGCGTGTCGTCGAGACCGAATACGGCGGGCAGAAGGTGATCCCGTACTACGGCGGTCCGGAGTACGAGACGGTGGGGATGCTCGGCTCGGACTGCGGAGTGGGCAACCTCGAGGCGGTAGCGCTGGCCAACCAGCTGTGCAACCAGTACGGGATCGACACAATAAGCTGTGGGGCCACGATCGCGTTTGCGATGGAGTGCTACAGCCGCGGGATTATAACCCCGGAAGACACGGGCGGGGTCGAGATGCCGATGGGCGATGCAGACGCAATGGTCAGGCTCGTGGAGATGATCGCAAAACGCGAAGGGATCGGCGACCTGCTCGCCGAAGGGTCGGAGCGGGCGGCGCAGCGCATCGGTCGCGGCGCTGAGAAATACGTGGTGGCGGTGAAGGGACAGGAAAACCCCGCCCACATGCCGCAGGTGAAGCGCAGCCTGGCGTTGATCTACGGGGTCAACCCGTTCGGTGCGGACCACATGTCGGCGGAGCACGATCCCGGTTACACGATGGAAGCGGGTACCGAGAGTCTCGAGCGGCTGGCGTCGCTGGGGCTGAATGACCCGCGGCCGAGCCAACTCCTCGACGCCGAGAAGGTCCACTTCGCCATCGTGACGCAGTGGAACTACTCCTTTATGGATTCCGCCAACCTGTGCCAGTTCGTCTGGGGTCCATCGTGGCAACTCATGAGCTCTGCCCAGATGGCCGAGCTGATGACTGCAGTGACGGGCGTTCCCACCAGCATCGAAGACACGCAGCGGGTTGGGGAGCGCCGGGTGAATCTGATCCGCGCCTTCAACGCCCGCGAGGGCGCCGGGCGCGACCGCGACACACTGCCGCAGCGCCTGACGGAGCCGCTGGCAGGCGGCGCTTCCGACGGGCTCTTCGTGACGCAGGCCGAGTTCGAAGCCGCGCTCAACACCTACTACCAGATGGCCGGCTGGGACGAGAACGGCATGCCCACGCGCGAGAAGCTCGAGCAGTTGGGCATCGGCTGGGTCATCTAGACCGGGGAATACGCCTCTAAACGGAGCAGGCCTGCTGCCGGGTGGCAGCGGGCCTGCTTTTCTCCTGCCGCACCTCGCAGACACCGCGGCGCGCCTCTCCGGACGGAGTTGTTCGCCCCCGTTTCGCCGCCTTTGCCCGGATCGCGAACGTATGCGGTCCGCTTGGGAACAAGGTCCTATTGAACCGGGCGGGTAAAGAACGTAGAATCGTGCGCAGTCGAGGGTCTTTCTTTAATATGCCCGCGACCACCGAGATCTCGCGGCGATCGCCGTTCTCATACTCGTTGCCCGATTCGCCGCGCCGCTCTCTTTCGTTGTGATCATCTGACGTTGCCCCGATGGCGAGGATAATATCGCCGCCATTAAGTCGGGACCCGAGCGTCGTGGCGATCACCGCGGCAGTAGCCGCTCCGGGTTTGAGAGTATTGCGAGACTTGAGTTGATCGCAGGGGGCCGCGTGCTTCCCTTTTTGGGAAGCCGTGGCTCTCTGCGTTTAAGGCCGGGGCGCTGCCTAACGGGCGATGAAGTTGAGGATGGCCGTGGTCGTTGCGTCGCCGGGCTGACCGATCAGATCACAGAGCGTAACGTGATCGCGGTCCGGGATTGCCACGATCTCGGCACTGACGCCTGCGTTCCTAAGCCGCCCTGCCATGCTGTCCGCCTGGTCGTGGCGCGAATGGTCGTTATTGGCCCACACCACCAGGAAAGGCGGGATCCCCTTCCCCGGCGCCACGTGCGTCGCGGGTGACGCTTCGCGCCAGAGCGCCGATTCCTGCTGGCCAAAAGCCCCCGCATATACGTTCGGCTCTCGCCCAAGCCGGGGCATCAGGAGCGGGATGTTGTAGGCATTGCTGTCCAGCAGCACCACGCCGCGCAGGATATGCAGGTCCTTGCCCGCGCCCCGCAGGAAGCGTTCGTCAGTAGCGACCAGACCCGCCAGGTGCGCTCCGGCCGAGTGCCCGATCGCATAGATCCGGTCCGGATCGCCACCGTACCTGGCAATATTGTCATGGACCCAGGCAAAAGCAGCGGCCACGTCGCGTGCATTGGTGGGGTGTTGGCCCTGGGGCAGCAGGCGGTAGTTGATGCTGACGAAGACGTAGCCGGCGTTGGTGAACAGTCTGTCCTTGCGCGCCACGTCCGCCTTGTCACCGCCTGACCATCCGCCGCCGTGCACGAACACCACTACCCGGCTGCGAGATGCGCCGGCGGGCACGTAGATATCCAGGCTCAGCTGGTGCGGGTCCACGCCGTCCACCTGGCGGTAGGAAATGTCACGAAGAATGCCGGGTACAGCGGTAGCGAGTGGCGCCGGAGAAGCCGGCGTAACGACCGCCTCTTTGACCGGCAGCGGAGTCTTGATATCGATACTCGCAGGGGCAGCCGGGGTGGAGACCGGAGTTACCGGCAGTTCGCCAAGGATAGGGGCCGGGCTGCCCAGCGGGCTCGCCACGACGGGCTTCTCGGCGAGGGGCGCCGATGCCATTCCCGGATTCATCCAGAGTCCCGACAGGGCGCCGAAGACCAACACCAGGTACGCGCCCAGTCGGACGGCCTGCCGGCTTCGATTCTTCCGCTCCATTCCTTGTCCTCTGCTTCGCGTCTGGATCACCACCGGCGACACTCAAATCGGCGGTCACGACCTTCTGTGATTATAGCTACATAACTGTGAAACACCAAACAGACGACATGGGCAAAAGAAAGGTTCCGGGCGGCCCTAAACCGGCCTGACATGGATGGCAGCATCCACGATCGGGCAGGCATTCTCGCACCGGCCACAGCCGCTGCACTTGTTCGGATCCACTGTCACACGGCCGTTATAGGCCTGCGCGGCCCCGTTCAGACACGCTTCGACGCAGACCAGACACTTGGTGCCCTGGTCCCATGCGAGACACAGGTGCCGGTCCACCACGGCGCGCCCGATCTTCATTTCGATGGGGGTCACGGAGCGGATGGCTGCCACAGGGCACGCCTGGGCGCAGAGCTGCGGGCAACTGGGATTGAGCGAGCACGACCCTACGCGCGGGATGAAGCGCGGGGTGCCTATGCCCGAGCCGCCGGCCTCGAACAGCACTGGGCGCAGGCTGCCGGTCGGGCAGACCCGGACGCATTCCTGACAGAGGATACAGGTGCGCGTGAAATCGGCCTCAGGAAGAGCGCCGGGCGGGCGCAGGATCGCCTGCTGCGCGCTGAGGCGCACGGCAGGCGGAAGCAACACGCCCGCGGTACCCGCAGCCAGCGCGGCGACGAAACCACGGCGGCTGGGCTTATAGCCGTAACCGGCCGGATCGGGGCGGTAGCGGCCGCGGAAGCGCATCTTCCCCTGCTCGTCCCGCGCCTTCCCGAGCGACTGCCACCGGCGGGCGGCCAGGGCGCCAAAGCGGAACGAGATGGCCCCCTGCGGACAGACCTCTTCGCACTCGAGGCAGACGTGGCAATCCTGGTAGCTGGTATCGTGTCCCTCGGCCGGGATGGCGCGCATAGTGCACACCTTGCGGCATTGCCCGCAGTTGTTGCAGCCATCGCTTACAACCCGGTTGACGAGCGACAGACGGCCGGCTAACCCGAGGAGCGCTCCCGTGGGGCACAGGTGCCGGCACCAGAACCGCGGCTGCCACAGTTCGAGCAGCAGCAGCACGAGAAAGACGACTGACGCGGTGAGGAAGGTTCGAAACGCCGGCTGGCTGAGCATCAAACCGTCGGACACGAGCACCGTCATCCCACGCTCGAAAATGACCAGCGGGTCGAGAACCCCGAGGAGCTGCAGCGACAGCACCGCTCCGGCCACGGCCGCAGCCAGCAGCCAATATCGCAGGGGTCCGTTTGCGTTCGCCGGAACGAGTGGAAGCTGCCCCGTCCTGCGTCCGGCGCCCTTCTGCCGGCGCCGCCAGAAGGCAAGCGGCCGGACGAGGTCGAGGAGGGTGCCCATCGGGCAAACCCACCCGCAGAACGAGCGCCCAAACACGGTGGTCAGTACCAGCAGCAGCAGCGGCGCGCCGATCACCAGCGGCGCGAGGTTGCCGCGACCCAGCTGTCCCAGTGCAAGCAGAGGGTCAAACGGCAGCAGCCACGAGGTCAGAACCGGCGCAGGCTTGAGTGTCAGCCGCTGATACAGGATCAGGCCGTAGGGGTAGAGAAAGAGCAGCAGAAACCCCAGTTGGACGAGGCGCCGCGCCCGGCGGTCGCTGAGCAACGCCGGCTGCCGCCTATTTGTCCCCATCAGCTTCCTCTTCCGCTACCTCTGCCTCTCCCTTTTCCGCGACCTTTGCCTCTTCCTTTTCAGCGACCTCTTCCTCTTCCTTTTCCGCCACCTCTGCCTCTCCCTCTTCCTCGCCGGCAGCCGTATCCCGCACCAGGCGGCGCCGTATCACCACGCCGGCGCCGGCCGCGATGGCCGCTACCGGTACGAGTGCTCCGCTCAGGAAGGGGTTCGGATTGAGCGTTACCTGTCCCCCGCGCTCACCGGCAACGGCCGGAAGCGCCGGGGTCGGCTCCACGATTCCGGGAGTGCTCGTGGGAAGAGGGGTATTCGTGGGAGCGGCCGTGGGGGTCGTCGTAGGTGTGGGCGTTCCCGGAACGGACGTCGCCGTGGGCGTGGGGCTATTCACCGCCGCCGCCGGCGTTGCGGCCGGCGTTGGTGTACTGGTCGCGGTCGGAGTCGTGATTGCCTCCCCGACCTTGTAGATCCGCAGGCGTCCCTCGTTGGTAGCCTTCGGCACGTCCATCTCGCCCAACCCCATCTGGGCAGCAAGCTTGACGTGCAGCAGCTCCTCTGGCTTGTAGCTGAAGTAGTTGATGCAGCCGTATGCGTCGATGAGGACCGGATCGGTGCCCACGACGATCTCGTTCATCCGCTTGATACGGCGCGGATTCGTGATCTCGGTCTCATAGCCGCCGGCCTGCCGCGCATTGCCTACGGGCAGCCGCACCCGGATCGCCTCCAAAATGTGCAACTGGCATTGGATCTGCGACTCGGAGCTAAGGTCGGCGAGGCCCTGTTCCAGTTGGGCGTGCAGCGCCGATGGGTACTCAAGCCAGCCCATCATGTGCTTCAGGCACATGGTCAGTCGTGTGACGAGATGGCTCTTCGCCACCCCCATGTTGATCCGCACGTCTGCGTCGAGCGCGGCCTTGAGCACGCCCCGCTTGCGGAAGTCCGCTATTTTGGCCTTCGGGAACTCGATCTGCGTGAACATGTCGCGGCGGAGAGACGTCCCGGTCGGCGATCACCTTCTCGACACGCATTTCGTCGAGCACCGCACCAATGCCTGACACACGCAGACATTCGGCCGCGCTCGACAACGTGCAGTGTTCCATCACGATGACCCGCTTGGCGCCCGCATCGCGGATCAACTGGATGAGCGCGCGGATCACCTCTGGCTCATTGGACGAAGCGGTTCCCGGCGGGTAATCCCAGGTGATGTTCGGCTTGATCGCGACGGTCTGACCGGGCTTGACGAAACGGGCGATGCCGCCGGCTCCGTCGAGGGCCGTCTTCAGTATCGAGGTCATGGAATCCTGGTTGGTGCCCCGAGCGACAACTACGTTCGGGAACGCCGGAGCCTGCGCCGCCGCCGCTGACCCAGGCGATACCAGGCGGCGGCCCAATTCCACGCTCGCAGCTGCACCTGCAGCGTTGACGAGGAAGCTCCGCCGAGTGATTTTGGCCATGTTTCCCCCGGGTATTGTGAGAATTGTTGCTTTAATCTACCACAGCCGTTTCCCATCGCCAAAGGCGGGCCGCCGGGTCAATCGAGGAGAGAACCCACCGTCTATAGCCTTCGCGAGGGATGGCAGATCACTTGCGGGGGAGGCTGGCTTCTGCTATCCTCTTGCCCGACGCACCACATACCAGAATGAGGTTTGCCAGTATGGTGAAGCTGTTGATGAGCTGGGATATCAAGTCGGGTCGCGAAGAGCCGTATTTCGAGTTTGTCGTGCGGGAATTCGCACCGGGCTTGATTCGCCTTGGCCTACAGCCAACCGAAGCGTGGTATACCGTCTACGGCGACGGCCCCCAGATCCTGACGGGCGCCGTTGCGGATGATATGGATACCATGCGCGGCATCCTCGCCGGCAATGATTGGCGCGACCTGCGCGAGAAGCTCCTCGAGTACGTCTCCAACTTTGGACAGAAGGTCGTTCAGGCAGGCGGAAGGTTCCAGCTGTAGCGAGTCGTATTCCCGCCGCTATCCCTTTTTGGGCGTGTAATAGCGACGCAACCAGCGGCTGAGGCCATCCAGCCCGGGAAAGAGCACGCGCTCGGTGATGTTTGCCTGATCCAGCCTATCGCGCACTTCCCACTTGAGCGACGCGGGTATCACCACGCGCCGGCAGAGGTCGGGATTCCTCGCAACCCACTCGTCCAATTGGGCGCTGTGGCCTGACATCAACGAGAACAGCGCAAACTGGTTGACGATCCGGTCGTCGAGCGACGGGGGCTCGAGGAACGCCACGAACGGCTCGGCGCTGAGCGCGTCATATTCGGGCAGTGCTCTAGCTGCCCTCTCCAGCATCTCCGCGGTGAAGACGCTCGCCCCCTCATCTTTCAGGATCGCTCGCAGCCGCTCCGGAAGCAGCGAGTTAGCCCGTACATAGTCCAGGCACCACACGACCCCGTCTATACCGTATTGCTCCACGGTGGCCGTGGCAAAATGCAGCGCGACGTAGGGGGAGTATGTCCAATCAAGCAAGCGGGTGGGGAGACCGTGATGCTGCGCCAGCGCCAGCCAGTTCCAGACGGAGTCTGCAGGGACGCCGTGCCGGTGTGCGTAGCGGCGAAACGTCCGGAGCATGGGACCCTCGATCCGGCCGGGATGCCGTCCAAGCCGCATCAGGCTGGTGGCCAGATCGTCCGATGCCGCTGCCATCCCGCGGAAAGCGAAGTCCGAGCGAAAACGTCCCAGCGACTCCTTCCACGAGTCGGCAAACAGGGCATCGTTCAGCTCGTTCCAGCTATGCGCCCGGATCTCGGCGACTGCGCTCACCGCGTGCCCGGTTTCACGCGCGGGCCCGGCTTGGCGAGCGTGTCCGCAAGCCCTCGCCACTGCATGAACGTCTCTTCGCGCCTCCGCCCGGTGTCCCAATCGATCTGTTTCATCGCCTCGTCCAGGGGCGTGACGACGACGCCGCTCTTCAGGATCCCCACCACGCTGGCTGCCGGGCGGCCGGCTTCCATGTCCGCCATGAGCTGGCGCGCCGCCCACCCACCCAGACGGCTGCCCTGCACGCGGTCAAAGCGCGGTGGGCACGCCGCCTCGCTGCAGATGCCCCAGGATGGAAACGCGCACGTCAAAGGCACCACCGGCCTCCGCTTCCATGACCCGGCGGACGAACTCAGTGTCGTAGTGCGGCGAAGCGCCTTCGGAAATCGATCACGATGCTGAGCTTCTTGCCGCGCTCGAAGCCCTGGCGCAGCCGGTCGATGTCCGTCGATCAGCGTATCCAGCGTCAGGTTGTCCTCAGGCAGCAATTCCATCTCGGCGCCGCTCGCGATGCTGCCGCATCAGCCCCAGGTATCCGCATTCGCGCCCCATCACCTCGACGATGAAGGCGCGGTGAGCGGCCCCGGCCGTGTACTTGATCTTGTCGACGGCGTCGATGATGTTGTTCAGCGCAGTGTCGGCGCCGATCGTGATTTCGGTGCCCGGCAGGTTGTTGTCGATCGTGGCCGGCACGCAGATCATCGGGATCGTGAGCTCGGGGTACGGTCGCGGTTGTCCACCAGGCGCGCCACCTGGCGATACGTATCCAGCCCGCCGATGGCAATCAGCCCGCGGATGTCCCACTTGCGGATCGTCTCGGCGACGCCGGTGATCTCCTCCGCGGTCAAGCTCGTGGCGGACGGCGCCCAGCTCGCTGCCGCCCAAGCTCCACCCACTGCTGCACGTCCATCCACTGCAGGTCCCAGATATCGTTGCGCGCCAGCCCGCGCGAAACCGTAGCGCACGCCCACGACATCCTGACCGTCGTTCATCGCCGTCCGCAACACGGTACGCAGCACGGCGTTCATCCCCGGCGCGTCGGGACCGCCGCTCAGGACTGGCGACGCGGCCACGGTCGATGATCTCTGCTTGCGGCTCGGCTCGGGTGAGCATCTTGAGCAGCTCCAGCGAATCGCTGAAGCTGCGGCCGCGCAGCTCGAGCGCCCGCTCGAAATTGCCCCTGATCGATCTGCTGCGTCACCGCCTGGCTCTGCGCCACAACCTCTGCCAGTCGGCGTGGCGTTGCGGTGCCGGTTATGGACAAGCCCGATCATCACAGGCGTCGACGCTGCGGCCCGAGGAATAATCGACGGCAGCGGCGCCGAGCCGGCTGGCCAGCACGCGGTCGAACGCGCTCGGCGAGCCCCCGCGCTGCACGTGTCCCAGGACCGTCACCCGTGCTTCGGCCCCCAACGGCTGCGCAGGATCTCCTGGACCGTATCCGCGTGGATGGGCAGGCCGTCGCTGTGCCGGGCGCCTTCGGCAAAGTATGATGATATCATGCCGCCGTCCTGCCGCCCGGCCGCGTTTGAGGGCATCCACCATACGGTACGTGCCAGCGCGGCGTCCATCTCCTCTTCCGGGATCAAGCACCCAATCCGCCCCGGCAGCGACCGCACCCATCAGAGCCAGATAGCCGCAGCGGCGCCCCATCACCTCCACGACGAACGTGCGCTGGTGTGAGTTGGCCGTGGAGCTGAGCTTGTCTACGGCTTCGACGATCGTGTTGAGCGCCGTGTCTGCGCCGATGCTCATGTCTGTGCCGTACAGATCGTTATCGATCGAGCCGGGAAGGCCGACCATCGCAGGAAGCCTCGGGCTGCATCCGCCTGCTCCGCGGTGATCGCGCCCGGCTTCCAGCAGGGCAGCCAGGTGTTCGGCCCATTCCTCGCACAGGAGCAGACCCGCCGGTCAGCGAGCCATCTCCGCCGATCACGACCAGGCCGTCGATTCCGGCGAGTGCCAGGTTGCGTGCGGCTGCCTGGCGCCCGGCTCGACGGTGCGGAACAAGCCTCGCAGCGCGCCGTGCCAAGCATCGTGCCCCCACCTGGAGGATGCCGCCGACGCTGCGCCAGTCGAACGTCTCGAAGTTGGCGCCGCCCATGACGACGCCCTGCCAGCCCTCGTGGATGCCGATCGACGCCATGCCGGCGTCGAGCGCGCAGCGCGTGACGGCCCGGATGGCCGCATTCATTCCCGGCGCGTCTCCGCCGCTGGTGATGATCCCGATACGCATTGAACGGCCATCAGCGTCCTCCTCGTCCCGAACCAGCGAGCATGCCATCCTATGGCCTGCGGTCGCACGTCTCGGCGCCTATCGCGGGCCAGGAACGGCACATGCGGACGCAGCCGCGCGAACAGGCAACGAAGTCCTCGCTGCGAAAATGCTCACGAAAGGACCACCAGCGTAAACCAGTAAACCGCACCGCCGGCCAGCGACGCAAGCGGCAGCGCCGACCGCCAGTGCGGAGCGCCCGGCAGTACGGCCACGTGCTCCCAGAGCGGCTGGCGATGGCCGCCACGACAAGGAGCTCAGCCAGATGACAGGTCCACTACGTGTCGCTGCACGGCCCAGTAGAAGGGGACGAACAGCGACAGCTCTGCCGGGATCAGGATGAGCGCCGCCGCCAGATAGCCGTAGCGGGGCACGAAGATCAGGTTCGCTGCCGCCGTGAAGGTCACGCCAATGATGAACGCCCGCGTCAGAAACCGCTGCTGTCCAACCGCGATCAGCACGTACTGCGTGACCGAGTTGATGAAGCCGATCGGAATCGACCAGATCATGATCGGTCAGTGCGGTCGCCGAATCCGGCAGGTAGGCCGCGCCGCCCAGGATCCGGACCAGCGGCGTCGCGGCGAACGTACACGAACACGGCAATCGGCAGCGCGACATGAGCAGCAGTTGCACGGCCAGGCGGTAGGCCTTGACGAGCGGGTCGCTGCCCGACTCTGCGCATAGCGGCTCATCAGCGGGAAGATGGCCAGGGTGAAGTAGCTGGGGATGACGTTCAGACCGTCCAGGTAACTTGACGCCGGCCGAGAAGATGCCCACGCGCCGCGGCGCCGGCCAGCGCCGCGCAGCACAAACTGGCGATGCGCCAGAAGACGGCTGGCCAGCAGGTGGTTGATCATCAGCGGGCCCGGACTCGCGCAGCATCTGCCGCTGCAGCGGCCAGTCCAACCGTGGTCGCGCTGCCTCCGGCGGCGTTGCGCCCTTGCGGCAGTAGCTCGTCCGCAGCAGCACGTACAGCCAGACCACCTGCACCATGTTCGTCACCAGCGAGACCCCGGCCAGGCCCACGAAGCCAAGGTCTAAGGGCGGCAGCAGCACGAGCGCGCCCAACGCCACCTTTGCCACCGTCGATGGCGGTGGCAAGCGCCGGCGGGGTACTCCATCTTCTCAAAAGCGTTGAAGACAGAGGTGATGGCGTCGGCGATGTTCGCGAACAGCAGCGCCACCGGCGAAGATGGCGATGGTCTGCGCCTTCCTCGACGCTCAGGCTGCCCGTTGACGCGGTATCCGAGCGCCATCCCAGTAGATGAACGGCAGGCTTACCAGCCACAGCCCCATGCGCAGCACGACGACATTTGCCAGGTAGCGGCCGGTACTGCTCGCGATCGCGCGCCACGTCACGGTACAGCAGCGTGCCAAGCCCGAAACGGGTCAGGATCTCGAACACCATGTAGAAGCTGATCGCGAAAGCGTAAGCTGCCCTCGTCCGGCCGGGCCCAGCACTCGCAAGCGCAGCATGGCGAAGGCGAAGTCGATCACCTTGTTCAGCAGCGAGAGGACGATCTGAACGGCGCTGTTCTTGGCCACCGTGCCCGACCTCGCTGCCGCTCGCCCCGATAGAAGCGCGCCCATGCCCACCACCCGGCAGCGAGCAGGAGCACCACGCCCGCCAGGAAGGTGATGTAGATGCCCAGCTGGAAGCTGCGCGGCGAATAGACGAAGCGGACGCTCCACTGGCCCGGCCTGCGGCAGGTAGACGGCGCGGAAGGTGCCGTCGGCGCGGTAAACAGGCAGCTCCTGCTCGCTGGCCTCGCCCGATGCGGTCACCCCTTCGCCGGTGGTGCCGAACTCCCTCAGGTAAGCCTTCCAGCCGGGGAAGTAGTTGTCGGCCAGTACCAGCCAGCCGCGATCGCTGATGTTTACGTCGACGAAGACCTGGCGCATGTCGCGCCGGCTGATGCGCGCCTCGCGAACCTGCGGGGAGGCGGGGGCGCGATCTCATCAGCCGAAATGCCTTCAACCACCACAGTCTGGCGCGGGTCAACGCTCCGCAACCGGTCGAGAGCAGCTTCGGGACCGGGCGCAGCCACCCCCTCGGCGGCAATGAAGGCTCGCGGCAGGACGTTCGAATTCTCATACACCAGCAGCCGGCCGTCGGAGTACACCTGGCGGTAGCCGGGTTGCAACACCGGCTGCGTGGAGACGACGTACCGGACGCCCAGCAGGTGGAACAGCGGATCGTTCAGCGGCGCCTGCGCTGCGGCGTCCCCCGGCTGCGAGTAGAGCGGGGCGATCCGGTTGTAAAGCAGCTCGCCTTGCGGGTAGAGCCGCTCGAGATAGCTGACGTACTGCCGCGGGATGATCGAATCATAGCCGCGGATGTCTTCCAGACCGTACCGCATCGCCGAATTGGCATTCAGCAGCTTCTCGCCCGGCCGGTCCAGCGTGGTGAAGCGCCACGGCTGGCTGCCGTCCAGCCGGTCACGGAGCCATGCCACCACCGGCGGCGTGTACTCGAGCAGACGGCGATCGGTCGCCGGGTTGAAGCTGCCGCCCACGGCGTACAGATCCCCGAACAGGATCGCGACGAGCGCGCGAGCGCAGGTACGGCGGCGGCCAGCCGGCCGCGAGCGCCTCCCGGGCGAGGGATACGGAGCAGCCAGGAAAGCGCCGCGCCCGAGAGAAGCGCCACGATGCCGAACCGCGCGATCCCCGCGGCCTCGTAGCTCCACGCCATCCGCCCGTCTGCGAAACCCCGCACCTGGGCAAGATCCGAACTCTCCAACAGGCGCTGCCCCAGCGCAACGAAGGGCGCCGGCAGGACGGCGCTCAGGGCGACCACCAGCAGCGCCACGGCGCCGCCTGCGGCTGCGAGGAGCGCCAACAACCTCGCGGGACGGCGCACGGCGGGATCGGAACGGAAGCGCAGAATGAGATCGAGCCCGAATCCGGCCAGCAGCGCCATGCTGAGGGTGTACGGGAAGACCCACCGGAACGCCGAGTGTAGCTGCCCATAGCCCGGGACGAGGTAGAACAACACGGCGTACAGCGGGGTACCGAACGCGAAGAGCAGGGACAGGAGCGCCAGCACTCCAAACAGGGCGATGTAGAACCGGCGCGACGGGGCACGTTGCGGAGAAACAGGCTCCTCGCCCGCAGCAGGCCGCTCGGGCTGCGTGGCGGCGCCGGCTCGGCGCGCGGTGACCAGCGAGATGAGCGCCAGCGCTGCGAGCAGCAGCGTCGTGATGCCCAGGTAGTTGCCCGCCTCCACGTAATTCTTCTTGCCCCAGTCGATGACGCTCATCGGGTCGCCCAGGGCATTCTGCGTTACCGGGACCCACGCCCGCTGCCAGATGTCGAAATACGCGTGGTGGGTGGGGTTGCCGAAGGCGTCGGGCAGGACGAAAGTGACGAGCTGCCGCGCCGGCCAGGCCCAATCCAGCACCTGGCGCAGGTCGGCTGAGCCCTCGCGGAAGCTCTGCGAGACCAGCTCGTAGAGGGGCAATAGCTGCACGCCGCCCAGGGCAAGGCCGAGCCCCGCCATTGCCAGCAGCCACGTTGCCAGCAGCAGAGCAGGGCGCCGCCCGGAGCGCCGCCACAGGGCAGCCAGGCGCCAGCAGCGAATAGAACGCGCTCACCATCAGCACGTAGTAGGTGATCTCGATATGGCCGGCAAGGATCTGCACGCCCAACAGCAGCGCACCCACAGCCACCCACAGACCCGGCACGTGCAGGGCGTCCGGCTGCCACTCCTGCTGCGCGCCGACCAGCTCGATGCAGGCGAGAATGAGCGGCAGCCAGGCGGCCGCCGCGATGATCATGCTGAAGTTGACGCTGACGATGAAGAAGCCGGAGAACGCGTAGGCGATCGCCGCCACGACGCCGGCCGGGCGCGCAAGGCCCAACAACCGGGCAAAGATGTAGAGGCCCGCGGCGGCGATCCCCAACTGCAGGGCGGTGAAGAGGCCGTACGCAAGCCACAAGGGCAGTACGTAGAAGAGAATGCTGGGCGGGTAGAGTGCGGAATGCTGCCCGGCCGCGAGGAAAGGCACCCCCGCGAAGAGCCGCGGGTTCCACAAGCGGCGCCTCCCCCGAGCGCAGGGCTTCAACAATGTAGCTCTTCCAGGGGTGATTTTCCAGCACGAGGTCGGAGATCAGCGCATTTTGAGGGGCGCCGGCGCCGGCGGCAACCCGATCCCCGGCCCAGGGTTCGAAGGAATACAGGTTCTCCGCGGGAAGCAGCGTCTTGCCCCCGACCGTCTGTGGGGCGAACCACAGCAGCGGCAGCACGAGAAGCGCGAGGATGATCGCCAGGTCGACTTTCCGCCCGGCTCTTGAGTCGCTAATCACGGCACGATGGAGCGATGCTTCTTGGCCGGATCACTGGCCGGCCAGGACGTCGCCCGCTCGCGATTCGACGGGCAGGCGCACGACGGAACGGTGGCGCCAACGCATTCGTAGAACATCGATTGCGCCCTGAATCTTCACCCCGGTGCTCATCTTAGACTGCCCGATACGGCGGTCTTCAAAGCGGATGGGGATTTCGCGGATTCGATAGCCCAGGCGCTCGCTGAGATAGGTCATTTCCACCTGGAAGGCATAGCCGTTTGAGGTGACGCGGTTCAGCCCGATGCCGAGCAGCGTTGCCCGTCGCCAGCACTTGAAACCCGCAGTGATGTCGCAGGTGCTTACCCCCAGAAGGTGACGCGACCACACCTCGTTCGCCCACCAACTCAGGAACCGCCGCCACCATCCCCACTCCTCGTCGAGCTGCCCGCCTTCGGTGTAGCGTGAACCCACCACAACGTCGTACTCCTTGATCTGCTTCAGCATCTCGACGACGGCGGACGGCGGGTGAGAGAAGTCGGCATCCATTTGCACGATATACTCTGCGCCCATTTGCAGCGCACGCCCGAAACCGTCCAGATACGCCACGCCGAGGCCCTCGCGCACGGTGCGGTGATGCACGAGCACACGCCCGGGCAGGCGCTCGGTCAGGCTGTCTGCGACCTGCCCCGTTCCATCGGGCGAATCATCGTCCACCACGAGCACGACGAGCCCGGGCACGGGCAAGGCCAGCAGCTCGCCCACGAGAGCGGGCAGGTTGGCAGCCTCATTGAACGTCGGAATCACCACAAAGGTGCGGGCAGAGGAATCGGGCTGGAGTACTTCGCGTTGCATAACTGCGAGATTCTACCACCTACCGTTTGTAACGGTCAAAGCCAGATGATGCGCCCGCATGCCGGGACCCGATTTGGCTGCGTGCATCAAGAAATGGTTGCACGTTAACATCCGGTGCGCTATAATCGCGCCAGTTACCCGGCACGGCGTTCAGGGGAGCAGGCAAATGGGACGAGAGACGGATTCCCAGCCCGTAAGGATCGTATATATTGGGCGGGTGGACTCGGCCCACGTGAAGCATTGGGAGCAATTGGCTCGCGATGGGTTCTCTGTCACCTTCAGCGAGACGCAGAAAAATGGTCTCCAGATTGCAGTGGATACGCAGCCGCAGGTCATCGTCATCAACGTCCCGAAGGGCCGCGGCTCACTCGAGCGGTTGTGCCGCACATTGGGAAAGCGCGCCCCCAATTCACATCGCTTGCTGCTGGTCGATCAGAACTCTCACCCGTCCGATCAGGAGTGCGAATGCGCGCTCCTCCGGCCGTTCACCTTTCGGAAACTAAGGGAGAACCTGGCCAAAATGTTGGAAAGCAGCCAGTCGAACTACATCCGTTGCGGAGAGCTCGAGCTCGACATGATCGGACGCATCGTGAGCGGGCCACGCGGGCAACACCACCTCACGCCCAAAGAACGAACGCTGCTCGCCACTTTCATGGAGCGCCCCAACCAGGTGATCTCTCGCAAGGCGCTCATGGAGATGATCTGGGACACGGAGTATCTGGGCGACACCCGGACGCTCGACGTGCACATCCGTTGGATCCGCGAGAAGATCGAGCGCGATCCACATAATCCCGCGCTACTGCTCACGCGGCGCGGGATCGGCTATGTCCTCTTCATGGGTGAGACGCCCCCCGTCTGAGGGGTTCCGGCGCCGGTCTGCCGCCAGCCCACTGTGCCAGTACCCTGCCTCGCGCTTACGACCCGCCCCGCACCAGGAGCGGGAGGAAGACAGGGTGGACAGGGACGGGAGGGCCTGAGGGCCGGAACAGGGTAACGATGCTGTCGGTTGGGCGGCCCACCACCAACTGGTCGTGAACATAGTCGTAGTCCCTGGTCATCGTGTTCCCACCGCCGGCTGTCAACCCCAGCACGCTGTTCGCGGCCGTGATCGTCCCGGTTGTGCCCATCGACCCGTTGGCCAACGTCATGGCACCGGCGTCTTGTTCCAGGCGCTGCTGTGCACAACATAGTTGCCGTTGCGCAGTGCCATCCCAACCCCCCAAGTCACCTGGTCGTGAGCGGTACTGCCCACCAGGCTGTTGGCCGCCGATACGGTGCCGGTGATCCCGGTGGTGCCGTTCCCCCAGGTGGCCGCCCCGGCTTCACGAGCGCGCCGTTATCCCAGCTTGGGCTACTCACCACGTAGTGGCCGTTGCTCAGCGCGGTCGCTCCCCAGCCGCCCACCCTGTCGTCGGCGCGGCTCCCCACCAGGCTGTTGGCTGCAGATATTGTGCCGGTGATGCCGCTCGTGCCGTCCGCCCAGGTCGCCGCCCCGACGTCCACGATCGCGCCGTTGTCCCACATGTCGGCCGTGAGCACATAGTTGCCGTTGGTCAGCGCTGCTGCCCACCGGCCTCCGACTCTATCGTCGCGGTACTGCCCACCAGGCTGTTGGCCGCCGACACGGTACCGGTGATACCGGTGGTGCCGTTCCCCCAGGTGACCGCCCCGGCGTACACGAGAGTGCCGTTGTTCCAGTACTCGCTGAGCACCACATAGTTGCCGTTGGCCAACGCCGATCAAACCATCGCACACTCCCCGCCAATCCGGTCGTCCGCCGTACTGCCCACCAGGCTGTTGGCCGCCGACACCGTGCCCGTGACCCCAGTGGTGCCGCTGCCCCACGTGACTGCCCCCACTCACCCGAAGCGCCATTATTCCAGTATGGATGCTCACCACGAAGTTGCCGTTGGCCAGCACCGTCACACCGTGCCTGCCGACCTGGTCGAAGGCAGTTGATCCGGTCAACATGCTGATCAAGGCGCCGGTCCCGCCGTCGTACAGATACACCGCCCCCACATCCAGCACGGTCCCGGCGTCGTAGTAGCGATCGGTGACCACGATGTTGCCGTTGGGCAGCGCCGTCACGTAGTCGCCGAACAATTCGCTGCCGGGCGGGCCGACGATGTCAAGTTGGTAGCGGGAAGGCGCCGTCTGCTGGCCCCACACGGGCTGCGCCCCCCAGGCGCCTGCCAGAACGAGCACCAGCAGCAGTCGTGCCACGGCGTGGATCGAGGATGCCGGCCTGGTCTTCATCGATTTGCTCCTTTGCGCAGCCGAGAAACGACGCGGGCGGACGGCGAGACGAACAAGCTGTTGGCTGCATTCCGCCGGTGGCCCCTGGCGCCAGCCTCACGGGAGCGGGGTCGCACAGAGGCCACCGCCCGGCAGCCTGAACCGATTCTACAACCGGTATGCTCGATGGTAACCGGTATCTCCGACCTAAAGGGGCAGGGGTACCGGTGGCTTACGGCCCATCTCTCACGGTCAGTGGCAGGAAGACAGAGCGGAAGGGCCGGAACAGGATGACGATGTTGTCGTACCGGCGGCCGACCACCAACTGGCCGTGAGCGGCGTCGTAGGCCCAGATCGTCAAGCCTCCGGCCCCGCCGAAGGACGTCACCCCAAGCACGCTGTTCTGAGCCGTAAGCGGCCCGGCCATGCCGGTCCACTTGCTGCCCCACGTTATGGCCCCGGCCTCGCCGATCGTTCCGTTGTCCCAGTTCAGGCTGTTCACGACATAGGTGCCGTTGCTCAGGGCAGTCACGCCGCCTGAGCCAATCTGGTCCTCGGCCGTGCTGCCCACCAGGCTGTTGGCCGCAGTGATTGTGCCGGTGATACCGGTCGCGCCGTCCCCCCAGGTCACTGCCCCCACATTCGCAGCGGCTCCGTTGTTCCAGACATCGCTGAGCACCACATAGTGGCCGTTCGTCAGCGCCGTGACTCCGCCTGAGCTAACATCGTCAGTCAGGATACTGCCCACCAGGCTGTTGGCCGCAGACACCGTCCCCGTGATGCCGGTTGTCCCGTTCCCCCAGGTGGCTGCGCCCGCGTACCTCACGGTGCCGTTTGTCCAGTCCGGGCTGCTCACCACGTAGTGGCCGTTGGCCAGCGCTGTCACACCCTGGGGGCCAAGAAGGTTTACCCAAGATAGTCGCTGGCTGTACTCCCCACCAGGCTGTTGGCCGCAGACACCGTCCCGGTGATGCCGGTCGTCCCGTTCCCCCAGGTGGCCGCCCCGCATTCGACGACCGCGCCGTTGTCCCAGTTCGGGCTGCCCACCACGTAGTTGCCGTTGGCCAGCGCCGTCACGCCGCCTGAGCCAACCTCGTCGCTGGCCGTGCTGCCCACCAGGCTGTTGGCCGCAGACACGACCCCAGCCGTTCCGGTCGCACCGTTCCCCCAGGTGGCCGCCCCGGCGTTCGTCGCTGCTCCGTTGTCCCAGCCCTCGGTGATGACCACGTAGTTGCCGTTGGCCAGCACCGTCACTTCCCTATAGCCAACCTCGTCGCTGGCGCTACTCCCACCAGGCTGTTGGCCGCCGACACCGTGCCGGTGATCCCGGTCGTGCCGTTGCCCCAGGTGACCGCCCCGGCATTTGTCAAGGTGCCGTTTCCCACCACCGGCTGCGCACCACGTAGTTGCCGTTGGTCAACGCCGTCACGCCGTGCGAGCCGACGCCGTCCCCGCCGGAACTGCCCACCAGGCTGTTGGCCACCGACACCGTGCCGGTGATCCCGGTCGTGCCGTCCCCCCAGGTGGCGGCCCCCGCACCGAACACCGCTCCGTTGTTCCACTGCGGGCTGGAGACCACGTAGTTGCCATTGCTCAACGCTGTCACGCCCGCGCCCACCTTATCGTTCGCGCGGCTGCCCACCAGGCTGTTGGCCGCCGATACGGCGCCGGTGATCCCCGTCGTCCCGTTGCCCCAGGTGGCTGCCCCGGCGTCCATCGCCGCTCCGTTGTCCCAGACGAGCTGCTCACCACGTAGTTGCCGTTGGCCAGCGGCGTCACCCCCCGCTAGCCAACCTTGTCGTTCGGCTCGTGCTGCCCACCAGGCTGTTGGCCGCCGATACCGCGCCGGTGATGCCGGTCGTGCCGTTCCCCAGGTGACTGCCCCCGCCCTCGACGCGGCGCCGTTGTTCCAAGACGGGCTGCGCACCACGTAGTTGCCGTTGGTCAACACCGTCACCTCGTCTCCACCGACTCGGTCACCGGCGCTGCTGCCCACCAGGCTGTTGGCCGCCGATACCGGGCCGGCAGTCCCGATCGTACCGTTGCCCCAGGTGACCGCCCCCGCCCACATGACAGTGCCGTTGTTCCAGAACTGGCTGCCCACCACGTAGTGGCCGTTGGGCAGCGCTGTCACCCACTCTCCAACGCCATCGTAGGCGGTACTGCCCACCAGGCTGTTAGCGGCTGACACTGTCCCCGTGATGCCAGTGGTGCCGCTGCCCCACGTCGCTGCCCCCGCCTCCGCTGCGGGGCCGTTGTTCCAGGCCGCGCTGCGCACCAGGAAGTTGCCGTTGGCCAACACCGTCACACCTTGCACGCCGACCTGGTCGTACTCGGTAGTTCCGGTCAACATGCTGATCAAGGCGCCTGTCCCACCGTCGTACAGGTACGCCGCGCCCACGTCATGCACTGCTCCGGCGTCGTAGTAGGGGTCGGTGACCACGATGTTGCCGTTGGGCAGCGCCGTCACGGTGTCGCCGAACCACTCGCTGCCGGGCGGGCCGGCGATGTCCAGTTGGTAGGAGGATGGCGCCGTCTGCTGACCCCAAACGGGTTGTACGCCCCAGATGCCAACCAGAGTGAGGGCGAGCAGAAGTCGTGCGACGGCTTGGATCGAGGATGCCGGCCTGGTCTTCATCAGTTTGCTCCTTTGCACAGCCGAGAAACGAGGCGGACGGAGAGAGGGGCTAACCGGTTAGCTGGGTGCTGAGCGGTGCTCTGCTGAGCGAGCACGCGATCGGTGCGGGTCGGAACAGGAAGCCAACGGCGGCAGCCCGCGCCGATTGTACAACCAGTATGCTCGAAGGTAACCGGTACTTCCGACCTAAAAGGGCAGGGGCGCCGGTGAAGGGGCGGGGTGGATCAGCCCGATTTCTGCGCGCGGGCCTTGTACACGCCTTCATCAGGCGCGACTCTCGTCGTACTACACTGGTTCTTGTGGAGCTCGCGCTTGTCGGCGGGGTTGGCTGGCGCCTCGATTGCCGCGCGCATCCGCCGGCAGCCGCCGGTGGTAGCCGCTCGCCTACGACCGCTACCCGCACTACGAGCGGGAGGAAGACAGGGAAGACAAGGTCTGAGGGCCGGAACAGGGTGACGATGTTGTCGAACGGGCGACCCACGACCAACTGGTTGTGAGTGGAGTCGTACGCCCAGCGCATCATCTGCCCGCCGCCTGCTGTCACCCCCAGCACGCTGTTCTGGGACGTAATCGGCCCCCTGATGGCCGCCGAGCCGTTGCCCCACGTCACTGCTCCGGCGTTTGCAGTCGCACCGTTGTCCCAATATGGAATACTCACCACATAGGGGCCGCCCGACAGCGCTGTAACCCATACCCCGGAGTCACGATCGGCATTACTGCCCACCAAACTGTTGGCCGTCGATACCGGACCCGTGATACCATTCGCACCATTCCCCCAGGTGACTGCACCCGCCTTCGACATGGGGCCGCTGCTCCAATCCTGGCTATGCACCACGTAGTTGCCGTTGGACAGCGTCGTAACGGGAAATGAGCCGACCCGGTCGCCGTAGGTGCTACCCACCAGGCTGTTGGCCGCCGATACAATGCCTGTGATGCCGGTCGTGCCTTTCCCCCAAGTGACTGCCCCGGCGCGCGACACGGGGCCGTTGCTCCAGTCCGGGCTGCTCACCACGTAGTTGCCGCTAGACAACGCCGTTACGGCTGAAGCGACACCGTCAAAGCTGGAACTTCCCACCAGACTATTGGCCGCCGATACCGCGCCTGTGATCCCGGTCTCACCGTTCCCCCAGGTTGCGGCCCCCGCCCCCGATGCGGGGCCGTTGCTCCAACCTGGGCTGCCCACTACATAGTGGCCGTCGGACAGTGCTATCACACCTGTATAGCCAACCTGGTCGCCGACGCTACTCCCCACCAAGCTGTTGGCCGCCGATACGTTGCCCGTTATCCCGGTCGTGCCGTTTCCCCAGGTGGCCGCCCCCGCGACTCCGACCGCGCCGTTATGCCAGCGCGGGCTGCTCACCACATAGTGGCCGTTGCGCAGCGCCGTCACTCCGTATCCGACGCCATCCCAGCCGGCACTGCCTACCAGACTGTTGGCTGCCGACACCGTGCCTGTGATCCCGGTAGTGCCGTTCCCCCACGTCGCCGCCCCCGCGTCCACGACCGCGCCATTATCCCAGTACGGGCTGCCCACTACGTAGTTGCCGTTGGCCAACGCCGTCACACCCCCATTAGCAACCTGGTCGAGCGCAGTACTGCCCACTAGGCTGTTGGTTACCGACACCGTGCCCGTGATGCCGGTCGTACCGTTCCCCCAGGTGGCTGCGCCCACATTTAATACGGGGCCGTTATCCCAATACCAGCTGCACACCACATAGTGGCCGTTGGCCAGCGCTGTGACACGGTCTCCGACTCTCTCGCCGGCGGTACTACCCACCAGGCTGTTAGCCGGGGACACCGCGCCGGCAATACCGGTTGCGCCGCTCCCCCAGGTGACTGCCCCCGCATTACTCGCCGCTCCGTTGTGCCATTCCAGGCTGCGCACTACATAGTTGCCGTTCGCTAACTCGGTCACGCCGTCTGAGCCGACCCGGTCACCGGCGGTACTGCCCACCAGACTGTTTGCCGCGGACACCGGCCCCACGATCCCGGTCGTGCCATTCCCCCAGGTAACTGCCCCCGCATTCAACACGGAGCCGTTCTTCCACCACAGGCTGCGCACCAGGAAGTCGCCGTTGGCTAGCACCGTCAAACCGTGCGAGCCGACCTGGTCGACCGGGGTACTGCCCACCAAACTATTGGCTGCCGATACGGTGCCGGTGATGCCGGTGGTGCCGTTGCCCCAGGTGACTGCCCCTGCCCTCGACGCGGGGCCGTTGCTCCAAGACTGGCTGCTCACTACGTAGTGGCCGTTGGGCAACGCCACCACGCCATCCGAGCCTACACCGTCAAAGCTGGAACCGCCCACGAGGCTGTTGGCTGCTGACACCGTCCCCGTAATCCCGGTCGTGCCGTTCGCCCAGGTAACTGCCCCGGCGTCCACGATCGTACCGTCATCCCACCGCGAGCTGCTCACCACGAAGTGGCCGTTTGCCAGCACCGTCACGCCTGACGAGCCAACCTTGTCTTCGGCCGCCGTTCCGGTCAACCTGCTGATCAGGGTGCCCGTCCCGCCGTCGTACACATATACTGCCCCCACGTCCAACACGGTCCCGGCGTCGTAGTAGGGGTCGGTGACGACGATGTTGCCGTTGGGCAGCGCCCTCACGGTATTGCCGAACGACCCGCTGCCGGGTGGGCCGGCGATGTCCAGTCGATAGGCGGAAGGCGCCGTCTGCTGGCCCCACGCGGGCTGCGCTCCCCAGGCGCAAACCAGAGTGAGAACAAGCAGCAGTCGTGCGACGGCGGAAATGGAGGATGCCGGCCTGGTCTTCATCGATTTGCTCCCTTGCACAGACGAGAAACGAGGCGGACGGACTGAGAGAAGGACCAAAAGGTTAGCCGGGTGCTGAGCGGCGCCCTGCCGAGCGAACACGCGATGGGCGCGCGTCGAAACAAGAAAGCGGCGCTAGCCGCCAGAACGGATTGTACAACGAGGGGGCTTAAACCAAAACGGCACCCCTGACAAAAAGCGCCAGGAGTGCCGGCGGGCGGGCAACGCTATTGGCTCTACTTCTGCTCGCGGGTCTTGTTCATCGCCTTCATCAGGCGTGATTTCCTGCGGGCGGCGTTGTTCTTGTGGATAACGCCCTTCTCGGCGGCCTTATCGAGTGCGCGGATCGCCAGGCGCAGCGCCTCTTCCGTGCCGGTTGTGGCTCCCGCATTGATCAGCGTCCGCGCCTTGCGTACGAGCGTACGAGACGTGGTGCGAACGCGACCGCGATATTCTGCCTTGCGCACAGTCTGGCGCATCCGCTTGAGTACAGACAGGCTCTTCTTCTTGACAGGCAACTTACAGCCCTCCCATTGATATTACGCTCTGTTTTCCCCCGCCGGAATGTGCGACAGGAGCCCTCATTAATTGCACGCCGCGGCCACCCGGTGACCGCGGACGAATTGCAAATATAGCGCAAAGCCACGCGTTTGTCCAATCTGGCATGGGCAAGCGCACGCGGCCGGTACGGCGTTCACTACGCCGGTTGCTTCACGTCGCGCATCGCGTCTTCCACGTACGGGTACGCGAGGGCGACGAGCGCAGCGCCGAAGATCCCGCCTGTGATCAGGCGCATCGCCCAGTCGCTTTCGCGCAGGCCCACCAGCTGCGTCCCGCCGTCCACGGCCATGGGCACAAGCAGCAGCAGGAACACCCACACGCGGCAGCTTGGGGACACGCCTGCCGCGCCCCAGCCAGCGAGATCGCACCAGCCCGTATGCCAGCCCCGCCAGCAAGATGGTTCCGTAGATCGCTACGTCGCGCTCGCAGATGGCCACTTTGTAGCCGACACCCGCCGAGCCGGGTACCCGCAGGAACTGGCGCTCGAGGATGTTGGTCCCCGGCGGCAGCACCCCTTCCGCCTCGAGGTCGTGCACGTCGTAGACGATCTGCTTGCCGAACAGGAAGAAAGAGCGCTCCGGAAGCTGGTGGCAGGTGGGCGCGTAAACGGCGTAGATCAGCCGCGCCGGTCCGGTGGCCCCCGCATCCATCAGCACCGGAGCCAGGAACGGCAGTCCCACGAACAGCAGGACGATGGCATTGAAGACCGCAAGCCAATGGCGGGCAATCCACGCTACCCCGCGATCGATCTTCGCTGCGATCGACGAGGTACGGTCGAGTGCTACGATAGTGTCCGCCGCGCGATCCCCTCGCTCAAATCGTTCCACGCTGCTCCCTGGAGGTGAATCTCCCGACGCTACGCATTTGCCCCTGACGCACTGCCGCCGGTGTTCGCGACGGCCGTTCCGCTCAGATAGCCGACGTAAGCCGGGATCAGCGGCAGCACGCAGGGTGACAGGAACGACAGCAGACCCGCCAGGAAAGCGATCGGCAGGGTGATCGCCGCCGACGCCCCGCCCGGCTCGAGGCTGGCGAGCCCCGTGCCGAACCGCGAGACGAACCAGATGCTGATCATCGTCATCCGCTCGGTGAAGAGCAGAATGCCCATGAAGATCAGAAAGAGACCCGTGATCTTGCTCGACCAGCCCCAGGTGGCGGTTCAGGCCGCCGCAGCCAGCCGGTTACCGTGCCGAAGGCCGCCCCGGCGGCCAGGAACGGGATGCCGAGGCCGGCGCAGTAGACCAGCAGCAGCAGGGCGCCCTGTCCCACCGTCTGGGTGTCGCTCGCCAGCAGGTAGATGGCGGTCAGCACCGGACCCACGCACGGGATCCAGCCGGCAGAGAAGAACACACCCATCAAGCGCTGGAAAGGTACCCCAGGTTTCCACCACCGGCCGGACGGCTCATCCGCGCATCCGAGCGCATGCCCGGACGCCCTTCGGTGTACATGAGCCGGCTGAGCCCTTCCTCGAACGCGAGGTAGAGCTGTCCCAGCGGCGTACCGGTCGCTGCCCGGACTCGTGGATGCGACACGGCGATCGCGCTCCAGACCCCGGCAACGTGCAGCCCGAAGAGCACCAGCAGGACTCCGCCGACCTTGACGAAGTGGGCAGGTAGGCGTTGAGCGCATACCCGACAAATGCCACCGAGGCGCCCAGCAGCACGAAGACCAGGCTGAAGCCGGGCACAAAGCTGAGCGCGTGAAAGAAGGTGTGCGCAGCGGCCGGATAGCCATGGCGGTCCTCCCGGAAAGCGTCATGTGACGGGCAGCCGGCCTCTTCCTGCAGCAGCTCCTTCATCGCATCGATCTCACGCTGCAGCGCTGCGCTGGCGCCGCACCATGCTGAAGATGAAGGCGAACGACGCAAGCCAGATCATCAGATAAGCTGCGACCATGTATAGCCATTGTTTACCTCACAATCCAGGCTTAGTAGCCGAGCTGCTCTTTGAGCTCCTCCACCTCTTCACGCCGTCTCCTCCAGGCCGGAGACGGTGCAGCAGAGCACGGCGTAGAGCAGCGTGAAAGCGGCCAGGCTGAAGAAGAAGGCCGGCCGCATGCCGGCCGAGAGCCCGAAGTTCTTGGCGTCGAACAGCACCGGGTGGATCGTGCGCCACCAGCGGATGGAGAAGAAGGTGATCGGCACGCTCAGGAAGGCGAAGATGCCGTAGACGGCGGCGAAGCGTGCGCGGCGGGCCGGGTCGTCCATCGCGCCGCGCAGCATGAAGTAGCTGACGTACAGCAGGAACACGATGGTGTAGGTGGTCAGGCGCGGGTCCCAGGTCCACCAGATGTTCCAGGCCGGCTTGGCCCAGACCGAGCCGCTGGCGGTGGCGGCCATGGTGAAGGCGATGCCGATCTCGGCCGAGGAAAGCGCCAGCGCGTCCCAGCGGCGCTGCGCCGTGCGCAGATAGGCGATGCTGCCGATCATGGTGACGCCGAAGGCCAGCATGCTCAGCCAGGCGCTCGGGCACGTGGAAGTAGATGATGCGCTGGGCGAAGGTCTCGTCTGGCGTGAGCCCGGCTGCGGCCGGCGCAACCAGCAAGCGGCCATGCAGCTGCCGCCAGGATGCTCAGCGGCCGCAGATCACGGTCAGAATCGCGCAGTGCTGCGTATCGGAGCGAGCCATGCGTATCTCCTCACTCACTCCTCCACGACGTAACTCGAACGTCAGGTACGCCACGACGCAGAACAGCACGTCATAGAAGAGCACCAAGCTGCAAGCCGATTGCCGAGCGTCGCCCAGCGTCTCGCCGTCCAGCAGGCCGCCGGTCATGTTGACGCCGGCCACCAGCACCGGCATCAGCACCGGGAAGAGCAGGATCGGCAGCAGCACCTCGCGCGCCGCGTATTGACCGCGATGGCCGAGAAGAGCGTGCCCACGGCCGCGAAGCCGAAGGTGCCCAGGAACAGCACCAGCAGATGCGGGCCGGTGTCAGCAGCGAGAGGTTGAAGAAGACCATGACCAGCGGCAGCAGGACGCCTCGACCACCAGCATGAAGAGCAGGTTGCCGAGCATCTTGCCGAAGTAGATCGCCGAGCGGTCCATCGGCGCCAGCAGCAGCCCGGCCAGGCTGCCCTTGTCCTGCTCGATCACGAAGGCCCGGTTCAGGCCCAGCGTGCCGGCGAAGGTGACGGCGACCCAGACGATGCCGGGCAGCACCATCTTCATGTCGGGCACCCGCAGCTGGAAGGCGAAGTTGAAGACGATCACCGACAGCAGCGCAAAGACGAACATGCTGCTGAAGATGTCTTTCGTGCGCAGCTCGGCCCGGACGTCCTTCCAGACAATGGCGCCGACGAGCGTTCCAGAATACTCATCAGGCCGCCGCCCACGTACTGGTCGTACAGCGGCCGGAAATCGGCCGGCGTCAGACCGTCGCGCATCCGCCTCGTAGGCCACCCGCCCGTTGGCCAGGATGACGACCCGGTCGGCGATCGCCAGGCCGCGCTCCAGGCTGTGCGTGATGGTCACGATGGTCCGCTCCGACGATCCGTTGCTTGCCGCCGTCGCGCCGTCCACCCGGCTGGCGCTCGCGCTCAGCTCAGCCAGCAGGCGGTGCAGCATCTCGGCCGCCTGCGGATCGAGCCCGGTGTCCGGCTCGTCGAGCAGGAGCACCGGCGGGTCGTGCAGCAGCGCCCGGGCGATCGCCAGCCGCTGCACCATCCCGCGCGAGTAGGTGCGCACCAGGTCATTCCGGCGTGCGACAAGCCCACCTGCTCCAGCATGCCCGCGATCCGCGCCTCGGGCCGCTTCATGCCATACAGCCGGGCGAAGAAGCGCAGGTTCTCCTCGGCTGTCAGGCTGTCGTACAGCAGCGGCGCGTGCGACACGACGCCCAGGTAGCGGCGGATGCCGTCGGCGTGCGTCGCCATGTCCAGCCCGCCGATCGTCAACGTGCCGCCGGTCGGCCGGCTCAGGCCGGCAAGGATGCGGATCAGGGTGGTCTTGCCGGCGCCGTTGGGGCCGAAGATCACCAGCGACTCGCCGGCCGCCACGCGCAGGTCGATGCCGCGCAGCACGATCTTGCGCCCGAACGCCTTGGTGAGCCGCCGCAGCTCGATCATGGCGGGGGGTCCGGCGTCCGGGCTCGTCACTCGGGGCCTTCCCGGCGCGCCAGGTCGACCAGCTGCGCCTTGATGCGCCGTCGCTCGTCCGTGTAGTCGGCTTCCTCGATCTCGCCGGCCTCGTGTGCGGCCTCCAGATCGGCGAGCTCATCCAACAACGATTCGCGGTCGAACGCTTCCGGAGCTTCCACCAGTCGCCGCTGTGCGCCGGCGGGCCAGCGGCACCGCAATCAGGACGCCGGCTGCCACACCCACCAGACCGACAATCGCCAGCAGCGACCGGCGGCAAGCCCGCGCCGCAGGCGCCTCGACACCCGGAGCGAGGCACGCGGACCCGGCGGCGGGGATGTTCGCAAGCTTGATGCTGATCGGCTGGTTCGCCGCAATGTTCTGGCCGACGAGGTTGACGTAGCTTGCGTTCTGCGCCGCGCGCGTCCCCTGATTCGCGAGCTGCGCGCTCGAGACCTGCGCCCCAACGTCGGCTACCAGGCCGTTGACGGCGGTCGCCTGGTATTTCAGCACGCGGATGAGCTCGGCATTGCTGCCCCGAGATAGGGCACCGCATAGCGGAACAGGATCTGCCGCGTTGCGTTGCCGGGCGGGAGGGGCAGGGTATCGGCAAAGCCGTCCTGCCGTCTCGACGAAGCGCTCGCCTTCACCGACCTCGCCTTCGTTCACGGTCAGTCCGAGGGCGCCGGCCGGCAAGCGTGAACTGGAGCACGGACTTGCCGTCGCCTGCGTAGGTGCGGTTGCCGCTCAGCCCGAACACGTAGCAGCTCGGCAATCAGCAACTGCCCCTCGTCGACCTCGACGATGAAGTGCGCGCGGTCGATGCGGACGCCGCTGGCATCCGCGGTGGACTCGAAGACGCGGCAGCGACAAATCCATCGCGGTCGCTCCCATTGCGAAGCCCTTGGGTTCGGTGCCGTATGGGAATCCCGCCGGGTAGTCGCTGGTCGCGGCGTACGAGTACTGGGTGCCGGTGGGCAGCCCGTCAAAGCGGTACAGGCCGCTCCCGTCGGTGGATGCGGCTCCTCTCCTCGGCCTGCTGACGCGCCGTCGAAGATGATCAGCCGCACCTGCTGGTTGGTCATCGGCTGGCCGGTCGTGCCGTTCGATACGGTTCCGGAGATGACGCCGGATCCCGGCCGGAAGCGGACCGCGGAACATGCGCGCCATCGAAAGGCTGCGGGTGTACTCCTGCACGGCCTGCTGCTGCCCGGCGTCCAATTTGCCGGCGAAGGCGGGCATGGCGCCGCGGCCGTTGGCGATCACCTTCTGCCAGTCTTGCCCGGTGGCCGCGGCGCCGGTATTCCAGTCCGCCAGGCTCTTGCCCGACGCGGCGCCCGGCGCACCCTTGCCGTCCGCGCCGTGGCAACTGGCGCAGTTGGCCTCGTAGAGCGCCTTCCCGGCCTCCACCTCCTTCGCCGTGGTGTGCAAGGTCCAGGCGTAGGCCGTGACGTCTCGAATCTGCTGATCGGTGAGGGTTGCCGGCATCCCCGGGGCCGGCGCAATGCCAAAGGGGGGCATCATCCGGTCCATGCGGCCGTTCTTGACGACCTGGGAGAAGTCGGCGGGACGGATGGCGGACATCACCTCCCACTTGCCGAAAGCCGTGGGCGGCAACCTGAAGTCGAGGGGCCGACTCCCCGTCGCCGCCGCCGCGTTGGCCGTGGCAATTGGCACACTGCCCCGCAGCAAAGACATCGCCTCCTGTGACGGCATCGGGCGCTGCGAGGAGCGGGAGTGGCAGCCGGCGCGGCGCCTGGCTGAGGAGTTTGGGCAATAGCTGGGGTAGCCAGGAGCAGCAGACACGCCACGATGGCCACCGCCCTAGGAAGGCGGCTCGACAGATTTCTTCCTCCATCACGATCCGAATCAGAAAAAACGGCCTCCCGTGACCGGGCGACCGTTGTGGGACGAACAGGCTAGGGCGAGGCGGTGCAGGTTACTTGACCGCTTCGACCTTGATCTCGTCTTCGTACTCCTCGTACGCGCGATGGGCACTTGATCAGGAGGTTGTTCGCGCTGACGGTGCCGTTCGGGCCGAGCGTACCCTCCACGATCGCCGCCGCGCCCTCGCGAGACAGTTGGTCGGGCTTCACGCCATGGAAACGCACGGGCAACTGCTGGCTCAGCGTCGGTGAGGTCGGAGATCTTGAAGTTGAGATCGAGCTTGGTCGGGTCGTAGGTGATGCTCTCGGTGACCACGTTGCCGCTTACTCGCACCGGCTTGCCGGAGAGAGCGCTCTGCTGCGCCAGCACCTCACGCACCTCGCGGTAGTATGAGCCTGCACCCTGCACGGCCGTGACGATCAGATAGACGATGAGGCTCAGGACTACGGCGCCGCCAATGATGAACCGGAGCTGCTGTTCGCACCTCGGGGCCGAGCTGCGTCCCGTAGGATGACCGAAGTCTCTGCCATTTATCCTCCACAATCAGACGGCAGCGAGTATAACACTAAAGATACATCAGGGCAAACAATCGAGTGCGTGATCTAACGCACATAGCTGCGGATTGCCTGCCCGCGATCCGTCGCTACCCCTCTATACGCCGGCGGCTGCCGGGCCGGATGCCTGCGGGAGGCGGAAGCCGCGCAGCCGGAGCGAGTTGCTGACCACGAAGATCGACGAGAAAGCCATCGCCGCTGCGGCCAGCCACGGAGCGCCGTGTAACAGGCCGGCGACGGCCACCGGGATCAGCAGCACGTTGTAGAAGAAGGCCCAGAACAGGTTCTGCTTGATGGTACGCATGGTGCCGCGGCTGAGCGCAATCGCCCGCGCAACCCCGTGAAGATCACCGCTCATCAGCGTAATGCCGGCCGTTTCCATCGCCACATCGGTGCCGGTGCCGATCGCCATGCCCGACGTCGGCCTGCGCGAGCGCCGGCGCGTCGTTGATGCCGTCACCCACCATCGCCACCACGAGTGGCTTCCCGCCGTCTTGCGCCTGCAGCGCCTTGACGCTGGCCGCCTTGTCACCCGGCAGCACCTCGGCCAGCACTTCACGGACGCCCACCTGCGCGGCAATCGCCTCAGCGGTGCGCCGGTTGTCGCCGGTCATCATCACCACGCGCAGCCCCTGGCGCTGCATCTCGTCGATGGCCGCTGCGGAGCTCTCTTTGACGGTGTCTGCGATGCCGATGACGCCCGCGGCCCGCCCGTCGATCGCCCCTACGATCACCGTCTTCGCTTCCGACTGCAAACGCTCGACGTGCGCGCCCAGACCGTCCAGCGGCACATTTTCGCCAGCAAGCAAGCGAGTCGTACCGAGAAGAAGATCGTGGCCCTCGACCTGCGCCCGGATGCCGTTTCCGGCGATCGCCAGGAACGCCTCCGGATCCGCCGAGCGCGAGGTTCCGCAGGCGCGCTGCAGCCACAACGGCCTCTGCCAGGGGATGCTCGCTGCCGCGTTCCGCCGACGCGGCCAGTCGCAGAAAGGTTGCTTCGTCGCAGCCGGGAGCAGCGCACCACGTCAGTAACCGCCGGCTTGCCGCGCGTGATGGTGCCGGTCTTGTCCAGCACCACCACTCTCACCTGCTCGGTGCGCTCCAGCGCCTCAGAGCTTTTGAACAGGATGCCGTGCTCGGCGCCCTTGCCGGTGCCCACCATGATGGCCGTGGGGGTCGCCAGCCCGAGAGCGCAGGGGCAGGCGATCACCAGCACCGCGACCATGTTGACCATCGCCATTGTGAAGCCGGCGCCGGCGATGAAGTACCAGCCGAGGAAGGTGAGCAGCGCGATGGCGATCACGACCGGCACGAAGACGCCCGACACGCGGTCGGCCAGCGCCTGGATCGGCGCCTTGGAACCCTGAGCCTGCTCCACCAGCCGGATGATCTGGGCGAGCGCCGTTTCCGCTCCCGACCCGCGTTGCTTGAACGTGCAGCAGCCCGGCGCTGTTCAGCGTTGCGCCGATCACTTCGTCGCCGGGCCCCTTGCCCACCGGCAGGCTTTCGCCTGTCAGCATCGACTCGTCCACCGACGAGCGGCCGTCGAGCACGACGCCGTCGACCGGCACCTTCTCGCCCGGACGCACCAGCACGGTATCGCCCACGCGCACCTGGTCAACGGGGATGTCCTGCTCTACTCCATCGCGCACGACGCGGGCGGTGGTCGCCCGCAGCCCCATCAGCGCCTTGATGGCGGCGCTCGTCCGGCCCTTTGCGAGCGCTTCCAGGTATTTGCCCACACGGATCAGGGTGATGATCAGCGCCGCTGTCTCAAAGAAGACCACGTGCCCGAGCATATCGGGGAAGAGCAGCACCGCCACGCTGTAGAAATAGGCGGCCGAGGAGCCCATGGCGATCAGGACATCCATGTTGGCGCTGCCGTTGCGGAGCGCCTTATAGCCGCCCACGTAGTACTGCCATCCCACGTAGAACTGCACCGGCGTTGCCAGTGCGAAGAGAACCCAGTTCACCCATCGCTCTTCAGGCACAAGCCCGAGCATCATCCCCATCGCGAGCAAGAAGGTGGGGACGGTAAACAGCACGCCGATCCACAGGAGACGGCGCTGGCGGGCCACTTCCGCGGCGCGCGCCTGCGCCTCGGCGTCTTCCGGCGCTTCACCGGCGCTTTCGATGACGCCGTAGCCGATCTCCTCGATCTTCCGCTTGAAATCCGCATATCCGGCAATGGTGGGGATGAACTCGACGCTGGCCCGCTCGGTGGCGAGGTTGACGCTCGCATTCACCACGCCCGGGACGCGTTTCAGGTTGCGCTCAATGGTCGCTGAGCAGTTCGCGCACGTCATCCCGCTGACAGGGATCTCGATCCGCGCAACAGCCACGCCGTACCCGAGGTCGCCGATCAGCTCACGCAGACCAGACTCGCTGGTCGCCGCCGGATCGAACGTGACTGTGGCTCGCTCCGTCGCCAGGTTCACTGCCGCATCCTGCACGCCGGGCGCCTTCTTGAGGTTTCGCTCGATAGTGGTCGAGCAGTTGGCGCACGTCATTCCGGTGATCGGCAGCGTGATTCTTCGCTCTTCAGCCATGGTCACACAACTCAGTCTTGGGGGGTACCCTCTATGTCACTCCTGGACGGGATATCCGATCTCCGCCAGGACCTGCTTCACCTGCGGCAGCGCGGCCTCATTCTCCAGCACGTAAGTGGCCGTGCGGCCCGTCTGGTCCCCCTGCACGTCGATGACCCCAGGGACGCCCTTGGTCTCACGCTTGATGGTCATCACACAGTGCCCACAGTTGATGTTCGGGATATTCAACGTAACTTCGTATGCCACGGGATCCTCCTTCTATAGCTAACAACACTCGCACCGGCCGCCGTCTGACGCCCACGGGTGACGCCTGACCCATACGGGTGACCGCGCCGGGTGACGGTTGACGCATGACGGTTGACGCATGACGCATGACCCCTACGGGTGACGCATGACGCCACCTAATCCCATGTATGATGCACCACCCCCCCATCCGTTACGCCGTACCCCCCCTCACTCAACCGTAACCGCTCACGATTGCGATCATCAAACACATGTTTGCCCGCGACCGGGCAGTCGTTCGAACTCTCGAGAATCCAGAGGTAGAAATCGCCCGAGTCGCGCAAGCGCATCGCTGCAGGTGGAGAGATTACGTGGAATTGAAACCCAGGGGCGGCGCCGTCGACTATAAGTGGAAGGTGCTGGCAACCGTCCTTTTCGGCGTGTTCATGGTCATTCTGGACACCACGGTCGTGAACGTGTCGTTTCAGAAGCTGCGGCTGGAGTTCGGGCGCGATCTCGCCGACACGCAGTGGATCCTCAGCATCTACGTCCTCGCGCTCGGTATCAGCACCCCGCTCGCAGGTTTCTTGGGCGATCGCTTCGGCATCAAGCGAATGTATCTGGGCGCGTTAGGACTCTTTATGACCGGCTCATTGTTATGCGGTCTGGCGCCCAGTCTGGAATTCCTCATCGTCGCCCGCGCCATCCAGGGGATCGGCGGCGGGATCTCGCTGCCGCTCGGCGTGGCGCTGTTGTTCGGCGCCTTCCCGGTACGCGAGCAGGGAACGGCGCTCGGGATATTCGGCATCGCGGCGTTGGTGGCTCCCGCGATCGGACCCATACTCGGCGGCATTTTGGTGGACGCGAACCTGTGGCGCGTGATCTTCTTCCTGAACCCACCGATAGGCGCCATCGGCCTCATCCTGGGCTCCCGCTTCTTGATCGAGCGCCGCAGCGAGCGCAAGCTAAGCTTCGACTGGTTGGGAATGGTGACCGAAGTCGTCGGTTTCGGGAGCATCCTGTATGCTGCGTCGATTGCGGCGAGCCGCGGCTGGAACTCACCCGAAGTGACCGGATGGTTCGCCCTGGGCGCGGTCGGGCTGGTTGCCTTTCTCCTTGTCGAGCTTTTCGTTGCCCGGCAGCCACTCCTCGACGTGCGCCTGTACCGGAAGCGCGTCTTCCTGAACGCCAGCCTGCTCGGCTACGTGAGCACGGTAGCGTTGTTTGGCGCCGAGTTCCTGATGCCCGTCTATCTCCAGTCCCTGCGCGGCCGTACCGCGCTCGAGACCGGAATGATCCTGCTGCCCATGGCGATCACGGGCGGCCTCTTCGTCACGCTCTCGGGCAAGCTTTACGATCGCGTCGGCCCGCGACCGCTAATGGTCGCGGGGTTCTCCATCCTGCTGATCAACACGTGGCAGCTATCGCAGATCCGTGCCGACTCGCCGGTGTCGTGGATCCTGGTGCTGCTGGCGCTGCGCGGCATCGCGCTGGGGCTTACGGTTCAGACCACCATGGTCACAGCGATGTCGGTCGTACCGCGGGACGACTATGCGCGTGGCTCCTCTCTGAACAACGCCACGCGCCTCGTGGTCCAGTCCATCGGCGTCGCCGTGCTGGCAACCGTGTTGGCGAGCACGGTCAGCCCGGAGATCCGGGAGCTCCAGAGCCGGACCCCTGCGCAGGCCGGCAGCGATCAGATGGCTGTCACGGCGATCTGCGAACCTGCGCGCGTTGCCTTGCTGCCCGTGGCGTCCCCCTCGAATGGGCCGGCGGTACAGGGAGGCGTGCCGGGTAACCCGGGTGCGCTGCTGCAGCGCGCGTGCGACGAGAGTGTGGCCGGCTTCGAACGTGCCTACCGGCTGACTTTCTACCTGTCGTTTCTCGCCATCGCACTCGGTGCAATGCTCCCCGGCTGGCCGGCCAGATGGGCGGGGCGGACTGAAGTGGGGAATTCGGAGCACTGAACGACCCGCATAATGGTCCTATAGTGATGGGCGGTGTAGACCGGCCGGGGGTTGACCCGCCGTGCGCGGGGGACCCGATCTCGAGGAGGGATTGGACTGTGCTGATACGTCACCGCTATCTACTGCCAGGGATAGTGCTGCTCGCCGCCGTTCTCGGAGCATGTGCTGCCGGGAGCGTCACGCCGGGTGGTTCGGCTGTGACCGCCGCGCCGTCTCCGCGACCTTCCGTCGCGCCGGCAGGACCCGCAGTGACGGCGGCGCCTGTGCAGCCGGGCGCCGATTCGTTGCGCGGCACGCGCTGGGTGTTGGTATCGATTGGCCAGGGCGCTAACGCGGTGCCCCTCATCAGCGGCAGCAATGTCACGCTGCAGTTCGACGAGGGCGGCAAGGCGTCTGGCTCCGGTGGCTGCAACTCCTTCGGCGGCGACTACAGGGTGCAGGGCAATGCAATATCGTTCGGCAACCTGGCCAGCACGCTGAGGGCCTGCGCCGACAACCGCATCACTCAGCAAGAAGGGAATTACCTGAAGGCGCTGGGCGCGGCCACTCGCTATGAGATCAGCGGCCCGCAGCTAACGATCAGCGGGTCTGACCCCGCGATGGGGACGCTCAACCTTACTGCTTCTAGCTAGACGGACTGCGGGGGGCAACCTGTCGTTTGACAGGTCGCCCCGGGGCCGCGGCTACCCTGCGCCAGATGCGCCGCCCCCACCTCCACCACCACCGCCGCCGGCGGCGCCCGAGGCGCTGCTGTTGGTAGCGGCCACCATGGCAACCATCGCCGCGCCGGAGTCTGCCGGGGATGTAGTGCCTGCCAGGGCGTGAAACCAGGGTGGGATCTCCAGCTCCCCCGCCTTGTTGATCGCCTTCACCCACCCTTCAGCCAGCCCGAAGCTGGCGGCGTACGGCAGGTACTTCTCGACGTCGTCGGGATGCGCCGGGCGGGCCTTGCCCTTGCTTACCGCCTTGATGTGACCGGCAAAGGCGCGCCAGGCGGAAGCCTGCTCCATTCCCGCCTCAGAGAGCGGCGACATGCCGGCGCCGGCGATGAGCGCCGCGATGCCGAGCATGAATGCGGCCAAGCCTGCGGCGATGACGACTGCAGCGAGCGTGATTACGGAGGCCGGATCAGACGCATTCTGCGCACTGCCCGCGCCTACAATGATGGCGCCCAGCATCACGGCCATGCCCAAAAGGAAGACCACCACCCCCGCGGCGGTAAAACGTTTGTTCGCCTCGTGCCGGGCGGGATCCCACCAGCCGCGCAGCGCCAGCTCTTCGCGCAGCGCTGCGTCCAGCCGCTTCCAGCCGCGCGCCAACTCCTGCCCTAGCTGCGACATCTTGATGCTGTCCCGCGAGCCCTTCTTGCCCACGAACAGCACGTCCCACAGCAGCTGCTCGTGCGGCGCCATTTCGGACGGCTGAGCGGTGCGCTCGACCAGGAAATCGCGGCTGCCCAGGAAGCCGCGTTTCTGCTCGGTAATGGCGACGGCCTCCATCTGGCCGAGACGGAAGAGCGTACCCAGCATGTTCGAAATCGCGGGTTTGCCACCGGCAAGCGCTCCCGCCAGGGCAGGAGGAAGTGGCGCGGGCGGCTGGGCTATGGGGTGCGGGAACGATCGCGACCGGTCGGGCCGGTAATTGCGGCGCCAAAGCCGGAACAGAACGAGGCTACCGGCAATCAGGAAGAACGCCAGCGCCACGAGTCCCGTCCGCCATCCGGCGCTCATGGCCTCGCTCATCACTGCTGCCCGCTGCTGCCAGGCCGGCGGTCCCTGCAGGATGCTGCCGCGCTCAAAGCTCGCTTTCAGGTCGAGCCGCCGGTTCTTGGGGACGTCACGCAGCGCCAGAGTGACCTTGCCGTCGCCGGAGGTGATCTCGGCAGGCAGGCCGGGTACCGGCGCCGCGAGCAGGCGGGCGCCGGGCGGGTAGCGCAGGGTCACGGTGCTGGCTTCGATGACGTAGGGGCGATCCCCCGGCAATACCGCGCGCTGGAACATGTCGGCGCCGGAGGTCTGCCGGAGCGCGCCCCGCAGACGATAGGTGAACTGGAACTCGCGAACCGTGTTGGAGCTTTCGGAGAAGTGCCACGTTACCTTCGGATCGCGGCGCCCTTCCACTTCTACCTGACCGGCGCTCGCGCCTCGAGAGGCGGGCTGCCCGTCCAGTGTCGCTCCGATCAGCTCGAACCCGTCGCTCTCTCCCGCCAATACCTCGCGGAAGAAGAAGGTGAACGGACCACCTTCGAAGCGCACCCTGACCGTCTCTTTTACGAGGAGGTGCCCACCTTCCTCGATCAGCATGTCGACGTCGTAACGCTCGGCGCTATAGTCTTTGGCCGCACCGGCGGCGGCGACACCCAGTAGCAGCAAGACGAGCGTAACGGCAAAGCGGAGCGGCCAGATGCGGCGCATGAGTTCCTCCTCTACCCCGGCGTAGCCAGACTATTCGCCTCGCGTGTTCTTCGGCCCGGAAGGCGAAGACATTCGACGTCCGGAAATCGGTCAGCCCACAAAGAACAAAAGCCAGGGGAGTGCCCTGGCTTTGCTGTGCACGGCGCGGCCGCTTTCTAGACGGAGACCGGAAGCCGGTCCAACACGGCGATGCGCCCCGGAACGATCTGCAGCAGCTGGCGCATCGACTCTATGCGGGCGGCCCGCTTGTCATCCGCTTCGATGATGATCCACGGCGTACCCGTGCTCTTGCCGCACTCCAGGATGTCAACCTGCGCGTCCTTGTGCAGTGCGATGCGCTGCTCGACGCTGAGAGCAGGCTCCCCACGCTTCTTTTTCGAGCCCTTCTTGTCGTACTCGGCGTGGAGCCGCTTTTCCAGCTCTTCGTCGCCCATCTTGAGCCAGAGCTTGACCAGCGTGATGCCCCACTGCCCCAGGAACGCCTCGAAGGCGGGACAGGAGCGCAGGAACTCCTGATATGCTACCAGATTCGCGGTGCCGTTCGCTTGCTCCACCACAGCGCGGCGATACCAACTTCCGTCAAAGATTGTCACCTCGCCGGCGGGCGGCAGGTAGCGAACGTAGCGCTGGTAGTACCATTGCTTGCGCTCTCGCTTGTCGGGATTGCCGAGCGCGACAACCCGGGACATGTTGCCCGGGAGGGCATTGGCGATGCGCCGGGCAACGCCGCCCGTCCCCGCCCCGGGATAGCCATCGAGCACCACGACGAGCTTTCTTTGCTGGGCCGGCAGCCACTCCTTCAGCGCAGCAATTTCCGGGCGCAGCGCTGCCATCTGCTTCCGGTACTCTTTGGCGTCCATCAGATGTGGCTTGCCCACCTCGACAGGCACCGCGCTTCTCTTGCTCGCCAACTTCTTCAGCGAACGCTCGTCTCGCTTGCCTTTGGGCGACTTCTCATTAGCCATCCTGTGACTCCCGTACTTCCTCGGCGCTCCGAGGTCCGGCGGTTATATGTGCGGCCTTTTCCCGGCAATGGTACGTCGCTGCCCGGCGCGAGTCAAGTAGCGAGGCTAACATACTAGCATGGGGTCTGCGTGCTGTCGCGACCATCCCATTCGGGGCAGCGGGCGCCGACCAGCTCGCATCCGAGAGCGAGGACGGTACTGACCAGCAGGTCGAAGTCGGCGCGGCGGCTGCGGTGGTTGGTGATCGCCGCACGGATTGCGTACTTGCCGTCCAGCGAGGTGTAGCTCGGGACGGCCACACCGCTCTCGTGGAGCCGGATCAGCAGCTCCTGATTGAGATCGTTGAGCGCGGTATCGTCCAGCCCGCCAGGATTGTAACGGAAGCAAACGATATTGGTTTCGACCGGCGCAAGCAGTTCGAGATGTGCTTCGCACTCCACAAGCCCGGCAAGATAGTGCGCCTGGGCGACGTTCTGTTCCACCATGCGACCGTACTTGCGGACGCCCTGCTCCTTGAGCGACATCCATACCTTGAGAGCTCGGAAATTGCGCGAAAGCTGTACGCCGTACTCGTTGGGCCAGCGGCTGCCCGCAGCGGCGCCCCTGTCTCCATGGCTTTCCAGGTACGCCGGAGTGAGGGAGAAGGTGCGAAGGTGCGCTTCCTCGTCGCGCACGATCACACAGCCCGCTTCGAACGGCAGGTACAGCCACTTGTGGAAATCCATCGAGACCGAATCCGCGCGTTCCATCCCCGCCACGACCGCCTGCAGCGAGGGAGCGATGGCGAGCACCGCGCCGATCGCCCCGTCCACGTGGAACCAGAGCCCTTCACGGCGCACGATCCGCTCCATTTCGTCCAGCGGATCCACGGCACCCGTGTTTACCGTGCCTGCGTTTCCGATGAGGCAGAACGGGCGGTAACCATGTTTGCGATCTGCGGCGATTGCCGCCTGCAGCGCCGCCAGGTCGATTCGATAGTCTTTGTCGACGGGGATCTTGCGCAGCGATTTGTTTCCAAGCCCCATCAGCTCCACCGCTTTCTGAACGGAGCTGTGGGTCTCCGAAGAAGCGTACAGGGTCAACCGGTGTGGCGCGCCCTGCATGCCGTTCTCCCGCACGTCGAAGCCGGCCAACGTATTGCGCGCGATGGCGATCCCAACCAGATTGGCCATCGAGCCGCCGCTCACCAGAAGGCCGCTGCTGCCGGCCGGGAAGCCCACCATCTGGCACGCCCAATCGATCACTTGCTTCTCGACGTAGAGCGCCGCGTGCTCGCCGCCGGCCGAATTGGGGTTCATCGTCGCGGCCAGCATCTCGGCGAGAACGGTGAGCGGTGTGCCGTTGCCCATCACCCATCCCCAGAAGCGGGGATGCACGTTGCCGAGCGGATACGGCAGGATGTCCGTCACGAACTGGTCGTAGACCTGCTCTGCCGGCTCAGGCTCAAGCGGCATCGGCGGCGGAACTTCTCCTTCACCTCTTTCGGCACCGGCTGCCAAACGGGGCGATCGCGCAGGTTCTCCATCCACCCGAACATATCGTCCACCATGCGATGGCCGAGCGCGCGCATCGCACTCCAATCCTGTGGATCGAGCGTTTCCTCGCGTGAATCCGGGGACGGTCCGGCCTGTTCCGAAGCGCCTAGAGGCCTGGTCTGATCCATTCTGTCTCCTCTGCGATCAATAGCGATTTGTGTGGTGCTTGTGCGATGGTACCGCCCGGGAGAGATGATGTCAAGAGCACAGCACTCGCCGGACAAGGAACGATTGCGTAAGAACCACCGTAGCCGTAAAGCACTCGCCGGCCGTGTAACCGTCCCTCAAAACCATCGTAGCCGTAAAGCACTCGCCGGAGATGTAACTTGCACGGCATCAGTACAGCGAGTGCTTTACCCGTGCCCACACGCCCCCACTACCGCGCTCCCGTGACACGACTCGCGCGGGACGCGGCGGCGGATGCAGGTTGGCCGGCTGCGAACCATCCTCAACGCAAAGGCGCAAAGACGCAAAGGCATGGAGACGCAAACGCTTCTCCGGTCGCGCGCGGCTGCGGCGCCACGAAAGCGGTGGCCGCGGCGCGGGGCGGGCCGTCAACGAATTACGGAAACGAACACCTGCGCCGCGGTGCGGTGTAATCGAATGGCGTGCGTGGCGGGTCGCTCGGTGCGGAAGGTAGGGGGCGGGTCACCCGCCCCGGGGCTGCGGGGCCGCGAGACGATAGGGAACGTGGCGCGGGTGCGTGGCCCGAGGCGCGGCGACCCGGGATGCATCGCGGTCGCCAATGATGTGAGCTCTGTGGGCGACGGGGCGTCCTTCGAGACGGCCTACGGCACGTCAGGATGGCTGCGGTAGGGGTTGCCATCGATGTGAGCGGTGCCGTCCCGGGACCCCGCGAGGCGACCGGTAACACCGATGGAGATCTGGCATCGGGGCACGGGGCGGGTGACCCGCCCCCTACGACCGGAGCCGGAACCCACGCGGCAACACGGGCGCCTGTGCCAGGCTGCCGCGTTCATTCGCGTACGGCATCCGTGACTACCGCTACTGGCGATACAGCGCGAACGCGTAGAACCGCAAATAGTCGAGCACGTGGGCGTGCCAGTACTCGCTCTCGTGGCCGCCGGCGAAGATATGCCAATCATGCACGGCGCCGCGGTCGACCAACATCTGGTGAAGCTCCTCTACACGCGGCCGGAAGGGATCATCTTGCCCGACATCGAGCATGAGCTGCACATATGGGACCTGCGTCATGGATTGGATGATCTGCATTGGATCCTTTTTCGCCAGCTCTTCACCGGTCCCCAGAATGCCGATCGAGCCGTCGTCCCCGCGCAGGCTGGGGCTGTGAACTCCTACCACGCCGAATGTTTCCGGATGCGTCAACGTCATACTCAACGCGCCCCATGCGCCCATGGACAGACCGCCAACGGCCCGCGCACTCCGGTCGCGCAGCGTCCGGTACGAGGAATCTACGTGGTGAACAAGATCGTTCCAAATGTAGTCGCCCCACCTGGGACCGTCACCGGCCCAGTTGGTCCAGTAGCTTTCATCTCCCTGGGGCAACACGATGATGACGGGCGGCAGATTTCCCGACCGGATCTGCTGATCAGCCACCTCGACGAGATCGTATGCAAGCCACTCGTCGCGATGCCCATATGCGCCGTGGAGCATGTAGAGCACGGGATACCGGCGGCCGGCGCTGCTATAGTCCGGCGGCAGGTAGATGTAGTAAGGCATATCGTTGTCGAGGGCAGCGCTGTAGAAAGTACGCTCGAAGAGCGTGCCCTGCAGGTCGCCCACGTACTCGCTGATCACCACGTCTCCGCCGATGCTCTGGAGGGCGGCGCCAGATGCGCTCGGCGTAGCGGACCCTGCCGGCGCGTCGCCACCAGAGCCTACAGGCGCGGCTGCCACTGCAGGGGCTGGCGTCTCGAGACCACCGAGTTTTGGAACAGGCGTACCCAGAGAGTTCACCTTGGGAGCAGGCGTGCCCAGCGCATTCACCTTCGGTACGGGCGTGCCCAGCGTGTTGACCTTTGGGAGAGGAGTGCCCAACGTGTTCGTCTTCGGAGCGGAGGCGCCCGGCGCGTATACCTGCGGCGCGGTGGACGGTGGTTCCGCCAGGCGAGTCCCTAACGGATTGATCTTCGGCACCGGGG
Source organism: uncultured Chloroflexia bacterium (assembly GCA_963783655.1). Classification (GTDB taxonomy): domain Bacteria; phylum Chloroflexota; class Anaerolineae; order CG2-30-64-16; family CG2-30-64-16; genus CAWAOA01. The sequence goes on from CAWAOA010000002.1 coordinate 50,916, forward strand.
TGCCCAGCGAATTAATCCGGGGCAAGGGCGTTCCGAGAGGGTTGGTGCGTCGAACCGGCGTACCCAGTGCACGCGCCTGGCTCGGATCAGCCGGCGCCGCTAACGCGACGCTGGGATACGATGCCAGCGGCGCGTATGACAAAAGCAGGAGCATGGCAACCGCAATGCCGATCGGGCTGGACATCCACAACCGGCGCGTGCGTGGGGTAGGCGCGAGCACCTGCCGCCGCGCGAACAGCCAGATCACCAACACGCTCAACCCCTGCACCAGGGCGTTAAACAATTGAGGTCCCGGGTAGTGAAGATCAAGCGGGATCACCAGCAGCCCCACCATCCCGGCAAAGAAGATGTGCGCCGTGTACGCGTATAGAGAGTGCTGCCCGAGCAGGAGCAATAGCCAACCCGTCGCCCGCTCGATTGGCTTCCAGAACGTCGTAAGCAGGAGAAACAGGAAGCTAAAGACGGCAGTCGACGCAAACAGGCGTCCCGGTCGCAGGTCGGCCTTGGCGAAAAGGGTGTCGACCAGCCAGAGTCGCGTTTCGTGGTCCGCGCCGAACATGTGTTGGGCAATGTCTGGGGGCGTCGCGTCTAACGGCGGGTCGAGCACGAAATAGACTACGATCAAGCCGATTACAGCGATGGCGCTGACCGCGAGCAGGACGCGTCGCCGGTTGCACGTGAGCACCGGGAGCCGGTCGCGGTGGAAGCCGAGCGCCAGCCCCACGAAGAAGAGGAGCTGCCAGGCGGAGAACTGGAAGAGGTAATTGCCCGCGATCGGCCAGGGAAGGGCGACATATTCCGGGAAGAACTGGTGGAGGCCCCAAAGTGCGAACGAACCGGCGAGCAGCTGCTTTGTCTTTCCCCGGGTTATGAGCACCATCGCCATCGGTGCGACCAGGAACAGGATTGTGTAGAGAAGGACGACGTCCACAAGATAGTAGGTCCTGTGAAGCGTCAGCACGCTGACCACGAACGGGAGCGGTTGGCTCAAGTCCAGGCCTTGCGCCCAGGGGAGTCCCAGTAACTCGGAGACCGGAACAAACAGGAGCGTGAGGCCGATTGCCAACAGATATAGGGACATGGCCCGCGTGAGCACACGGTGGAAGGCCGCTGCGATCCCCTCGCGCTCAATGATACGCTTGTAGACGAGGCCCGTCACGAGACCGGAGGTGAGGATGAATCCTTCAGCCGCCGAGGTGTAGAACCGGTTACCGCCCGTCAGCAGGTACAGCGGCGAAGGCCCCCGCAGATGATCGATGATCATTGCGAACACGAAGTATCCGCGCAGCATGTCGATACGCAGATCACGTCCCTGCGCGGTAAAGTAAGCAGGGCTAATCTTCAGACGCTGCCGGATTCCCGGAGCTACATCGTCAAGGCAGCCCGGTGGGACGGAATCGTGATTCAGCGGCTTCGTCGCGCGTGAAGGGTCCATGCATCACCTCTTAGCACCCGCACGCACGGCCATGCTGGCGATAGCGTAAAACTTAGACTTCATTCCTATTATACGTACAAAGTATACAAATTGGGTAACTTGGATTTCCGAATAGCGCACCTTCCGGAATCATCAGTCCTGGAGCCCGGGCGATCAGAACACCTCCAGCGTGCCACGCCGCTTCGCCTGGCGCTCAAACCATTGGAAGAAGACGTAGCCGGCTACAACGTACGCCACGCCGATGGCGAATTCCCCCGCCAGTAAGGGCGCAACTGATGCGAGACTCTGCCCATCCACCAAAGCCCGCGCAGCCATGATACCGCGCGTCAGCGGCAGCGCCCAAGAGATGGGCTGGATAAAGGCCGGCAGTTCGGCCAGCGGCACATTCGCACCCGATAGGAACAGCAGTACGAAATAGATCATGTTGTTGATGAACATTACGTCAACCACAGTCAGGCTCAGGCACCCCAGCAGCAGCCCCAGACCTGACGTGCTGAAGGTAGCCAGAAAGATAGTCAGCACCAGAGCCAGTGGATTGGCGTGCGAAAGGTCGAGCCCCAGCAGCAGCACGCCCCATAGCAAACCGAAGCCGACGCCGATCATGCCGTCGATGACGTGGAAGAAGGCGCGGCCCAGGAAGAGCGCCAGGCGGTTAGCCGGGGTGCCAAACAGGTATGCGAGCGTGCCGGCCCACCGGTCACCTCCAATGCTTAGGGTCACCCCATAGATCCCGTTCACTGCCGCCATCTGCAGCGCATTCCCGATGGCAAAGAACGGCAGATACTCGGCGCCGCGCCCAAAGGAACCGAGTAGCGCGAAGAAGAGAAGGCTCGCCAGTGGCATAACGATCTTGGAGGCCAGATACGTGGCGGGTCGCAGCCAGTGGAAGAGGGCGATAAAGCTGAGAAGCGCGCCCTCGAAGAAGAGCCGGGCGTTTAGTGAGAAGATCTCCGGCAGCGATCGACGGGTGGTAGTAGCCCTCACGTTCACCTCCTACTGGAGCCCGATCGTGGCATCCTGGCGTATCTTGACCAGCACACGCCGGAAGAGCACAATCGAAAGCAGGCCGTAGATCAGCATCAGGGCCAGCATAGCGCCCCAGGCGAGCAGCGTCTCGGCTGAGGTCGCGCCGCCGGTGGAGGTGCCGTGGAGGGCACGCGCCGCCCAATAGGGCGCCAGCACGTAGCTGAACGGGGAGGTCCACCCCGGCAGCAGAGCGACCGGGAAGAGGAACCCCGCCAGGAGATACACTGGGAACTCGAGCCCGTTCTGCAGCGCCTGTGTCGCCGGGCTGAGCAGAAAGAGCGGCGCCATGATCAATCCGAGGCTGGCGAAGGACGCAATCCCCAGGATCAGCGAGATGAAGAACAAGCCCGGCTGCCCCACCCGCATTGGATACCCCAGCAGCAGCGAGCCAAGCGTGTAACCGATAACCATCGCGGAGAATGACAGCGCGATGTTGGCCATCACCTTTCCGGCCACGATCACCGGCAGCGGTGTGGGCACGGATGCCAGCGGCTCGAGCGTACCCTCCCACCGCTCCCAGGTGATACTGTTACCACTCATGAAGAGCACACCGCTCCACAATCCGGTGAGCCCGCTACCGACGACGACGAACATCGCGTACTCGCCGCCTCGCCCGCGCAGCATCCAGAGCGCCAGGACCGCGATCACCAGCGGCTGCATGAAGATGGTGAAGAAGACAAACGAGTCGCGAATCTGCTCGCGCACAGTGATTTCCATCGTGACGCACGCGGCGCGCAAGTACGCCCTCGCCTTCATGCTTCGCCTCCGACCAGGCGGACGTAGGCGTCCTCGAGGGTTGGCTCGCGGACATTCACCCGTCCGGTGCCTGCGCCGTCGAGCGCGGCCTGCAGATCGGGGACGGCGTCGGCTCCACGCGCCGTCTGCACCAGAACGAGCTGCCGGTGCTCGCTATCCTGCACGTTGACTGCGGCGACGAACGGCAGAGCCCGCAGACGGTCCACCACCTCGGGGGCCACTCCGAGCGTCTCCAGCTCGATGACGGTCAGGTCGCTGACGTGCTTCTTGAGCGCTGCCGGCGTGTCCATCGCTACGACTCGCCCGTGGTTGATCACGGCAATCCGCTGGCACAGCTCGTCGGCCTCGAACATGTAATGCGTCGTTAGCAGGATCGTCTTGCCGCGCTGCTGCAAGTCACGTACGACGTTGCGCATTTCGCGCGCAGCCACCGGGTCGAGCCCGATGCTCGGTTCGTCGAGGAACAGCACCTCGGGATCGTGCAGCAGCGCGCGCGCGATGTGCAGCCGCTGCTTCATGCCGCGCGAGTATCCCTCAACTTTCTCGCGCGACGGTCGCTAAGGCCAACCATCTCGAGCAACTCGACGATGCGCGGGCGGGAGACAGCCGGCTCCATGTGATACAGACTGGCGAAATAACGCAGGTTGTCGGTCGCCGAGAGCCGCCAGTAGAGGCCGCGCTCGCCGCCGAAGATGAACCCGATGCGCGCCCGCAGCCGCTCGGGCCGGCGCACGACATCCTCACCCAGCACGCATACTTCGCCCGCCGTGGGGAGCAGCAGCGTGGTGAGGATCTTGACGATGGTCGTCTTGCCGGCGCCGTTCGGTCCCAAAAGCCCGAACAGCTCTCCGGGGGCGACGCTGAAGGAAACCTTGTCGACCGCCAGCACCTCCTTGTACTGGCGCCGGATAATGCCGGTAGCGCTGCGGTAAATACGGGTGAGATCGCTTACTTCAATAGCATCCACGTCAATCACCTTCTCCGTATCGGAGCGAGAATGTGGCGGCGAGAACGGTATGCGACGACGTTATCGGGGCAGTTCGTACGCCAGAATCGTGCCATCATGACCCGCCAGGAATAGCATATCCCCGTTGGTCAGGGGTCCGGAGGCAACCCAGTCTCCGGTATCCATCTGCCATCGTGTCTGGCCCGTGTGGCGGTCGACCGCGTACAGGTGTGGATCGGCGTTTGCGACGAAAAAGAGGAGGTCGCCTGCCACCGCAGGCGGATGAGTGACCGGCGAAGCGGTGTCGAGCTCCCAGCGCGGCTCGCCCGTCAGGAAGTCCAGCGAAGCCACGATCTGACCTGCGGATACGACGTAGACTGAGTCGCCAGACACGACCGGGCGCGCAGTAAACGGCATCGGGCATAGAGTAGTGCCAGTACTCCCCGCCAGACTCGGGCGCCAGCGCATACAGCCTGCCGTCCCCTGCCCCCACGAGTAGCCGCCCGCCAGCGATCACCGGCTGGCTCTCGATGTTGGCCTGCGTCTGCACCCCATGCGGCCAAATCGGGCGTCCGGTGGCGGCCTCGACCGCGTACAGCCGCCCGTCCCCCGAACCGGCATAGAGGGTTGAACCTGAAACGGCGGGCTGCCCGTGCAGCGGTCCCTCGGTCGCGAAGGTCCACCGCGGGGCGCCGTCAGCGACAGCAAAGGCGTACAGCGTGCCGTCCCCCGATGCTCCGAATGCCAGGTCGCCGGCGGCAAAGGCGGCGTACACCGGGGAAGTGGCCGCACCTCGCCAAAGCTCGCCTCCGTCCGCCTCCGACCGGGCGTGCAAGGCGCCATCCTGGCCCCCCACCAGCACCAGTCCCGGTGCAGCCTCGGGCGCCGAAGCAATCCCGCCCTTGACCTGCGTCTGCCAGAGAAGAGCGCCGCTATCTCGATCCAGAGCGGCCAGGGTGCCGTCCTCGAGCGAAGCGTAGACCACCTTCTCGCCGGCGGCGATTCCCGTCGGGACAGACTGACCGACGGAAGCCTGCCATTTCTTCGCCAGATCGGCTCCGGCCTGGACGGCGGACGCGACCGGAGGCCCGGCCGCCGGCGTCTCTTTGGCAGCCACCGCCTGGGCACGCAGCAGGTACCGCTCGGCGGTACGGCGCCGGCCCTGTTCGGCGTAAGCTTTCGCCAGCTTCTCCAACGCCTCCGAGTTGCGCGGATCGCGCTCCACCGCCTGCCGGTAGGTCAGAATCGCCTCGGCTCCGCGCGCGGATTCCACGAGGCGATCCGCTTCGTCAACCAGTGCGGCGCTGCTGCTGCGCTCCGCGGGCAGCGACGCCCATTTCACCAGATCACCGGCGCCGCTACACCCACTCAACAGGAGCAGCGCCAGCAGCGCCGCGGGTACGAAGTACCGTTTCACCATGCACCCATAATCGATCTACAGCTCGATATTGGCCGACAGAAAACTGACCAGCAGCTTCACTGCCGCGTCCACATCACGCCCGTCCACGATCTGTGACGGGGCATGCACGTGCCGGCTCGGAATTGACAGGCACGACGCCGGGACGCCGGCGCGCGCCATCTGCATGTTTCGTGCATCGGTGGTCCCACCCTGCAGGACCTCCATCTGGTAGGGGATGCCATCGCGTTCGGCCGCGGCCACCAGCTGCCGGTTCAGGCCCACGTGGCTGATCATGCCGGCGTCCCTGACCTTGATCGCAACCCCATTCCCCATTCGCACTGCCATGTAAGGTGTTGCGTGGGGGGTGTCGCCGGTAAGCGTGACATCCAGGGCAATGGCAATGTCCGGGTCCACCGCGTAGGCGATCGTGGTCGCTCCGCGAGTCCCAACCTCTTCCTGCGTCGTGAAGACAACGTGTAGATCGTGCGCGATCTCCTGCCCCTGCAGGCTGCGCAACAGCTCCACGAGAACGACACATCCGATCCGATCGTCCATGTTTGGCGCGAACCAGGCGTGCCCCTGTGACACGAACGGCCGCCAGAAGACCGCCACGTCCCCGACCTGCTGCTTCGGCGCCGCGCCGCCGGCTGCACCGGTGTCCACGTACATATTGTTCAGCTGCAGGTGCGCGGTGTCCCCGCGTCCGTCCAGCCCGATCGTGCCGTATGTGCCATCGGCGAAGCGCACCTGGCTGCCGACGCACGTGTGCGGCGGAAGATAGCCGACCTGGGCAAAACGCAGGTACCCGTGAGCGTCGACGTGCGTCACCATCAGCCCGATCTGGTCCATGTGCGCCGCGAGCAGGATACGCTTGCCCCCGGTGCCAGGGCGATGCACGATCAGGTTGCCGAGCGCGTCCACGCGCGTTTCCAGCTTCAGGGCGTCCAGCTCGTCCCGGATCACGCCGCAGATCTCGTCCTCAAAACCAGAAACACCGAAGGCCTCCGTGAGCCTCCTGGTCAACTCAAGCACGTTCCCCTCCCTCAGGTTGGTAACCACGCTCCAACCATGTGCGATCGAGGCGGCCGAGCACAGCCGCCATAAGCCGGACGCCGTTCGCCAAATCGTTCAGATTCAGTATGGCAGCGGGCATGTGGATGTAGCGGCACGGCGTCGCGAGCACGGCTGCAGGCACCCCAATTCCGGCGAGCTGGATACTCCCGGCGTCGGTCCCGCCCATCCCCGGCGCCCTCATCTGCAGGGGGAGCGACTGCTCCGCGGCCGTCTCACGCAGCAGTTTCAGGAGCCCGGGATGGGCGATTGCCCGATTGTCCATCAGGGCTGTGGCCGGGCCGGCTCCCATGACGGTGACGGGCGTATGATCCTCGCCTTCGTCCAACGGCGTGTCGTCGCAGATGGTCCCTTCGAGCACGAACGCGGCGTCCGGCTCGAGCCGGTATGCAGCGACGCCGGCGCCTCGCAGCCCGATCTCCTCCTGCACCGTGAACACCCCGAATACGTCCACCGGGTATTCGCCGTGCAGCAGCGCCAACAGCGCCGTGCAGCCGGCGCGATCGTCCAGAGCCTTGCCACGCACGGTGGGCCACGCCGGATCGTCGAACAGGGAGGTGAATCGAGTGGCGAAGGTGCCATAGCTCCCCACTGACACCTTTCCTTCGGCTTCCTTCTGGCTCGTCGCACCGATGTCGATGGTCAGCGAGTCGAGTTCCACCGCCTTGCGTTCCTGCTCCTTGGTAAGGAGGTGCGGCGGCGCAGCGCCGATGATGCCGGGCACACGTTCATCGCCGATCACCACCCGCTTCGCGAGCAGTGCTGACGGCACGAGCCCGCCAACTTGCGAGAATCGCAACAGCCCGCTCTTATCGACCGAGGTGATCATGAAGCCCACTTCGTCCATGTGGGCAGCCAACATCACCTTCATGCGCGGCTCGCCACCCGTCCCACGCTTGGTGGCGATCAAGTTCCCAAGGGCGTCCACGGTCATGCTGTCGACGTGCCCCTCGAGCTCGTCGCGCAGGATCCGGCGTACCGCACGTTCTCTTCCCGAGACGCCCACTTCATTGGACAGCCGTTCGAGCCACTCGCAGAGGCGGCTGATATCCGTCACCGGTCCGGTCACCATCACACGTCCTCCGGTAGCGATGCCAGGAATGTCTCATCCAGGCCGGCGGCGAACAGCGCCAGCAGCCGGGCGGAGCGGTCAACATCGGCCGGACTCAACATCTCGACGACAGAGTGCATATAGCGTATGGGTACGCTTATCAACGCGGTCGGCACGCCGGTCCGGGCGACCTGAATGGCCCACGCGTCGGTGCCGGTCCCCGCCGGGGTTGGTTCTGTCACGTAGGAGATGTCGTGATCGTCGGCGAGACTCCGCAGCCGCTGCACGAGCGCCGGATGCAGGTTGGGACCCCAGGCGATAGCGGGACCCTTGTCCATGTCGACGGTCTTCGTGTCATCCAGCCCCGGAGTGGAGGCGAACGTCACGTCTAGCGCAACTGCGAGATCCGGATTCACGCGAAAGGCACTGGTTTGTGCCCCGCGCAGGCCCGACTCCTCCTGCGAGGTAGCCACGGCGTAGACATCCCAGGTGTGCCGCATCGTAGCCAGGTGGCCAAGCATCGCGACCATGAGCGCAACGCTGGCACGGTTGTCCAGCGCCTTGGTTGCCACACGACCATTCATCAGCTCGGTATAGGGACCGCGCAGCACGACCCGGTCCCCCACCCGGAACAGCTCTTCCAACCGCTTTCCGTCCAGGAGGGCCGGCTGATCAGGACCCGAAGGCAACCCCAGGTCGACGCGCATCTTCGTGATCGGCGCCGGTTCCTTGCGCTCTTCGGGCGTCAGGACGTGTGGCGGACGGCTTCCGATAAAGCCGGTGATCCCGTCAGGAAACGCATCGCTGCCGCTCGGATAAGCGGTCACTTCTTGCGCGACGAGCGTCCGGGCGTCATATTGGTTGGCGTCCACGATCCGGAGGAACCCCCGGTCCACATCGCTAACCATCAGCCCGATTTCATCCTCGTGCGCGGCGATCATCAGCCGTCGCTCTGGGGCCCCGTCCGGTCGCTCGCCGCGCCGGATCAGAATCGTCGAGCCCATCGCATCACGCTGCGTCTCGTGGATGTAAGGGGCAGCGAGCTCCTCGACCAGCGCCGACACGCGCTCTTCCATGCCGGAGGGGCCGTCGATTGTGGTGAGCCGTTGCAAGAGCGAGGCCACCTGGCCCTTGTCCATAAATCTCCTCCTGAAACCGGAACAACCGGGCAATTCTACTCTATCCGATCCAACCCGCCAATAGCCGGCGTAAATCATCTGAGAGAAGAATCCCGGACGCGGGACGCAAGGCTCTGTAAGCCAGGTCATTTGACCCTTCGTCTACGATTCCGTATAATAATTGCAAATCTTCGGAAGATCGAGGAAGCCAGTGGCAGTCCAAACCAGTATTCTGACGTTGCCTGCTGAGGAGACTATCGCGCGCAGTCCTCGCGAGCAGCTGTATCGCAGCGGTGGTTGGGTCACGCCGGCATTGGCGTTGCTGATGCTCCTCAGCGTCGCGTGGTCGCTCCAGGCGGCGCATTGGAGCGACGGACTGGTCCTTGTGCAAGAGTCCGTTCTTCTCGGGGCAGTCGCCGCCCTGGCGCTCTCGCTCACCCGTTGGGGTCCACTTTTCGGCACACTGTACAGCTTCATCATCAGCATCGCGGTGATCAGTCTTTCGGTGATCCGCGAGATGCTGCCCAGCCCGACAATACAGCGCGGGATGATCACGCTGGCCGACCGCATCGCCGGATGGATCACCGCTCTCATCCAGCGCGGGCCGAGCACCGACAATGTGATCTTTGTGATCCAGTTGTGCCTCCTCGGATGGTGGATGGCACATTTCGCCATGTGGACCATTGTGCGGCGCAGGCGAGTCTGGCCGGCGGTCTTCCCGGCTGCCGTCGGACTGCTGTTCAATGCGTACTACTCGCCACGGAACATGACTCCCTACATCGTCGTGTTTCTCGCCGCCGTGTTGATGCTAGCCATTCGCGTAGAACTCGCTCGCAACGAGAGCGACTGGCAGGTAATGCGCATCCGCTATTCCCCCGATATCTACATCGATTTCCTGCGGGAAGGGGTGGTGTTCGCGGTCGTCGTGATCGCGCTGGCCTGGTTCATGCCGAAGGCGACAACCCAGCGCGGGCTGCAAGAGGTACTGCAGCCGTTCAATGCGCCGTGGCAAGAAGTGCAGGACGGCTGGAACCGGATGTTCGGCGCCCTCAACTACCCCACGCTCCAGCAGGCCGCATCCTTTGGCAAGACGATGACCTTGGGCGGACCGGTCACTCTCAGCGACAAACCACTCTTCCAGGCGCAGAGCCCGGAGTCCAACTACTGGCGCGCGGCCATATTCGACTCGTACACGGGACGGCAGTGGCTCAATACCGACGAAAGAGTGGTGCCGGTAGATCGGAACGGAATGTTCCCGGAGCGCATCTTCGACCTGTCAACGGAGATGACCGTCACCGTGCGGACGCTCGAGCCGCGCATGCAGGTCCTGGTGTCGGCGCCGCAGCCGGTGCGGGCGTCAGTCCCGGCAAACGCGTCCATCAAATTCTACGAGGAGGAGGGTGAGCAGCGAGGAAGCGTCTCGCTGCTGCGCAGCCAGCTCTCGCTCGACGCCAACAGCGTCTATCAGGTCGTCTCAATGGTCACACGGGCGCCGGCCGAGCAGCTGCGCGAGGATAGCCAGGAGTACCCCCAGTGGATACGGGAGCGATACCTGCAGTTGCCAGACAGCATGACGGAGCGCACGAAGGCGCTCGCGCGACAGATCGCCGCCGGAGCCGGCAATGCGTTCGATACGGCGGCGGCTGTCGAGGGATATCTGAGGACGACCTACAAATACAACACTGCCATCCCTGCTCCACCGGCCGACCGGGATGCCGTTGACTACTTCCTATTCGGTATCAAGGAAGGGTACTGCGACTACTACGCGAGCGCGATGGTCACCATGCTGCGTTCGCTCGGGATACCGGCGCGCTTCGTGGCCGGATACGCTCCCGGCGAGTACCGCGAGGAGCTGAACAGCTACGTGGTGCTCGAGCGAAATGCGCACGCGTGGGTAGAGGCATATTTCCCGAGCTACGGCTGGATCCAGTTCGAGCCTACCGCATCGCAGCCCGGCCTTACCCGGCCTACGCTGGGAGAGGCAGGCGATCTCCAGCCGCTTCCGGCGTCTGGCGCAGATCCGAGCGGAGAGATGCTGGAAGACGATTCGCTTCCGGACCGTGGCAGCCGGGGGCTGCTCGGGGGCGTCCCGCAGCGAAACCGGTTCCAGGAGGCGATCGACTTCATCACAGACAACCTGCTGGCCGTCACAGTCACCACGCTTTTGCTGTCCTTGCTCGCCGGAATGGCCCTCATCCTGCAGAGGCGGGCCAACCGGCTGCTGGCGCCGGATGCGGGTTTGCTGGTGCGCCTGTTCGCCTTCCTGGCTTCGTGGGCCCAGCGACTGCATATCGCCTGGCCTGCAAGCTTCACCCCGTGGGAGCACGCCCATACGCTGGGGCAGGCGGTTCCCGAGGTGGGAGAGCCGGCCGGGCATCTGGCGCAGCTCTTCTCGGCGCAGCAGTACGGGCGCGAGCCGATACCGGTGAAGACGCTGGAGGGTGTGGCGCAGGAGTGGCGGCAGGTTCAGCCGGTGCTATGGCGGCGATGGGTGCGCCGCGTCACGCGAGCAGACCGGTGGATGAGGCGGGTACGAGGTTCTAAGTTCTGAGTTCTACGTTCTGAGTTCGAGATTGTGAGTGCCGGGTGGTGAGGGTTCGGTTTTGGGATACGGGTGCTGAGCTCATGGGTGGCGAGGGTGAGAGGGTCAGGCCGGGGGGCCTGACCCTTTTGGTTGGCGCGACTGGTGGGGGGCCGGGTTGGCCCGCGAGCGCGAGGTGATACGGAGCGGCCGGACGGCTATTGGGCGCGGAGCGCTCTCAGCTCTTCCTGGGCGTGCTTGCCTGACACGGGGTCGGTCGCTCCGGCAAGCTGTATGAAACGCTCGAAAGCAGCGATCGCCTCCTGCTTCTGGCCCTTCAGCTTGTAAAGCGCGCCCAGCCCGTATTGAGCTTCGGCGAGGGTCGGCTTCAACTCGGCGGCGCGCTTGAGCAGCGGTTCCGCATCGGTAAGCCTGTCTTCTTGCAGGTAAGTCGCGGCCAGCAGGTAGATGGTTTCCGCGTCGTCCGGCATGATCTTGAGGGCTGCGTCGTACTGCTCCCGGGCCTTGGCGAACTGTCCCATCTGGTAGTACACAACGCCAAGATTTGCCCACGCCGTGCCCATCTTCGGATCGAGCGCCACGGCGGCCCGGTAGGCTGCCTCTGCCTCCTGCAATCGTTCCTGACGCACAAGGACGTTACCCAGCCCAAACTGCGCCGCCGCCGACTTCCCGTCGGCAGCCAGAGCCTGGCGGAATGCTGCTTCGGCGCCCGCCAAATCGCCTTTTTCCATCGCTGCACGGCCGGCAGCGACGAGTTGCGTGGCATCACCGCCGGCGACGGGAGCTGCAGACTGTGTAGGCGCCACGACGGCAGCCGTGGGAGCGACGGGTGCGGCGGTCGGGGCACCGGAACACGCCGCCAGAGCTACGAGCAAGAACAGAAGTGATGCAATATACGCAGATTGGCGGTTACGCATGAGGCTACCCCTGCTTGCATTCGAGGATGACGACTTGCGTCTCGCCGGGCAGATCACTGCGGGTTGCCCGCAGACTCTCCACCGGCGCTTGCTCCGTGACGCCCATCTCCTTCAGGAACTTGCCCAAAGGTTCCAGCCCGGGGATCTCCACCTGATCCACGGCGTAGTGCATCGGGATGACGATCTTGGGCTCGAGAATCGTAATGACTTCTGCGGCCTTGTCGGGCTCGAGCGCACCTCCGCCACCGACAGGCACCAGCAGAACGTCTATGCTCGGCAGCGCCTCGATCTGCGCCTGCGTGGGGACCTGCGAGAGATCGCCCAGGTGGCAGACGGTCATATCGTTGAACTCGAAGACAAAGACGACGTTCTCCTCTTTCGGTTCCCCCCGTCCGCCGTGCCACGTCTGGATCCCGGTGGCGAAGATGCCCCGGATCTCGTATTCGCCCGGTTTGCTCAGCACCTTCGGCTCGCCCTTCACCGCGCTCACGGCGCTGTGATTCGGGGAATCGTGGCTCACGGTGACGATGTCGGCCTTGACGCGCGGCATGTTGTATCCCGCGACCCTGTCATACGGATCGGTGACAATGACCACGCCCTGTTCGCGCAGGCGAAAACACGAGTGGCCATACCATTCAATATCCACAGTTCTCCTCCATCGATAGTGCCATAACGGCCCCGCCATTATACCAGATAGAGCGATCCAAATAGGCGCTTGCCCGTCACGTCGTGTATAATCGGGTCCTACTGCGCTCATGAAGGCCTGGAGGCTACGAATGGTCCGACCCCTGAATGATTCCCCCTACCTCTACGGATTCCACGATCCGGGCGCCGAGCGCCTGATGAATGAATACGGGACGCCGGGTTGGATCATCTTTACCGAGGCGATCGGCAGCGATCCTGACGACGACGGCGGCTGCGACTACAGCGAGTGGGCGAACCAGGGATTCGGCATTATTGTCCGGCTGTTCAACGGATACAACGGTGAGGGGAGCATTTCGTTCTCGGCGCGCTACCCCGAGTTTGCCCAGCGCTGCGCAAACTTCGTCCGCAACTCGGAAGGCTGCCACATCTGGGTCATCGGCAACGAGCCCAACCACCCCGAGGAGCGCCCCGGCGGGGTGGAGATTGTGCTCCCCGGAATGTATGCACACTGCTACCGCCGTTGTCGCACGGCTATCAAGGCGTTGCCCGGCCATGCCGCCGACCAGGTTATCCTCGCACCGGTAGCCCCGTGGAACAACAAGACCGTCTATCCGGGGAATGCTAACGGAGATTGGATCAAGTACCTCTCGGACATCCTGATGATCCTCGGCCCGACCGACTGTGACGGTTTGGCGCTGCACACGTATACCCATGGTCCAGACCCGCAGCTGGTCGGCGGCGACACCTACATGGACCCGCCGTTCGCGAACCGGCAGGCGAACTTCCGCGCCTACCAGGACTTCATGCGCGCCGTTCCGCTGAACATGCGCGGGCTGCCTGTCTATATCACGCAGGCCAGCCAGAACGACGAGTGGCGCAACGAAAACTCGGGTTGGATCCAGCGCGCTTACGCCGAAGTTGCTCGTTGGAACGCCCTTGCCGGCAACCAGAAGATCCGCGCGCTGGTGCTGTTCCGCTGGCAGAAGGGAATTGACCGTTGGGGGATTCAAGGCAAGGCCGGCGTCATAGAGGATTTCCGCCAGGCGCTGGGCTCCGAATACTCCTGGCCCGGCCCAGAGACGGAAGCGCGGCGCGTTAACTTCCTGTCTCATTCGATGCCGCCCGACATAGTAGCCGGTACCGCGCGCGAGGTTTTGCTGGAATTCCGCAACGACGGCGACACAGCCTGGATTCACGATGGCCCGTCGGCGGTACAGATCGGGTATCGTTGGTTGGATGCGACGGGCAAACTTTTGCGGCTGCCGGAAGAGTTCGATTCCTTCACCGCCTTGCCCGAAACGGTAGAACCCGAACATGAGGCGCGCGTGCGCGCACACTTCACCGCACCCAGCATCCCTGGGCCCTACGTCCTGCGCTGGGATCTGTACGGCAATGACACCGGCTGGTTCAACGACAGCGGCAGTGTGCCGCTTGAGGTCAAGCTCACGGTGCAATCGGCTATGCGGTCGGCGTCCGCACCGATCTCGTTCCCCGAAACCGGCTACACCGCACACGGCCCGTTTGCTGCCTTCTACCGTCACTACAGCGCCGAGGTCGCCGGGTTCCCCATTTCCGACCAGTACCTGCCTGAGAACACCGGCCTGCAAACGCAAGAGTGGCAGCGGGTGGTAATGGAGGAGTATCCGGAGGGACAAATCCGGCTCCGTGCGGCGGGAGAGGAGTTGCAGCAACTGCGACGAACGGTCGCCGCCATGCAGCAACAGATTGAGGAGAGATTGCCGGGCAGCAGGCGTGTTCTTCGTCTCCCGAAGCCGGCGATTAACGACGCGGCTGCGGATTACCCGGCCGCACCGGGAAGCCGCCAGGCGCGCCCTCTTTCGGCGATACGCCATCTGGTCTTGCACCATACCGGTGTCGAGGCATCTGTCGCGCTCCGCAAAATTGCCGCGGTCCACAAGGAGATGTTCGGAGCGCTGCTGTTCCACTTCCTGGTGGGCGCCGACGGCGCCGTCCTCCAGACGTATCCCCTGGGCGAGGCGCCGGCGAGCGAGCAGAACTGGGCAGCGCACGGCATCCACATCGCGCTGGCCGGGGAATTCGAGGGCGGAGCTCTGCCCGAGCCACAGTTCGAGGCCACCGCCCAGCTCGCTGCGTGGCTCACGCAGGAGCTCCGGCTGCCGTTCGACGCTGTCAAGGGCGCCGCCAATTTCCTGGATACCCCATCCCCGGGTCAGTGGGAGGGCGAAGGCGGGAGCAAGCAGCGGCTGCTGGCGCGCATGGGCGAGCTTGTCGAAGAGAAACCGGGCGGTGGAGATGCGCAGGCTCTGCAGGCACAGGTCGTGCAGCTGCAGTCGGCGCTGGCACGCGCCGAGGCCGATTTGGGGCGGCTGCAGGATGAGCTCGAGGCCGTGCGCGCCCAGGCAGCAGGCCTGGTGCAGCAGCTGGCGGAGTCGGAGCGCGAGCGCGAGCGGCTGGTCGCGCGCGAGCGAGCTCGAGGTGCAGATCGAAGCGCTGAAGCGCGAGAAGCGACCTGATGCCCCTCACGTCCCGGCCGTTGCGCCGGCGATCCGTGACATCTCTGCTTCGCTGCCGCGCCACGAGCTGCTTCGCTGGGATTCGCGCACGCTCGCCTCCATTACGCAGGTAGCCATCCATCACAGCGCCGTCCCCGCGAACGTGCCGGCCGAGGAGGTCGCACGGTACTACGTGAGCCGGAATACGCCGGGCATCACCTACCACTACTACATCATTCCGGACGGCACGATTTTCCAGACGAACCGGCTCGAGACGGCCTGCACGCACTTGCACGCCGGAAACGAGGCAGCCGTGGGGGTATGTATCGCCGGCAACTTCGACGACGTGTCTCCCACTCCCCGCCAGATCGGCGCTGCCGCATCGTTGGTTGCGTGGCTGTGCCAGAAGCTGAACATCCCCAACGAGCGCGTTCTCGGGCATGCGGACTTCAGCGGCGCAACCGGTACGTGCCCCGGCCGGCAATGGGCTGCCGGACAGCAGTGGCAGCAGGCGTTCAGAACCAGGTTACAGCAGGCACAGGCGCTCGGCGCTACCCCGGAGCGGGCGATTGGGCACTACCTGCTGTTCTGGCAGCGGTCCGACCGCTGGGCACGTGACGAATGGCTGGGCGCGATGAACTACATCGCGCGCTTTCGCCCCACGGCAGGCTTCTCGCTGGACGACGCTCAGCACTCCGAATACGTCACGATCGTCGGCGGCTTGGACGGTGTGACCTGGGATTGCGAGCAGATGCTGCTGTCGGCAGGGTGCAAGGTGGAGCGGATCGCGGGCGCCAACCCCGCCGCGACTCAGCAGATCCTGGATCAAATGGCTCAGGATGGCAAGCGCTTCCGGGACTTCGGCCAGTGGTGATGGACGATAACAAGAGCGAGCTGTACCTCG
Organism: uncultured Chloroflexia bacterium; assembly: GCA_963783655.1. GTDB lineage: Bacteria > Chloroflexota > Anaerolineae > CG2-30-64-16 > CG2-30-64-16 > CAWAOA01. The sequence goes on from CAWAOA010000002.1 coordinate 67,200, forward strand.
TCCAGCTCCCCACCTTCGAGGGACCTCTCGACCTGTTGTTGCATCTTATCGAGCGCGAGAAGCTCGATATCAGCGGCATCTCGATCGCCCAAATCGCGGACCAGTTCCTCGAACAGGTGCGAGCGCTCGAGGCGGTCGGCGCCGAGACTCTCGCGGGATTCGTACAGATGGCAGCGCGGCTCGTGTGGATCAAAGCGCGGCTGCTGCTGCCGCCACCACCCGGCCAGAACGGCGAAGAGGAAGAGGACCCCGCAGAGGCGCTCGCCCGGCAGCTGCGCGAGTACAAGCGCTACAAAGCCGTCGCGGCCGCGCTTCGCAGCATCGAAGAGACTGGGGAGCACGCCTACGTGCGGATTGCGGAGCCGCCCGAGCTCGAACGCCGGCTGGCCGAAGGGGGCATGAGTATCGACGAGCTGCTGCGCGCGGCCTGTGCCGCCTTCAGCATCAAGGAGCCCCAGCTTCCTGCCGGCAGCGTCGTCACACCGTTCACCCTCACCATCCACGACCAGATCGTGCGTATACGGGAGGCCATTTCTGACGGGCAAACGATCATCTTCCGCTGCCTTCTGAGCGAAGCGCCCGGACGCCATGAGGTCATCGTGACGTTGTTGGCAGTGCTCGAATGCGTCAAGCGCCGTATCGTCGACGTAAGGCAGGAAGAAATGTTCGGGGAGATCGTGATCGAACCGGCAGCCCCGTCAGCCAGCGCGTCCCTGCCGCCGCCAGAAGACGGCCACAGCAACGACAGCTCCAACGGCGTCGACGGCTAGGTCGGAAAAAGAGGGGTCCCGTCCGGGGACCATACTCTGGTGCAGCTCATCAGTGGCCCCATACAGAACGCATGCCGCCAAGGCCGCGATCGCAGCCACCCAAGGCCGCACGCCTGAAGAGCAGAGCGCACTCGCCCACAGCCAGGCCAGCCCCCCATAGGCCAGAAAGTGCCCCGCGATCTCCTGAAGTCCGGGAGCGCCGGGGGTAAGATCCGGGAGCCGCGACTGCGCCGACAGCACGTAGATGCCCGCCATCCACGCTGCCACGGCCGCCCACCGCCAGCCCGGCCGCCTAGCCGGCAACCCGGCCCTCATAGGCGGACACAGCGATCCGCGCCAGTCGATCCCACGTATAGTGCTCCGTCACGCGCGATCGCCCGAGAGCCCCCATGGCGGTCGCTGCCCGCCGGTCCTGCAGCAAGCGCGCCAGCTCGTGCCCGAACGCCGGCCAATCTCCCGGCGGCACGCACACTGCGCCGTCCCCCAGCACCTCGGGCAGCTCGCCGACGGCGGTCGCCACGACCGGCAATCCCGCAGCCATCATCTCTCGCACCTTGACGCTGCTGCGCGCCTGGTTCGCCGGCGAATCACGCCACGGAATGGCAGCCACCCGGCAGCTCGCGAAGCGCAGCGGCATCGCATCTGGCTCGAGCCAACCCTGGATCTCGACCCCGCGCGCCATTCCCATGAGCCGGCGCTCCTCTCCCGCGAGCCCTCTTCCGGCCACAATCAGACGCGCTTCAGGTACCTCCTGCTTGACTCCGCTCCAGGCTGCGGCCATCCCTTCCAGGTCAACCCCGGCGAAACGCGTGTACAGAAGCACATAGGGACCATCGCCCGCGCCGTTGGTCTGCCAGCGCTTGGGCTCAGCCAGCCCGTTGGGGACGAGATGGATACGTTGTGGATCTGCGCCGAAGCTCTGAGCGCGTTCCGCCAGGCAGCGGCTCGCGGCCGTCCAGGCGTGTGCGTGCGAGAGACCGTAGCGCTCCTGCCAGGTGAAGAAGCGCTGCTGCGCCGGAGAGTATCCGGTGCGTTGGTCGTCATTCCACCCGCCCGGCCCCTCCCAGTCATCGGTGTCGACGATCACTCGCATCCGCGGCCACGCAGCGCGCCCGTTCCACGCCAGCCAGGCCGCCAGACCCGCGGGACCCTTGGGCTTGAAGGCGTGGAGCACGTCCGGTTTCCACGCCTGCGCGAGGCGGAAGGTGCGCCAACCCAGCTCCAGGTGCCAGACAGCGCTTTGCGCGTCCCTGCCCGGCAGCACCGCGTGCATCACCTCGACGCCATCCTGCGCCCACCGGGCGCCGCTATCCTCGGGGCTGTCGTACGGCGGCACGATGAGCGCCACTTCGTGCCCGGCGCGCGCCAGGGCGACGCCCAGCGGCAAAGCGCGAGCGCGCGCCGTGCCCTTTGCACGTAAGCCAAACGGAGCGACCAGCGCAATACGCATGGGGGCATTGTAGTGGGGAGGCGGGGGGATGACAAGGCGGGGCGGGGGGCATGCGTCACCCGAAGGGGTCATGCGTCATCCGTCAACCGTCAACCGTCAACCGGAGGGGTGATGCGTCACCCGTAGGGGTTACACGTTGTAGGTCACGCTTGGAGCGTGACGGTTCACGCGTAACGCACGTGTGCGGCACTGCCGCGATGCCACGCTTGGAATGATACGGTTCGCGCAAGGCCAGAGCGGGGGGTCACACGATTGTGCACGGCGTCACGCTCCAAGCGTGACCTACATGCGTTTACGCGTGGGCGCGAGCGTGGGAGTGCCTACCTGATCATTTGTCAATGTTCATTCAGCGTGACCTACAACGTGCAACCCCTCCGGATGACGCATGACGGATGACGGATGACGCATGACGAATAACGTATGACGCCCCCCGCCGCTGTACGCCACCCCCTTTCTCGCGTAAGATGTAGTGCGAAGGCGAGGGAACGATGGGCGAGACACGAATGCGTGCGGAACCGGCGCCGGTGACGCTGATAGCCGATGGTTGGGGAGACTACGAGCTGCTGGACAGCGGCAATGGGTCCAAGCTTGAGCGCTTCGGTCCTTATCGCTTCGCCAGGCCGGAGCCCGAGGCGCTGTGGCGGCCCGCACTGCCCCAACCGGCCTGGGACGCGGCCGACGGCACATTCATCCCCGGTGGCGAGGAAAGCGGGCGTTGGCAATTTCGTCGCCAGCTCCCGGAGCGTTGGCAGATGGGGTATCGCGACCTGCGCTTTTGGGCGGAGCCGACCCCCTTTCGCCACATGGGAGTGTTCCCCGAGCAGGCGACACATTGGGACTGGATGAGCGGGCTGATCAAGCAGGCGCACAGACCCGTGCGGGTCCTGAACCTGTTTGGCTACACCGGCATCGCCACACTCGCTGCGGCGGCGGCAGGCGCCGAGGTGACACACGTCGACGCCTCGAAGCCTTCGCTGGCATGGGCGCGCGAAAATCAGGCGCTCGCCCGGCTGGAAGGGCGTCCGATCCGGTGGTTGGTAGACGACGCGCTCAAGTTCGCTCTGCGCGAGGTGCGGCGCGGCTCTCGCTACGACGGGATCATCCTGGACCCACCGAAGTTCGGCAGGGGACCCAAAGGGGAGATCTGGCGGCTGGAGAAGGGGCTCCCGCCGCTGCTGGACGCGTGCGCTGCCCTGCTCGACCCCGGCGCGCTCTTCGTGGTGCTTACCGCGTACGCAGTCCGGATGTCACCCTTCAGCCTGGCCCACATGCTGTCGCCCCTGGTGCCGCCCGGAGGGCGAGTGGAGGCGGGGGAGATGGGGGTGCGCGAAACGGGGACCGGCCGCGTGCTCGCCACGGCGATCTTCTCCCGCTGGAGCGCCGGATAGCTACCCGCCGCTATTCTCGCGCAGCCAGGCGTACATCAGGATGCCGCCAGCGATGGCCACGTTGAGCGACTCGGCCTTGCCGACCATCGGCAGCCGCACCCACTCTCCCACCTGCTCGGCGACATCGGGCGACAGACCGCGCGCCTCATTGCCCAGCACGAGCGCCACCCCGCCCTTCCACAAGCCATCGCCCCACAGCACCCCTTCGTGGGCGGCAGCGCCCACAAGGCGGAAGCCGCGCCCCCGCAGCCATTCAGCGAGCTGCCTGGGATCGCCGGTTCGCACCAGCGGCACGTTGAAGAGCGAGCCCATGGTGCCGCGGACGGTCTTCGGATCGAAAGGGTCGACGCAGGGCTCGAGCATCACAATCGCCGCGGCTCCGGCTGCGTCGGCGGTACGGATCAGCGTGCCTGCGTTGCCGGGGTCCTGCAGCCGGTCCAGCACGACCACCAGCTCGCGACCGGAAAGCGACAGGTCGCCCAGACTCTTCTCGTACAGCCGGAACGTCGCCACGATCCCCTGCGGCGCGTCGCGCTCGGAAAGGCGCTCCATGACACGCGGCGCGACGGGCAGCAGCCGCGCCGGGCTGCGGCTGAAGCGCTCGACCAAGGCGGGCGCCTGCTGCCCCGTGAAAAGCTCCTCAGCGTAGAACACGTCCAGTGGTTCGGCGCCGGCATCCAGCGCCATCGTCAGCAGCTGCAGCCCTTCCACCAGAAAGCGCCCCTGCTCTTCACGATGTTTGCGCTGGTCGAGCTTGCGCACCTCGACGATCTGCGGGTTCCCCGGATTTGTGATCGTGTCTGCGATCCGTCCCGGCATTGGTTCTCTCCCTCGCAGGCGCGGCGCCTCAGCGTCGCGACCAGGAAACGGTCGAACCGGCGGCCGCGCGTTGCGCCGGACTGCCGTCGATTCGTTGCACCCAGATGCTCTCCTCGTTCCGGGCGCTGACGGCTGAGAACGCGAAGGCGCGGCTGTCAGGCGACCAGGGGGTGATGGCGCGGTCCTGCTGATCGTAGTGCGCCAACAGCTCCACCAACATCTGGCCCGTGGGCAGAAATCGCGCCAGGGCGGTTGTCTGCTGCCCGTCCCACACGTGCCAGCGCAGCCAAACGCGCCCGGTTTGCTGCCGGTGTGCGACCTCGGAAGAGCTGCCAGCCGGCGGACGCGTTCTCGATCGAAAGCGCCAGCAGCCGGCTGCCGTCGGGGCTCCAAAAGGCTGCCAGCACGTGCCCGGCGACCACCTGCACGGGCGCGCTCGCCTCGTCGCCCACCACGTACAGTGGGCCGAGAGCTGCCAGGCGCAAAGCTGCGAGCGTGGAGATATACGCCAGGCGCCGCCCGTCCGGGCTCAGGGTGAAGGCAGCGTGCCCTTCGTATTCCGCCAGCCGCCGTTCCACCTTGCCGTCGGGGGCCGCGATCACCAGCCGTTGCGACCCACCTTCACGCAAGGCGTACACCAGCCGCTTCCCGTCGGCGCTCCAGGCAGGCGTCCCGAAGTCGCCGGGAGTGCCCGGTAGCCCAGTCGTGCTCCCGTCCAGGGCCAGCAGCGAAAGAGGCCGGTCGTCGCTGTGTGCGAGCAACCGCGGACTGTCGGGCGCCCAGGTGAAGTATAGCTGAGCGCCCCGCGCCAGCAAACGCGCCTGGCGGCCCAGATTGGCGCCCTCAACCAGCCGCAGCTCGGAGACCCCGGAAGTCAGGGAGAGGAGCGCCACCCGTTCCTCGTCCGGGCTCCAATACACCGCCAGCGGCGTCCCGGCGGCTGCCGTTCGCTGCAGCTCGCTCCCGTTGGCCAGCGCGATCAGCAGGCTTGTCGTCGTCTGCCTGCCGGAGCGGACCACCTCCGTCCACGCCAGCCGGGCGCTGCCGGGCGACCAGGCCAGCTGGCCGTAGACGCGGGCGCCGGGTGTCGCGTTCGCGGTGACGGCCACGGAATCCGATCCGTCCGGGCGCACCGTATAGATATTGCCATCGCCGCCGACGATCGCGAGCCGTCCGGGAAGTGGCTCGGGTGTTGGCGACGGCGGGGGCGCAGTGGACGTGGGGGTGGCGGTTGGGGTCGAAGTGAGGGTCGCGGTGGGTGTGACGGTTGCCGTGGGGGTCGCGGCCGGCGTTGCGGTGGTAGTAGGGGTGGGCGTAGGGGTCGGCGTGCCGGTAGCGGTGGCGACGATCCGCGCCACGCCGGGAGGCAGCCGGTCGCGGACGCTCTCAGGCAGCCCATAGCCTTCGAACCACAGGTATCCGCCAAGCAGTGCGCCGCCCAGCGCGATTGCGAGCAGGAGGGCGAAAAATGCTGCGATGGCGACGATCCAACGTGGCATGCATACCTCGACCGGCGGAAGGTTGCAGACACGGCTGCAGGCCATAGTGTAGCACTGCGCGCCAACCGCAGAAGCAAGCCCGGCTACGTCGTTTTGTCGCGGCTCTCCAGTACGGTATCATGTGCCGGTTGCCTTCCGGCCAAATACCCGCCGTGGAAAGTGTGCGCAAGTGGCCATTCTGCTCTCCATCTTCGCCAACGATATCCTGCCCATCTTCCTGGTCGCGCTCGCAGGATACCTTCTGGTGCGGTTTGCCAAAACCGATGTCCGGACGATGTCGCGCGTGACCTTCTACGCGCTCTCGCCTGCGCTCATATTCGATCTGCTTACGACCACACAGATTGGGACGCAGGAGCTCGGGCAGATGGTGCTCTTTACCGTGACGACGATGCTGCTGGTGGGAGCGATCGCGGCGACGATCGCGATCGCTTTGCGCATGCCGAGGGAGAAGGTCAGCGCGCTGTCGATCAGCGTGATGTTCGCCAACGCCGGGAACTACGGGCTGCCGCTGGTGCTGTTTGCTTTCGGCCAGGCGGCGCTCGAGCGCGCGACGATCTTCTTCGTGGTGAACGTGATCATGACCTACACGATCGGCATCTTCCTGATCTGCGTAGGCCGCCAGAGCGCACTCAAAGCGCTTACCTCTGTCTTCAAGGTTCCGGTGATCTACGCGGTGCTCGCGGCGGTGTTCGTGCTGGCGCTGGGGATCCAGGTACCGCCGGTGCTGGCGCGGCCGGTCGGATTGCTGAGCGATGCAGCGATTCCGGCGATGATCCTGGTGTTGGGGATGCAGTTCGCCAACTCCACGGCGCTCGCAGAACTGCGCATGGTCGGGATCGCGAGCGTCTTGCGGCTGGTGGTATCGCCGCTGTTGGCATTTCTGGTCGCCGGTATCCTGGGATTACACGGACCGGCGCTGCAAGCGGGCGTTACACAGGCAGGCATGCCCGCCGCGGTGATCCTCACCATCCTGGCGCTGGAATACGACCTCTCCCCCGCGTTCGCCACCAGCGCTGTTTTCGTCTCCACCCTTCTCAGCCCGTTGACGCTGACGTTGTTGGTCGCGTTTTTGCAGGGGGGTGTAGGCGACGCGGCGAGGGTGGCCCTCTCCGACAGGCCTTGCGCTGATCAGAGGTACGCCGTGGAGCTGCAAAGCAGGGGCGTCTCGAGAGATGAGGGTGACACGAGCGGATGCCGCCAGAGGGTCAGGTTCGGCACCCAACCGGGGTTCCTACCGCCCTTTGCTCGTAACTCTACAACCAGCAGAGCTGCCGAAGGAAGCCGCAGCGCACCGATTGCCGAGTCGCCCGGGACACGTCCGCGCGGGCCGGTCACCAAGCCGCGCCGCGTCCCGGGAATTGTGTGGCATTGAGCCAGCGGGGCGGGCGACCCGCCCCCTACGATGACGAAGCCGCGACCCGTAGGTCCCGACGCTGCGAAGCCCTCACAAGCTGTCGAGCCCAGTGTCGAACGCTGTTGAGCCCCAGAACCCAGGACCCCAAAACCGAACCCTCACCGCCCAGCACTCAGAACCCCGAACCTAGAACCTAGAACTCAGAACTCAGAACTTAGAACTCAAAGCTCCGCAATCACCCTATCCGTCATCCCCGACGTGCTCAGGGTACCGCCGAGGTCCGGGGTGCCGGCGCCGGCGAGGAGGGTGCGGCCGACAGCCAGCGCGGATCTCCTCCGCTGCCTGCGACTGGTTCAGCCACTCCAGCATCATCGCGGCGCTCAGGATGGCCGCGACCGGATTCGCGATCCCCTGACCGGCGATGTCCAGGCCGGAGCCGTGAACCGGCTCAAACATCGATGGGAAGGCGCGCTCCGGGTTGATGTTCGCGCTGGCGGAGAGGCCGAGGCCGCCGCCGATGGCTCCTCCCAGGTCGGACAGGATGTCGCCGAACAGGTTTGAGCCGACCACGACGTCGAACGCTTCTGGCCGGCGGACGAAGTTCATGCTGGCCGCGTCCACGTGCTGCTTGTCCACCTGCACGTCCGGATAGCCGGGCCGCACCTCTTCCAGGATCTCGTCCCACAGCACCATCCCGTACTTCATGGCGTTGGACTTCGTGATCATCGTCAGGCGATGGCGCCGGGTGCGGGCCAGGTCGAACCCGAAGCGCAGGATGCGCTCGATGCCGCGCCGGGTGTGGATTCCGGTCTGCAACGCGAACTCATCGGAATAGCCCTTGCGGAAGCGGCCGCCTGCGTCGGCGTACTCCCCTTCGGAATTCTCGCGCACGACAACGAAATCCACGTGTTCCGGTCCCTTGCCTGCCAGCAGCGAGCGCACGCCGGGATAGAGGCGCGCCGGCCGCAGGCACGCGTACTGGTCAAACCCCTGCCGCATCTGGATCAGCGGCACCAGGGTAATGTGATCCGGCAGCCGCCGCGGATCGCCGAGCGCGCCCAGGAAGATGGCGTCGAACGGGCGCAGCGTATCCAGGAAATCCTCCGGAGCGCACCGGCCGGTTTCGAGGTAGAAGTCCGTCCCCCAGGGGAAGCGGGTGAATTCGAGATTGAAGTCGTGGCGCTTCTCTGCTGCCTCGAGAACGCGAACCGCCTGGTCAACCACCTCGATCCCGATGCCGTCACCCGGGTAGAGGGCGATGTGATATGAGGTCATGCTGGATTCCTCCTGATCGAACGCGGGAAGCAAGAGCGGCGGAGAGCCGCCGGTTCGATTGTAGCACCGGGCTTACCCACCGGCGAATCGGACGGGGATGAAGCGGAAGAAGACACTTGCAGAACGCTCGTTCTACTCTTATACTCTCACGCATGCCTGAAGCTCCTATCAGTTTATCGCTCGAGACGGCGCGGCGATTGGCGGTTCGCAAGCAGTGGCTTGCCGGACCGCGTCCGGCGGCGGACCTGGATACGCTGCGCAAGCTGCTGCGGGACATTCGCTGCCTTCAACTCGACCCGACCAGCGCCGTCGCACGCAGTCACCTGCTCGTGCTCCACGCCCGGCTGGGAGCGTTCGACCCCGCTTGGTTGGACCGGTTGCTCTGGGAAGAGCGCTGGCTGATCGAGGACTGGGCGCACGCGGCGTCGATCTGCCTGACCGAGGACTACCCGATCCTCGCGCACGCACGCCTGGCCGGCTGGAACAGCGACCGCACGTGGAGCAGACGCATGCGCGCCTGGGTGGAAGAGAATCGACCGCTGCGCGAACACATCATCAGCGAGCTGGAGCGTAGCGGCCCGCTCCTGCTGCGCGATCTGCAGGGGCCGGTGGCGCGCGGATGGGTGAGCGCCGGCTGGAACGCCGACCGGAACGCGAACCAGATGCTGTCGTGGCTGTGGCTGGAAGGGCGGGTGATGGTGGCCGGGCGGCAGCGGCGGCCAGAAACAGTATGACCTGACCGAGCGGGTGCTCCCCGAATGGACCAGGAGCGCAGCGCTCGACGAGCGCGAGGCGGTCCTCCGGGCGGCGGAGATCTCCTTGCGAGCGCTGGGGGTCGCGCGGCCCATCCACATCAAGCGCCATTTCGTGCGCGACTGGTACCCAGGGCTCGCAGACGCGCTATCGCACCTGGAATCAGGGGGACGCATCCTGAAGGCGCAGGTCGAGGGTCTGGACGGGCGCGGCGGGCGAAGCGGGCGCAGCCCGTGGTACATCCACCGTGACGACGTGCCGCTGCTCGAGCAGATCCAGGGCCCAGACTGGGGCGGGCGCCCGGTCTTGCTGTCGCCGTTCGATAACCTGATCTGCGATCGCAACCGGACCGAGGAGCTGTTCGGCTTCGGCTTCCGGCTGGAAATCTATACCCCGGCCGCCAAACGGCGTCACGGATTCTTCGTAATGCCGGTGCTGGACGGAGAGAGGCTGGTGGCGCGGATCGACGCGCGGATGGACCGGAAGGCCGGCGAGTTCCGCGTGGAAGCGATCCACGTAGAGGACGGCGAGGATGCGGAAGCGGCGCGTGAGTCGACGCGCAGGGCAGCAGGTGAGTTGGCCGGCTTCCTTGGGGCGGAGCGGGTGGTGATGGGAGAGGGGTGGTAGGCGCGGGTGCGGTAGACGGGCGCAGCGCGGTCGCCTTGGATGCGGATTGGGTGGGCAACGGGGCGTACTTCGTCAGGCTCAGTATGGAGTTGTTAGGGGTTGCCAACGATGTGAATGGTTCTGTCCAGGGACCCCGCACTTGGGCGCCACAGACTAGCGGTGTCCCTGGACGGAACCACTCACATCGTTGCTCACAACCAACTACTCCATACTGAGCCTGACGAAGTACGCCGTTGGCCACCCAATTCGCATCAATGCCGACCGCGCTGCTTCCGGGGACAGCACGTGCATTCGACCAGACGAAACCTTTGCGTCTTTGCGTCTTTGCGTTAAGAGTGCCCCACCACCCGCCCAGCCCACATCGGCCGCGTCCCGCGCGAGTCGTGTGACGGGTGCGCGGTATTGTGGGGCTGTGGGCACGGGTAAAGCACTCGCTGCTCGTGGTTCTCGGCAAGTTACATCTCCGGCGAGTGCTTTACGGCTACGATTTTGTTGTGGAGGCAAGGCGACAGCTCCGGCGTGTGCTTTTCCGTGCCCCTACAGGAAGCGTCCTGCCAGGAAGATCGCCGCAACCACGATCAGGAACGCGATCAGCACCCGCCGCTCGCGATCGGCACGCGTCAGGCCGCCCTGCCTGGCCCAGCCTGCGGAGCGCAGGGCGGCGTACCCGAGGATGGCGATCAGGATCAGCGGTAGCGCCTTTGCCAGCAGCGCAGGCATCTCCCCCTCCGTTCGTTACTTCGTGGCCACCGTGTTTGTCACCGGCAAGGTCAGCGTGGGCGCCGTGCCACCGCCGATGAACATGAATGGGCTGACGTTGGGCGGCAAGATCACCTTATCCATCTTGCTGTACGCCGCCGCCCAGGCTTGCGCCGTCAGCAAGGTCACGTATTCCGGGTTCTGGCCGTACATCCCGGCACGTGCGATCTCGGACGCCAGCTCGGCTTTCGCCGTCTCCTCGGCCACTGCCCGGCGCACCTGTGCGATCTTCAGATCCTTCTCGATCGCCAGCAGGTCATTGCGCTTCTGCGCCTCGATGACCGCGTTCTGCGCGTCCAGCGCCTTCTTGTTCAGGCTCGCCGTGATCGCGTCCTGCTTGGACTTCTCCTGCACCCGGCCCTGCTCCACCAGTGATCTTGCCCTGCTCGATCGCCAGCTCACGCGCCGCCTCGGCCCTCGCCTTCAGCTCGTTCTGCTGCGCCTCGAGCGTGGCAAACTTGGCATTCGTTATGTCGTCCAGCTTCTTCTGCACCGTAGCGCCCAGGCATGATGTTCGGCACGACGACGTTCCGCACCTCGAGACCGTAGCCCTTTGCCAGCTTGTCCAGCTCCGAGTCGATGCACTCTCGCAGCACGTCACGGGCGCTGCCCACCACCGCCTCGCTGAACTGCAGGTCGCCCACGCACACCTTGGCCGCCTGCTGCGCCCAGGCGCTGCATCAGCCCGCCGGGGTTCTGCGCATCCCCAACCAGGACGCGGTCGTCGGTGTAGAAGGTGGAGTAGTTCGCCCAGCTCGCCAGGATGATGTCCGCCTTGTCCAGCCCGGGGCGATGCACGGTGCCGGCGACCTCGATCCCCAATCGCTGCTGGTCTTTCGTCAGCACTTCCGGATCCATGATCGTGAAGGCCATGCCCGGCGATCTTGATCGGCTTGATGTCTTCCCAAATCCCCAGCTCGGTCCACACGCCCGGGCCGACCACCTGGTACGGCCGGCTGGCGCGGAACTTGATCCCTACCTCGTTGGCCTCGATCCGGAACATGGCGTAGCCGAAGAAGGAGTCGAAGGCGAAGTAGAAGATGGCGAGAACGATGACGGCTACGATGATCGAGCCGGCGCCACGGATTCGAGGCAACGCGAGCCGTGGACGTCCCAACGGCGACCGGGGGGAGACAGACATGTAGATCCTCCTCATGAAGCAGCACGAGAGTTGCTGGCGGTTCAGCCCAGCCTATTGATACATTTGCATTATACGATGACGGTGGCAGATAGCCTGACTTCGCGGCGGGCGGGAGGGCTGACGGATGGGGGGGTGGACGCGAAGACGCGCGTAGTCGAGTAGTTTGGACCACGAAGTTTGGACCACGAAGACACGAAGGAACGCGAAGACACGAAGCGCGAAGGGCACGAAGAAGTGGACCGGGGGGATTGCGCGGGTGCGTTTGGACTGCTAGTCAAAGGGCGCGTGGATCTGAGCCCGGTGATGCGGCAGGAGCTGGTTCCTCGGACTGGATCGTGCCTTTGCATGGAGCGAAATGCTGTGGTACAGATAAGGTAGATGACCGCCAGCGGCGACCCGCGCACGTCGCGCCCTTTCGTGCTTCGTGTCTTCGCGTTCCTTCGTGTCTTCGTGGTCCAAACTTCGTGGTCCAAACTACTACCGTGTCGTCATTCCAGACGATCGCCACCCACCACCCAGGACCAACCCATGTCTCACACCTTCGAATCCCTCTCGTACGATGTGATCGGTGCGTGCATTGAGGTTCAGCGCCAGTTGGGTCCGCACTGCATGGAAGTGGACTACCAGCGAGCGCTCGTTCTGGCTCTGGGGAAGCGGGGCATCGAGTGCATTCGTGAGGCCGAGATACCCATCTGCTTTGATGGGGTCGAGGTAACCCGGAGGCGGGTAGATTTCGTCGTGTGGAAGGATGGCGGACCGATCCTCGTGGAAATCAAGGCTGCCAGGGAAATCCGGCGCGAGGATGTCGAACAGTGTCTGCTGTATCTCCGCAACGGGAACTATCCGGTGTGTCTGCTGGTGAACTTCGGCGAAGTGCCGCTCGGCAAGAAGCGGCTCGTACATTCGCCGGCGGCGGAACCCCTCTACCGGCCGCGTTGAGCGATCTCCCCGGCTCGGGCACGATTTAGGCAGCCCGTTTACAAGTATGGGCGGTAGTGCTATAAGAGAGTTGCAGATCGCTCTCGCATTTGCCGCCCCTGCTCATCCTCCCATCGCCACACAGGGCGCTTCCAGCCGCAGCCGAACGCGGGTGCATCTTCCCTGTCCGATCGCATTCTTGGGCGTGGGCTGGCCAATGCCCCAGCCGGGAGGGCTCCATGTCAACGAATCCGCTTTCCGTAGTGATCACCGGCGCCTCGTCCGGCATCGGCGAGGCCTGCGCGCTGCGTCTGGACCGGTTGGGATTTCGCGTGTTCGCCGGGGTTCGCAAGCCGGCGGACGGAGAGGCGTTACAGGCGAAGGCGTCACAACGGTTAGTACCTGTTCGCCTCGACGTGACCGATGCAGAGTCGATAGCCGAGGCGCGCCGGCTGGTGGAGGAGGCCGTCGGAGCAGCGGGGCTGCACGGGCTCGTCAACAATGCCGGGATCGCCGTCGCCGGCCCCATGGAGTTCATTCCCGTCGCCGATTTCCGCAGCCAGCTAGAGGTAAACGTGATCGGCATTGTGGCGGTCACGCAGGCATTCCTTCCGGCTCTGCGACGCGCGAGGGGGCGGATTGTGCTGATGAGCTCGCAGGCGGGTCTCATAGCCTTCCCGGGGATGGCGCCGTACTGCGCGTCCAAGTACGCCGTGGAAGCCTTGACCGACTGCCTGCGCCTGGAGCTCGAACCCTGGGGGATACACGTCAGTGCTGTGGAACCGGGAGTGATCAACACGCCGATCTGGGCGAAGTCGCTCGCCGAGGCAGAGGCTGAGACCGACCGGCTGCCACCTGAGGCGACCGAGCTGTACGGCGCGCTGATACGGTCGCTGATGAACGTGGCGCGGGCGCCGGGGGGCATCTCGCCCGACGAGGTGGCCAAGGCAGTCGTCCACGCTCTGACTGCCAGGCGGCCCCACACTCGCTACCAGGTCGGCAGCGATGCCCGGATGATACGGATCGTCTCACGCCTGCCGGACGGCATTCGATACCGGTTGATGCAGCGCGGGTTAGAGCAGGCTGACGCGGCAGCGGGCAGCAGACTGGCCCGGGGGTAACGTCCTTGTGGCTGAGGCGCGCCCGATGCGGGGCGGGCCGTGTTTGACCCAACCCTGCGAGACGCCCGTGATCGCGCCGCGCGTGGCCGGACGGATCTCGTTCTGCGCGCCGTTTGCGCCCCGGCCTACGATCTGGTGGCCAACAACTCCGACACGGTGACTAGGCGGTACCCCTTCGCCTGCAAACCCTCGATAATGCGAGGCAGGGCCTCACGCGTGGCCACCCCACCCGCGCACCACGGATGGAGCAGGACGATGGAGCTGGGGCGTGTGTGCTGCAGGACATATGCGGAGATCTGTCCGGCGGCGGCGGATGGGCCGAGGATGGCAAGCTAGATCAAGGCCACGCCTCACATCCCCAATGAACTGTTGACTCTGCTCTAGGACGGAGTATACTTACCGTGTAAGTACATTGTGTCTTAGGAGTCAGGTATGCAGCGCAAGGTGTTCAAGACCGGTAACAGCATTGTCGTATCGCTTCCCAAGGAGGCCCTGGACTTCCTCGGGATTCGGGTAGGCTCGTCGGTGACGGTGGAGCTGGATCGGGAGCAGCAGCAACTGGTCATTGCTCCGGCTCGGCCTGACGTATCCACGATCGACGAGGAGTTTGCGCGCCAGGTGTCTGAGTTCATCGACCGTTATCGCCCCGCGCTGGAAGCACTTGCGAAGTGATCTATTTGACCCTCGAGCAGACGCTTTTTCTGCACATGCGTCTGGTGCAGGAAACCGGTGGGGCGCACGGCATCCGCGACCTGTCGCTGCTGCAATCGGCTGTCGCCCGGCCTCAAGCCACTTTCGAGGAGCACGATCTGTACCCAACGATTCCCGCCAAAGCCGCTGCGCTCATGCATTCGCTGATCCAGAACCACCCGATGATCGACGGCAACAAGCGGCTCGGGGCAGCGGCGGCAGGCATCTTCCTTCAACTGGATGGCTGGCGCCTCACCGCATCCAATGCCGAGCTCGAAGCGTTCGTCTTCAAAGTCGCGCGGGGCGATGCGGACGTGAGCGAAGTGACACACTGGCTGGCGGCTCACTCAACCGGCCCTTCGACCTCCTGAGCGAGCCGCCCTCTCCCTCTTGGTACCCTCTACTCCACCGTCACGCTCTTCGCCAGGTTCCGCGGCTGGTCCACGTCGGCGCCGCGGCGGACGGCGATGTAGTACGCCAGCAGTTGCAGCGGGATCACCGTCAGCACCGGCGTGAGCAGCTCGGGCGCAGCGGGTACGTAGATCACGCGGTCGGCCTTGGTGGCGATGTAGTCGTCCCCCTCGGTGGCGACGGCGATGACGATGCCGCCGCGCGCTTTGACCTGCTCGACCTGGCTGACCATCTTGTCGTAGACGGGACCTTGCGGGCAGATGGCGACGACCGGCATCTCCTCGTCGATCAGGGCGATGGGCCCGTGCTTCATCTCGCCGGCAGGGTACCCCTCAGCGTGGATGTAGCTGATCTCCTTGAGCTTCAGCGCGCCTTCGAGGGCGATGGGGTAGTTGATGCCGCGCCCGAGGAAGAGGAAATCGCGGCAGCCGGAGAACTCCTGCGCGAGCTGCTCGTACATCGGCGTGTGCTCCGTGCCGAGCACGCGCCCGGCGAGCGCCGGCAGCGCGGCCAGGTCGTCGAGAAGCTGGCGGCGGCGGTCGACGGACAGGGTGCCGCGCAGCGCGCCCAGCTGCACCGCCAGCAGGTACTGGCAGACGATCGAGGCGGTGAAAGCCTTGGTGGAGGCGACCCCGATCTCGGGGCCGGAGTGCATGTAGATGACGCTGTCGCTGATGCGGGCGGCCTGGCTGCCGATGACGTTGACGATGCTGGCGAGGTGCGCCCCCTTCCCCCGCCCCTCGTCGAGCGCGGCCAGCGTGTCGACCGTCTCGCCCGACTGCGTGATGCCGACCATCAGGGTGCGCTCGGTGACGACCGGATCGCGGTAGCGGAACTCGGAGCCGTATTCCACCGCGCCGGCAGCCGCACGAGCCCCTCGAAAAGGAACTGCCCGACCAGCCCGGCGTATGCCGACGTGCCGCAGGCGACAGTAATGATCTGGTCGAACGCCTGCGCCTGCTCGGGGGTGATGGTCACCTCCTCCAGGTACACGTCGCCGCTGTTGAGATCCACCCGGCCCCGGATCGTATCGGTGAGGGAGGTCGCCTGCTCGTAGATCTCCTTCTGCATGAAGTGCTTGTACTCGCCCTTGGCAGCGGAGATGGGGTCCCAGGAGATCGTGTGGATGCGCGGCTCGAAGGACGTGCCGTCGAGCGTGGAGAAGGCTGCGCCGTCGCGCCGTCACCTCGGCCATCTGCCCGTTCTCGAGGAACGCCATGCGGCGGGTGTGCTCGAGGATGGCGGGCATGTCCGAGGCGATGAACATCTCACCCTCGCCGAAGCCGATGGCCACGCCGCCGGCGTTGCCGAGCCGCGCTGCCACGAGCAGGCCCGGCTCGCGGTTGGACAGCACCACGACGGCGCTGGGACCGCGCAGCTGCTTCATGGCCGCACGCACGGCCTCGACCAGGGTACGCCCACCGCTGTAGTTGAGGCTGACGAGGTGCGCAATCACCTCGGTGTCCGTCTCCGACTTGAATTCGATCCCCTCGGCCTCGAGCTCTGCCTTGAGCTGGCGGAAATTCTCCACGATGCCGTTCTGGACGACGACGACTTCCCCGCTGGTATCGGCGTGGGGGTGTGCGTTGCGCTCGCTGGGCTTGCCGTGGGTGGCCCAGCGGGTGTGGCCCATGCCGGTGTTCCCGGCGATGGGATGCGTTTCGAGGCGAGCAGCGAGGTTGCTCAGTTTGCCGACATCGCGGCGAAGCGAGATGCAGTCGCCGTCGATGACCGCGATCCCAGCCGAATCGTAGCCGCGGTACTCGAGCCGCTTGAGCCCGTTAAAGATGATCTCGGCCGCATTCTGCGGGCCGACGTAACCGACAATGCCGCACATGGAACCCTCCGTGAAGTGGAAGCGTGGCGCGGCGCAAATGCGCCGCTTGCCGGAGCGCGAGGCGCGATGCGCCCGGTCCGGTCTGGCCGCCGCTCGCCCCGTTGGCCCGGTCGTTGCCGTCCGGTTTTTGGGGGCAAGGTACATCTGGAGGGGAGAGTAAGGGCTGCGGTCATCGCCCTGGAGGCATCCGCCGATCTGTTCGATTTTCCCCCGGGCCGGCCCGGGGTTAGCGCCCACCTCGCGGTGGGGAACCTCCGCCTCGTCACCCCGCACACGGTTGTCGCGGGGCCTGGCGCTGGATCTCCCTGTGTGTCGTGTTGTAGTCTGCCTGGTGGTTGGTCCTTTCTATGTAAGTGGTCTTGCTAACGAGCGTCCTTCGTCAGGCTCAGGATGGAGTTGTTAGGGGTTAACAGCGATGTGAAGGGTGCTGTCCAGGAACCCCGCACATGGATGCTACAGACCATCGGTTTCCCGTAACGGAACCATTCGCATCGATGCTCACAACTAACGTAGCCATGCTGAGGCTCTCGAAGGACGCCCCGGCGCAGCGCGGCTCCCTTCGATGCGAATTGGGCCGGCAACGCCCCGTCCTTCGTCAGGCTCAGGATGGAGTAGTTAGGGATGTGCCTCGATGCGAATGGTTCTGTTCCAGGAACCCCGCACATCTCGCCGTCCGCCAATCGCCGGCTGCTACGAGCCAATCTCTGGCCGGCGTTTGCTAATTGCTAACTGCTATTTGCTGTTTGCTAATTGCTAATCCCCGATAAACTCCAACCACCTCGGCTCTGCCGCCGGGGCTTCGGCGTAGGCGCCGCGCATCGGGGCAGGGAGCAGGGCGGAGAGCTGCGCCATGGCTTCGTCGGTCATCTCGCGCATCGTCTCGCGTGACACCTTGCCTTCCGGCCAGCGGAAGCGGAAGGGGCGGCCGTAGGTGATGGTGATGCCGGAGCGGCGTCCCCGCTTGAGCTCGCGCTCGAAGCCGGGGGTGTTGGTCACGGCAGACGGCATCAACCAGACGCCGGGTACGCGCGCGGCGATGAAGGCGAGCCCTTCCTTGGCTTCCTGCAGGCGCTGATCGGCGCTGCGGGTGCCTTCGGGCGAGATCACCGAGATGTCGCCGTCCTCCAGCACCTCCCAGGTGCCCTTGAGCGCATCACGGTCCACCACGCCGCGCGTGATGAAGATGACGTGGTACCACCTCAGCAGCGAGCCGACGACCGGCCAGCGCTGGGTCTCGATCTTGGTCAGCGGCACGGCGTACCGGTGAATGGTGCCGCAGATCAAGACCGGGTCGAGCCAATGGATGTGGTTGTAGTAGACGATGCCGCCGCCCGCCGGGGGCAAACACTCCTCGCCGGAGATCCGGGGACGGGCGAACAGCCAGATCAGAAACCCAAGCACCGGCTGCCAGAAGCGGCGGCCGCGGGGGATGGCACGCCGGCGGGTCATCGCCGTCTCGGCCTCGCGAGCGGGCGTGCAAGCGCTTGCTGCTGCCGCATGCGACCCCAGCGGCGCACCAACCCGATCACGTTCTCCATCACCTGCTCGATGCTCATCTCGGTGCTGTCGACGATGATCGCATCGGGCGCAACCGTGAGGGGAGCATGCGTCCGGGTGGAGTCGAAGATATCGCGCTGCTTCAGCTCTTCCTGCACGCGATCCAGCGCCGCCTCCTCGCCGCGCCGCACACGCTCGCGATAGCGACGACGGGCGCGCTCGCCCAGGGCCGCGTCCAGGTAGATCTTGAGGTCGGCATGCGGCAGCACAACCGTGCCGATATCGCGGCCAATCATGACGATCTTACCCGCCTCGCCGATGCGGCGCTGCTGGTCGGTCAGCGCCTCGCGCACGCCTTTGAAGGACGAGACCGGCGATACGCCCTTTTCCACGTCACGATCGCGCAGCCGGGTCGTGATGTCCACGCCGTCGGCCAGCACCGTCACGTCGCGCCCGTCGTCCACGGTGGGCGGCAGCACGTCCAGCTTGACTTGCTGCGCCAACACCTCCATCGCCGGCTCATCGTTCGGCGAAACCCCACGCTCGAGGGCGGCAGCGGTGATGGCCCGGTACATTACGCCGGTATCGAAGTACAGGTAGCCGAGTTCTTTTGCCAGCAAGCCGCCAATCGTGCTCTTGCCCGAGGCGGCGGGGCCATCGATGGCGATGATGGGTGGGACCAAGAGGCGGGCTTTCCTTTCTGGCTGCGGTCTCTCGCGGACGGTTGGAGAAGGTAGATCGGGGCCGCCGCTCATCACCGAACGGAGCTGCTTGATCTCGGCGGGCGTGAGGTCACGCCATTTGCCGGGTCGAAGATCGCCGAGTTGCAGCGGTCCCAGGGACACACGGATGACGCGCCGGGCCTGGTGGCCCAGGACGCCGGTCATGCGGCGGATCTGGCGTTTGCGCCCCTCGCGCAGCGTGATCTTCAGCCAGCTTGTGCCGCGCACCGGCCCCTGTGCGAACGGGCGGGGCGTCTCGCGCAGCAGCTCAACCTGTGCGGGAGCGGTGGGACCGTCGTCGAGCATGATTCCATGCTGGAGCCGCCGGATCTTGCGCGGGTCCGGGAGCCCGTCCACCAGCACCAGGTAGGTCTTGGGGTGCTGGTAGCGCGGGTGCGTGAGCCGGTTCACCAGCTCGCCGTCGTTCGTAAGGAGCAGCAGGCCCTCGCTGTCCTGATCCAACCGCCCCACGGACACCAGCCGCTCCGGCACGGGCACGAGCTCTTCCCACGATGGGTACTCGGCCTTGGGGTCCGCGCCCGACAGGTAGCCGGGCGGCTTGTGGAGCATGACGTAGCGATGCGTCTCGGCGGCGATCGGGTGGCCGTCGATGCGGATAACGGCTCGCTCGGGATCGACTTTGGTCCCCAGCTCTCTCACGATGGCGCCGTCGACCGTCACACGGTCCGGCGAGGATCAGCTCCTCAGACGCGCGCCGCGACGCTACACCGGCCTGCGCCAGTACCTTCTGCAATCTTTCTTCGGGCATGGGAAGCATTTTACCACAGGTGGACGCTGCAATTGGTTGTTGGCGCGCAGCTATTTTTGGGGTGGGTATTGTGGGGGGTAGGGTATGGATGGCCACGGCGTCGCGAGAGATGACTGTCGAAGCGTGGCTGGCGTTGATGTGAGTTGGGTGGTGGACGGGCGTACTTCGTCAGGCTCAGTATAGAGTTGTTGGTTATGAGCATCGATGTGACTGGCTCCGTCCAGGAGTAGCGATGGGAGTCGACACACATGTCCGGGGTCCCTGGACCGTACCCTTCTCATCGTTGTCAACCCCCAACAACTCCATACTGAGCCTGTCGAAGTACGCCCCGTGGCACGCGCAATTAGCATATTCGCCGATCGTGTCGCGTTCCGGCACCGCGCCACTCGCATGGATTGCAACCCCTAACGCAGCCCCTGGACGGAACCATTCGCTTCGGTGCCTACAAGCGACGACTCCATCCTGAGCGTGACGAAGGACGCCCCGCCGCACACGCAAGTTGCATCAAACGTAGCCGCGCCGTCCCCCGGCCACGCGCCCCCGCCGCGCCCCGGAGATCGCGTGGCAGTGCAGCCAGCGGGGCGGGTGACCCGCCCCCTACGTCCGGAGCGTGAGCGATGCCTTCCCCGAGGTCCCCCATCGTGCGATGCGGCCCGTACGTTCCTCACCGAGCGACCCGTTCCCAAGGTTCCCCACCGAGCGATGCGTTCCCCGTTGTTTCCCGTCAGCGACCCGGCCCTACCGTCATTCGTGTATTCGTTTTCGTAATTCGTTGACGGCCCGCGCCCCGTCGCCCCCCGTCGCCGCGGCGCCCGCCCGCCCGCAAGCGCGCTCGACCAGAGGAGCCTTTGCGCTTTGCGCCTCGCGTTGGGGTGTCCCACGACCGGCCCACCGGCACCGGACGCAACCCGTGACGCTGCGAGTCACGAGGCAGCGGGACGGGGCAACCCAGAGGGCGTGTGGTCACGCAGCCCGGGGCGAAGCACCGGCCAGAGACCATTTGCACCGCGCGCTGTCTGCCGGTGCTTAGCCCCTACAGTACACCGAGAATCCCGGCAGAGTTTCCGTATCAGCTACATCTACGGCGAGTGCCTTTAGGCTGCCGTGTGGCCTGACGCAACCAGTTACTCAGCGCAGCGACGATTAGCGGGACGCTGCCAGCAGTTGCCCTGCCAGCGTGTAGTCCAGGCGGCCGATGGGTTGGGTGCCGGTTAGGGGGGCGGTGGGGTCGAGGATGCGGACGGGTTGCGCGAGGCGCCACTGCCAGTTTGGCAGGAAGAGGTCCTTCTGAGCGGCGGCCTGCAGGCGGTAGTTGACGCCGTCAGGACCATGCTGCCAGGAGAGCGCGTCGTTGGGGAGCGCCAGCGAGCGCCATTCCCAGGTTGCGGCGGCGAAATCGAAGGCTCGCTTCGCATCGTCGTAGCGGTCGGAGCTGCCCAGGAGCACCAGGAACAGGCGGTGCCCGCGCTGGTTGAGGGAGGCGACCAGGCATTCTCCGGCGGCGTCGGTGGTGCCGGTCTTGACGCCGTCGACCTGCGGGTTGGTGCCCAGCAGTTGGTTAGTGTTGGTGAGCTGGTGCCCGGCAACCGTCGCGCTCGCCTTGGCGACAATCGCCGCGAACGCCGGACGCGCCATGGCGGCGCGCGCGATCTTCATCAGGTCCGCCGCACTCGACCACTGCGTCGCGTCGTCCATACCGTGCGGGTCGGTGAACCTGGTCTCGGTGAGCTCGAGCGTTGCGGCGGCGGCGTTCATCAGGCGCACGAACTCGGCCTCGCTGCCCCCGACGTGCTCGGCCAGGGCCGCCGCCGCATCGTTGCCCGACGGGAGCAGCAGCCCGTGGAGCAGGTCGCCGACGGTAAGGGTCTCCCCGGCGCGCAGCCCCATCCGGCTGCCCTCGGTCGCAGCAGCACGCGCCGACACCGTGACCCGCTCGTCCAGCGCGGCGCGGTCGATCACTACCAGTGCGGTCATCATTTTGCTGGTGCTGGCCGGGGGCAGGCGATCACGGCTGCGTAATGAGTAGAGGGTCTGGCCGGTGTCCGCATCGACGAGCAGCGCCGCCTTTGCCTTCAGCGGGGGCGCCTGCTGGGTGCGTTGGATGGCGCGGATCTGCTCGGGATAGAGCCGCACACCCCGGGGGCGCCGTCGGCGATGATGGGCGGTCCGAAGGCTCCGGCCGCGAACAAGAAGCCCAGCAGCGCCAGCAGAAGCATTTGACGCTGTCTGCGCATCGGGCTAGAATGGCGACGTTGGCAGCGCGGAGCGCTGCCGTAAAAGATGAGGTGGATCAATGCCTTTGTACGAGTATCGCTGTGAGGACTGTAAGAGTCAATTCGAGATGCTGCGCCCATTCAGCCAGAGCGACAGCACCGCCCCGTGCCCCCGACTGCGCCGGAGCCAACGCCCGCCGCATGATCTCCCGCTTCGCCGCGGTGAGCCGTGACAGCGGCGGCGGCAGCCGGCTGGTGGCGAGCAGCGGCCATGGCGGCGGCGGCGGATGCGGCGGCTGCTCGGGTGGAAGCTGCGGCACCTGCGGTCATTAAAGTGTCAACGTAGATCGATCGAACGAGGGGCGCCATCAGGCGCCCTTTTGATTTGGCAGGCGACCGCTATGGCCGCAGCAGCACCTTCAGCGTCCCCCGGCGCCCCGCATGCTCGAACGCTTCCACCGCGTCGTCCAGATCATAGGTGCCCGCCACCAGCGGTGACGGGTCGACCAGCCCGGCTGCCAGCAGCCGCAGGGCCGGGGCGAACGGGCCGCAGCGAGAACCGAGCACGGTGATCTCGTCCACCACCAGCGCGCTGAAGTCGACCGACAGCTCGCCGTGGTAGGTGCTCTTCAACACCAGCGTCCCGCGCGGGCGTAGCAACCGGCGTGCGGCCGCGAAGCCGGCCGGCGTGCCGGTGCATTCGACCACGACGTCTATCTCGCGCTCGGGCAGGGTGTCCCCCTCGAGCACAGTCCGCACGCCCCATGCCGCCGCGATGGCCAGCTTGTCCGGGTGGCGCCCGGCGAGCACGACCTGCGCCCCGGTGAGCCGGAGCACCGCCGCCACCAGGAGCCCCAGCTTGCCGTCGCCCAAGCACCCAGACCCGCTCATCCGGCGTGACCGGACGCTGCTCCAGGATCTCGCAGGCGGCCGCGAGCGGCTCCACGAACACCGCTTTCTCGTCCGGAACCTCGTCGGGCACGGGATACAGGTTCGCTAGCGGGAGGGTGAGATAGTCGGCGAATGCGCCGTCGCGCTGGTAGATGCCGAGGGTGGTGCGGTGCGGGCAGTGCGTGTGGCGCCCGGCGAGACAGGTAGCGCACTGGTAGCAGGCGGCATTGATGTCGCCAACCACCCGCCGCCCGACCAGCGCGTCGTCTTCCGCCGTCGACGACCGTGCCCACGAACTCGTGCCCCAGCACGCCCTGGAAACCCATATAGCCGCGCACGATCTCGAGGTCGGTGTTGCAGATGCCGGCCAGGCGGACCTGTACAAGCGCCTCGCCGGGCGCCGGCTCGGGGCGGGGATATTCCGGGTCGAGATGGAGGGTGTCACGGTAGACGAGGGCACGCATGGCTTCCGCCGTTGGGAAGAGGCCGGCGGCGCTGTGCGGGCCGGACCCGTCACGAAAGCGGCGCGCTCCTGGTGGAGCGCGCCGCCGGACTAGCTACGAATCAGGACGCCAGGCCGGGCTTCGGCGTCTCCGCCGGTGCCCGCTGCTTGAGCCCCAGCAGGTCTCCCTCTTCCCAGCCGGCCAGGATCGGCACGGCGTTGAAGATCGAGGAGTAGGTGCCGCTGATCAGGCCGAACAGCATGACGGCGATGAACTGCTGGATCGTCGCGCCGCCGAACAGCAGGATGGCGATCATGACGAAGATGGCGTTGAGCTGCGTGGCGAGCGACCGGTGCAGCGTTTCCAGCAGGCTGCGATCGGCGATGCGAGCAGAACGACTCGCCGCGGTACTTGGGCGTGTTCTCGCGGATGCGGTCGAACACCACGATCGTGTCCTGGACCGAGAAGCCGATCACGGTCAGCAGCGCCGTGAGGAACAGCGCGTCCGCTTCCCAGCCGAACAGCAGGCTCAGGATGCTGAAGATCCCCACGCTCACCAGGATGTCGTGGAGCATGGCGACGATGGCCGCCGCGCCATAGCGGAGCGGGTGCGGCACCTTGCGGAAGGCGATCAGCAGGAAGAGCAGGATGGCGACCGCCGCCGCCGCCACGGCCAGCACGGCTGCCTGCGTCACCTCGGCGCCGATGGCCGGGCCAACCGACGTGAACTGCTGCTCGACGACGTTGTCCCCGAACCGCGCCTTGATCGCGGTCATCAATGCCTGCCGCTCGGAGTCTCTCGACCGTCTTCATGCGGATCTGGGCGCTGCTCGCCGTCACCGAGCGTCGTGACGGTGGTGTCGCCCATGGCCCGCATCGCTGAACACGGCTCGCAGGTCGCCGGGCTGGATCGGCTTGTCGAAGTCCAACACCCAGATGGTGCCGCCCGTGAAGTCGATGGCCAGCTTGAACGGGCGCCCGGTGGTGGCCGTCGAGTAGATCATCGCGATCAGGCCGGGAATGATGATCAGCGCTGAAAGCAGGAAGAACCACTTGCGATTTTCAACCAGTCGAAACATGTTGGCCCCCTAGAAGCCCAACAGCCACCGCCGCTCGCGCAGCGGTTCGCTCGTCGGCCGGTCGAAGATAGCCCGCATGAACGTGCGGGTGACGACGACGGCGGTGAACATGCTCGATGATCACACCGATCGCAAGGGTGATGGCGAACCCCAGCACCGCCTGCGCCCCGAAGGTTCGCCCGAACATGAACAGGATCGCGCAGGTGATGAGCGTGGACAGGTTCGAATCGAGGATCGACGTCCACGCCCGAGCGAAGCCGTCCTCGACGGCGGTGCGCAGGCTGCGGCCCCAGCGCAGCTCTTCCTTCATGCGCTCGAAGATCAGGATGTTGGCGTCGACCGCCATACCCGTCGAGAGCAGGAAGCCCGCGATGCCCGGCAGGGTCAGCGTGACCGGGATCAACTTGTAGAGCGCCAGGTTGAGCGCGGCGTACAGCAGCAGCGCCAGCGCAGCCAGCGCGCCGGGCAGCCGGTAGTAGATCAGCATGAAGAGCAGCACCGTGGCCAGACCGATCAGGCCGGCGGTGATGCTGCGCCGCACCGAGTCGGCGCCCAACGTGGCGCCGATGGTGTCGCGGTTCACCACTTCGAGCGGCACCGGCAGGGCGCCGTACTTCATCTGCACGGAGAGGTTGTCCGCCTCAGCCTTCGTGAAGCGCCCGGTGATCTCGCCCTCGCCCCCGGTGATAGGGCCCTTAATGTTGGGCGCCGACAGGACCACATTGTCCAGCACGATGGCCAGGATCTTGCCGACGTTCTGGCTCGTGTATTCCCCGAAGATCTGGCCGCCGCGATCGGTGAGCAGGAAGCCGATACCCGGCGCGCCGTACTGGTCGACCTGGGTGAAGGCATCCCGCAGCTCGCTGCCGGTCATCACCGTGCGGTAGACCTTGTCAGGGTATGGGTTCGGCGTTTTGGGGTGAATCGCAGCGTCCATCACACGGTCGTTGTTGGTCGTGCGAACGTAAACACCCTGCATGATCTGCGGGTCGTAATCGCCCATCTCGACGAACTCCAACTGGCCCGTGCTCTTGAGGGTCTGCACGGCCTGATCCGGGTTATTGATGCCGGGGAGCTCCACGATGATGCGGTTCTCGCCCTGCAGCTGGACCAGGGGCTCGCTCACGCCGAGGCCGTTCACGCGGCGCTCGACGATCACCTTCGCCGCCTGCATGTCCTGCGCAGTGATGGTCTGCCCGGTGGTCGGCCGCGCTTCGAGCAGCACCTGGGTGCCGCCCTGGAGGTCGAGGCCCTGTTTGATTTCCAGATCCCGGTATTCCGGCGGCTGCTGCCAGAAAAGCGCCTGCTTGGCCCAGTTTGGATGCTCGATCGGCAGGTCGATCCACACCGTCACCAGTGCCAGCAGGACGATGAGAATCAACATAACTGAGTTGCGATTCCGCATGCGTCCCTCTCCCCCCAAAGTTGCACACAAACGCTCCCCCGAGGTGGGGGAGCGTCGAATAACCCGCGGATTATACAGTCAGCAGGGTACGCTGTCAAAGACAGTGCGCGTCGTGGAACAGGGGGCTTACTCTGTCAGGTCAGGCTGCGGCAGACGAGGTTGGCGGCGGCCCGCACGCAGCAAGCGGCGCAGCGGCGGGGAAGGCGTCAATTTCTATCGGCCAAGGCCAATGCGCTTCGCCATGCATGGGGCAGCCGGCTGGTCTCAGCCAGACGCCGCACAGGCGGGTCAGTCCATCACCAGCCACCCGGGCGGAAAGACCTCTCCGACTCCCACCAGGAGCCAACGCCCCCTGTTGTTGACGGCCGTGAACACGTCGCCGGATTTACCCTCGTACGCGATGTCGCCATTCGCCTTGACCGTTACGTCAGCCGCGCTCGTCAGCCGGGCGGTGTGACCGTCGTTCTCAACCACGTGCACGCTGACGTTTGTGGATTCGACGACAATGCCCAGGTCGCAGACGGCCTCGAAGGCCTGGATCAACTGCCGGTTGCTGCTGTCATCAGGATCCAGCAACGCCTCGAGGGCGGGGACATCGCACCGGGTGGACGCATCAAAGTAGCTGCGGACGGCCTCCTTCCGGGGTGTCCTGCGCGACGCCGGCGTGCGGAGACGTGGCAGCCGCACAGGCTGCCAGCATGGCTGAGGCAGAGGAGCCACAAGCAGCACAGCCGCCGTCGCGTGCGAGCACGTGCGGGAGCGCATTCATCGCGGGCGTGAATACTGGTCATTGTGCTATCGCCTCTTTCAATTACTCGCATACCCGTACAGGTACATGTTTGGACGGAAGTAGTGGTATCGCCAGTAACTCACGAAGGCTCGGAGTTCGCTACCGGGATAATAAATGATGATGACGCGGTATGAAGCGTTGGGTCCACGCTGGAGAATGAATTCGTTGAGTTGCCGCCCAGTCACGAGGCCACTATTCAGCGAATAGGCAAAACTTATCCCCGCGGCCGTTCGAGTCTCGCCCTTGTTGAATCGTAACGTCGGCTTGGTTTCGTTCAGGCCAGGGGGGATAGCCGTATTGGGCAACGCCACGGGGCCACCTAAACCGGCAAGAGCGCCGATAACAAACTGGTCGAGGCTGAACTGAACGGACGCGACCCGGCGGACCTCGTTCCAGAGGCCTTTGATTGGTGGCATTGTACGCCGCGTGTCGGCCGAGGCCGGACAATGACCGGGGTATTCCTCACCCTTAAGCTCATAACCTGGAGCAGCCCTGATGACTGGCGTGTCTCCAGGTGGTGGAGGCAGACTCGGTAGCGGCGAAGGAACATAGATCGACACACGCCGATTTCCCCAAGGAATTGTTCCTTGACTGTAAGCACCGCCCGGCTCCATGGTGTCAGGCACAACACCCGGCTCCGAGTACCAGTACCAGTTCTCCTCGCCCCCGCATCTGCCGGCCACGTCCCCGTCTGCGCAGATCTGAGCATGGCCGGAGGGATCGACCCAGCGCAGGGGATTGCCGCCGACGTACGCGTAGCCCTGCAGCGTGCCCGGCTGGCGTACGTCCCCCGGCCAGGGGTCCTTTGCCGGTGAACACGCCCAGCTCCGGCCGCAGGTAGCGCGCCCGCAGGTACACGAGCCCGGTAGCGGCTCCCACGGCTGCGCCAGCCTGAGGAATGCGGCCAGTGGCTGCGAGCGGAGCGCTACGGTGAGAAAAGCCTCCAGGGCCGCTACCACGAAAATAATCCCGAAGAACCAGAGACCGGCGCGTGCTCACCCGCTCCGGGCCCCAGATCAACTTGCGGGGGGCTTTCCAGGCCACAAGCAGTGTCACGATTCCGGGAACAAACCGGAACAGAAATTCGACAAGTTTCTCAGTGGTCATGCTTGCCTGCTTTCCGGTTGATCCTGTGCCCCAGCCGGCAACCGCCGGGCCTGGCGGCTGCTCGCGGGGCAGTGCTCGCCTCGCTTCCGCGGCCGCCCCACGGCCGACGGCAGCGCAAGGCGGGGCTGTTCAGAGGCTGCCGCGGGGCTGGGATCCGACCAGGGCCCGGCGGCATTGCCCAGCCGGCGCCTGGTACGCCCTTCAGTACCGCCAGAAGAGGTTCGGATCTACCCCTTCATCGAACATGGTAGCCGTGGGCAGCACATGGACCACACTGGTCTCCCACATGCTGTGGAACTCAAGCGGGCACACTATCTTCTTGAGATCTACTCCCGCCCCGAGGTTGATGTTCAGGCCGTTGACCGACCGGCGTGCGGCACCGTCTGGGGCTGCCTGTACCACCCACTCCGCCCCGCCGTTGAACAACGCCAGCTGGAGTGACCCGCCGGTTTGCACGAAGGGGCCGTTCAGGTCTTGTACCCGATCCGCATCGGTAGCTTGCAGGGTAGCGGCAACCCCACCGCCTGCGCCGGCATAGCCCCCCCCGCCTGCACTCAGCACAAGCGCCGCCTGGCCTTTGCCGTCGAACACTAACGTGAGGCTGCCGGAGGGGCCCCCGCCTATACCCCACGTCCGCCCAGTCCGATCCCGATCGTCCACAGGCCCGCCGGGTCGGTGAACTTGAGCGGGTTCCCAAGCCCATACCCGTAGCCATTCAGCGTGCCCGGCTGGCGCATGTCCCCCGGCCAGGGGTCGCGGCTGGTGAACACGCCCAGCTCCGGTCGCAAGTAGCGCGCCCGCAGGTACACGAGCTCGGTCTCCGCGTCCCACCACTCCCCGCTGTAGCCGTAGGGCTGCCCGCCATCCCCCGCCAGCGGCACGCCATAAGGGTCGTAGCGCCTGACCGCCAGCACCGCAGAAGCGGCGTCCGTCTCCTGGCGCACGCTGTTGAGGGCGTCGCGGCCCGACAGATAGCGCCACACGCCGCCGGAATCGCCGGCTAAGGGGCTGTCCCCCAGCCCGTAGACGTAGCTGATGGTACCACTCGGGCTGCCGGCTTGCAGCACGGTGGCCAATTCCGGTTGCAGATCCAGCCGGTAGGTGGTGGTGACGCCGTTCGTCGCCTGCCAGCGGCGCAGCCCCTCGGCGGTGTAGCCGGCGCTCCAGGCCAGCCCCGGACCCGTCACCCCCACCAGCCGCTGCTCGGGGTCGTAGCTGTAGGTGTAGACCCCGTCCGAGAGCAGGTTACCGGCGGCATCCCAGGTGTAGGCGACGCCATCGGCCACGCTCAGCCGGTTGGCGTCGTCCCGCTCCGCTGCGCTACGGGGACTATAGTCGTAGGTGTAGCTGTGCGTCTGCGTGCTGGTGAGGGTGCGGGTGGCGGCCAGGCGGTTGCCCACCGCGTCGTAGCCGTAGGCGAAGGCGGAGCCGTCCGTGTACTGGGCCGCCGTCAGCCGCTGGACGCCGTCGTAGCCGAAGGCGCCTACGGTGGTGGTCAGCGTGGCGTCGGGCAGCCGCAGCGTCTCGGTCACCGCCGTGCGGTTCGCGGCCTCATCGTAGCCATAGAGGAACTGCGAGACCAGCTCCTGGTTCTCGGTGCGCCGCTGCGTGATCTCCGTCAGGCGCTCGCCGTCGTCGTAGCCGTAGGCCGTCGCCAGCCCGCTGCGCGTGCTCACGCCCACCAGCCGCTGCCCCTGGTAGCTGTAGCTCGCGACCTGGTCCGGCCCATCCCATACCGCGCTCAAACGGTTGGCCGGGTCGTAAGCGTAGCCCACCGTGCGGCCGTCCGGGTAGTAGATGGCGGTGCGGTTGGAAGCGGCATCATACATGTAGCCCACCGCGGCCTGCTCGGGGTAGGTAACCCGCTCCAGCCTCCCCAAGGGGTCGTCCACTCCGCTGCGCTACGGGGACTATAGTAGGCAAAGCGCGTGACGCCCAGGGTGTCGGTGACGGCGGTGCGCTGCCCCAGCGGGTCGTAGCCGAAGGTACTGCCTGGCCCGTGGCCAGGTAGTCCACCCCGGTGACGAGCCCCGCCGCATCGTCCCACTCCGCTTCGCTGCGGGGACTATAGTAGCTGCGCTCGTTCACCTGCCCGTTGGCGTCCGTGACCCGGGTGACCCGCCCCAGGCGTCGTATTCCCAACCGTGGCGTGCTCCAGCGCATCGGTCTGCGTGCGCAGGCGGCCAGGTATCGTAGGCGTATGCGGTGCTGTGCCCGTTGGCGTCGGTGAGCGCGGTGCGGTTCCCGCGGGCGTCGTAGGCGTACTCGGTGCGCAGGTCGTGGTCCAGGCCCTGGGCCGCTGCCGGTGTGGTTGAGCACCACTGCCGAGAGGCGTATCACCGTGGCCAGTTCCTGACCCGGCTGGGCGGGATCGAAGACCGCATTATCAGCAGCTCCCCGTCTGGCGTGCTACCCAGGCGCCCATCGGCATCCAGAATACCCTCACGAGCACCGCCGACGACCTAAACCGTCGTAAATATAGCACAGATCCATCTGCCCGGCAGTAGTACCGCCGGGCTGATCGCCGACCGGCAGGTGCGTGGCCTGCGGCCACGCGCGCGGTCAGGCACCCGATGGGCGGATGCGCGCGCGGGCGATGGCGGATGGGGATGCGGTGTCGGGGCCAGGCGCGAAGGGGTTGCGGGCGGCGTCGATGGGTGCGCAGAGCGCGTGCCCGAGGGGCGTTTCGCTGACGGGCAGACGCGACGGCGTCACGGGGCGAGATGCGACGGTGTCACGCTCCAAGCGTGACCTACGACGTGACCTACGATTGACCCAGTACGAGGGAGAGCGACGCGGGCCAGGACCTCGGATGGGGTGAGGTTGCTGGTGTCCACGTAGAGGTCGCAGTTCTGGCGGGCGTGGGCCAGGCGGGTTTGCTCGGCGTCGAGCAGCCACTGGGGGAATTCGGCGTCCTCGCGGCGGGCGCGGATCGTCTCCAACGTGCAGTCGAGGTAGATCAGATAGCGAGGGTTGGTGAGGCGGCGCCACATGTCCGGGACGTACGAGTGTTCCTGAGAGATCTGCCGCGCGTCCAGGCCACGCTCCTGCAGCCCGCGCGCGAGGGTCGATTTTCCCGCGGCGCACACGCCGACGATACCTACTAATGGGGGGATGCGCTCGTAGACCGGTCGCATCGGCCGGACATTACACCGGAGAAACCGGGAAACTCACCTGCATGCGCCGGAGCTCGAGGCGCGGCGGCGCGCCATCGTCCACGACACACAGCACCACGACCGTTATGTCATCCTGAGGGCGACCCGCATCGAGGTCCAGCGCGACGTGAAGCAACCGGTCGGCCATCGCCTGCGCCGTGCATTCGGAACGTCCCGAACAGCTCCCGCACCCGGACGAGCGGATCCATCCCTGCGCCGCCCCGCGAGCCTGCGTGCAGGACGCCGTCGGTGAAGGCGACGAGCACCTGCCCGGCCACGAGTGGGATCTCGGTGATTACCGGACGCGTGCGCTCGTGGATCCCGACCGGGGTGGCCGGCTCGTCGAGAAGCTGCCACTCCCCTGCCTGGGCCAGCAGGACGGGGCACTGGCTGTTGCGCGAGATCACCACCGTCCTGGTCTCCAGATCGACGGTCAGAATGGTGAGCTCGGCGGAGACCTGCCCGCTGCGGGTGGTGCGAAGGTAGTCGTGGGCGGCGCGGGCAGCGGCGCCGTCGCGGATCCCCTCTGCGAGCAGGCTGATCACCTTCCGCACCGCGATGTTGCTGATGGCCTTCGCCGAGCGCCCGCTGCGCTGCCCGTCCGCCATCACCAGGGAGATGCCGCCCCGCGGCCGCTCGATCACCTCGACGGAGTCGCCGCTCTCCCGAACGGCGTACTTCGGCACCTTTGCCACCGCCATCTCAACGCACAGCATCCCGCTCTCCCCCTCCCGCTCGCAGCCGCCGCCGCACCCAATCCCGTGCGCCGTCCACGGACTCCACCTTACCCACCGCCTGCGCCTCGCGCAGCCCTTCGATCAGCTTGCCCAGCGCCGGGCCCGGCGCCACCCCGAACTCCGCCATCAACTGCCGCCCGTCGAGCAGCGGCGGCGGCGCGACCTTGCGCTCGCGCTGCCGGAAGTAGTCGTCCAGCACCGTCGCCGCCAGCGCGAGCAGGTTCTCCCAAAGACCAGGATCGGGGCTGGCGGCGTGGCTGGCCAGCTTGTCCGCCACGGCCAGCAGCGCCACGTCGGGGCCGAGATCGCCGCAACTGCGGTACAGGCGGTAGAGCGCCCGCGCCGACGGCGGGTAGTTCCCGGCCAGATGCCCGGGGCGCATGTGTTGGGCGGCCAGCGTCGCCACGTACGCGATCTCGTCGTTGGCGAAGGCCAGCGCGCGCAGCCTCTCCTCGACCAGGTCCGCGCTCAACGCCTCATGGTTGAAGAAGCGGATGCGCCCGTCCGGATCGACGGTCCGGGCCGCCGCCTTCCCCCAATCGTGCGCCAGCGCCGCCCACAGCCACGCCTCCCCGCGCGTGCGCTCTCCGGCCAGCCGGGCGCCCCAGTGCGACTCCAGGTCGCCGCGGAACGGCGCCAGCGCCTCCGCCAGCTCTCGCCACTGCCCTTCGGGAGCCATCACGGAGTCTGCCGCCAGGGATGGGAAGCGGCGCGGGCGAGCCGGTGTATACAATGCGGCGGATCGCCGATGCGTGCGCCAGCACAGAGAGGGTGTGCCGGAAGACGTCCTGGTAGTGCGGGGGCGACTGCGTCACTCCGTCCAGGGCGGCAAGCTCGGGGAGAACCACGGCCAAAGCCCCGGTCTCGTGCAGCAGAAGCAGGTACTGCGGACCTGCGGGGTGGATGACGATGCGATGCAGCTCGTCGCGGACCCGCTCCGCGGCCACCCGCGCCAGCCCGGGTGCGTCGCGGCGCATCAGCTCGAGGGTGCCGGTCTCGATCGAGAAATCCAGCTCGGCTGCCAACCGCGCCGCACGCAGGATGCGCAGGGGGTCATCGACGAGCGCGGTGTCGCTGACGGCGCGCAGCCGGCGCTCCCGCACGCATGCGGTCCCGCCGGTTGGGTCGACCAACTCGGGCTGCTCGCCCCCCGGGAAGCGGCACGGCGATGGCGTTGGCGGTGAAGTCGCGGCGGCGAAGGTCGTCCGCCAGATCGCCGCCCTGGATGGTGGCAACGTCGAGGACGGCCTCGCCCCCTGCGAAGATGCAGCGGGCGGTGCCCCGCCCGGCGTCCAGCACGAAGCAGGTACCGCCGAGATCGCGCGCCAGCGAACGCGCCAGCGAGACGGCGCCCTCGGGAACCACTACGTCCAGGTCGTGCGAGCTCCGGCCGAGCAGCAGGTCGCGCACCCGGCCGCCCACCAGCCACGCCGGGCGGCCGTCGCGCGCGAACCACTCTCGCACGCGAGCAAGCAGCGGGTCCTCCGCGGCGGAGGGCCAGCGGAGAGTGCTGCGACCCGCTGCTTGCTCCACCATGCGGCTACCTATACCAGAGCCGCCACCATCTCGGCGATCTCGCCCGGGTGGCTGCGCCACGCGCACGCCGGCCGCCTGCAGCGCCGCGATCTTGTCGGCCGCGGTGCCCTTGCCGCCGCTGATGATCGCGCCGGCGTGGCCCATGCGCTTGCCGGGCGGCGCCGTCTGGCCGGCGATGAAGGCCGTCACCGGCTTGGTCATGCTGCTCGGCGATGAACTCGGCCGCCTTCTCCTCGTCGGTGCCGCCGATCTCGCCGATCATCACGACCTGCTCGGTGTCCGGGTCGTTCTCGAACAGCTGCAGCACGTCGACGAAGGTGGTGCCGATGATCGGGTCGCCGCCGATGCCGACCGCGGTGATCTGGCCGATGCCGCGCAGCGGTCAGCGCGTAGACCACTTCGTAGGTGAGCGTGCCCGAGCGGCTGACGACGCCGACCGGGCCGCGGGTGTGGATGTGGCCGGGCATGATGCCGACCTTGGCCTCGCCGGGCGTGATCAGGCCGGGGCAGTTCGGGCCGATCAGGCGCGCGTCGGTGCCGTCGAGGTACGGCGCGCACCTGCATCATGTCCAGCGTCGGGATCCCTCGGTGATGCAGACGACCAGCTCGATGCCGGCGTCGGCGGCCTCGAGGATGGCGTCGGGCGCAAAGCGGGCCGGCACGTAGA
This sequence comes from uncultured Chloroflexia bacterium, assembly GCA_963783655.1. GTDB lineage: Bacteria > Chloroflexota > Anaerolineae > CG2-30-64-16 > CG2-30-64-16 > CAWAOA01. Next base: position 101,023 of record CAWAOA010000002.1, read on the forward strand.
TGATGCTGGTGTTGGCGCCGGTGGCCTCGACCGCCTCGCGCACCGTGTCGAAGACGGGCACGTTGCCGACGGCCCAGCCGCCGCCCTTGCCCGGCGTCACGCCGGCGACGACCTTGGTGCCGTAGTCGATCATCTGCTCGGTGTGGAACGCGCCTTCGCGGCCGGTGATGCCCTGCACGAGCAGGCGGGTGTCCTTGTTGACCAGGATGCTCATCTGCTCCTCCTCCTTACGCCGCGCCGCGGCAGCCGCGACGGCCTTCTGCGCGGCCTCGGCCAGCGTCTCAGCGGTCGCCATCTTGCGCCTCCCGCAGGATCGGCCCGCCCTTCGTCGTCGTTGGTGCCGACCAGGCGCACGACCATCGGCACCTGCGTCCGCACCTCGTCCAGCGCCTGCAGGATGCCGCGCGCCACCTCGTCGCAGCGGGTGATGCCGCCGAAGATGTTGAAGAGGACCGCCTTGACGTTCGGGTCGGAGAGGATGATGCGCAGCGCCGCGGCGACCTTGTCGGCCTTGGCGCCGCCGCCGATGTCGAGGAAGTTGGCCGGCGACGCCGCCGTAGTAGCTTGATGATGTCCATCGTGGCCATCGCCAGGCCGGCGCCGTTGACCATGCAGCCGATCTCGCCGTCGAGCTTGACGTAGCTCAGCCCGTCCGCGCGGGCCTTGCGCTCCTCGGCGGTCTCCTCGTCCTCGTCGCGCATCGCGGCCAGGTCGGGGTGGCGGAAGAGGGCGTTGTCGTCGAGCACCATCTTGCCGTCGAGCGCCAGCAGCGAGCCGTCGCCCTGCACGACCAGCGGGTTGATCTCGGCCAGGCTGGCATCGCTGCCGACGAAACGCGTCGTAGAGCGCCTGGGCGATCTTGCGCGAAGGCGCCGAACTGCTCGCGCGGCAGCCCGATGCCCATCGCCAGGTCGCGCGCCTGGTAATCCTTCAGGCCCAGGCAGGGATCGACCGCGACCTGGATGATCTTCTCCGGGTGTGGTCGCGGCCACCTCTTCGATGTCCACGCCGCCCTCGCTCGAGGCCATCATCACGACGCGGCGCCGGGCGCGGTCGATGACCATGCCCAGGTAGATCTCCTTCTCGATGTCGGCCGCCGGGTCGACCAGCACCTTCTTGACCGTCAGGCCCTTGATGTCCATGCCCAGGATGCGGCTCGCCACCTCTTCCGCCTCGGCCGGCGTCTTGGCCAGCTTGATGCCGCCGGCCTTGCCGCGCCCGCCGACCAGCACCTGCGACTTGACGACGACCGTCCCGCCCAGTCGCTCGGCGATCTGCCGGGCCTCGGCCGGGGTCGTGGCGACCTCACCCTTGGGCACCGGCACGCCGAACTGCCCGAAGATGTGCTTGGCCTGGTACTCTTGTAGCTTCAAGCTAGGCCTCCTTTGAAACAACGCTATTAGGCAGCACCGCCCCGTGCTGCCGGCGATACATCCACGAGAAGGGGGCGGTCACGGGCGCGGGTTCATCGCCCGGTGAGGGTCACCGCCCCTAGTCTAGGAAGTAGTGCCCGGTTCGTCAAGTGGTCGCCGCGACAGATGGGGGGAAGACGGGGAGACGGGGAGACAAGGAGACAAGGAGAGGGGGAGACAGGGTGCCGCGGGTTGTGCACGGCGGCCGGGTGACGAACGCGGTGGGCGCGGGGCGGGGGCGGGCCGTCAACGAATTACGGGAACGAACACCTGCGCCGCGGTGCGGTGTAAACGAATTCGGGCGTAGTGGGTCGCTGGGTGGAAAGGGTAGGGGGCAGGCAGCACGGTGGCGACCGTTGAGACCGGGTGGCTTACGTTCCGGTCGTAAGGGCGGGTCACCCGCACCACGGCCGTGGGGCGGCGCGATGTTCCTGGGGCGGGACGACGGCGAACCGCGGGAACGAACATAGAACAACGTGGGGGTGGGCCATCGTCTCCGATCGTAGGGGGCGGGTCACCCGCCCCGTGTCCCAATGCCGCCCAATTATCGGGATGCGGAGCGCTTGCGCTGCTCGGGGCGCCGCGCGCATGGGTTACCAGCCGCTCGGCGCGGTCGCGTTTGATGCAAATTGGATGGGCACCGGGGCGTCCTTCGACAAGCTCAGGATGGGTGCGTTAGTTATGAGCATCGATGCCAGTGGTTCCGTCCCGGGGTAGTGATGGAGCTAGGCGCCCAAGTGCGGGGTACCTGAACCGCACCACTTGCATCGTCGCTAACCACTAACTCAACCATCCTGAGGTTCTCGAAGGACGCCCCATGGCCCACGAAGCTCGCATCAATGGCAACCGCACCGTCCCCGGCCCCGCGTCCGCACCACGTCCAGGACATCGCGCCGCACCCAGCCCCCGGGGCGGGTGACCCGCCCCTTACGACCGGTCTGGCCCAATCGCGCGCCGCACCCGCCCCCTACGTCCATCCTGGCCCAATGATGGGCGCTGCGCCCGCAGTCGCGCTCGACCCGCAGAAGCCCTTCCGTCTCCTTGTCTCCTTGTCCCCCCTTGTCTCCTTGTCCGTCCCCTTGTCCCCCTTGTCTCCTTGTCCCCTTGTCTCCGCGTCACTCCCCGGGTGGCTGGAAGACCATCACGCGGTGGGCGTCGCCGTCGGCTACGTAGAGCTTGCCGTCGGGGGCGAGCGCGAGCCCGGTGGGCAGGCTGAACGACATGTTGTCGCGGCCGTAGAGACCGAACGTGTAGCGGAAGTCCCCCTCGAGCCCGAAGACGAGCACGCGGTAGTTCTCCGGGTCGGTGGCGTAGATCAGCCCGCGGGCGCTGTCGACGGCCAGGAACGGCTTGTTCGTGGCGTTCATGGTGGCCCAACCGTTGATGGGCCACTGATCGGTGAACCCGAACGAGGAATCGAACTTCTGGATGCGCTGGTTCCAGGTGTCGGCGACGTACCAGTTGCCCTGCGCATCCTGCGCCAGGCCGGTGGCTTCCTCGAAGCGGCCCTCGACCACCCCGCCGCCGCCATACTGCGCCACGAACGCCCCGTCCTGCGTGAACACCTGGACCCGCTTGTTGCCGGTGTCCATGACGTAGAGGTTCCCGTCCTTGCCGATCACCAGGCTGCGCGGGCCGTAGAGAGCGTTTGGCTTGCCCAGCTCGCCGCCGGTGGACTCGAAATTGCCCCACATCTGGATGAAGTTGCCGTTGCGGCCGAACTTCTGGATACGGCTGTTCCAGGTGTCTGCCACGAAGATGCTGCCGTCGGCCGATACCGCGATGCCCCACGGCTCGTTGAACTGCCCGCGGCCGTCCCCCTGGCAGCCGAGATTGCGATCGATCAGCTTGCACATGCTGCCGAACTGGCGCAGCGGCCGGCCGTCGGGCGAGAAGACCTGGATGCGGTGGTTGCCGGAGTCGGCCACGTAGATCTCGCCGTCGGGCCCGACCGTCACGGCGCGCGGGTTGTTGAACTGGCCGGGTCCCGTGCCCGGGACGCCTGTCTGCCCCAACTGCTGCACGCTGGCCACGTCACGCTGCTTCTGCAGGTAGTCCTCCGCCCCGGCGCTCACAGTTGCGCCCGCCGGCACGCCGCCCCAGTTCCACACCTGCGCGGCAACGTCCTTCCGCACGAAGAGGCTGAACCGATGGACGGGGTCCCATTGGACGGTGGGCAGGGTGTAGCGGCGGTGGACGATGATGTCCCACACGTGGCCGCGCTCGACGGGATCGCGCAGGATCTCCAGGATGCGGGCGGGCGTGATGTCGCGGTAGCTCTCGCGCGGCCACCATACGAGCCGGTAATTGAACTCGTAGAACCGGTCGCCGAGATACGGCCGCACCTTGAGCAGGTTCTTGTCACCCGCGATCACAACCGGGGCGTCCAGCGTCTCGCGTGAGGGGTTCTCACCGTAGTAGGCGCGCTTGTTGTAGTCGCGCAGGTACCATTCGAGCGGCCAGGTCGAGTCATCGTCGTACGCGAACTTCGAGCGCATGGTCCCCGGCGATCTTCCGCGAGATCTCCTCCACCTGTGCCATCGCCAGCTTGATGTCGGGCGTGCCGTGGGCGTACACCATCGGCTCGGTCGCGTAGTCGTACAGGACGAACGAGAAGCGGAGAGAGACGGCGATCGTGAGAACCAGCAGGATCCCCGACAGCGTCACCGCCAGCATGCGCCGGGTTTGCGCCCACCCGAGCGCCGAGAAGCGGTCCAGCAGCAGGTAGGCGAGCGCAAGGGTAACGACCAGCGCAAACACCCATTGGATCGTCACGCTGAGGCCGTCGACCGATACGTCGACGAACGGTCGCCGGGTGGACGTGGGCAGCACGTTCTTCAGGGCCACCAGGAACAGCGGCACCAGCAGGAAGAGCCAGAGGCCGCGCGCCGACCGGACGGCGCGCCAGTCGATGGCATCCATCAGCCGTCCGAGCCCCCAGGCGCCGAGCAGCGACATCGGCGTGGCAAAGTAGACGACGTGCCACGGCATCTTCTCGCCGACGTAGGTAAAGACGATCCACGTGCCGATCGTCCAGAAGAGGAACAGCGCCACGGCGCGCGTCTCGCCACTTACTGACGGCAGCCGCCCGGCGGGCGCCTCGACGATGCGCGCACCCTTTGCGGCGACCCGCTCCCCTGCGCTAAGGGGGCCATTATCCCCGTCCGGTTTCGCAAGCTCAGGCGACGCCGGACGGCGACCGCGCGCCAGCCAGGCAATCGTGGCGCCGATGCTGAGGACCAGCGGCAGAAACTCGTACAGGGGAACCTGCATGAAGAAGTAGAACCACGGCTGGTTGCCGCGCATCACCTCTTGCTGGTCGATCCAGTAGCCGAGCGAGCCGATCAGACCGGTAAAGATCCCTTGCCCATTGGTGAGGAAGGTCGAGAAGAGCAGCAGCTCGATGGCCCAGAAGAAGCCCGCTGCGATCAGCCAGCGATCGCGCAGCCACATGTATCCGATCACGATCGACAGCACGAAGCAGAAGGCCAGCACTCCTGCGCCCTGCGTGATCATATTGGGAGTGATCTGCGACGGAGCGGTGAACTGGCTGATCTGCCACCCAAGCGCCTTCAGGATGACTGCCGACAGGAACGGCAGCACCAGGGTGCCGAGCAGGACGATCAGGTCTACCTCGGGGAAGGACCGGACCTGCTTGCGCCACACGAGCACCGCCGCCACGAGGGCGACGAGCACCGCAGCAACCCCGATGGCAAGGAACAGCGCGCCGAACAGGTTCTGCTTCAGGATCAGGAACGCCAGACCGAAGCAGACGGCCGGGATCGACACCGCCGCCGCCATGCGGAAGATCGAGCCGCGGCGCACGTCCGGCCAGCGCGCCAACCACAACTGCGCACCGAGCGAGAGGATCAGGTAGATGCCGAAGACAGCGCCGAAAATGAACGACGCTTCCATGGTCGTCAGGGCCAACGCCAGGGTCACCGCCACGGCGTACAGCCAGTTGGTCGAACGCGTCTCCAGATACCGGAGCATACCCACTGCCAGCAGCACGAGCAGGGCGGTGAGCATGATCTCGTCGCGGATGTAGCGGCTGTGGTACAGAAGCGCCGGGGAGATCGAGAACATGACGCCGAGCAGGAGCGCGCCGGTGCGGCCCAACCAGCGGCGCGTCAGCCACGCCAACCACACCTGCCCGAGCCCGAAGAGCGCCGGTGTCAGGCGCGAGGTCCAGTCGCTGACGCCGAGGATGAAGTACACGAGGGCAGTCAGCTCGAACTTGAGCGGCCCGTGCATCATCGGCTGGTGCTGGTAGCCCTGCCCGTCGTACAGCTTCCACGCATACAGGGTATGCAGACTCTCATCGTGGCTCACCGACCGGTCGCCCAGCCCGATTACGCGGATCAGGAGCGACACGATCAGAAGCGCAGCCCACGCCCATTTCTCCGCGTCCATGCGAAGCAAAGCGGCCATCGGGCGATCCAGCAGGCCCAACTGTGGCTCTCGCCACTCGGCCCCATCCCCATCTTTGCGGACTCGGGACGGGACGGGGGTGGTCTCAGTTAGCGACATCTACTTCTCTCCCAGGTAAACCGGCTGGTTTGCCGGCTATTTCTCAATCTACGGGCCCGGAGGGGCGCTGAGGCCCGGTCGACGAACCCGGCAGCAACGGAGTGACCGCGGCGGGTTTGGCCCGCGGCAGCATCCGCCACAGCATTACGTGCTGCTGCTCGGCCTGCAGGGTAACCTCGCGGTACACCGCCCAGCGAAAACGTGCACGCGTATCGGGCAGCGACGCGGGCGACCAGCCCTCGAGCAGCGCGAAGTCGCTCCCCTGGTATCCCTCCGCCAGAAGTCCCTCATCACCGGCCGGCAGCCCGGGCGTAATGATGATCGGGGGCGGCATGATCTGGTCCAGGCGCGGTCAGCGTGACGACCTGCAGCCCGGTGAAGTTCCGCATCTCCCAGCGAAGCATCAGGTCCAACGGTGAGGGCTCCGGGTTCGGAAGCACCAGTTGCACGCCCGCCTCGCGGTAGCTGCCGCCCGCCTGCGACGAGAGCCGCACCAGCTCCTCGCGGAACAGCGACCAGTCCAACCCGGGGGTCTCCGGCCACACGGCAGCGCGGCGCAGCCAGTAGCGGTCGTAGTTGACCGCCGATAGCCCGGAGCCACCCCAAATCATCCCGAGCGCAAGCAAAAATGGCGGCAGGGCGCGCAGCGTCACGTCGCGGCTGCCCCACAACCCGTACGCCAGCCACAAACCCGCGAGCAGGATGGCTGCGCCGGCCCCGATGCCCTGGTAGAGCGTGCGATACTGGTCGTTCGGAGCGTTGAAGAAGGCGGCGACGGCGATACTGGTGGCCGCTGCCAGCGCCAGGCTGAGCGCAACCAGCACCCAAGCGTCGGCCTCGGTTGCGGCAGGGGCGGCGCGCTCGAGCAGCCAGGCCAGCGCCGGGCCGGCGAGCAGTACCAGCGAAAGCGTCACGACGCCCAGTGCAGCCGGATTCCTTCCCGGCGGCAGCAGACACAGGACCACGACCACAGCCGCGGCGGCGACCAGTGGGGAGCGGCCGGACTGCCGCAGCGCCAACCAGGCTCCGGGCATTGCCAGCGCGATCAGCAGCGGGTCAGACAGCGCGAGGGTGCGCAGCAGGGAAACCAGCGAGTGTTCCCCCGCCTGCGTCAGGCCGCGGGCCCAATCGCCGAGCAGCGAGGCCGCGGCGGCCAGCCCGGGCAACGTGGTGCCCCAGGCTGTGGCGCCCAGGAAGAGCGCGATCGCACCGGCGACCGCCACAAGCCGGCCGTGGTCGCGCAGCCGTACCCACGCATTTCGGGCGGCGTCTCCCCGCCAAAGCAGCGCCGCCACCGCCAGCCCGAGCAGGCCGGAGTACGCAGCCGGGCCGCTTGCCAGAAGAAGGCCGGTCGCAACGCCAAGCCCGATCGCGGCGCGCCGCGCCTGGGGGGCGCGTTCTGCATCGACCAGGGCGGCGAACGCCGCCACGATCCCGAGCAGCAGCGGCGGAACGAGCGAATCGCCGAGCGCCAGGCGGCCCGAGAAGACCGCAAGCGGGGCGGCGGACCACAGGAATGCGGCCGCCAGTGCGCCGAGGCGGCCGAGGGGGCGGCGCAGCAGGTAGAAGAGCAGGACGGCCAGCCCGCCGGCGACGGCAGCCGGCCAGCGAGCCGCGGCGTCGCTGCTCCCAAACGGCGCAAAGAGGGTTGCCTGCAGCGTGAAGAGGAGCGGGCTCAGACCGGTCGTCTCGAAGGCGCGCCCCGTCGCCGCCAGATGGGCGGGCAGCGCCTGGGCAGCTTCGGCCGGGAGCAGTGGATCGACCCCCGGCAGGATGAGCCGGAAGCCAAGCCCGACGAGCGCTGCCAGCCCGTAGAGCGCCGATTCGGTAGTCACGCTCGCCAGGCTGAGAGACCGGGCAACAACGGTATTCTGATCGACAGGTTGGGTGTAGCTCATGCTTCTAGCGCGCGTAGATGCGCGTACCTCCTGCCTCGAACACAAGCTCCAGCGCCCCATCAAGCCGTTCCAATTGCGTGTCGGTCACGCCGTACTTCCTTCTCTCGGTGTCGCCGATCAGCAGATAATCCAGCTTCCACTGCTGCATGAAGCCGAGCACCGTTTCAGGCTGCGGCGCGCGGTAGATGCGATCGATCGCCTCAGGCCGCCCACCTGCCAGCTCCCCGAACGCCTTACCGCGCCACTGCGCCTCGTGCCCGTCCCAGCCCATCAGCGTGGCGTTTCCCGTCGCCATCGAGATCCGGCTGTCTCCCGTGTAGGAAGCCCCAATGGCTTCCAGGACGGTCGCCTTGCCCGGCACGTTCCCACGGATCCACGCGATCGCCGCCGCGTCGTCCGGGTTGGACGCACGAAGGTATGCGAGCCCGTCGAGCGTCGGCTGCGCCGGAACGCCGGGGGATTCGAGGCGGGCAACGAAGTTGTCAGTCTTCGACGGGATGGCAGCGACAGGATAAGAGAGCGCTGCGACCACCAGTACCTCGGTGACGATCAGGGCTGCGATCCGGTAGCTTCGGGGCGCCGCCCGCGACGTGAGGCGGCTGAGCCCATAGGCGGCGGCGAGCGCCATCAGGATCCATGCCTGGTAGTAGAACTTGAAGACCGTGTTCATGCGCGTGCCGAAATTGTCGCGCAGGTAGAAGAACTCCACCGCGTAGGTGAGCAGCAAAGCGAGGGCGGCCATCACCACGACGATCAGATCGGCAGGGGAGCGGCGCGGATTGGCCGCTGCACCGCGCAGAAGCGCGTACACCAGCCCCAGCGCCAGCGCGACGAACAGGATGGTCCAGGGCGTCGCGGTTCGCACGCCAAGCGCAATCCCCAGCAGATCCCCGGGCGTCCCCGCGCCGGCGGCCCCGCGGAAGGCCGGGCTCGCGAGAAGCGCCTGGATCGCGTCCCGCGTCGACGGGAGCAGCGTAACGGCAATCAGCACCGCGAGCACGAGCAGTACCGGCAGGACGAACGCCCACAGCGCGCCCGATGACACGCGTTCGAGCAGTTCGCGTCTGGGCAGGTCGCGTGCAAGGAGCAGCAGGAACAGCAGGAGCGGGACGAGCAGCGGGCCAAAGACGATCAGGTAGTGCGTCAGCCGCGTCGGGAACAGCAGGTTCGGCAGGATGCCCCCCGCCTGGGACTGGAAGCCGATGTAGAACGGCAGGTAGAGGAGCACACCCAGCACGCCCAGCGAGGCGGCTGCTGCGACGGTCCGCCCCCATCCGGCGCGGTCCAGCCGCCCTGCCAGCGCCAGGCCGCCGGCGATAGCAGCCGCCGACAAGGCCAGGTAGATCGGGAAGTCCCACGTGTTCAGGAACGCCAGCGCACCCAGCAGCAGCGCGCTCAGGGCAACGCCGGGCCAACCGAGCCCGGTGAGCCGCAGCAGCCAGTCGGCGAAGAGGGCAAGCGGCCGCGGCAGCGCCGCCGAGCCGTGTATCCGGCTCTTCGGCGGCCTCGCCGCACTCGATGGCAGACAGCAGCAGTTGCAGCGCCAGGGCGACCGCCAGCAGCACGAACGGCAGCGCCAACACGTGCGGGTGCAGGTCGCCCAGCAGGAAACTGAAGAGCGGGAACTCGTTGATCACGTCCACGTAGTTGCCGGCCAGGTCTTTATCGTGCACCACGCGCGAGGCGCGCCACCACCACCAGAACTCCCCCGTCAGGTTGCCCGTGGGAGCCGATGCGCCCAGGCCGCGGATGTCCAGCCACGCCGTGACCTGGGGGGACATCCAGCCGCGGTGTGTAGAACAGCTCCAGGATCCCTTCCAGGTTGCCGATGACGCCCGCGAACAGCGCGCCGACGAAGCCGAAGCGAATGCCGCGGCCGGCGCTCGCCTCCTCGCCCTTGTGCATCAACACGAGGTCGTAGACGACCCCGAAAGCGCCCAGCAGCGTCATGGCGAACCACGAAGCCACTGCGAGGTTGAACCCGATCTCGGGCAGCACGCCGGAAAGCCGCACCAGCAGCCCAACCATCACGTAGCCGAAGTAGTAGTAGCTGATCGCGTAGCCGGAAAGCCAGGGGTCCGCGGGGGGAAGAAGCTGCTGCGCAGGACGCCGTTGAGGAACGCGAACTCCATCGGCTTCTCGGTGCCGCTGATCTCGGGATTGTAGGCGCGCACGAAAGCCCAGCCGGCGAACGCCAGCAGGAACAGCGCCTCGGTGCTGATCACGAGCGCACGGTGCGCCCGCAGCCACTCGAGCAGGGGCCGCGTGCCGTCCGCCGAGCGCCGCCATCCCGCACGGCCGAGCCACCAGGACAGCGTGGCTGCCAGGAGCAGGGCGAACAGCGCGCCGCCCAGATCGTTCGGCAGCACGTGCAAAATCGCGCCCATCCACAGGATGTAGGCCGCCAGCAGGAGCCCCAGCGCCTTCGCGAACGGGTAGCCCCGCCCCGGCAGGCGCGCAAAGAAGCGCCAGGCCAGCGGCAGCGCAGCCAGCCCGCACACCTGCAGCACAAGCCACCAGGAGAGAGTCGCTATCATCAACCAACCAGGTCAGATATTCGCCAAAATGTGGACCCTTCCCGCGCCAAACCCCGGGCAGATCCGTGACGGCGAATGATAGCATAGGTGAGAAGAAGTTGCGAAGATTTGGGGGGGCGGGCCGTCAACGAATTATGGAAACGAATACACGAATGTACGCCCTGCATGACGCCGCAGGGATCTTGGGGACTCACCGGGCATGCAACCGTTGCCCCAAGACGACCATCGTAGCCGTAAAGCACTCGCCGCAAATGTCACGGTGCGCAACTACGGTACAGCGAGTGCTTTACCCGTGCCCACAGCCCTACAATACCGCGCCCCCACGACACGCCTCGCGCGGGACGCGGCCGATGCGGGGTGGGTGGGGGACGGGGCGTGCTTCGAGAGCCTCAGCATGGAATAGTCAATTATCGGCAGTGATGCGAAAGATCGCGTCCCGGGGCAGCGGCAGTTGGGGGCACACCCCTGCGGGGTTCCTGCACAGCACCATCCGCATTCTCGCCTATCACTGACTACTCCATCCTGAGCGTGTCGAAGGACGCCCCGTCGCAGACGCGTCTCCACTCAAGGCGAGTTGGTTTCGCAACGCCCGTTCTTCGACACGCTCAGGATGGAGTAGCTAGATAAACCATCAGCCGGAGAGGCTTCTGCACCGGATCAGCCGCATCCGCGCCGTCACCCACGCGGCTCAGGATGGAGTAGTGAGCCGAACCAATGAAGTGAGGGGTGCTGTACGGGACCATCCGCATCCTCGCCGCCCCTAGTTCGGCCAGACAAAGCCTTTGCGTCTTTGCGCCTTTGCGTTGAAGGTGTTCCACAGCCGGCCAACCTGCATTGGCGGCGCGCCGCGGGCGCCGGGATTCGCGGGGCAGCGGGACGAGGGTAACCCAGAGGGGTGTGGTCACGCAGTCCGGGGCGAAGCACCGGCAGCAGAACGATTCGCAGCGCGCGCTGTCTGCCGGTGCTTAGCCCCTACAGTTCGTTGCGTTACGGCTACAGTTCCTTGCGTTACGGCTACAGTTCCTTGCGTTACGGCTCCCGTGCGTAGACGGTCACGTGCTCATTCTGGTATGCCACGCGGAGGTCGCCGGCGGCTGCCATCTCCTCGAACTTCGCCAGCCCCTCGGCGGGGAAGAGATAGCGCTCGAGCGCGCCTACGTAAATGTAACGCACGTCGAACTGCCGGAGCAGCTCTCTTGCCCGGCCCAGGTCTGGCGTCCAGAACAGTTCCTGCCCTTCTTCTGCCTGCACGAGCACCTGCAGTCCGGGCCGCTGTTCGAGCTGGTGATGCCCGACAAAGGTCGCCAGGCCGGTGAGGCTGGCGGCCCGGAGCCCACCGGCGCGGTAGTAGTCGTACCCCAGCTCTTCCCCGTTTACCCTGTAGTCGCCTGCCGGCGCTTCGGCGAGCACGGAGGCGCCGCGCGCGTTCTCGAGCAGCCAGCGAATGGCGGCGTAGTCGTAGCGCAGCTCGATGAGATGGCTCGGGTCGGGCCACGTGTACTCGCCTACCGTCATGAAAGCCATCCCATCGAGGGTGTTCCGAGCCGGGCGCTGGCCGGGGAAACGGTCGTTGACCCGCGCCCCCGTTCCCGGAACGAGGAAGGCCAGCCCGGTGATGACCACGGCCACGGCGAGCACCTGCCAGGTTCCCGCGACCGCGCTCCGCGAGCGGGCAGCGCGCGGCCACAGTCCCGCCAGGATCGTGGCGTTGGCCGCACCGAGAAACAGCCACGCCGGCACGGAGAACTTGAAGACGGTGTTCATCCGCATCCAATCGCTGCCGTCGAGGAAGTCGCGCAGGTACACCAGCTCGATTCCCCCCAGGATCGCCAGCCCGAGCGCGGCCAAGAGGCATGTGAAGGTCTCGCCCGGCGAAATGTCCCGCCGGAAAAGGAGCACGGCGAACAGCGCCGACATGGGCAGTGCGATTGCGGCTGCAACCCGGCCGGCGGCAACCAGCGCCAGCGCCGCGCCGAGCAGCGCCAGCATCAGAAGAGCCCACCTGCGGCGGCTTCCGCCGAGGCCCGTCGCCGCTTCGCCGCCTGCCCTGCCCCACGCTCGCCACGCAGACCAGCCAAGGTAGCTCGCCGGCAGGACGAGCAGCCCACCCCAGGTCATCAGCCAATCACCGGGCGGGCTTCCCTGCGATGCTACCCCCAGGTAGCGCCCCAGCGCTCCCCCGTCACCGCCCCCAACCATGGTCTGGTAGCGCGCGAAGAACGGGAAATAGGCCACGACGGCCAACCCAACAGCGGCGCCGGCCAGCAGCAGCGCTTCGACCAGCGGCCACCGCCGCCGTGCACGCCAGGCAGCCAGCAGAAACGCGGCGAACAGCAGCAAGCCATACACCGGCAGATCCCACGTGTTCGCCGGGCCGAGCGCGCCGAGCGCTACGACGATGATCACCAGGGTCGCCGGCTTCGCCTTCCCCCGCAGCCAGCTCAGCGCCAGCCCGGCCACCGCCAGCCCGAACGGTATCGCGATCATGTGCGGGTGCAGGTCGGCGAAGAGAAAGGTCCAGTAGGGAAATTCGTTGATCGTCTGCGGGATCACGCGGCTGGCAGCCCAATAATCGTAGTGCGAGAAGAGCGGCGTCTTGCCCTCGCGCACCACCCGCAGCAGCTGCGAGAACCCTTCCAGGTTGCCCAACACGAGGGCGAAGGTCACCGCCAGCCCCGCGGCGACGGCGCGGCGCCGGCCCTGCGCCATGGTGTAGCCGAGGCTGAAGACCGCAAGCACGGACACGGCGAAAAGCGCCGGCACCGCCAGGTTGAACGACACCTCGGGCGGCACACCGGTGAGCTTGACCGGCAGCGACACCAGGTAGAGCCCGTAGTAGTAGTAGTTGATCGTGCCGCCGGCAAAATACGGGTCGTAGGGCGGGAAGGTGGGGCTGCGCAGGATCGCGTTCAGGAACGCGAACTCCATGAACTTCTCGCCGCCGAACCACGGCTGCCACAGGTCCGGGTTGAGCATCCGGATGCCGGTAAATGCAGCCAGCGCGCCGGCGAAGAGGAGCTCCTCGCCCAGCACCAATCGCCGGTGCTCGCGGAGGAACAGCGCGATCTCCGCCCGCTGCCGGAACCCGGCCAGGAGCCCGGCGATCGCCAGCAGCCCTAGCAATCCGGCCAGCACCGGCAGCCGGTTCTCCCAAACGCCCAGGCTGGCGCCCATCCAGAAGACGTAACCGACGATCAGCCAGCCGAGCTGGCGTGCGATACCGTAGCCGCGGTCGCGCAGGCCGCCGAGCAGCGGGAAGAGGAGCGGCCAAGCTGCCCAACCGAACAGGCTCACGGCCAGCCACCAGACGAGGAGCGCGAGGGCCGGCGAGCCCGCGGCCGCGGTGTTCCAGCGGAAATCGTCTACCACCGGCAGCGTGCCCGGCGACTGCCCCAGCATTAGGCGGTCGTCGCCGCCATCGTCCTGCGGGCGCAGTTCGAGCGCCTTGCCGGGCGCGCGCCCGCCCGCCGCTCCGCCTGGGCTTGCGTGCGCGACACCCAAAGGCAGATACCGCCCGAGCCGCGTGTGCAGCGCACCCTCGCTCAAACGCCCCTCGTTGGCGTAGATGCGGACGTGCGGATGATCGTAGACGCGGAAGCTCTCGTCGGCCGAGCCGTCCCGGATCGTCAGCCCGCCCAGCGTGGGATAGGTTGCGAACTCCGCCACGAGCCGGTAGCCCAGCTCGCCCGAGTCGAGCATCCGGTAGTACTGGCTCGTCATGGGGTATCGCTGGGGCAGGCGGCCGATCGTGCTCGAGAGGCGATCTGTGGCGAGCACCACGTAGTCGGCGTCAGCCAGGGCTGCGGACAGGTGGTTGAGCTTGGCCTGGCTCTCGGCGTCGAACGGCTTCACTTCGATGCCCAGGTAGGTGTGTGGTGGCGGAGCGCCGCGCAGCTCGCTCAGCCCGAGTGGGAGCGCGTCGTCCCACTGCTCGCTCACCAGCGTGCTGTCCGCCGGGATGTTCTCGTAAATCCAGCGAGATGCCTGCAGCCACGGGTGCTCCTGGCGGTACACCCCTCCGGTGAAAGCCAGGCACCACAGGGCAGCCGACGCCAGTACCACCGTGACTCCTCCGGCCCAGACGGCCCGGGCGCGGCGGGTTCGCATCAGGCCCAGGAGCGCCACAGCCCCGCCGGCCGCAAACAGGAGCAGGAAGGGAAGCAGCGGCAGCATGTAGCGAAGGAACTTGGCGTGGAAGAGCCCGGTTACCGCAAAATACGGCAGCGCCCAGGCCAGCGCGACCAGATGCCCGCGTCCGGCGACGCGCCTGACGGCGGCTGCGACGGCCCACATGAGCCCGCCCCAGGCGGCAAACCCGAGCAGCCACCCGAGGCCCCACTGGGCAAGCTGGCGCACGAAGTAGGCGTAGGGCAGCGTGCCGATGTACTGGCGGGTATACGGCACGTCGACTGCGCCGCTCACCATGGAGTTCTGCTGGGTGAGATTCACCCAGAACTGCCCGGCGTCGAGCAGGGCGTACGGGTTGGTGAGCGCAAACACGGCGAATGCGACGAGCACGGCGCCGGCCATCTTCCATCCGGCCGCGAGCACCCGGTCACGCAGCCTGCCCGGCCGCGTCGACCAGCAGCGCCGCTACGAAGAGCGGCAGCAGCAACATGGCCGCGCTCGCCTTCGTGCCGATCGCAAGCCCCGTGGCGGCCGCGGCGCCCACCCACGCAGCGCGCCCACCGGTCTCGGCATGGCGTGCGGCCAGCAGGGCCGCCGCGAGCACGAAGAACGTCAGCGGCGGATCTACGGTATAGAAGTGGCTCAACTGAACCGGCAGCACGGCGACGGCGTACGACGCGGCGGCGAGCCATCCGGCCGGCGAGCCGTACAGCCGGCGTGCGAACACAAAGAGCAGGACCAGGGTGCCGAGATCGAAAAGGGCAGAGAGGACGCGTCCGACGAGGGGCAGTCCTTCGTATTCCGCCAGGACGATGCCGCCTAGCAGCGGGGCGGGCAGCGATAGCTGCGGCAGCGCGGTCGCGAGCGCCGCCGCCCCGCGCCCGGCGAGCATCAGGAGGTAGAGAGGGAAGTGCCCGTAGGCGTAGCCGCGGGGCTGCCCGGCGTATTCGCCCACCCCCTCGGGCCAGCGGAACGGGTTGTACGCCGAACGGACCGGGTCAAGCAGCGAAGCCGAGTCGCCTGCGAAGCGCATCGTATCGGCAACCCACACCATGAACCGTTCGTCAGGGTGGGCGTGCTGGTACCCGTCCCAGTTGAGGTTGACGGTCCGCAGCCAACCGGCTGCGACCAGCAGTGCAGCGAACGCGAGCACTGCCGCTCACGCGCTGCACCAGGCGCGCCGAGTCACGCCGGGCCGGCTCCGCCGGTTCGACGCTGCTCTCTGCGATAACGCTACCGGTTGGCCGGGAGACGCTGGGCGCGCTCGACGACTTCATAGATGAGAACGGTCCCCTCAGAATACGCCAACTGCAAATAACCCTCTGCGGCCAGCTGCTCGAACTTGGAGATACCAGGGGGTGGATAGTAGCTGCGCTCCAGCTCGCCCACGACGATGTAGGAGACCCGATACAGATCGAGCAGCTCCTTCACGCGGTCGAGGTCGACGGCGGAGTACATCTCCTTCACGTGATTGGTACGCCGGTCGAGCGCGCCTGCGGGATCGACAGAGCGCTGCTGCCGCTCGTGCCAGTCCCAGCCCATCACGGCAGGCAGCCCGGTGTAGACGCAAAGCGGTTTCCCCACCGATAGCCGGGCGTGATCCCCTCGAGGATGACGGGCGAACCGCGCACGTTGCCCAGCATCCATTGTATCGCCGCCTTGTCGTCGGCGATCTGCATGTCCTGATTGTTGTCGAAGTAGTGCGCCTTTTCCATGTAGGCCATGCCGTCCAGCCCCTGCGGCCGAGCCTCGGCCGAGAACCGGTCGGCGATCTTCGCCCGCGCGGCCAAAGGCGGGTAGAGCAGCGCAGAGGCGAAGAGCACGAACAGCAAGACTTGAGCCAGCGCGCCGGACGATCGACGGCCAGAAGATGGAGCGGCGCCAGGAAGAGGGTGAGGGCGAAGCGCCGCGCCAACCGAACAGCACCCAGGCCTGCAGGTAGAACTTGAAGACCGTGTTCATGCGCCCGATGTCGTCCTTCAGACGCACGACCTCCACCCCCATGGTGATCGCCAGGGCCAGCGCGATCAGCAGCAGCACCAGGCGGCGGGCCGGCGGCATGTCGCGCCCTAGTGCCAGCACGAGCGCGAGCAGCAGCAGCGGCAGCGGCGGCGAGCCAGGATGGTGCGTGCAGCACGCGGCCGGCGGGCATCACCATCACCGCCGCCAGGATGAACGGCGAAAGGCTCGAGCCAGCCACCGGGCGTTGCGCTCGCGCCTGGACTGCGCCCACATCTCGCTGAGCAGGTAGATCGGCAACGATTGCCAGGAAGAAGCCCCAGACGGTCAGGTAGTCCGAGATGCTGGTCTTCGCCCGTTGCAGAGCTCGATCCCGGCGTAGGCAGTGGCGTAGTGGCTGGTGTAGGGGTAGAAAGTGATTGTGGCGACCGCAAAGAGGATCGACCAGCCGCCAGAGCACGGCGACGCGCGCCCGGAAGAGAAGGGCAGCAGCGCCTCCGGGCTCGCCGGGCACACCACACTGGCCCGCCGCGCCGCCTCGCGCACGGGGACGGCTGCCGCCGGCCACCAGCAGGTAAGTCGGGAAGTCCCAGGTGTTCGTGGCGCGCAGCGCCCCGGCGAGCCACCCGAAGAGGACCAGCGAGGAGCAGCTCGGCGAGTTCGATGCGCCACGGCGACGGTCCTCGTCGCAGCTCGCGTTCCTGGCGGCCGGAGCCGCGTGCCGGACCAAGGCGATCGCGACGCCCAGCGCCAGCAGCGTCAGCGGCAGCGCGATCATGTGGGCGTGCAGGTCGGCGTAGAGGAACGTGAAGAACGGGAACTCGTTGATCGTCTCCGGGATCACGCGCGAGGCATTCCAGAACCACCAGTCGTTGGGGAAGTGCAAGGCGCCGGACTGCCGGAGCACGGCGACCAGCGCCTCCGACCGCCCGGACCAGCGCCCCCAGCCCCGGGATCGTGCTTTGAAACGCACCGGGCGTGCGAGCCGCCCACTGGTCGGACAGCAGTTCACCTGCGCCAGGTTGCCGATCATGGCCACGAAGAGCATGCCAGCAAACCCGGCGAAGAGCGGCACCGCGGCGACCTGCCTGACCTGCCCTCGCCGGGAAGCTCCAGGTGATCCGTGTTCGCCCGCGGCCAGGTTGAACGCCACCGTGAACGCACCCAGTGCCGGTCAGCGCGAACAGCGTCGGGACGGCCAGGTTGTAGGCCACCGCCGGAACGATGCCGGTCAGCTTGATGAGGGTCGCCGACGATCACAAAGCCGAAGTAGTAGTAGTTGAGGAACCCCCGGCGAACCAGGGATCGTAGGGCGGGAAGGTGGTCGAGCGGATCACGGCGTTCAGGAAGGCGAAGTCCATCGGCTTCTCGCCGCCGCGGGCCGGGTGCCACAGGTCGGGATTGGCCCAGCGGATCAGCCAGGAACACGAGGAAGAGCGCCAGGAAGATCCCCTCCTCGGATCAGCCAGCAGCTTGCGCCGCGTCCGTCCAGAGCGCTCGCCATTCCGCTCGCCCGCGCCAGGCCAGCCACGCCGCACCGGCGGCGAGGAGCAACAGGCACGCAGCGATGGCCCAACGGCTGTAAGGCAGGATCTTGAGGCTGGGGCCGAGCCAGCTCAGCCACGCCAGCGCCAGGATGCCGAAGAGCTTCGCAAATCCGTAGCCGCGGTCCGCCAGCCCGGGCAGCAGCCGGACGAAGGTACGGCAGCGCAATGAGGCCGAGGATCTCGAGAAGCAACAGCCACACGAGGACCGGGACGCGGTTGGCGAAGTCATCGGGATCGAAGAGCTCGCTCCAGGTGCCGCCGGAGCGTTGCCGCGCCGCTTCCTCCTCGCCCATCAGCAGCGCAGTGGGAGCGTCGCTCACCTGCTTCGGCCACATCTGGATGGTGTTTTCGACGTCAACGAGGTCCAGCTGAGCAGCGCACCAGCGCCTCGGTGTACGCCGGTGTCTTCTGGAAGATCAGCACGACCGGATGGTCGTAGACGCTCCACGCCTCTTCGGCCGACCGGTCGTCAAAAGTGATCCCGAACAAGCTGGGGAACGACGTTTCCTCGTGCACCAGCTCGAAGCCAAGCTTCCCGGCGAAGAGCAGCTCGTAGTAGCGCGTCGTGAGCGGGTACCGCATCGGCAGCCGTGTAATGGAATCGTACAGGCGGTTGCTGGTGATGACAATGTAGTCGGTTTCGCCCAGCCAGCGGTACAACAGGTCGCGCTTCGCGGCGGAGTCTTCGTCGTACAGATTCATCAGCCCCGCTGGACGAGCTGCTGAGACCGCGATAGGGTCCGACCGGCCGGAATGAAGCTCGCCCATCGATCTGGAGCGGAAGGGCATCGTCCCAGTGCTCGTTCGCCAGAGCGCTACCCGGTGGGATATTCTGGTAGATCCATCGCGATGCCGTGATGCGGCTGAGGGGGCGCCGGTAGATGGCGTGGAAAGCCCGAGCCCCCAAAGATGGTGCCGATCGCGAGGATGGCAACGAACGCGTACGCCAACCGCAAGCGTACGGCGACGGCTGCAGCGCGCTCCAATCCGGCGCGCAGCCGCAGGAATCTGCCGGCCGGTGCGGTCGCGGCGACCCGGTGGCTTCTGGCTCGCTCGATGAGCCAGAACGCAAGCCAGGCGGCCATCAGTGCCAGATGCGGGTAGATGGGCAGCAGGTAGCGCATCGACTGCACCCACTGGAGACCCTGCCACAGGAACATCCCGCCAATCCACACGACCGGCAGGAGGTGCTCGGCACGCCGGCCGCGCACGATCTGCAGCGCAGCAACGGCCCAACCCGCCCACCCCGCGATACCCAGGGGCAGACCGAGCCCCCATACCACCATGTTCACGAGCGGAAAAACGAACGGGGTCCGGCTTGCCCATTGGTGGCCAGGAGGCTGGTCGATTTCGCCCGAAATCAGCTCCTGGATGTAGCGCATGTTCTCCAGCCACTTGCGGGCCAGCGTGAAATCAAAGAAGGTCGTTCCCCCGAAGGCATACGGTTGGGCCACCCGGAAGACGAAGAACGCCACGACCCCCAACACCAGCACGCGGAACAGGGTGGCTTGCAAGAAGGTACCCAGCCACGGTACCTCGTCGCCGGACTCGTCCTCACCGGACTCGTGGTCCGGCGAACGCAGAGATTCCGCCCGCCGTATCTGTTGCGCTTCGGAACGCCAGTCGTTCCAGGCGCGGATTCCGGCGGCCAGCAAGGCGACACCGGTGAGGGGCGCGAGGTTGATCCGGCAGGCGATGGCAGCGCCCAGTCCGGCGCCGAGCAGCACGTACCAGCCGAGTCCGCCGGCTCTCCGCTTTCGATCGCTGCCCTGCACGACCCGGATCGCGAAGTAGAAGGTAAGCAGCGCAAAGAACGTTCCGAAGGTGTCCACTGTGAAGAAGTGCGACTGTTGGATCGCCAGAGGCGCGAACGCCAGCAGCAGCGCCGCCAACAGCCCCACCCGGCGCCGGTAGAGCCGCGCACCCACCAGATAGAGAAGCCACACGCACCCCAGGTCGAACAGACCCGACATCGCGCGCCCGACCAGGTAGACCCCCCAGTACGACGTCAGGCTGAGCGGTACGTTCGGCGGGTTCATCACGACGCGCAGCTGCTGGTTGAGCTGGTCCAGGATCTCCGCGGTGTACCGGACCATGAAGATGGGCAGCGTGCCGTAGACGAACAGGGGGAAGCGTTTGTCGTTGTGCGGATTCAGCGGCGAAGCCGGGGTGTTGAAGTATTGTCCGATGTTCTGCGGTAGCTTCAGAGCGTCCTCAACCAACACGAGGAAACGCTCGTCCGGGTGAATGTGGGTGCCCTGGTCCCAGTCCAGGTTGCTCCACCGGAGATAAGCCCCCGCCAGCAGGATCAGGAGCAACAGGAACCAGACGGTGGCCCGCCTATGGAATACGGCGTCCAGGCGACCAGCCAGACCCTGTAGGATTGATCCCCTACGGACTGGGATACGCCGGGTGCCGGGAACCTCAAAGATCTGCGCCAAACGTATGCCTCGAAGCAAGAATCGTCCGGCGTGAGCCGGAGGCCGGGGCCGGACGTGCGCCGCTATTCTACACTATACCGGGGGCCGGATGAATTCCGAATCCCCCACGACCGGGACCTTTTTGCCGGGTCAATGGAATTTGCGCACATCCATCCCCCGTGGTAGACTAATGTTGTTGATAACTTTCCGCAGCACAGCCGACTCTAGGCGGATCTTGTTCCCCAAGGGCACTGGTCTCCTACTCGCTCACGCATCGGCGGATAGTTCCAAACCATTTCTCATTCACAGGAGTCAGTGAACTAACATGCAGGACAAGACGCTCACGTGCAGCGATTGCAGCCAGGAGTTCACCTTCACGGCCAGCGAGCAGGAATTCTTCGCCCAGAAGGGCTTCAGCACTCCGAGCCGGTGCCCGAGCTGCCGGGCTGCCCGCAAGGCCGCACGCGAAGGCGGTTCATCGTACGGTGGCGGCAGCTACGGCGGCGAGCGCCAGATGTACCCGGCCGTGTGCGCCCAGTGCGGCAAGGACACCCAGGTGCCCTTCCAGCCCCGTGGCGACCGCCCCGTGTATTGCTCGGACTGCTACAAGCAGAAGAATCCGACGGGCCGTTCCTCTGGCGGCAGCTCCCGCGGCGGTTCCCGCTGGTAATTACCCGCGGATAGCGCAGCAAATCGAAAGCCAGGCTTCTTACGGAGCCTGGCTTTTTGTTTTGTCTGCTTTCGAAGCTACGCACGGGCCCGGACAGTTCGGCGGGGACTTAGCGGGGGTCGTGGCGCTGCGTGCGGGAGACTGCTTCGCGGATAGCGTCGCAGGCGCCTTCGAGTGAGTTGGCGCCGCCTCCCCTAGTGGTCGAACAACTGCTTACCTGCGCCCGCCATAGCCGCGGTCGCGAGTTTCGTCGGAGCGGCCGCCACGCGTCCGGCGCACTTCCTGATAACAATCAGAACAGTAGACGGGGCGATCTCCACGCGGCTCAAAGGTACTTTGGTTTGTTTTCCGCAGCGTTTGCACACCGCCAGAGTATATGCGGCTGCCGGCTGCGGTCTCCATGCTCGCCACTGTTCCCAGAACTCTCCCTCGCGCCAGTGCCGCCGCTCGCGATCATGCGCGCCGCCCGGCAGAAGGCGCATTGAGTCGGCGGGCGCTGCCCTTTTCGGGCAAATGCCTGCTGTTCTAATGCAGAGAACGTGAACTCCTGCCCGCATTCACTGCATGTAACCGTTGTATCGTGCAAATCCATGCCAACCATGCTGGCTCCTTAATCGTGCGTAATGCCAGGAACGTTTCGCCAGCGCGCGGGGCAACGGGGCACACCCTACCAAGGGACAGAGATCCACTGATTCGGACGAGCTAGAGAAGGTTCGAGAGACCTCAGTATACCACAGAACTGCCCACCGCGTAGTCGCGCTTACCCGGTGTAGTTGCGCTTACCGCCTTATGTAGCCTCTGTGGTATAATGGGCTTACAAGTGGGACAGGTCCCTTGAAGATGTCTGCCGACAGCCCAGGCCTCTCTTGCCTGGGTTTTTTGTGCGGTTTCCTACCGGATACCGGAAACACGCCACCGTGCAGCTCGACTTTGCTGTCACGCTACCGGTCAGAGGAGTATCAACATGGAGTCAGAACGCTATATCGGTACGGTCAAGTGGTTCAGCTCAGAGAAGGGCTACGGCTTTATCTCTAGAGAGGGTGGCGAGGACGTCTTCGTCCATCAGTCGGCGATCCAGACTGAAGGTTACCGTAGCTTGGAAGAAGGACAGCGGGTACAGTTCGACATTGAGCAGGGAGCCAAGGGACCGAAGGCTGCCAATGTCTCACCTGAATAATCCCCTCGCGCCGGGAGATCCCATTTTCCACCCAAAGTACGGCTTTGGCACCATCCATGGACTGACGCGCCGCGATCGTACCCATCCGCTTGAGGAACCGGCAATTGCGGACTCAGCGCCTGACCAGTGCGAAAGCTACTACGACATCGTCCTCCAGGAGGGCGGGACGCTGCTGGTCCCGATCAGCCGCGCAGATAGCGTCGGGTTGCGCCGCCTGTCCAGCGGCGTCGAGGCGGTAACGACCGGCTTGTGCTCCCCTGCCGAGAGCCTTCCGGCGAATTTTCGGGAACGAGCAGCAGAGTTGCGGACGCGGGAGCTGCTGCCGCAGCCTGCGGCGCTGGTGCATTCCGTGCGTGACGTTCTGGCCCACAGTCGCGTTCGCACGCTATCAACTGCCGAGAAGACCTGGCTCGATAAGTCGTGCCGGCGACTCTGTACGGAGGCAGCGCTGGTTGACGGCGTACCCCTGTTCCAGGCTCGCGCTACCATCCTGGAAGTTGTCGCGCGTATTGGGCATTCGGGTGGCGGAAGCGCCGGGGCCACAGTAGAGGGCGAGTGACGGGAGCCGGCTTCCACATATCCCACATCAAGACCTTCTCGGGGCCGCCTCTATAGGCGGCCCCGACGCTATTCTGCCCCGATCTTTCCGCTGACGAGTACACGACTTCCCTTGCATGTGAGGCGCCACACTTACCAGCCGCCTGGAGAGTGTGCTAATCTGCCGGCAGCAATTCGATCGTCCCTTCTCTGGCCAACTGGAGAGTCTCCCATGCCCGAATCACAAGCCATCGATCAACGGGACCGCGCCATCCTCCAACGCATCGCACACCGCGTGATGTTGGACAGGGGGCTGCTCCCGGAATTCTCTGACGCCGTCCTCGCCGAGCTCGAGGGGATCCGTGCGCCTGCACGAGCCAACGGTCCGGAGATCCGCGACCTGACGAGCCTGCCGTGGGCCTCGATTGACAACGATGACTCCCGCGATCTGGATCAGCTCACGGTCGCCGAGGTCCTGCCCGGACAGGATGTGAAGATCCGGGTGGCCATTGCCGACGTGGATGCGCTGGTCGAGAACGGCTCGGCCATCGACGGGCACGCTCGCCACAATACGACCTCGGTGTACACCGCGGCCCAGATCTTCCCGATGCTGCCCGAGAAGCTGTCGACCGACCTCACCTCTCTGAATCCCGATGAGAACCGGCTGGCCGTTGTCGTGGAGATGACGGTCGGCCCGGACGGCGCGCTGCAGGACTCGGATATCTACCGCGCGCTGGTCCGCAACCGGGCAAAGCTCGCCTACCCCAGCGTGGCCGCCTGGCTGGAAGGGGACGGAGAGATGCCCCATCCGATCGCTGCCGTCAGCGGGCTGGAGGAGAACCTGCGCGTTCAGGACCGGGTGGCCCAGAATCTGAAGGGGCAGCGGCAGGCCAAAGGCGCATTGACCCTGGAGACCATCGAGGCAGACCGATCTTCGACGACGACCAGATCCGCGAGCTCGAGGAAGTACACAAGAACCGCGCCAGGGAGCTCATCGAAGATTTCATGATCGCCGCCAATGGCGTGACCGCCAGATTTCTGGAGGACAGAAAATTCCCGTCGATCCGGCGGGTAGTGCGCACACCCAATCGCTGGGACAGGATTGTGCAGCTTGCCCGGGAGCGCGGGGGCACGCTGCCGGATACCCCGACTCGCGTGCGCTCGACGAATTTCTCCGCACCCAGAGAGCTGCCGATCCGGTGCGCTTCCCCGACCTGTCGCTTGCCGTAATCAAGCTGTTGGGTTCGGGCGAGTATGTCGCCGATATGCCCGGCGGCTCCGCACCCGGACACTTTGGGCTCGCGGTTAAGGACTATTCCCACTCCACCGCGCCGAATCGCCGCTATCCCGACGTAATCACGCAGCGGCTGTTGAAGGCAGCCCTCGCCGGGCACGATGTTCCCTACAGCTTCGACGAGCTGGAAGAGCTGGCCGCGCACGTCACAGAACAAGAAGACGCCGCCACCAAGGTCGAACGCCAGGTGGGCAAATCTGCAGCCGCTCTGCTCCTGCAATCCAGGATCGGCGAGCAGTTCAACGCCGTCATCACGGGCGCATCTGACAAGGGCACATGGGCCAGGCTCCTGTCGATGCCGGTGGAAGGAAGGGTCGTGCAGGGGTTTGAGGCGCGGATGTCGGCGACCGCGTCCGCGTAGAGCTGGTCGGGGTGGACGTAGAACGGGGTTATATCGATTTCAAGCGGACCGGTTCATCCCGAGACTGACGTAAGACACGGGAACGTAGGCCGGTGGGCACCGGCGTACGTTCCCGTGAAAATCGTTGCACCTGGATTTGCATTCGGGCCGCGGTTATGGTACTATCTAAAAACTTCATAGAAATCCGTGGTTCGAAACCGATCAGGTCTAGTTTCTCCTTCAGGATGAACGCCTCGCTTGCTCTCGCACTGCTGGATATCTCGATGAAAAATATATCTACAGGAGTTAGCGAGACTAACATGGCAAACCAAAACATCACCTGCGTCGAATGCAGCAAGCAGTTCGAGTTCACCGAGAGTGAGCAAGAATTCTACCAGTCCAAGGGTTTCAGCACGCCCGGTCGCTGCCCCGACTGCCGCGCCGCCCGTAAGGCAGCGCGCAACGGCGGCAGCTACAGCGGCAGCAGCAGCTACGGTGGCAGCAGCACCTACGGTGGCAGCGGCGAGCGCCAGATGTACCCGGCAGTGTGCGCCCAGTGCGGGAAAGACACCCAGGTGCCGTTCTCGCCGAGGGGCGACAAGCCCGTTTACTGCTCTGACTGCTACCGTGCCCAGCAGGGCAGCAGCAGCAGCTACGGCTCTAGCTCAGGTTCGAGTCGTTCGGGCGGCGGCCGCCGCTACTAAATCTAGCATCGCCCCATAGGCTTTGCCTCTAAGGGACCAGGATTCCGCGTGAATCCTGGTCCTTTTTTGTAAACGTACCCCGGTGGTTGGACCGTACCGGCGGTCGATCCGCCGCAAATGAATGTCTGCGGCGACCCGTGCGCCGGATGCCGCTCTACGGATCGGGGAACTCGACACGATAGGCGGTGAAGAGCAGCGGCGCCCGCGGGTCGCCGTTGCGGTATACATCCTCGAGCTGGCCCGCGCGGATAGACTGCCTGCACCGCGCGCAGATCGCCAATCCTCTCGGGCAGGAAGAGGAAGACGGCGTTTCGGGAGCGATCGACGAAGTCGACCGGACCAGAGAGCCGGTCCACTTCGTACAACCACACGCCGGGCGCGAGGAACGGAATCGAGCCGAAATCGGCCCACATCCGCGGCGCACCAAACCAGTATTCAACCCAGCCGCGGTCGCCGGGCAGATCGCGCAGGTAGTAGCCGGCACGCGTGGCCACTTCTCCGTTGAAGGTCCCGTAACGCCAGCTGTCCTGATACGGACCAAAGTAGTAGCGCAGCCCGAGCACGGCAAGCAGGGCGCAGATTGCGGCCAGGTTAAGGGCGCGCGCCGTCAAGACCCCGCCCCAGATGCGCCCGGCCGCCCTTACGAACCCCTGGACGCCCAGCGCGAGACAGAAAATGGCCGGGACGGCGGTGCCGACCAGCCGCTGGCTTGACGGCGGATTCTCCGTCAGGACCCCGCCTGTCACCAGCACCAGCAGCAGCCACAGCAGCATCGCGCCGTACCCCCAGCGAGCCAGAAGCGGCCGCGTCGCGGCGTCCGCAGCCCGCACCCCGTACCTACCCGTCGGGGCAGGTGCGCTCACGACGGCCGGGCGCAATCGAGCGGCGGCGACGCGCTGCCGCGTGGTGCGCGTCCGCGTGCGCGGGCCGTGCAGCGGGCACGGTGCGCCCTGCGCGTACGAACGCCAGCGCCAAGCCCCAGGTAAAGAAGACGGCTGCAATGGGCTCCATCAGCGGGATACCGGCAGCATACCAACTGGTGCGGTCGGTATACAGGTGAAACGCCCCGAAGGCGCGGCGCGCCTGGTCGACCAGCAGGCTGAAGTGTGTACCGGCTCCGGCGGCGACGGCGGCATCCAGCCATCCGGACTGGAAGATGCCAACCTGGTTCAGCCGTGCGTTGAAGTCGTCCGGATGCTGGATCGCGAACAGCACCATCGGGCCGGCTGCTGCGACCAGGCCACCCAGCATCGCGGCGAGCCCGCGGGCGTGCCTCCGCAGGAAGCTGCGGTCGAGCTGTGCAGCCAGCCCTATCACGACGACCAGCAGCACCGGCACCAAACGCGAGCCGGCGTAGAAATAGAAGGCGAGCCCGGCAACGACTCCAGCCGCCGCAAACGCCCACAACCGCTTCCCCTGCCAGCCGGCGAGAAGGAAATAGAGTGTCCACACGACGAAGAATGGGTCGGCGATTTGATTCGAGCCCAGCCGGCTGAAGTGGATGTGGTAATGGTAGGTCGCAAGCAAGAACGCCGTCAGCAGCGCCGTCTCCGTGTCCCACAGGCGCCGGACCACGAGGTAGCTGCCCAGTACTGTTCCGGTGCCGATGAGCGCCCAGGGCAACCGGAGACCGGCCACATTGTCCCCGGCCAACTCGAGCCAGAGCGCCTGCCAGAAGAAGGACATGTTGGGGACAGACAGCCACCCGGTGCCGAACATGTCGCGCAGGCTCCCGTTCAACACCAGACGGCTCCACAATCCCTGGCTTCCCTCATCGCCCCCTAAGGTCCAGGGGATAGCGTCTATGCGCCAGACGCGCAGGGCGAGCGCCAGCAAAACGACGAGAGCGGCCGGGAGCCATTCTCGCCAGCTGCGACGCAGGCGTTCGACCCACGCCTGCGGGCGCCCCGGGACCGGGGCGAAGCTGCAGACGTACGCAGCAATTCCCGCAACCCACAGGACGAACAGCGGCCAGAAACCCAACGGGCTTGCTTCCAGGACGTTGCGGTCGCCCGCGAGGGGAATGAGGATGGCCCCGGCGGCCAGCAACCCGGCGCCGCGCACCATCCGCCTCGGCGACGGGAGCGCCGCCCAGAGCGGGGCCGCCCCTGGATGGCGGGGCTGTGATGGGAACCGCAGTCGAGGACGGGCATTCCAGGCGGGGGCGACCGCGGCCAGGAAGCATGCGATCGAAACCAGGTAGAAGAGCAGTGCGTCCAGGGCGT
Organism: uncultured Chloroflexia bacterium; assembly: GCA_963783655.1. GTDB lineage: Bacteria > Chloroflexota > Anaerolineae > CG2-30-64-16 > CG2-30-64-16 > CAWAOA01. The sequence continues at coordinate 128,401 of CAWAOA010000002.1, forward strand.
ACGCCGGTCGCCGGAGAAGATAGAACTGGCCCGCACCGCCGGCGGCGAGCGCGGCAGCCAGCAGAAGCAGTCGATACCTGACCTCTCCGCTTCGCTGCTCCATCGGACCCTCAGTTCCTAATGGGCGGTCAGACAGGAATACCGGCGGTTCTCCAGGTGCATCAGCCCCAGATGGGGCCGCACCCAACTCGGCTGCACACGGACCTGCCAGCCAAGCCGGCAGAAGTGTTCGGCGAGTGCACGGTGCCCGGGCAGACCGGGGCGCTCGTGATATTCCATGCAGATGTGGTGGATCCGTTCGAGCGACTCCGGCGGTTCCTGCATCAGAATATCGTATTCTGCACCTTCGGTGTCGAGCTTGAGGTAATCGCAGCAGCCGCCCGGCAGTCGATCCAGGGCGCTTGCCAGCGTTATCGACTCAACGCGGATGCACCCGGAGGGGGAAGGCCCGTTTCCGGCGCCCGCCACCGAGACGGTCGTGGTGTACTGTACAGCTACCCCACCCGACATGTCCAGCGTGATGCGGCCGGGCGTGCTGGAGACTGCGCAGGGGAAAGCCTGCACCTGGGTGCACCCATTCAGGAGCAGGTTCGCGCGCAGCAGCGCGGCCGATTCCGGCGCCGGCTCGTAGGCGTGTACGACGCCGGTTCCCGCCCGCGAGGCGGCCCAGACCGAGAAATCGCCCAACCCGGCGCCGATATCCAGCACCGACCAGCCGCGCTCCAGGGGCACACTCGCGCGCTCGTACTCCCTGTCGAGAAGGCTTTCCTTGACGATCCAGGCATCCATCGGGCTGCGCACCGCGAAACGCGAACCGTCGCGAAGTTCCAGCACCCCCCGCTGCCCGGCCGCCAGTGACACCAGGGCCGGCCAGTTGCGGACGCCGGTGAGGAGCGTGGGCACCGACGCCGCGTAGTAGAGCAGGCGGCGCAGCAGGTGGTTGGCCATCAGCCGGCCGCCTTTTCGGCAACATAGAAGCTGTTCGTGCCGTCGGGTGGTTCGGGCTCCTCGGCATACCCGCACAGCCAGCGGTGCGCAAGCGACCATTGTGCAGCATCGGGACGCAGGCTCCAGCGCCCGGTCACCCGCCGCCAGGCAAGTGAGGGAAGGGCGTAGTAGTGCGACAGCTCGAAGGCGCGGGTAGCCGCGGCGGACATGTAGCGCTCGTGCCGCACGACCTCCAGGTCGTGAGCCTCCAGGCGAGCCCGCCAAACATCGGGAGAGTCGAGATGGTGATGAACGGCGCGGCGGTTCCACCAGCGACCGTAGATCGCCGCCGGCCCGCGCAGCCCGAGCTTCGCCAGCGCCGACACGGTAAGCAGCGAAGCGGTAAAGCGCTCGTTGGGCACCGAGAAGAGGAAGCGGCCGCCCGGCGGTAGCACTCGTGCCACCTCGCTCAACAGCGACTCGATGTCAGGGATATGCTCGATCACGCAGTTGCTGATCACGCACGCGATTGATCCGTCTCCGAAGGGCAGCTGCGTTCCGCTGGCGACCGCCGCGTAACGGTACGGCCCGTTTGCCCGGCCCTCCCCTACAATTCGTGGCGTTACGTCAACTCCAACGTCGATCCCACCGGGCAGCGCGGCGGCGGCGAAATGGCCGTCTCCGCAGCCGATGTCGAGCAGCGGGTGGGCCAGGGGCAGCTCCTGAAGTAATAACCGGTGCTCGAGCAGCGCGTATCAGCGCCCGGTGTACGGGGACACGGGCAAGATGCTGTGCGAGCAGGTCGGGGCCGCTCATCGGGCCCTCTTTGCCTGGAACAGGCGCTCATACTCAGCGACGGTCCGCGAGATATCAAACAGACGCCTGATCTCGTGATCGGGCCTGACGAAGCGCTCCGGGTGGCTCAGAACACGCAGGATACCCTGGGCGAGGTTGTAGGCGTCGGCGACCGGCACGATCTCCCCCATCCCGGTCATCATCACAGGTTGGCGCACCCCCGGCAGGTTCGTCGCCACGACGGGTGTGCCGCACATAAAGGCCTCCACCTGCACCAGGCCAAACGACTCGGTATTGTTGATCGAAGCGACCGTGAGGACATCGCACGTGGCGAAGAAATCGGCCATCTGTTCCGGGTTCAACGTACCCAGGAAGGTCAGGTGCCGCTCGTGCTGCTTGATGAGCGGCTGGAGATCGAACCAGATCGTCTCACCGATCACATCCTTGTACGGGCCGGCGAACAGGATGCGGACGTCGGGTAGCGCATCCAGCAGGTAGGGGAGGGCGTTGATGAGGTAGTCGGCGCCCTTCTCGTGGGCAAAACGGGCCGCAAAGCCGATCACCCGCTCGGTTCCCTGCAGGTTAGCCCGCTTTCGCAGCGCCGCCATCCCTTCCAGGGTGGGATCGGGGATCTCGACCGGTGGCAGGATCACGCTGACCTTGCCGCGCCGGTTCCCGCGGCTCACAAAGCGCCGGAGCACGGGAGAGTGGTGCGCAAAATCTTCGGTGTAGGCGACGATGGTGTCGGCCAACCACCCCGCGAACAGGTTGTTCCAGATAGGTGATCTTGTCCACCGCCGGCCCGAACCACACAGGCGGCATTTGCAGATCGCAGTGATAGGTAATGACCGGCTTCCGGCCGCGCAGCCGGGCGAGCAACGTGGCGAGCGAAGCCTCGACCTGCGGCAGATGAATGCTGACGACGTCGTGCGCGCCCATCTCCCGCCAGGCAATCGCTGCAAACGACCGGCATGAAGACGCCTTTGTTGAAGCGGGCCAGCACCGGGACGCGCACGATGCGTACTCCATGCACGGTCTCCTCGAGGGGCTGCCGCCGGTCGTATCGTGAGGTGAGCACTGTTACCTGGTGCCCGTTCTTCGCTAATGCCTGGGCGAGTCGTTCGACGTAGATTGTGAGGCCGCTGACGTGCGGGCGATAGTAGGTCAGCACGAACAGGATCTTCATGCGAAGAGGCCCCTGTTCTCCTGTACCCACCCCAACAGACGTGCGATCCCCTCGTGCACCCCGATCTCGGGCCGCCAGCCGAACTCGCGCATAGCCTTGCGGCAGTCCGCCACAAACACCGGCTGGTCCCCCGGACGCCAATCCTGAAACGCCGACGGGCGGATGGGACAGCCCAGCTCGGCCAGCAGCGGTCCGAACTCCGCCCACACGGCAAGCGTATTGTCCGGCCCACCGCCAAGGTTGTAGACGCTGCCCCTTGTAACGTCGATGCGCTCGGTGGCCGTCTGGAAAGCGCGCACCAGGTCGTCGATGTGCAGCAGATCACGCACCTGCTTGCCGTTGCCGTAGATCGTGATCGGCTTGCCGGTGACCGCTGCGATCACGAACCATGCGACCCAACCCTGGTCCTCCACGCCCATCTGCCGCTGGCCGTAGATGCACGACTGGCGGAACACGACGGTGCGCATCCCATAGATGCGGGCATAGTCGCGCACGTACTGGTCGGCCGCCCCCTTGGAGCAGCCGTACGGCGAGTGAAAGTCGAGCGGGCGCTCCTCAGAGACGCCGTGCGGGTATGCCGGCAGAACGTAGCGCGTCTCGTGCTCCTCGGCCGCCGCGTCCTCCATCCCGCCGTACACCTTGTTGGTCGAGGCGAAGATGAAGACCGGATCGTCCCCGGTGCTGCGGGCCGCCTCAAGCATATTGAACGTGCCCAGTGCGTTGATCTCGAAATCGGTGCGCGGGTCGGTGACGGAGGTGGTGACTGCGGTCTGCGCCGCCAGGTGGTAGATCGCCTCCTGCCCGTGCACCGCCGGGAGCAACTCCTCGTAGCGGCGGACGTCACCGCTGACAAAGCGAAAGGAGCGCTCGCCGTGCAAGTCTCGCAGCCACGTCAGGTTAGCATCACTCCCGCGCCGCGAGAGATTGTCAAAGATTGTTACCCGGTGCCCCGCCCGAATGCAAGCATCGGCCAGATTGCACCCGATAAACCCGGCCCCGCCGGTGATCAGTATCCGCATGCGTCCATCCTCAGTCTACCCGGCCATTTCAGCGCCGGAAGCGCGAAATCAGATTCAGCAGCAACGTCAGCAGGATGCTGGCGACGATCATCGTGCCGAAGGGCAGGAAGATCGTGACGTTCTCGCGATGGATGACGATGTCGCCGGGTAATCGTCCCAGGCCGGGGATCTTGCCCAGCAGCAGGATGACGAGGCCCAGCAGCAGCAAGCCACCGCCAATATACACCAGAGTGCGCCCGAGCGTGTCCATCATGCAGCGTCCTCAGTCGCCGTCCACCCGCTCGGCCGGCTCGCCAACCGGCGCGACCTGCGGGCGATGCTTGAGCAGCTGCCCGAGCGAGACACCGCGCGCCCACAGAGCCATCGCACCCCACAGCGTAAGCAACACGTAAGTGGCGCCGTGCAGCACCAGGGCGTAGCTGAGCGCCAGATCCTTCGGTACGCCGAATGGCGTCAGCGCCAGGACCGCCAGCGCATGGAACACGCCCACGTATCCCGGGGTTGACGGCAGCAGTTGCCCCAGCGTCGTGACGACCAGGGTGAAGGAGAGGGCGGTGAACGGTACATCCATGTGAAAAGCCTGCGCCACCATCCACGACATGGCCAACGATGCCAGCCAGGAAACCAGCGAGATGGCGACCAGGGCCACCCCCCGGCCCCCGCGCAGAGCGCCAAATCCGGCCAGCACGTGGTCGACCGTGGAGTAGACCGCGGGCCGGTCAAGAAATCGTACCGGTCGCAGCAGGCGCCGCAGCAGCGCCACCACCTGCACCCTGGAGCGCGACAGCAGGATCATGGCCGCGGCCGCGAGCACGGAACCGATCCCGAGCGCCTGAGCGCTGCCCTGCATCCAGACCGGCAGCTCGACCGGCAGGAACGGCAGGGTGAGCCCCAGCAAAATCAGCAGCGACAGAACGTCGAGCAGCCGCTCGATGACGATCGTCGAGAGGACACGGGCCGGGCTGACGGGGAATTCACCCGACACCAGGATCAGGCGAACCACCTCACCCGGGCGGGCCGGCAGTACGTTGCTCGCCATGTATCCGACCAGCAGGCTGCTGACGAGCGGCCAGTATGGGAGGCGGTGCTCCGGCAGGAAGAGCCACTGCCACCGGAACCCTTTGGTAACCACCGCTGCCGCCAGGGCGAGCGTCGCGGGGACCAGCCAAAGATAGTTGACCTGCCCGAGGGCCGCGAGCAGCTCCGGGAGCTGGATCCCGCGCACCGCCAGGGCAAGGAACAGCAAGCTGATCCCGACCTCGACAAGTCGACGCAGCCACCGCCGCCGGGGAACCACAGGGGCGGGCAGCTTACCGGTCACAGGTTCGACCAAGACAAGTCCGCCGTACAACAAATTGGCGCAACACCGCTGCCGCGCCGGCGGGCATTATAACATGGGAAGAGGGGGGTGTGACAAGGAGGCGGGCGGGAGGGCGTCATACGTCAGGGGTCATGCGTCATGCGTCAGGCGTCATCGGTCATGCGTCAGGCGCGTCAGGGGCCACCCGCAGGGGCAACGAATTGTGGGGAATACGGTAGGGGGCGGGTCACCCGCCCCGTGCCCCAATGCCACGCGATTTTCAGGACGTGGAGCGGATCGCGGTGCCGGGGACGCGGCGCGGGTCGCGATGCCCGGGGACGCGGCGCGGGTCGCCGTTGATGCAAATTGAGAGGTTAACGGCGTCCTTCGTCAGGCTCAGGATGGAGTAGTTAGGAGTTAACAACGAAGCGAAGGGTTGTGTCCAGGAGCCCCGCACATGGGTGCTTCAGACTATCGGTACCCCGCAACGGAACCACTCGCATCGATGTTTATATCTACCTACTCCATCCTGAGCCTGACGAAGGACGCCGTTAACCACCCAATTCGCATCGATGGCGACCACGCTGCATCCCGGGTGCCGCACCCTGCTCCGCACTCCCGGCAACTCCATTCGCGCCACGACCAACACGCCCCACGAGGGGGCTGACCTCCGGGTCGTGGGGAAAAGGGCAACCCGCCCGCGCCACGCCCCGGGCAACCCGATCGCGCCGCGCCCCGAAAATCGCGTGGCATTGGGGAACGGGGCGGGTGACCCGCCCCCTACCGTATTCCCCACAATGCGTGACACCTGCGGGTAACGCCTGACCCCTGACGGATGACGAGAATGACGCCTGACGCCTGACGTCTACTGTGCGCTCGGGAGCAGCCAACGGATCTCGCGCGGGGCGGGGGCGGGTCGAGCAGGTAGACCTCTACCCACCGGCTCCACATTTGGAGCTTGTCGTCATCGTAGCCCAGGTCGATGCGGCGGTTCTTGATGCCGCTGCCTGTGTCGGCCGCCAGGCCGACGCCATAGCCCTGCACGAACACGCGACTCCCGAGCCCGATCCACGCCGGATCGACGGCCACAAGGCCACTGCGCATCTTAATGCCCATGCGGGTGATGCCATACCACGGGGCGGAAGGCGAGACGCCGGCAGTTGAGGCCGAATACGACGTCGCGTACATGCGTACCTTGCGCCAATACGTTACGGTGCCCTCGGCCGTCTGCAGCGGGCGGGAGACGATCTTGCGGCCGTACGCCATCGTGCGGGTGATCGGCTCCATGGCAACCCATGCGTCGGTGAGCTTGCGCTCCACCTGCACGCCGTCCTCGAATGTTACCTTGTAGCGCCGCCGGAACTCGCCGGCCTGACCTGCGTGCTTGAGAAGCTGCTGGTCGATCTCCAGCTCGTCGTCGGCAACCAGCACCGCCTGGAAGGGAATCGATTCGCGCTCGACCTGCACCGTCTCCATCACGCGGTGCACCTGGATGCTCATGTGATCGCGCACTTCCTCGGGCAGGGAAGGGCTGACACGATCGCTGCCTGCAACCACGATACCGAGCTCCGCCAGCGCATCGCCGACAGTCGTCGCGCGGGTTCGCGTCCGCGTGGTGCGGCCGTCGGCTGTGATGACCAGCGGCGTGGAGCGCTCGATCAGCACCCGCATTCCGGAAGAGACGCTGGTACCGAGCCCGGGCTGCACGCGGTCGCCGAGGAAGAGGGTCAGCTGCTCATTGAGGAGAGCCTCACCGACCGTCGCCGCGGTCGTGAGGATGGTGAACGGAGCATCGCCGTCGTCAATGGTGAGCGGGACGGCTCGCCGGACGCTCACGCGTGTAAGCTGCGGCTCGACGCTGGTCCAGGCTCGTGGCCGGGCGAAATTGAGTGGGCCTTGAGCATCGGCTGCCGGCGGAAGCTGTTGGGATCCTGCCGCCAGCTCGCCGCCCATCCGGATCTCGTCCTCCGGCCGCAGGCGAACCCCCGCCTCCTCCACCAGTTGGCCGACGGTCGCAGCGTGGGTGTATACCTGAAGCAGCGTGCCGTCAACCGCCACCATGGACGGGCGCGCCCGTTTGATCGAGACTTGAAGCGACGGCTCGAGGGTGGTCGATAGGGCAGGCTCTACCCGATCCTCCGGCCGCAGGGTGAGTCCGAGATCCGCGAGCAGACTCCCCACGTCGTGACGCAAGCTCCAGACGGTCTCAGGTTGCCCATCGACGACCACCGTCACCGGCGTCCCGGCGCGCCACAAACAAGCGGTGAGCGCGGCGGCGCCAAGCAGAACCAGGGCAGATGCAAACCAAAACCGGCGTTCGCCGCCTGAGCCAGAAGGCAAGGCGGCTTCTCCTCCCAAATCTTCCGTCAAACACTCTCTCCAAGGTCAGCGGCGGCGCCGCCAGAAGCAGAAGTCGCTTCGGCAATCACGGCGCCAACCGCAAGCCTCTCAGCCACCAACTCAGCGATATCCTTGACCGGCACACCCTGTTCCATCCGCTTGGAGGCGTCGGTCAGCATGGTCAGGCAGAAGGGGCAGGCTACTGCCACTGTGGCGGCGCCGGTTCGGCGGCTTCTCGATAACGGTTCACGTTCACCGCCTCGCTGCCGTGCTCCTCTTCCTTCCACATCTGCGCGCCGCCGGCGCCGCAGCAGAAGGACTTGTTGCGACGAGCGCGGCATCTCGACCAAGCTCGCTGCCGGTCCCCGAAATTACACTGCGCGGGGGATCGTAGACACCGTTATGGCGGCCCAGGTAGCACGGATCGTGATAAGCGACCCGCCCGCCGCCGGTGGTCAAGGAAGCTTGCCGGCTCGATCAGCTCGGCGATGAGCTGGCTGTGATGGACTACATCGTAGTTGCCGCCGAACTGGTCGTATTCCTTGCCCAACGTGTGGAAGCAGTGGGGGCAGGTCACCACGATCCGCTTCGGGTTCACCTCGTTGAGCACCTCGACGTTGCCCTGCGCCAGCTGGAAGTAAGAGCGCTTCGTTGCCTGCACGGCGGGCCGAGTCGCCCGTGCAGCTCTCCAGCTCGCCCAGCACGGCATAGTTCACGCCCGCGGCCTTGAGCACGCGGGCAAAGGCACGCGCCGTCTCCTGCGCACGGGAGTCATACGATGGCGCGCAGCCCACCCACCACAGCAGGTCGAGCTCCGGGTTGTCCTCGATCGTCGGGATCTCCAGCCCTTTCGCCCAGTTCATGCGGTCGCTCCGGCTCAGGTTCCACGGGTTGCCGTTGCGTTCCATGCCCTTGAACGCCGTCTGCAGCTGCCTCGGGAAGTCGCTCTCCATCAGCACCTGGTTGCGGCGCATGTACAGCAGATCAAACATCGGCTCGTTGCCGACCGGGCAGATCTCGACGCAGGCGCCGCAGGCCGTGCAGGCCCAGACCGCCGATTCGCTGGTCGCGTAGTCGATCAGCTTCTCCGGCGTCTCTTTCCCGGCAGCGAACGAATCAGGTGTTCGTTCAGGTAATAGCGCTTGTTGATCTCCAGCGCCGAGGGCGAAAGCTCCTTGCCGGTCACATAGGCCGGGCAGGCGTCCTGGCAGCGGTTGCACATGATACAGGCGTACGCGTCCAGGATGTGCTTCCAGGGCAGATCCTCGATCGCGCGACGCCGAACTGCTCGATCGACTCGTCGTCGAAATTGATCGGCTCCAGCGTGCCCAAGCGAGGTCGCGCGGGCTGGACGGGAAATTGACCCCGGACATGATCAGGTGAAAGTGCTTGGTGTAGGGGAAGTAGGGGATGAAGGCCAGGATCAAGCCCAACGCGATCCACCACGCTCCGTGCTGCGCCACATTGAGGGCGAGCGGGCTCCATCCGTCCCAGAGCGTGCTGGCGGCGGTCGCGAAGAGCTCTACGCCCGCATGCCCCGGCTCGCACGCCAGCGCGAACGTCTCGCCGAGGAAGCGGAATCCAACGTGAAGGAAGATGAATCCGGCCACGATGAGGGAGTCTCTGCGCATCCCCCCCGCAGCGACCCTGGGCATCAGCCGGATGTTGTCGTGAAAGGAGAGGGCGGGGCTCCGGAACACGAATCGCCGCAAAACAAAATAGAGTACGCCGGCCAAAACCGCGACGCTGAAGATGTCGGCGAGGAAGCGGTAGATGTCTCCGATCACCCCTTGCCCGAGGAAGACAAAGCCGTTGATGTATCCCTGCAAAACGTCGCCGCTGTTGACCAGGAAGTAGAAAATGAAGCCCCACGCAACCATGGCATGGAAGATGTTCGATGTCTTCCGGTAGCGCCAGGTGGGCAGCATGCCGGCCCATTTGGCCGCCGCCTCCATCAGTCGCCCGAGAGCGTTCCGCAGAGAAAAATCACCCTGCCCGCGGCGGATCGCAAGGTACGCCTTCCGGAAATTGATGAACGTGAAGTACAGCGATGCCACCACTGCAATCAAGAAGATTATCTTCTCGGGGAGGGTGAGCATACAGGCTCCTCTCTAGCGACGAATGGGCGCCGGGACTCTAATGAACCGGCACGATCAAATCGTAAGGATAATCGGTGAGACGCTGGGCAATGCCCGTCTCATCCAGATACACCGTGTCCTCAATACGAATGCCAAACCCGCGTTCCGGGTAGTAAAGCCCCGGCTCGACGGCGATGACGGAACCCGGCTGCAAACGGTCGTCCCGGCCGGGTGAAATGCCCAGGTACGGCTGCTCGTGTACCGCCAGCCCCACGCCGTGCCCCAGCGAATGGATGTACCCGGTGGTCGTCGCCCGGTTTTCGAGCACGGTAGCGTGGCCGCGTGCGGCGAAGTAGCGGCAAACCTGTTCCTGGTAGCGCGCCACCGGTTCGCCGGCCTTCAGATCGGCCATCACCTGCCGGAAGATCTCCATTACCTGGTCGTACGCTTCCTGCACGGGCTCGGGTGCGTGACCCAGGCAGAAGGTGCGGGTGACATCGGTAAAATAGCCGCTGCGTGCACGCGGGTAGATATCGAACACGATCGGCACGCCCAACCGCAGCACCTCGTCGGCGCGCCCTTCGCTGTGGGGCAAGCCGGCGTCGCTGCCGGCGGCGAAAATGAAGCCCTCCGGCGCGTCCAGCTCGCGCACACGAAGCTCGCCATTCACGAACTGCTTCACATCGCCGATGGTCAGAGGCGTGCCGTTCTCACTCTGCAGCGAGCCGTCGCCGGCCACCCGGTGGCTCTGCATAAACGCAACTGCTGCCGCGATCACTTCGGTAGTCAGGCGCGAGGTGCGGCGGATCGCCTCAACCTCCGCCGCATCCTTGGTGATGCGCGCGACGGAGATCACACTGTCTTCGAACTCCCCGACCGGCTCTACGTCGTCGTAGCGCGCCAACGCCTGCAGCAGCGCAAAATGGCTGCCGACGTCCACGAGCCCGTGAAGGCGACACGACCGTGGATATCCGAGGTGGCTGAGCCACTGGTGCACGAGCTCCGCCATCCCCGCCTCACGGTCGCCGGGGAAGCGTTCGAAGATCGTGTGGCTGTCCCACCGGTTGTACGGGATCATTTCGAGCCCGGTGGACGCCGCCTGCTGCTCCTCCATCGGCGAGTAGAGCAGCACAGGAGCGTGCCCGCGGCGCTTAATCACGGTACCGAAGAGCTCGACTCCACCGGTCATATAGGCAAATGGCATGTTCGACGAGACGGCGCCGTCCTCGGTGAGCACGACCAGGGCATCGAGGTTGCGCTCATCCAGCAGACGGTCAATATCGCTCTTCAAACGAGGATCCTCCTCCTACCATCTGTGCCGGGCGTCACAGATTTTGCCGAGTATACGGATTCCACGGGCCGGTGTAAAGAAGCGTGCTTACAGGCTCACCCGTTTTCAGGGCCTCGGAAGCCCAAATCGGGCCCAAATTCCGCTAAAAGACGCCCAGAATGGCTGCAAACCCCCCGTTGCGCGGCCGCGGGTAGCGGGTCTGCGGGCTATTCCGCTCGACCAGGATGGAGAAGGCAAAGCATCCGGGGAGAAAATGGAGAAGCGGTCTCTTCTCCTGCGGCCACCCGGAGAGAATGCTACGGGCGCCATTGTAGCAGGAGAACCGGGAAACGCGAATCCGGCCCGTCCCTGCGCTAGGCCGCCGTTCGGAGGCGCCGCTACCGCTTGCCCGCGCTGCGCAGGCATGCTAACATTGCCGGTGGGGGTGGTTGTCGCCCGGTGGCGGCCCCGGTCTTCAAAATCGTGTGGTGGGCGCTGCTAAGGCGGCCACGGTGGGTTCGACTCCCATCCACTCCCGCCTGTCGTGTCGAGCGACCCGGCCCCGACTACATCTTGTGGTTCTCGACTCTCGATTCCGAAGAGAAAGAACCAGAGATGTCACCGAATAACGACCGAACACAGCTAAAAGTGCTCCGAAGCAGCGCACAGACGCAGCTAACTGCGGCTTATGAAAGCTTCATCCTGTCACAACAAGCCGCGCACCGTTCCGAGCGCACCATCGACTTCTACCACGAGAAGCTGCGCCCGTTCGTAATGTGGCTTGAGGAACGCGGCGTAACACACGTGACAGGCATCATGGCCGACCACATCCGCACCTATCTGTTGGAGCAGGAGCGGGCAGGGCGAAAACCGCTAACAGTGCATCACCACGCTCAGGCCATCAAGACCTTCTGTAATTTCCTTGTCAGCGAGGAACTCCTGTCGGCCAGTCCGATGCGGAAGGTCAAGATGCCAAAGGTCGACCAGGAGATACTGCCTGCCCCTAACCCTGAACACGTGCGAAAGCTGCTGGCATGAACCAAAGATGCAAGGGACACCGCAATAGTTCTCTGCCTTCTGGATAGCGGGTGTCGCGCCAGTGAGTATTGCGCACTCGATGTTGGCGATGTTGACAGGAAACGCGCACACATGCAGAGTGACCTGGTGCTGACCCCCAAGCCCAACCTCCGCAGCGCGACCACGGCAACAGGAGAGAAATGTCCGTATGGAGGAGCTCATCCTGTCAGCCCTCTGACACGATTCAACCACGCTGGCATACGCAGTCGCCAGCCGGTTCGGATGCTGATCGTGCTGTCATCCCACTCCGGAGCGCGTCAATCAGCAGTCGTTCCACGCGGCTCTGGGTACGGCCAAGCTTCCTGTCACCCAACCAATCCGCCAGGTCTCGGACGCTGTTATACTCGCCTCTGTGCTCAATCATCCACATCTGTAGAGACAGGGCAATCCTTGTCAGCTCCAGGACATCGCTAGCCAGTACTTCCTGAGTCCCCCATGGCTGAGCACAGACCGTTTGTCGTACAACTTCCTCACCTTGTCCCTGAGGCGCTTGCGCTGCTCCCACCCATCGGCCAGGACGAGCGCAACCCCTTCTGCAATCGTTCTGCTGATGCGGTCACCGCTGTCCGGAGCAAGAAAGGTCTCCAACACCGTAGTCAAGTTGAGCAATACATTAGAGCGCTCAAGTTGGACAGACGCATTACCGAGCCAGTGCACGCCTCGCACAATGGCCGTCTCGAAGTCAGTGAGAGCACGACCTTCTCTCAGCATGTCGGAAATGGCGAAGGCTCGAATTTGACGCATTCGCGCGAGTGTGTCGGGTGTCAGACTGATGGTAGAAATCGGGCCACGAAGTTGGCTACTAAGTACAGCGTGCAACCAGTCAGATGAATGCGAGATATAGCTGGACACGGTACACGCTGGAACCTCTCCTTCAATGCTAATCATGGGCGGTTCTTTTGTTCCGAACAGAGCCAACGCGGTATAGCGCAACAAATCGACGGCCGTGCGCGTTTCCTCGAGTGCCTTCTCTGCCGCCCTTGTCGGCTCCGCCACCACGCGGAATCGGCTCCACGTCTTGCCAGTCATACTGGCCGCGTGCTGGCGTATCTCTTCCGCGAGACCCATGCTCGGCCCTAAGGAAGGATCTCGGGCATCAATCAGACGCTCTCCTGCCAGAACCATTTCGTTCGTTAGGTTCTCGTCCAGTAGGAGCACGGTGACCTGCCCTAAGGTCACGCCGTCTATGCTCGATACGACACCGACAACCGGCGTGTAGACGGTCCACTCTGTATCATACGATTCATACTCGGTGATGAGGCTGTTAACACACGAGACAAGCTCGGTTGCGCTGGCTGAAGCCCTCGCGCCGACAATGAGGTCGTTAATCGGCGGTGCAGATATCCTTCCGAGAACTTCCTGTGCCAGCCACACTTGCGTAAGAGCTGGAGCACTAGGCGGTCATATCGTGCTTCTACATCACCCGATAGCCTGAGTCCGGTCTCCCCGCCTTCGACATTATCGGAAATGGCACGGAGCTCTGACACGACTGACAATTTCTGCTGGTCCTCCACGGGATGTCTCCTGGCTGCGACTTAGACCGGGCAAAACCGCGCCCGTGCTAACCTACCGCGTCTCTGCTGTTGGGCCAAGATAGTATACAAGGACAACTACCGAGGTGAACAGGACTTGACCACATGCTCGGCCATCACAGGAACCGGGCTCAGGAGTCTTGCCGTGCTGCCATGGAGAAGCCTGGGTCGCGGCGTGATATAGTAACGACCGGTTTGGTGGATAATGCTGTCAGCCAACGAGGCGCGAGACCACAATATATGGTAGAAACATGAGTCATCCCGAACTTTCCGGGAGCGGGAAGGAGAGGGGTGGCGGGTAGGTCAGCCAGAGTCGGGACAGGGCTGATCGCAGGCGATAGAGTGGAGTCAGAGCGGTCTGACTCCACTTACTGTGCGATGGCACCAGTGGCGGAGCAGCCACAGGCGGGTGTCGTCGAGGCGGGGGTCGAGCAGGCTGAGCAGGAAGGCGTAGGCCAGGGTGACGATGAGCAGGAGTTTCAAGCGGTTCTCCCACGCCCAGAGTCGGGGGCTCTCCATGGCCAGCTCGCTCTTGGCATAGCGCCACGTCACCTCAATCTGCCAGCGCTTGGCGTAGGCCAGCACGATCTGCCAGGCCTGTTTGTCACTGGTGACCGGCTCGTTGGTCACCAGGTACCAGGGCTCGCGCCCCTTCCCGGGGTGGCTGACGACCAGCCACAGCGGCTGGTCGGGCGCTCGGGATGGCGCACCTCCAGCGCCACCACGCCGGTCTTGCGGTAGCAGTGGCGGTGCATATCCCACAGCTGATGCTGCCCCCAACTGCGCTTGCCGCGCACACACTCCCACGCCTTGCGCGGCTGGCCCTGGGGGTCCAGCAGTTGGTAAGCCTTGGGCCAGCGCAACACAAAGCGGACCCGGTGCAGCAGGGCCTCCTTCAACCACGGACCCCCGGCGAAGCCCCGATCCCAGACATGCACCACCCGCCGCCCCCACTGCAGGGCACATTCCCACAGCAAGGGCACTTCCACGCTCCGCCGCTGGGTAGCCCGCACACCCCGGCTGCTCCACCAGCGCATGGCCGCCAGCGCAGGCGGGCCGCTGTGGCCCACCAGCAGCAGCCCCAGCCAGTGCATCCCGGGCACAAATACCGGGCGTCCCCCCGGCGGGTTATAGAAACCGGGTTTGATGCGCTTGAGCCGGGCGGCTTGGCTGGAGCGGACCGGGCACAGCCCTTCCAGCGCCACGCTCTCCGGCTTCTCCAACACCGACTCGTCCCATACCAGCCAAACCGGCTCGTGCCCCTGCTCCAGGGCCTGCAGTCGTTGCTCCGCCCCGCGCCAGAGATAGCGGTCGATCACCTGGTGCTGCCACTTGGCCGAGCGCAACAGGTTGCTGAGCCGTTTGGTGCCGGCCGGGGCCTGCGCCGGCGACAGCAGGTAGGCACCCAATTCGCTCAAGAGCAGCCCGTGGCTGCTGTGCCGAAAAGCGATGATCACCTGGACCAGCCGCAGCAGCGTAGCGACCAAGCGCCGGTCCAAAAGCGTATCCAATTCCATCAACAACGGTTCCAGAAAGCGCATCAAGTGCAGACTGAGCGCCCGCGCCATCTCGGCCGACGCTTGCTCTTCCTCGCCTAACGACCTATCCTCCATAGCAAGAGACCTTCTGCTGGCTGACTGGGTTGTCCTAACTCCAGTTTACCGCAGAAGGTCTCTTGCTCTTACAGCCACCCCCAAACTCCGGGATGACTCATGTGGGAGTGGTTGAGTCCCGGTGGGCTCCCCGGTCTTCAAAATCGGTGGTGGGCGCTGCTAAGGCGGCCACGGTGGGTTCGACTCCCATCCACTCCCGCCTGTCGTGTCGAGCGACCCGACCCTCTGCTACAATATGAGGCTCCACCTTCATTTCCATTCCCGCCTCTCCTTCCCGCATTCTCCTTGGGCTACAGCGGTACAATACCGGCATGCGTTACTCGCCGGAGTTCTTCCACCTCAACCTTCAGTTCGGGATGCGGGCGGCCGCGCTGGCGGGGCTGCCTGTCGCTTCGGCACTCGCCGAATACACCCCTCTCTACCCCGCCCTGGGTCTTGGGACGAGCTTCGATCCTGAACACCCGGTCTGGCAGCGTTTCGTGGCCGGCCTGGTGATGGCGGAGGATCCGGTCTCCTACACCTACGCGTTCTACCTTTCCCAGCGCGCCATCACTGAACCGTGGCCCACAGGTCGCTTTGGCCCCTTCTCGTACGCAGTGTGGGATGGCGTGCGCGTGCGGCTGCATTTCTACGGAATGGGGGATGCGGGCCGAAGCCCTGGCCCGTTGCACCTATCACAGGTGGAGCAGCGACGCCGCGACTTATCGCGCCTGCTCACAGAGGTGCGAGAGATCGTTCCCGAAGCGCGGACCATCGTCGGCGGTTCATGGCTGTACAACCTGGACGCCTACCGCCGGTTGTTCCCGCCTGGCTACCTGGCAACGGCACAGGTGGGTGAGCCGGAGTACCAGTACATCGCACAGTGGGGGCAGTTCGTGCGACGAGACGGCTCGATTCGCAAAGAAATCGCAGCACGCTTCCTGGCGAGCGTGGCCGCCGTGCGCGGTCTGGACCAACTCCGCGACTGTTTCCCCTTCCCGGTCCTCCGGTTGGAAGGGCCGATCGAGGAGTTCTACGGGTTCTACGAGGTCGGATAGCAGGCACGTCCGTAGGGGCGCGATACCCGGAACCGGCCTACAAACGGTCCAGGGACCCTACCGGCGGGTACGAGTTGACCGGCTTGCCGACGATATAGTCGCCCAGGTCCTTGATCTGGGTCTGCTGCTCCGTGATGATCGCCTTCAGGACGTCGCCGATGCTCACAAGACCCACCATCCTCGAGTCCTCGAGCACCGGTAGATGCCGCAGCCGGTTTTCGGACATCAGCGCCATGCACGTCTCGATCGTCTCATTGCACTCGACGGTGAACACCGGAGAACTCATCAATTCGCGCACGGTGGTGTCGCGCGAACTCCTCCCGTGCAGAATCACCTTGCGGGCATAGTCCCGCTCGGAGAACATCCCCACCACCCTGCCGTCCTGCACGACCGGCACCGCGCCGATGTCCTTATCGGACATCACCTCCAGCGCCTCATACACGGTAGCCTCAGGTTCGACGGTCCAAACCTCCGGCGGCTTGTTCCTCAGCATGTCCTTGACAAGAATCATCTGGACCCCCTTTCACGTCGATGATCCGAACCGGCCTCCGTGGGACTCCACTCGCGGTTATTGTACCGATATTGCGCTGAATTTGTGTAATATAAGTTAAGTTGTTCAGATCGACAAATGGGGCGCTAGAGGCAGGCAGCGGGGCGAAGGCAAGGGCTGCACGATTGCGAGATGGTCTGTGCGATTGGGGCATGGACGGCGCGATTCGTAGAGGCGAAGCACCGGCCGGGCAGCGAACGGGGCAATGTGGCTGCCTGCCGGTGCTTTGCCCTGTTGCATCGCACGCGATTGCCCGGGACGCGGCGCGCATGCGGGACGCGGGTCACGCGGCGGGCAACGCGCCGGGTGCCGCGCAATGCCGGGGAATGGTGGCGGGGTAGCGCGCGCCTCGGGGATTCCCGCGCAGCTCGCGGCCATGTGACGGCAAAGCTGCCGGAAGCAGAATCAACGGCGTCCTGCATAGGGTTAACGCCGGCTGCTTTGCAGCTACGGTGATAAGGGAAGGCAACGCCGGCCAACAGAGCGGAGACGGGCGCCACGATAGCCGGGTCGTCCCGCGAGGGGGTCCGTGCAATGCGACAGGGCGAAGCACCGGCAACGCACAGTGATGGACCCGCGCGCAGCCACCCGGTGCTTAGCCCCTACAAATCGCGTCGAGGCCGCACAACCCAGCGGCGATGGCCCCGCAACCTCAGAAACCGGTTCTCACAACCCAGTACCCCGCACCCAGAACTCAGTACGTAGAACTCAGAACGTAGAACCCCCACCTTACAGCCGCGGGCCGATGGCGGTGATCGCGAACTCGGTGTGGCCCCAGGATTCGGCGGCGGTTTGTTTGCCGGCGGAGACGGCCAGGATCTCGTCGAGGATGCGCTGCCCGACGTCGTCGAGCGTCTCGTGCCCGTCGACGACGGTGCCGGCGTCGACGTCCATGTCCTCCTGCAGGCAGGTGTACATCTCGGTGTTGCTGGCAACCTTGATGACCGGGGCGATCGGACAGCCGGTGGGGGAGCCGCGCCCGGTGGTGAAGAGGACGATCTGGGCGCCGCCGGCTACCATGGCGGTGACCGACTCGGGGTCGTTGCCGGGGGTATCCATCACCACGAGCCCGCGCTGCGTGGGGCGGTAGGCGTACGGGAGGAACTCGCGTGCCGGCGTGGTCCCGCCCTTGGTGATGGCGCCGAGCGACTTCTCCTCGATCGTGGTCAAGCCGCCGGCCATGTTGCCCGGCGTCGGCTGGGAGCCGCGCATGTCGACCCCCATGGCCATGGCGCCGGCTTCCCGGCCGCGGGTGTACTCGATGATCTGCCGCGCGACTTCAGGGGAGGCCGCGCGTGCGGCCAGCAGCTCCTCTGCCCCGATGAACTCGGGGACCTCGGACAGGATCACGGTGCCCCCGGCGCGCACGATTAGATCAGCGGCCCGTCCCACGGCGGGATTCGCCGTCACGCCGGACCACGCGTCCGAGCCGCCGCACTCCGTGGCGACGATCAGGTCTGAGAGCGGGCACGGAACACGCTCTGCTCCGCTCACCTCCTGGAGCAGTTCTCGCGTCAGGGCGAGGCCCCGCTCGAGGGTCTTGCGCGTGCCTCCCTCCTCCTGGATCGTAAGCCGGTGAGATGGGATCCCGGCGGCGCGCAGGCGCTCCCCCATCTCGACGGTGGGCACTGACTCGCACCCCAGCCCGACGAGCAGCACCGCGCCGACGTTTGGATGCGCGGTGAAACCGTCGAAGACCCGCTGCGTCTGCTCGAGGTCGGCGCCAATCTGCGAGCAGCCGTAGACGTGCGTGATGGCCGCGACCTCGGGCAGAAGCCGCCCGATCCGGTCGACGACGGCGTTGGCGCACTGCACGGTGGACAGCACCAGCACGTGGTTGCGCACGCCGGCGCGGCCGTCCTTGCGGCGGTAGCCGGGAAAGGTCAGCGCGGCGAGCGCCGGGTCGAGCGCAGTGCTGCCGGCGGTGGCCCTCAGTTGCGTGCCCGCAGCTTCGACCGCCTGAGCCGAGGCGCCCACGGTGGTCGCCCCGGCGGCGAGATCGCCGCGCCCGCGCAGGCTCTCCAGGTTGTGGTCGTGAACGTGCTCGCCCAATGCGATATCGACGAGCGCGCGCCCGATGGGTTGGCCGTACTTGACGACCACTTCACCCGCCGTAATGGGGCGCAACGCCAGCTTGTGACCGAACGGCACTTCGACGGGGACGCGGATCTTCCGGCCGTCTACTTCCGCATCCGAACCGGCGGGGATTGTGACGGCTGCCAGTGCGACATCGTCGCCGGCGTGCATGAGTAGAGCTTTCATATTGGCTCCTTGTGGTCGGACATCATGTAGCCAAAAGAGCATGGTCGCGGGGTCTTCCCCCGCTCCCGCCCTTCAGGCGCGTATCAGGGCATCGGCAAGGGCGACAAAGTCGGGCTCGCGGTAGTAGCGGCGGCTGCGGCACGGCCACTGCCCGGCGAGGGCGACCCGCCACGGGGCCGGGATCGCTTCGAGACCGTAGGCAGCGCCGGCGAGCGCTCCGGCGACGGCGGCAGCGGAATCGGCATCGTTGCCCAGGTTCGCGACCTGCACAACCGCTTCCTCGAACGAGCGCGTGGTCAGCAGCCCCCAAACCGCGCTCTCCACCGTATGCCGAACCCAGCCGCTGTTTTCCAGCTCGTCGCGGCGCCGGCCGGGGGCGGCGATGATCCGCTCCCGCAGGGGCGCGGGAATGACGACGGCGTCCACCGCCTGCTGCACCGACTCCGTGGGCGCGGACCCGTGGAGCAGGAAGTGGATGCAGGCGTTGACGAACTGGCACGCCGCGACGCACTCCTCGTGGATGTGGGTGACGCGGCTCTGGAGCGCCGAATCGGCGAGATTGGCGGCAAGATCGTCGTGCCAGGCGAGCGCCACCGGCCAGCAGCGCATGACGCTGCCATTCGGCGCGTTGCCGGGCTTGAGCGCCTGTGCCGCTTCTGCCGCCGCCTTCCAGCCTTGCCCGGCGGCTATCCTGCCGAGTACGGCCGAGAGATGAATCCCCACGTCAGGCGGGCTGGTGCGGTACCAGGCGACGAACCGGCTCCCCAGGTCGTCCGGATCTAGCGGCCGGGCCGCCAAGAGGCTCTCGGCCAGCGCGAGCGCCATCTCGGTGTCGTCCGTGAAGCTGCCGGCGGGAAGGCGGCCCGAGGGCGCCATGTCTCGCAGCAGATGGTCCGCAGGACGGCGGGGACCAAACTCGAGCGGCATTCCCAGCGCATCGCCTACAGCAGCGCCGGCGGCGCAGCCACGGGCCCGATCTCTGAAAACGCTATCGATCACGATTCCCTCCCTCGGCCAGGGCCGACACGACCGCTACCAACGCTGCAACCGTACGCCGCACGTCCTCTTCCCCGGCCAGAATCCGAATCTGGCGGGTGGCGTCGGGCCGGTTCGCGACGTTCCGCAGCCGGTCGTTGATCTCAATTTGCGCCGCAGGCACTCCCAACCGCCTGGCGGTGAAGCGTGTGATCGTCTCCTGCCCCTTCAGCCCGCGTGCGGTGAAATGATGGTCGACGTCGAGCCCCTCCAGGCCGTCGCCCCCTTCACGAAAGCCATGCGCCGCCAGGATACGGAGGATGAGTGGGCGCTCGGCGCGACAACTGGTGCCGCACAACGTACCCAACGCCAGCCCGAACGTGTGCCGCCCAGACGCGCCGTGCAAATCCAACACAAACCGGATACGGCTCTCGGCGATGACGTGGCTGAGAAGCGTCTTGAAGGGGGCATCGCGATCCCAGTTGGGATCCGCCTGCGACCTGCGACGGGCGTAGAGGGCGTGGGCGCCCGTCTCCTCGGCGAGCAGGCGGGCAAAGGCAACGGTGTAGTTGTCTTCCCGCTTCGGCTCGCCCTTGCGCAGATGGACGGCGCCGTGCGGCGCCGTGATGAGAACCGGCAGCGTTCCCTCTACCAACGTGATCTCCGGCTCGGCTGCCGAAGCCGCCTCCTGGTAGAGGACGTCCTCCTCCAGCGCTGCCAGGCGGGCGAACAGGTGAGGGGCGCTCATGCCGGGGCGGGTCTCGCCATCCGCAGATTGGCCTGTATGACGCCTCGCACGCCGTTGACTCTCCACTCAGGATCGGCACGATCGAGCCGCTCGGCCAAACCCAGGCTCAGTCCGGCGACCGGGTCAGACTTGAGGGTACGCACGGCCAGGAGCGGGGCGGGGAAATAGGCGGTTACGCTCTCGAACGACTCGTCCGGCGGCCAGTGCAGATCGCCGATCAGGCGGCGATAGTTGGCATCGCCCTTCAAGATGACGAGATCGGCCGCCGCCCACATGGCCCGAAGATCGCTCGGGGTCTGGAAGTAGAAGAGGCTCGACGCGTATGCCCAGTGGGTGGCCAGCTCGAGCCGGCCCTCTTCCCGGTAGCCCCGCAGCCTCGCGGCGAGCGCCGCCGTTTGCGACCCGCCCTGCTCGAGCGCGTCCAGCGCGTGGTCGACGTCGGCGGCAAGGGTATCGGACACGAAGAACGGTTGGCCTTTGACGTGGTAGCGCACCTTTTCCGCCACCCCCACGCCGTGGCCCAGCAGCATATCGACGAGCGCCAGGTCGGCGAGCAGCTCGGTGCCGGCGTTATCGGCCATCATGACGATGTGAGCCCCGCGATGGTGGACAAGTACTCCCAGGCCGCAGCGGTGTGGTCGACGAGCAGATAATCGCCGTCCCGAGCGGCATCGGCGCGAACGGTCCGGTAACTCAGATCGACCCGATTGCTCCACAGCGTGCCGCGCAGCAGGTAACGGAAGCGCTCCGGCGGATCCCCCTTCGCGCCGTCGAGGAGCTCTGAGGCGAAACGCGGTGCGTGATCCGGCTGCCACTCCGCATGCTTGATCGGAGCGAACGGATCGACCATCCGGCCCGGTCCTGGTTGGAAGTATCGCGTTGCCTCGAGCATGCGGCGGTAGAAGTACGTCTCCGACCAAAACCAGGGGACGTCAAGCCACGTGCGGCCAAAGCAATCCGCCCCGACCGCATCCCAGAAGGGCCGGTCGGGAACGTCTTCGCGCAGAGGGCGAATCCGGCCGTGCAAGATCTCGTCGCGCAGTTCCATCAAAGCCGAGCGAACGCCCGGCTCAAACTGATTGGCGGCAACCGTGCCCTCGATGATCTTCGGGACCCGAACCGCAAGGGTATTGTGGGCGAAAGTGCCCGGTTCGGAGGTGTGCAATACAGGTGGCAGGCGCGCCGGATCCACCTGGTAGGGCGGGACTTCGTACAAGCTGGGCCTCAAGCGCTCACTGGTAGATGATCAGGTTCGGAGTGATGTCCATGAACCCAATGCCCGGGTATGGGTCCTCCCCCAGCGTCTGGCGCTCGTTCATGAGCGGCTCATCCCAGCGATAGAACAGCTTGAAGCCGGTGAAGGGAGTGGATTCGGACATGAAACCGTTGTATTTGGAGACTTTCGGCCACGGTCCCCCGAAGCCGTCCGCGACGATGCACACCTCGATCCCCGGTACCCGCTCGATGAGCGCTTTGTCCTGGATCATGTGAGGCATGAACTGGTGCACGACCAGGATGCGTGTACCGCTCAAGTTGTTCTTCTGCATGTAATCGCGGATGGCGTACTGTACCTGATTGACCTGAGCGGCGGTGATGGAGCCGATCGGGTTGCCGGGGACCGTCTGGCCCGCTTTCACCATGGCAAACTCGGGATCGAGGGCGAGATGGACGTTGTCGTACTTCAAGAAATCGAAAGCGGGCGTAAGCGCCTGGAGAGGGGTACGGTTCGCAATCTGTACGTCCAGAATGACGGATACGTCTTCCTTCAGCCCTCGCTCGATGTACTTGGTCACGAGCTCATCGCTGAGATAGCCCAGGTGGCTGTCGTTGGCGCCGTGCGCTACGGTGGCCGTGCCGTAGATCAGATGAAACGCCTGGGTCACCCCGAGATCTGGCCCATTGGCGGCGTCGTATGCCGCTGCCTGCGCCCGCAGCTTCGGGAGCAGGACATCGATGCTGAATTCGCCCAGGATACCCATGACGCCCACACCGGGGCTGCCATAGTACGTCAGCCAGGTGGTCTTGTAGAACGGTGACGTGGGTGGGACCTGCCGGGCGGCGGACGTCATCCGCTCATGGATGGTCCCGCGGGCGGGCTTTTCTGCCGGTTTGGTGGCGGCGGCAGGGGCCTTTGTCGCGGCCGGCTGCGGCAAAGCGCCGGTTCCGGGAATCACGAGCGTCTGCCCGACGCGGACCAGGTTGGCGTTCTCAATGCCGTTTGCAGCGGACAGGGCAGCGGTAGTCACTCCGAAGCGCTCGGCGATTCGCGACAGCGAATCCCCGCTTTGCACCGTGTACTCGCGCGCAGCCGATGAACTGGTGCCCGGCGCCATTGCCTGGGGCGAAGGCGTGGACAGCGGCTGCGAGGCAGACGTGGACGGTTGTGGACGGCTAAGCCAGAACGGCTCGGCAGGCTTCGCGAGCGCAGGCACGGGCAGCAGGAGGAGGCAGGCCAGAGCCAGCGGGAGGGCGCGGCGCGGGAGTCGTGGTTTCATAGGTAGATTCTTCCCCGGCGTGATGATTCGAGCAAGTGGTTACGGAGACCCGATTGTATCACAAGGAGAGCGTAGCCGGAAGCGGAATATTGTAGACAAATGTGGCGGATTATTGAAGTCGCGGTGCGAGGAGATTCCCGGCGCCACGCGCCCGTTTGGACGGTACGCGATTCGGCGCCGGGCCAGGCCTTGGGAACGGGCAGGACTAGTGTCCCAACTCCCCTTCCTCTAGCACGAAGGAGATGTTGCAATTGACGCGATAGCGGACGATCTGGTTGTTCTCCACAATCGCCTGAAATTCCTTCACGTAAACGTGCCGGATGTTGCGAATGCTCTTCGAAGCGACGCGAACTGCGTCCTGGGCTGCATGCTCCCAGCCCTGGTTGGACTCAGCGATGACCTCGACGACCTTCACTAAAGACATAGCTGAACCTCCTGTGTGCGATCTGCATCGACGACTTCCTCGATAGTGAAGGACAATCGGGCGTCAATCAGTAATGGGGGATACCTGCACCGCCTCACCATTTGTTTCGGGGAGTGCATCCCCGAACCCCAAACCCAGGCGCGTCACGCGCCGCCATGCGGTCTCGTAGCCCAGCTCGGCCAGCATTTCATCGGGACGCCCCGTGGCTCCGGCGCTGCAGCGCATCAGCGCCACGAAGCTGTGCCCCCCTGTGATCTCACCTTCGTAGTCGAGATCGAGCACGAGGGGACGCAGATCGTAGCGCGCTCGCTCCTTGCCGCGCCGTCGCTCCCGCAGCGCTTCCCCACGAGCCAGGAAGCCGCGCAGAGAAGCCTCGAAGGCGGCAGGGTCGTCGCCAGACTCAACCTCGATGCGGTAACGCGCGGTGGCGACGTGCGACTGCAGCGAGGGCAGCGTTCGCAGCACCGGCTCGGCGTGCAGCGGCCGGATACCCGGCGGCAGCGCAGCCGCCAGGCGCTCCAACAGCTCCGCCGGCTGCATCTCCTCGTTCAAGAATACGTCTGCCACCTCACCACAGGAGGTGAAACCCACCGGCAGCGCGGCCGCAAACTGCAGGCGCGGCTGCGGGTTGAAGCCCTGGGTGTAGGCCAGCGGCAGACGGGCCCGGCGAATGGCGCGCTCGAACGCTCGCGCCAGATCGAGATGGCCCACGTACTTCACCTGGTCAAAGGTGGCGAAGGTGACACGCATACGCTGCGCGTAGGTCTCATTCATTCTCCACCCCCGAGTTCCCTGTGGAACCGTCCGCGGCTCGCTGCATCTCCTCGTTCCAACGCAGCGGGACGGCATGCGGGCTGACGGGTTGCCTCCGCAGCCCCCGCCCCAGCGGGGGACAGGCCCAGGCATCCACTTCTGTCTCCCGGCGCAGCTCCCGGTAGTTGGTCAGAATCCCGCAGGAGTAGCAGTTATCCCGGCAATCACCCACCACCGCGCCGGCGGCGGCGTGCTGGTATTCGCCCCACAGGAACCGCCTGCTCACGCCGGCGGAAATGTGATCCCACGGCAGCACTTCGTCCTCCGTCCGGATGCGGCGAGCGTACCAGTCCATCTCCAGACCGCAGTCCGCGAACGCCTGCTGCCACGCCTGCGCGGCAAACTGGTCACCCCAGGCGTCGAAGCGCGCGCCGAGCTGCCAGGCGCGTTCGATCACGTCGCTCAGCCTCCGGTCACCGCGGCTAAGCACGGCTTCCAGGAGCGTCTCCCGCGGGTTGTTCCAGCTCAGGGTGAAGGCAGGGCTGCGCAGGTCGCGCTCGAGCTGCCCGATCTGCGCCTGGATCGTCTCCTCGTCTGCCAGCGGCAGCCACTGGAACGGCGTGTGCGGTTTGGGAACGAGCGTGCTCACCCCCACGCGCACCTTCGTGCGCCGGCCCTGTGCGGCAAACCCGATACGGGCTACCTGGTGGCTGAGGTCGGCGATGGCGCGGACGTCTTCCAGCGTCTGGGTGGGGTGCCCAATCATGAAGTACAACTTGATCGTACTCCAGCCGCGCTCGAACACCTGCCGGGCCGTCTCGAGCAACTGTTCGGTGCCGATCGGCTTGTTGATCACGTCGCGCAGTCGGTCGGTGGCGGCTTCGGGTGCGAAGGTGAAGCCCGACCGCCGCCGTCCGCCTTCCAGCGCGTCCATCAGCTCCAGGCTGAACGACTCGATGCGCAGGCTGGGCAGGTTGATCGTCAGCTTCTCTTCGCCGTGGCGCGCGACAACCTCGCGCACCAGGTCGCCGATGGCGTGATAGTCGCTCGAGCTGAGTGAGAGGAAGCTCAGCTCCTCGTAGCCGGTCTGCGCCACGACATCGTCGACCGCCTGCAGCACCTGCTCCAGCGGGCGCTCCCTTACAGGGCGCATGACCATGCCCGCCTGGCAAAAGCGGCATCCGCGAGTGCAGCCGCGCTGGATCTCGATCGAGGCGCGATTGTGTACCGTTTCGAGAAACGGCACGATGAAACGGGTAACGGGCGGCGGCAAGAACCGGAACGATCCGGCGCAGCACGGTGGCCGGAGCCACGTCTGCGTGCTCCTCGAGGGGCACAGTTGACTGCACGCGACCATCGGGCAGGTAATCGACCCGATAGAAAGAGGGCACGTAGACGCCCGGGATCCGTGCCAGGGAACGGAGTCGCTCGGTGCGACTGGCGCCGGCCCGTTTCGCGTCGGTCCAGGTGCGGACGATATCGGAGATCGCCTCTTCCCCTTCCCCCACAAAGAAGGCGTCGAAGAAGGCGTGCATGGGCTCGGGGTTCAGGCAGGCCGTGCCGCCGGCGATCACCAGTGGGTGCTCGTCAGTGCGATCGCTTGCCCTCAGCGGGATACCGGCGAGGTCGAGCGCAGATAGAACGTTGGTGAAGAGCTGCTCGTACGCCAGCGAGAAGCCGACCACGTCGAACTCGCGCAGCGCGCCGCCGGCTCTCCAGGGCGAAAAGCGGAACGCCGGCGCGCCGCATGGCCGCATCCATGTCGAGCCAGGGCACGAAGGCGCGTTCTGCAAGCATGTCAGGCCGGCGGTTGACGATATCGTACAACACCATCATACCCAGGTTAGACATGCCCAGTTCATACGTATCGGGGAAGACGAGCGCCAACCGGTAGGGAGTGGCGTCCCACTCCTTCAGCACGCTGTTCCATTCGCCCCCTGTGTAGCGGGCGGGTTTCTCCACGAACGGCAGGATGCGATCCAGGGCGCGATCGGTGCCGGGCGCGCCCGCAGTCTGCTGCATGCGATTCTCCTTGTTCCCGGAATGCCCGAGGCGGGGTTTGTACCCGCAGTGGGTTATGTGAAGGGAGTGTAGCACGGGCGTCCCCGGTGGCAAAGCGGACGGTGTTGCCGATTCAGCCCCCGAATTTGACACCCCTATCCCGTCTGCTATAATTCGGGTGCGCGTGGCGGATTCGTCTAGAGGCCCAGGATATCGCCCTCTCAAGGCGGAGACACGGGTTCGAATCCCGTATCCGCTACCTCAGAATGATGCCCCGGATGGCCATCCGGGGCAGCTTTTTTTGGCCGATTGGCCGGCCCCGGCGACCTCGGGGACCCGGCAGCAGCCAGGAGGAATTGGCGTGAGCGAGCAGCCCTTCCCGGAACCGGCGGCCGGCCCGGCGCGGCCGATCGACGAGCAGCAGGCGCCAGGGCAGGCCGAAGGGGAACAGCAGCAGGCGACGCAGCCGGCAGCCGAGAATGAACAGCAGGCGCCGAAGCCCGCACGATTGCTCCTGATCCGTCATGGCATGAACGATTTCGTGGGGAAGCGATTGGCCGGTTGGCTGCCTGACGTGCATCTGAACGAGCGAGGTCAGGCTCAGGCGGAGGCGGTGGCGGAGCGTCTCGCGACCACTCCCGGGCTGACCATCCATGCCATCTACAGCAGCCCGCTCGAGCGGGCGCAAGAGACCGCGGCCCCGATGGCCAGGCGCCTGGGGTTGGACGTGCAGATCCTGGAAGGGGTGGGCGAGCTGCGCTGCGGAGACTGGCAGGGGCAGAGTATCGAGGATTTGTCGAAGCTGGATCTGTGGCGGGTAGTGCAAATGAATCCGGGCGGCTTCCGGTTCCCGAACGGCGAAAGCATGCTCGAAGTGCAGATGCGAGCGGTACAGGCGCTTCAGGGATTGGCAGAGAAACACGCCGGCGAGACAGTAGCCGTTTTCTCGCATTCTGATACAATAAAGCTCGCCACTACCTTCTTTGCAGGCATCCCTATTGACCTATTCCAGCGTATTAATATTGATCCCACTTCGATCACCGAAGTGGCGTTGACGAACTATGGACCGCGAATCGTGCGGGTGAACGATACGGCACACGTGCCCTTTGTGCCGGACGAGAAACCAGAAGATGCGGAAGGCGCTGCGAACACTGTGGCAGAGAGTGAACCGGCGGCAGGAGCGGCAGGAGCTGCCGGAGCCGGCCCAACGCCGCAAGGTTTGGAGATGGCTGGGGACGGCGCCGGAGAACGGTAAGCCCTCCCACCGCTACCTACCTGCCTTTCGCATTTACTTGCCAATCTAGGCGGTGCCCTTGCCTGGGTCGTTCTGAGGAGACCGGAGCATTTCGCTGCGATGCTACAAAGAGCGATAAAAACGGGACGGTGGAAGAATGTTTGACGAAGGAGAGCTATACCCGGTGACTCGGATCACCGCCGGCGCGGTGGGTGAACCCGGGCGACGGGTTTTCATACTGCAAGCCCATGTCGAAGGACACCCGGTGACGTGGGTCATTGAGAAGCGCCAGGCATCGACTCTGAGCCGTGCGCTATCCAGGCTGCTGGCACGGGTACAGACGGAATACCCCGAGCTGGGAGAGCCGTTGGTGGCAGCGCGCCCTAACCTTTCTCTGGCGGAACCGCTCGAGCCGATGTTTCGAGTCGGGGGCATCGCCGTCGATTACGATCGGGTCCACGACCTGGTAGTCATTACCCTCGTGGATGCCGACGCAGACGAATTAGAGGATGCGGACCCCGACGCCGAAGAGATGCAGTCGGACCTGCAGATCTATACGACGAGGGGTCAGGCGCTTCTGCTCAGCCGCCAGGCAGAGCTGGCTGTGAGCGCCGGTCGACCGTCGTGTCCGGATTGCGGCGAACCAATCGACGACTTCGGGCATTTCTGCC
Organism: uncultured Chloroflexia bacterium; assembly: GCA_963783655.1. Classification (GTDB taxonomy): domain Bacteria; phylum Chloroflexota; class Anaerolineae; order CG2-30-64-16; family CG2-30-64-16; genus CAWAOA01. The sequence continues at coordinate 156,688 of CAWAOA010000002.1, forward strand.
TGCCGCCATCCGCTCGCTGGAAGGCATCAAGCGACCTACTGCAATGAAGAACGTGCGGACTCGCCGGATAGTCGATCCACTGCAAGGGAACGGAGAGGATCCGCACACGATCGTGAAACGGCTCACAGACGGCGTCCTGACGGTGGAAGGCTTATTGCCGTGGGGCTCCAACTATACCTTCCTGGCACGCGTTACTGACGATGGCGGCTCGGAGCTGGCCGTATACAAGCCGGTACGTGGGGAGCGGCCGCTCTGGGACTTCCCCCACGGCACGCTCGCGGAGCGCGAGGTGGCCGCATACGTCGTGAGCGACGCTCTCGGGTGGAACTTCGTGCCGCCAACCGTGCTGCGCGAGGGTCCGCACGGCGTCGGATCAGTGCAGCAGTACGTGGATATCGATCCCGACGCGCACTTCTTCACGTTCCGGGATGATCCCAACTACGCGGTGGCGTTGCGAGAGATGGCGCTCTTCGACGTGGTGGTCAACAACGCCGATCGCAAAGGCGGACACTGCCTGAAGGTGCCGGGCGGGCGGCTATGGGGAATCGATCACGGCGTCTGCTTCAATGCGCAACCGAAGCTGCGCACCGTCATCTGGGACTTCGCCTCTGAACCGGTACCGGCCGAGCAGATGTCGGACCTGTGCCGGCTGCAGGGCGAGCTAGAGCGAAGCAACAGCATCACGGCACAGCGACTGCTGCCGCTCCTGTCACGTGAGGAGTTCGCGGCGCTGCGGGCACGGCTGACCGCGCTGGTCGAGAAGGGCCGCTTTCCTGCGCCCCCAGAGAATCGCCGCCCGTTCCCCTGGCCTCTCGTCTGATCTAGCCCTCGTCGTCATCCCACCGGCGTGCCCGCGATGCGTGGCGCGCCTGTTTTGTTTGCGAGCGCTCTCGCTTCCCCGACATCCGCCGCTCGCGGCTGGCAGCCGTGGGCTTTGTGCCAATGCGGCGTTTGTGCCGCTTCAGCGCCGCGGCCAGCAGCGACTGCAGCCGGCGCACCGGCATCGGCTCGATTCTCCGCCTGGCTGCGAGTGGTCGAGGAGAAGATGTGCAACACGCCTTCGCCGTCGATCTGGCCGGCCAAACGGTTGAGGATGCGCGTGCGCTGGTGGTCCGTGAGGGATGGCGAGTTCAACACGTCAAACAGCAGCTCCACGCGTGTCTCACTGCGGTTGACGTGCTGCCCACCGGGCCCACTGCTGCGGCTGAAGCGGAAACGCAGCTCTCCCAACGGCAGGCGGAGTTCTCCCGCCTCCAGAACTCCCGGCGTCTCCTGGGGGCTCCCCATGCTACGCGTCGTCCTCGGGGTGCGCCTCGTCGAGGCGCATACTCATCTCCAACTGCCGCAGCGTGACGAGGAATCCGAGCGCGGCCAGGACACGGCTCACGGAATCGTCCTCTCCCACGTTGATGATTGAGAACGAGCGGCCGTAATGCAAGGTAACCACCGCCTGAAGCAGCGCCCGGCCGGGCATGAGGAGATCCGACCCGGCGTTCACCCCGATGTCGACGATTGCCACGTTCTCGTCGCCGACCAATCCCAGCAGATACGCCGCCGGCTCCCCCTTGAAATCGAGCCGGTAACCGGTCAATCGATCTGCCATGTTCGTGATGCTGGCGAGGTCTCGCTGCCAGCAGGCGGCCGAGCTATGCCACGGCGTGTACCACTTGAGCAGATCCTCGACCCGAGCAGTGACCAGGCGCTCCGGCGGGATAGGCAGCGCACCGGCGCTCGCCGGCCGCTGCCACGTGAGAAGCTCCCGCACCGCCTGAAAGCCGAGCGTCTCATACAGACGCTGCGCGCCGACATTGCGGTCGATTACCTCGAGCAGCAGCTCGCGAACTCCGGCGTCGCGTGCGCCTGAAATCAGCGTGCGCATCATCAGCCCGCCCACGCCCATCCGCCGCCACGAGGGCACGACCCCTACGCCGCTCACCCAGGCCCGGTCAGCGTGCAGGGCGAGCAGCGCCATTCCGATGGAGTCCCAACGGGTCCGGGCAACGACGGAGCGCTCGGAATCCACGTCGTAGAAGCGATCCATCAGGGCCATTTGTTCGGCGTTTATCCGGATGGGAACGTAGTAGTCAACGTACGCGGCATTCATCAGCGCCACGCGCTGGCCGATGGAAACCTTCTCGGCCGGAACCAGGTGTACTTCAGGGGATAAGGGCATCTCATGTCCTTGCCAGGTGGTTGCGCCAGCATAGCACCGGGTGCGCGGCGCGTCAATCTGCTATAATGCGCCGGTGAAAATGGCCACGCAAACCTTCCGCAGTAACCCCCCGGGCCCTCACAAGACTCACACTCGGCGCGGGAAAATCAAGAGAATCGCCTTCCGGCTATTTCTGCTGGCGGCGCTCGCGTTCGGCGTGCCGAGTGAGGGGTGGCTGGGAAAAGATCGGGCACGCCTGGCGGTTATGTGTGCGGGCGGGCAGTACGCCTATGACCTGCTGGGATGGGAGGCCGAGGCGCTGGCTCAAAAGGTGCGCGACGGGCTGCAGGTTCCCGCGGCGGCCGCCGGCGATGCGTCCGGGAGCGGCGCGGTGCGACGCTATTTCGATCAGATGCTGGAACTGGCGCGGCTCGACGCTCGCATTACCCGCATTTACTCACAGCGCGCCCAGACAGACCCATCGTCAGAGGTGGTTGAGACCGAGCAGCGGCGACTGCAGCTTCGCAGAGAACACGCGGAGCTGCGCCCCGCAGCCGAATGGCAGTTGCAGCAGCAGACGGCGGAGGCGATCCGCGCCACCGGTCTGTCGGCAGGCGCCATCGTCTGGCCGCCGGTCAGGCTCCGCTTCTCAGAGAGCCCGGATGCAGTGGTTCTGTCGCCGCGGCCGCTGATCTCCTACATACGAGGCATCCACCTCACGCCCGGGCTGCCGCTGTCGGAGATCGAGCGCATCGAAGCCGAGGTCGACCGCGAGACGGGGCTGAGCACGCTGGTCGAGGGCACAGGCGGCTTCTCGACGTACCCGACGATGATCGTGGAGTACCCGGCGCTCGACTGGGTGCTGGAGACGATCGCGCACGAGTGGGGCCATACGTACCTCGTCTTCTTCCCCCTGGGCTGGCACTACTTCGATAACAGCGACCTCCGGACGTTGAACGAGACCGCAGTATCGATCATCGGTGAGGAGCTGGCCGCACAGGTGATCGCCACCCACTATCCCGATACGCTTGCCGTAGAAAGCGCCGGGGAGAGGCAAGAGCGCGGAGATCTGCCCGAGGCATTTGACTACTACCGGACGATGCGCCAGACGCGCCTCGAGGTGGACCGGCTGCTGCGCGAGGGAAACGTGGCCGGGGCAGAGGCGTTCATGGAAAGCCAGCGAGAGCTTTTCGTCTCTCATGGCTACGCTCTGCGCAAGCTGAACCAGGCCTACTTCGCCTTCCACGGCTCTTATGCGGCCGGTCCGGGCGCTACCGATCCGATCGGAGCGAAATTGCGCAGCCTGCGGGCAAACAGCGTGGACCTGGCGCACTTTGTGGCTCAGGTCCGCGGGCTGCGGTCCGTTGAGGATCTCGACCGGCTGCTGAACGGCTCTACTGCCGGGGACGGTCGTCCGGCGGTTGCTGCTGGTCCCATTCGTTAGCGGGACGGTCCGGCGAAGAGCCGGCCGGTGGCTGCTGCCGGTCCCATTCGTTCGCGGCACGGTTGGGTAAGGAGGCAGCCGGTGGTTGCGACCAGCCACCCGGCGGGGGCTGTTGCCTGCCGGCCATCGTCGTGCCGCCGATGAAGCCACCCAGCGCAGCCAGACCGACGCCGACGAAGATACCGGCCCCACAGCAGATCGCTGTGATGCCGAGAACGCTGCCGGTATTGATGATGCTGCTCGGATCGATTCCGGCGTCGCGGAACGCCTGGAGCGACTCGGGCGGCAGTTGCGCCACAATCCCGCCGACTCCACCCATGGCCGTGATCTGGAACGCGGACGACGCCACGCTGCCGATCCAGCCGATGATCCCGGCGATGATCCCGGCGATGGCTCCCTGACCCGCGCCGCTGACCACCGGTCACTTCACCACTCAGCCAGCGGGCAGCCAGATATCCGATGATGACAAAGGTAACAATCTGCAGTACGGCGGTGACACAGCCGAGTGCAGGAACGAGACCCACGAATGAGAGGACAACGGTAATTAGGCCGCCGAGCAGACCCGCCTTGATCGTGGGATTACCCATGGTTCCTCCTATCGAGAACGGTTAGCCATCGCCATTCGACCCGCCAGTAACGTCTGCACCGTCTGGCGGATCTCCGCCAGGCTGTACGGTTTCGTGATATACGCATCCGCCGGGGGCGACTGGCGCCCATGCCCCGAATCCCCCACCGTCACGCGTGCGGTTACCAGGATCACGGGAATCGAGCGGAGGTCCTCATCAGCCTGCATCTGTGCTCGGACCTGCCAGCCGTCCAACCCGGGCAGCATCAGATCCAGAAGCAGGAGATCAGGGCGCAGCTCTCGCATTAGCGCCATCCCCTGTGCACCGTCAGTAGCGCCGATTACCTCGCAGCCCACTTTTCGGAGTGCGAGGCGCACGAGCTCGATGGCTTCAGGTTGGTCCTCGATGTACAGCACCCGGCTACGCTCGCCGTCCATACGCCACCTTTCGCCTTCTACTCCCTATTCCATAAACTGTTCAATGCTATGCGTTCAAATATGCGGGGTAAATAGGCCGTTCGGCCCATGCTGTGTGCGGCGGTATCAAGAATTATGACGATCCGTCCTGCAAATAGTAACGGCATATATCCGACATTGGCAAGACGGGCGGGTCACCCCTATAATCGCGCTCATGACCCCAGATGACAACTTGACCGAAGGGCGTGCACAGGCCGGCGACCTCGTGTTACTCGTAAGCCCCGAACGTAAACGCTATCTGATTCGCCTGCGCCCCGGCGCCGAGTGGCACTCGCACCGTGGGATGATCGCACACGATGCGCTGATCGACCAACCGCTCGGCCGGACGGTGTACACGCAGCACGGCTACGGGTACCTGGCGCTCGAGCCCTCAACCAACGATCTGGTGCAGGATATCCCGCGCTCCACGCAGATCATCTACGGGAAGGACGCGGCGCACATCGGGCTGCGGCTCAATCTGTATCCGGGCCGGACGATCGTCGAAGCCGGAACCGGGAGTGCCGGTCTCACGCTGGTGCTGGCGCGGGCCGTTATGCCCACCGGGCACGTGTACAGTTACGAGACTCGCCAGGACAGCTTTGCGGTCGCCCAAAACAACCTCACCGAGCTGGGGCTTCTCGACTACGTTACCCTGTACAACCAGGACATCGAGCCGGGTTTCGAGCAGCGAAACGTCGACGCCTGCTTTCTCGACGTCCGCGAGCCGTGGCATTTCCTCGACCAGGTGTGGGAGACGCTCAAGGGAAGCGGCTTCTTCGGCGCCCTGGTTCCCACCGCCAATCAGGTGAGTGCCCTTCTTGAGGGGCTCGAGCAGCGCCCGTTCGGCGATATTGCCGTCGAGGAGCTGCTGCTGCGCTCGTATAAGCCGGTTCCGGCGCGTCTCCGCCCCGAAGACCGCATGCTGGCGCACAGCGGTTATCTGATCTTCGCCCGCAAAATCGCCCGGGAAGACGCCTCGCTGCGCTGGATGCCCGAGAAGCGCCGCCGCAGCTACCTGGCCAAGCAGGCGATGAAGGCCCGCGAAAGCGAACAGGAAGCGCAGAGGGCGAGTGAGTGGGCCGGGGGCGAACCCAGGTACGCCGACCGGGGGTGAGCCCCCCTCTCGCGGACCGGAGGCCAGCCCCTCGTGGGCGTGTTGGTCGCGGCGCGACTGCCGTTGATGCGAATTGGCTGGCCAACGGGCGTCCTTCGAGAACCTCAGGATGGCTGCGTTAGGAGTTGCCATCGATGTGAGTGGTGCGGTTCAGGAACCCCGCCCATGGATGTCGGAACCTGACTCTACCCCTCGACGGAACCCTCCGCATCTATGCCTACAACCAACTCAACCATCCTGAGGTTCTCGAAGGACGCCCGTTGGCCACTCAATTCGCATCGGAGCTTGCCGCGCTGCATCCCGGGCACTGCACCCGCGCCGCGACCCGGGGATGGTGTGGCATCAAGAGCCCCGGGGCGGGTGACCCGCCCCCCACGACCCGAGATCGGCGCGACCGACCCGCGCCGATCTCTGGTCAACCAATCCACGCCGCGACCGGGTTAACCCATCCGCGCCGCGACCAACACGCCCACAAGGGGCTGGCCTCCGGTTCGTGGCGCGGTGGGAAGGGGAGCGCCACGAGCCGCATGAGGCCCCCGTACCAAACGATCATCGCTTCCTCACCATCGCCACTGCCACAGCGAGGGCGCCGGCGGCACCCAGGGCGCCGAGACCGCCCCAGAGCAGGCCGGCGCCGCCGAGCGTCTGCTGGGCGAAGCCGGACAGGCTGACGGCGGTTGGTGTGGCGGTTGGGCGCGGCGGAAGGGTTGCGGTTACGGTGGGCTGCACCGTTGCGGTCGCGGTGGGTGTTGCGCGTTGCAGTTGGCGTGGCAGTCGACGTTGGTGTTGGCGTATGGGTAGCCGTTGGCGTGACGGTAGGTGTAGCGGTAGCTGTCGCGGTCGGAGCCGGCGTGGCGGTTGCGGTGGGCGTACGGGTGGGCGCTCGGGTCGGCGTCAGGGTCGGCGGGACTCGTGTTGGCGTGGGCAGGCTGGTAGCGGTGGCAGCCGGAGCAGCAGGCTGGTTTGGATCGAGCACAAGGCTGACGGCATCGACGAAGAAGAGATTGGTTCCGGTCGAGTAGTTGTGATCCACGTACACGAAGACTGTAACGGTTGAGGCCCTCGCCACCGCGGATACATCGATGTTCAGGCAGCCTTGACCGGTGTTGTTGAGTACCGGGCCGGGACCGCGATGCATGGGACCCCACACGACGTTGGGCGAGCGGGGATCGGCGCCGCCGTTCGGGTCGATCCCAAGCCGGCGCCCAAATGCGTTGGGCTCGGTAGGTGCACCCCAACCGATGGACGCACGATAGGCGCGGCCCGGCTGGATGCCCCCGACCTGTGTGTAAACCCCCGCCACAAACGTGCCCCCGTCTGACCACATCATCAGGCTGGGTGCGCCCCAGTACGTGTCGATGTGCTGCGAGTAGGACAGCGCGCCGGAGAGCACGAACGGAGTCCATCCGTGCGGCACGCGAGTGCTGTCATTCGGTCCCTCGTAGGGTTCGTTGAAATCGCAGTTGGGGATCAGGTTTCCCGGCTCGCATCCGTGCCCACCACAATCTGCGCGCGCGACCATCGCCGGTGAGAACCAGGCAATCAGCAGGAATATCAACAGGGTGCGAGGGATACGGCCGGGCGGCATGGCGGCGAGTATAGGGCAGGGCGCCCTATGTGTCAAAGCGCGTGTAGGTTTCATTACATTTCCGAATCAGATTCGCTTCTGTTGCACGACTCGGCTCACTCCGCTACAATGAGAGCAGACAGTTCACACGGAGGAGAAGCATGGAGAGCAAACGGGACCGCACCGTGGCGACTGCGGTCATTACGGGAGTCGTGACGTTGCTGCTCGGCCTGTGCCTCGGAGCGACCGCCGGCGGTTTGATCGGGTATGTCGCCGGCCGCGAAGCCGGCAGGCAGGCATCCCCGAGTGTCGTCGCGCCTCGATCTGATCGGAATAACGTAACGCCCATTGCTCCCCGGCGGACCGCCACGCCGCGCTCCGGAGCGACCCCGCGCGCAGGAGCGCCCGACAACGGTACCCGCGTCGAGTCGATCGTTCCGGGTTCGCCGGCCGGCGTCGCAGGATTGCGCATCGGCGACTTCATTACCGCGATCGATAATATGCCCGTCGATCAAAACCATCCCCTGGCCGACGCGCTTTTGCAGTACAAGCCGGGCGACGAGGTCACGATCGGCTACACACGTCTTGGCCAGTCGCAGACGACAAAGGTTCGCCTGGGCGCCCGGACCGATGATGCCAGCAAGCCTTACCTGGGGGTGCGCTTTGCCGACCCGTCTGCCACACCCACTCCGCGGCCATAACCTGAAGCAGGTCGGGCCCCGGGGGCAGTCTCTTGGAGAAACCATTACTGACAGATGCAGGGCGGTCCCCTTTAATCGTGAAGATTGCCACAGTCCGGCACGCTCTCGCAGTGGCAGTGCCTTTCCGTCCCACACAGGCGCTCCTCGCCACCGCAGCTCAAAGGAGGAATAGATGGTCGCCGACGGTATCCGCAGTACCGCACAGATAGCTCGCTATCGTGGACGCTACGGGCAATGGAGCTGGGTGCTCCACCGGCTGAGCGGGCTCGGTGTCATCCTATTCCTGCTGCTGCACGTAATAGACACCTCCACGGTCGCATTCGCGCCGCAGATTTACGACTTCTTTCTGTCGCTCTATAAGAATCCACTGTTCGGGCTCGGCGAGATCGGCCTGGCAGCCGCACTTGTGTACCACGCGGTGAACGGAGTGCGTGTCACCATCATGGATTTCTGGCCCAGCCTCTGGCAGCGCCTGCCCCTTACACGCTACTTCGTGTGGATTGGCTTCGCGGTGCTCTTCCTGCCGATCGGTGCGGTGCAGTTGGTTAACATCTTCAACCACATAATGCCGAAGTAAGGCAGGAGGCGAGAACATGGCGACCACGTCCACACCTTCGCTGCATATAAACCGCTGGGGCACAATCAGTTGGGTGTTCATGCGCCTGTCAGCGCTCGCCCTGATCATCCTGGCGCTCGGCCATTTTGTCGTCCAGCATGTCATCTTTGACGTGCACGACCTGGACCTCCAGTTCGTCGCGGACCGGTGGGCGGATACCGGTTGGCGGATCTACGACGGGCTGCTGCTCGCGCTGGGCCTCATCCACGGGATGAACGGGCTGCGGATGGTCGCCGACGACTACATCCTCAACCGCCGCATCAACCTGGCGGTTCGGGTGCTGATTCTGCTGGTGGGATTGGGGCTGCTCGCGCTCGGTACGGCGGCGATTATCGTTGGTGTGCGGATGCCCGCATAGGCCCAGGCGGCACGAGGAGGAGCGAAGTGGAGATACACCTGCGCATCATGCGGTTCGATCCGGAGATCGACAAGAAGCCGCACTGGGAAGAATACTATGCCCAGCTTCAACCGAGCGACCGGGTGCTGGATGCCTTGCTTTATGTCAAGGATTATCTGGACGGTACCCTGACGCTGCGCAAATCATGCGCCCAGGGGATTTGCGGCTCCGATGCAATGCGCATCAATGGGATCAACCGGCTGGCGTGCAAGGTATTGCTGCGAGATCTGGAGGAGCCGATCAGCGTAGAGCCGATTTACGGCCTGCCGGTGATCAAAGACCTTGTCGTGGATATGGAGCCGTTCTTCGCCCAGTATCGCTCGATCATCCCCTACCTCGTGAACGACGAGGCGCCGCCGGAGAAAGAGCGATTGCAGAGCCCGATCCAGCGCGAGCTGTTCGACGACACCACGAAGTGCATCCTGTGCGCCGCATGCACGACCTCGTGCCCTCCCTACTGGGCAGACCGGCGCTACGTCGGACCCGCGGCGATCGTGCAGGCGCACCGGTTCCTGTTTGACAGCCGCGACCGGGCGACCCGGGAGCGGTTGGCCATCCTCAGCCAGCCCGACGGCGTCTGGCGCTGCCGGACCGTGTTTAACTGCACGGAAGCTTGCCCGCGCGGCATCCAGGTAACGCGGGCGATCGGCGAATGCAAGAAGGCGCTGAGCTTTGGAATGCCGTCTGCAATCAAAGAATCCGTGAAGTCCTGATCTGTCTGAACGCACACAGGCGCGGGGCCGGCAGAACCGGCCCCGCGCCTGTGCTTTTGGATTCGATTTAGGAGCGCTGCCCGCCCTTACTGCTTGTCGCCGGCCTTCTTGTCCGAAGGCCCGTTGCCAGCCGCAGCACTTTTGTGAAGCTTCCGGAACTCCTCCTGCAACTCTTCCACTTGCTCGTCTGAATCTTCTTCCAGGTCTACCAATTCGGTGCGAGCCTCTTTAACGGCTCGCAGCAGCTCGTCCAGCTTGATGTGAAGCGCGCGCGAGTCACGGTTCTGGGTATTCTGGATGATGAAGACCATCAGAAACGTAACGACAGTCGTACCGGTATTGATGGCAAGCTGCCAGGTGTCAGAATAGTTGAAGATTGGGCCGGTCAGCACCCAGACGACCACGATCCCCAGCGCGACGGCGAACGCCCAGCTCGTGCCGAGGATGTGCGACGCCCACTGCGAGAAGCGCCGGAAGCCTTCGTTCATGCTTTTCGCCCCCTCCGATCGCCGCACTCTAATACACGCGTTTCTGCGGCTCGTACATCTCGATGTTCACCGGCTTGTAGTCCAGACTGATCTCGCCATTGGACTGCAGGGTGGCGAGCGAGTGCTTGAGCCAGTTGCGGTCGTCCCGCTCGGGATAATCGTCGCGGGCGTGGGCGCCGCGGCTCTCCTTGCGCGCCAGGCCGCTGACCGCGGTCACTTCGGCGAGATCCAGCATGGCCCCAAGCTCCCACGTCTCGAGGAGCTCGGTGTTCCAGCGCTGGCCCTTGTCCATGACGCCAACCTGGCCAAACCGCTCCTTCAGCTCGCGCAAACCGGAGATAGCGCCGGTCAGCAGCTCCTCGGTGCGGAAGACGCCGACTTTGGCCATCATCAGCTCCTGCAGGTCCCGGCGGATGTCGGCTGCATGCTCCTTGCCGGTGCCGTTGCGCAGCCGCTCCATCGCCTCGACGGCCTGCCGCTCCGGGGCCTTCGGGCAGCGGGATGAGTTGTGCGCCGCGCACGTACTGCACCGCATGATCGCCCGCACGAGCGCCGAAGACCAGGATGTCGACGAGCGAATTCGTGCCGAGCCGGTTGGCGCCATGACGGAAACACAGGCCGCACTCGCCCGCCGCATAGAAGCCCGGCCAGCGGCGTGTTCTGTGCGTCGATCAATCACGACCGCCCGTCGATATCGGTCGGGATGCCGCCCATGGCGTAGTGCGCGGTCGGCTGGATGGGCATGGGCTGCGTCGACCGGGTCCACGCCCAGGTAGGTGCGGCAGAAGTCCGCGATGTCGGGCAGCTTGTGCTCGATCGTCCTCGGCCCGTGATCCGCCGGGGCGTGCCGTCGGGGTTCTTGATGCCGTCTTTGTCAAAGTAGTAGTTCACCGTCTCCGGCCGCACGTCGAGGTAGACGTAGTCCTCGCCGTTGATGCCGCGGCCGCCGCGCGATCTCGATGTAGATCGCACGCGAGATCGACGTCGCGCGAGGCCAGGTCCTTGACGGTGGGGGCGTAGTCGTACATGAAGCGATAGCCGTCCTTGTTGAGTCAGGATGCCGCCCTCGCCACGCACGCCCTCGGTGATCAGGATCCCCATCCCGCGGATGCCGGTGGGATGGAACTGGAAGAACTCCATGTCCTCCAGCGGGATGCCCTCTGCGGTAGCGCGATGGCCGCGCCGTCCCCGGTCAGCGCGTAGGCGTTCGATGTGATCTTCCAGATCCGCCCGAAGCCGCCGGTGGCGAAGATGACCGCCTTGGCGTGGAAACGTGTGCATCTCGCCACTGTCGATGTGCATGGCGACCACGCCCGCACATGTCGCCCTGGCCGGTGCGCATGCAGATCGAGCACCTGGTACTCGTCGAAGAAGGTCACGTCGTTCTTGATGCACTGCTGGTAGAGGGTCTGCAGGATCATGTGCCCGGTGCGGTCGGCGGCGTGGCAGGCCCGGCGCACCGGCTGCTTGGTGTCGTTGTTGGTGTGACCGCCGAAGTGGCGCTGGGCGATGCGGCCCTCCGGCGTGCGATCGAACGGCAGGCCCATGTGCTCGAGCTCGTACACCATGTCCACGCGCTTCTCGGCACAATGATCTCGCACGGCATCCTGGTCGGCCAGATAGTCCGATCCCTTGATGGTATCGAACATGTGCCACTCGGGGTGGTCTTCTTCGAGGTTGCCCAGCGCCGCGCCAATGCCGCCCTGGGCCGTGCCGGTGTGCGAGCGGGTGGGATAGAGCTTGCTGATCACGGCGGTCTTGCGTGCCCTTGGAGGCGTGTAGAGCCGCCATCAGCCCCGCGCCACCGGCGCCCACCACGATAACATCGAAACTGGTGGTCCATCTTCAGCTCTCCTCAGCTGTCATGAAGTCGGTCGAATCGAGCTCTACAGGCGGCACAACTCAGACGTCTTCACCTCCGGGCGTCCTTCGCCCTCCATCTGGCGGGCAAAGTCATAGGTGACGATCCTTGTCGCCCACGGTGCGCGTGTAGGCAGCCTCGATGGCGCTCGGCGGCCTCGGTCCAGCCGATGTAGTCGAGCATCATCACGCCGGAAAGGAGCAGGCTGCCGGGATTGACCTTATCCTGGTTCGCGTACTTGGGCGCGGTGCCGTGAGTGGCCTCGAACAGCGCCACGTAAGTCGCGCGATGTTCGCGCCCGGCGCAATGCCCACGCCGCCCACCTCCGCCGCGACGGCATCGCTCAGGTAGTCGCCGTTCAGGTTCAGTGTGGCGATCACGTCGTACTCGGCCGGCCGCAGCAGCATCTGCTGGAACATGATGTCCGCGATGCGGTCCTTGACCACGATCTTGCCCTCGGCTGGCTTGCCGCCGTGCTCGTCCCACAGCTGCTGCTCGGTGATGCGTGACGCCGCCGAACTCCTGCCGGGCCAGCTCGTATCCCCACTGCATGAAGGCGCCCTCGGTGAACTTCTGGATGTTGCCCTTGTGCATGAAGGTGACGTTCTTGCGCTCGTTGGCGACGGCATACTGGAGCGCCTTACGGACCAGCCGCTTGATGCCGAATTCGCTGACCGGCTTGATGCCGATGCCGGAGTTGGCGAAGAACTCGGCGCCCATCTCCTCGCGCAAGAAGCGCTCGACCTTCTGCGCTTCCGGCGAGCCGGCCTTGTACTCGATGCCGGCATACACATCTTCCGTGTTCTCGCGGAAGATCACGACGTCGACAAGCTCGGGATGCCGCAGCGGGCTGGGCACGCCGGGATACCACTTGCACAGGGCGCACGCAGGCATACAGATCGAGCTCCTGGCGCAGCGTCACGTTCAGGCTGCGGAAGCCGCCCCCGATAGGGGTGGTCAGCGGGCCCTTGATGCCCACGATAGAACTCGCGCATCGCGTCGAACGTTTCCTCGGGCAAGTAGTCGCCGCCGTACAGGCTCGCGGCCTTCTCTCCGGCGTAACCTCCATCCAGGCAATCTTGCGGCTGCCCGCCGTAGACCTTCTGCACGGCGGCGTCCCAGATGCGCTTGGAGGCCGTCATGATGTCGGGCCCGATGCCGTCGCCTTCGATCCAGAGCAGGATCGGATTGTCCGGGACCACGAGGGCATCCGCCGCGCGACCGTAACAGGCTTGCCTTCTGAGGGTACGGTGAGGTGCTGGTAAGCCATTTGTCCCCATCCCTTTCGCGTTTACTCTTCGGAGTTCGCCAGCATGTCGCGCAGGACCGTGTGCAGGATTCCGCCATTCTGGTAGTATCGCACCTCCACCGGCGTATCGAGCCGGCAGAGAACCCGGAACGTCTTGCGCTCCCGTCGGGTGCTGTCGCGCGCACCGTGAGCTGCTGCCGGGGCAAGAGGCCCGGATCGGCAACGCCCTCCACGTCGTACCTCTCGAAGCCGGTCAGGCCGAGCGATAGCCTGGCCCTCGCCGGGCAGGAACTGCAGCGGCAGGACGCCCATCCCTACCAGATTGCTGCGATGGATGCGCTCGAAGCTCTCGGCGAATACCGCCTTGACCCCCAGCAGCAGGGGCCCTTGGCGGCCCAGTCACGGCTCGAACCGGTGCCGTACTCCTTGCCGGCGATCACGACCAGCGGCGTGCCGTCGTGCAATGTACTTCATGGCGGCATCGTAGATCGCCATCTGCTCGCCGGTGGGCTGGTAGACCGTGTACCCGCCCTCCACGCCCGGGAGCAGCCGGTTCTTGATGCGGATGTTGGCGAAGGTGCCGCGCATCATCACCTCGTGATTGCCGCGCCGCGATCCGTAGGAGTTGAACTCCTGCGGCGTTGACCCCGTGCTCCTCCAGGTAACTGCCCGGCCGGGCTGTTCGCAGCGATCGAACCCGCCGGAGAGATGTGATCGGTCGTGACGCTGTCACCCAGCAACGCCAGCACCCGCGCGCCCCGGATGATCGGCCGACCGGCTGGGGCTCGCGGGCGAGCTCCAGAAGAACGGCGCCTCCTGGATGTAGGTGCTGCCGGTCCCAACGATACAGCTCGCCCCTCCGGAACGGCGATCTTCCGCCATACCTCGTTGACCTTCGAAGACATTGGCGTACTGCTCGCGGAACATCTCGGGACGTCAGGCTGCGCTCGATTTCGGAGCGGATCTCGTCCTGCGCTCGGCCAGATATCCCTGAGATAGACGGGCTGACCCGCTCGGATCCGTTGCCCAGCGGCTCGTTGAAGAGTCGATGTCGACCGTGCCGGCCAGGGCGTAGGCCACAACCAGCGGCGGGCTGGCCAGGTAGTTGGCCTGGACCAGCGGGTGGATACGTCCCTCGAAGTTGCGATTGCCGGAGAGCACCGCCGCGACCACCAGCTCGCCGCTCTGCACCGCAGCAGCCGATGTGTTCGGGCAGCGGGCCGCTGTTGCCGATGCAGGTGGTGCAGCCGTAGCCGACCGTGTGGAAGCGCAAGCGCCTCCAGGTATGGCGTGAGTCCGGCATGCATCCAGGTACTCGTGACCACCGTCGAGCCGGGCGCCATGCTGGTCTTGACCCACGGCTTGACCATCAGCCCCGCTCGACGGCCTTCTTGGCCAGCAGACCGGCCGCCATCATCACGCTGGGGTTGCTGGTGTTGGTGCAGGAGGTGATGGCAGCGATCACCACGTCCCCGTGCTTCAGGTCGAACTGGATGCCGTCGTCCGACACCGTCACCTTCTTGCCGACCTGCGCCGGTGTCAGCCCGCATGCCGGCCTTGGCTACCGGCGCCGTCAATGCCTGTTCGAACGACTGCTTCAGGTCGGTGACGGCCACACGGTCCTGAGGGCGTTTTGGTCCGGCCAGGCTCGGCTACCACGGTGCTCATGTCGAGCTCGAGCTTGTCGCTGAACAGCGGGTCCGGCGTGTCGTCCGTGCGGAAGAGCCCCTGCTCTCGCGTATAGCGCTCGACCAGATCCACCAGCTCCTCGAGGGCGCCCGGTCATCTCCAGGTAGCGAAGCGTTTCCTGGTCGACCGGGAAGAAGCCCATCGTCGCGCCGTATTCCGGGGCCATGTTGCCGATGGTAGCGCGGTCAGCCAGGGGGAGATGGCTCAGTCCGGGGCCATAGAACTCGACGAACTTCTCTACGACGCCCCTGGCGCGCAGCATCTGGGTGACGGTCAGGACGAGATCCGTCGCCGTTGTGCCTTCGGGCAGTTTGCCGGTCAGCCGGAATCCCACCACCTTGGGCGTCACCATGTAGAGAGGCTGGCCCAGCATCACCGCTTCCGCCTCGATGCCGCCCACCCCCCAGCCGAGCACGCCGAGGCCGTTGATCATGGTGGTGTGGCTGTCGGTGCCCACCAGGGTGTCTGGATAGGCGCACAGGCCGTCGGCATCCCTCGCCGTTTGCACGACCTTCGCCAGGAACTCGAGATTCACCTGATGCACGATGCCCGTGGCAGGCGGCACGACGCTGAAATTGGCGAACGCCTTTCTGCCCCCACTTGAGGAATTCGTATCGCTCCTTGTTCCTCTCGAACTCGCGTTCGGCATTGTATATGAGCGCAAAACGGGAGCCGAATAGGTCAACCTGCACGCTGTGGTCGATCACCAGGTCAACAGGGATCAGTGGATTGACGCGGCCAGGACGGCCGCCCAGACGGGCCATGGCCGAGCGCATGGACGCCAGATCGACCACTGCGGGAACGCCCGTAAAATCCTGGAGCAGCACGCGAGCCGGCTTGAAGGGCAGCTCTTCCCTCGAAGTGTTTTCGGGATCCCAATTCGCGAGGCGGACGACGTCATCACGCGTGACTGCGAAACCGTCGACGTTCCGAAGCACCGCCTCCAGCAGCACCTTTATCGAGAAGGGCAGCCTCGAAACCGGGCCTATCCCGTCCTCCTCGAGCTTCTGGATGCGGTAGATGGATACCGGCTCGCCGCCGGATAGGGGCGCACGAACGCCGAAAGGATCACGTTCCGTGTTGGTCATTGGATTTCCTCCTGAAGTGCGGCAGGACGAGTATGTGACGAGTGGGTACGGCGGCTGCGCTCACCCGGCGAATTCACCTACCTGGAAGCAGCATACTAGATTGCCGGTGCGGCATATGATCTACTCAACGATATTATAGACGTCGCGCATGCCCTTGAAGTGAGCCAACTTCCGCCCGTAAAACAATTATCAGCCAGGAGTCACACCATGACTAACGACCTGCGTCCCGAGCCGCAGCCAGGCGCTGTGGATTGCGGCGATGGTCTCGTATCGTTCGGGCTCTTCGCACCCGGCAAGGCATCCGTCAGCCTGATCGGCGAGTTCAACGATTGGGATCGGGCGGCGGATCCCATGCAGCCCGTAACAGACGGCTGGTGGTATCTCGAGAAGCAGCTAGGCAGCGGCAGCCACACCTACCAGTTCGCAGTGGATGGCGAGATCGTCATCTCTGATCCGTATGCGCGCAGTCTGGCCGAGGACTCGGAATACGACCCGCCACGGGCAATCGTGGACGTGGGAGCGCCGGCCTTTGAGTGGAGGCACGACGATTGGTATCGCCCATGGTTCTCCGATCTCATCATCTATGAAATTCACGTCAATGACTTCACGGAACAGGCCAACTTTCGTGGCGTGATCGAGAAGCTCCCGTATCTGCGAGACCTGGGCGTGAATGCCATCGAGCTCATGCCCATCTTCGAGTTCAAGGGAGATCTCGGCTGGGGCTACAACCCTGCTTACTTCTTCTCCGTAGAGTGCGCTTACGGCTCGCCCGACGATTTCCGCGAGCTGGTAGACCAGGCACACGGTCACGGCATTGCCGTCATCCTCGACCTGGTGCTGGCGCACACCGCCCACCGGCACCCCTTCAACAAGCTCTATCTCTATCACGAGAGTCCATGGTACGGTCGCAGCTGCGGCGAGCAGAATCAGTTCGGATTCCCGGAGCTGGACCATTCACGCGAGGCCACTCAGCGCTTTGTGGCGGATGTGCAGCGCTATTGGCTCACCGAGTACCACGTCGACGGCTTTCGATACGATTACTGTCACGGGATCGGATTCTGCGATGAGATCGGGATGCCGAAAGTGGTCAAAACGGCGCGCGAAGCACGCGCGGACGCCTACCTGATCGCCGAGTATAGCCCCGAGAACCCCCAGGACGTGAACCGGTGCGACCTGGACGGCGCCTGGCACGTGGGCGGGCGCTACAAGCTGATGGCGATGCTGTGCGAAGGCCAGGTCGGCGATCACAGTTGGGACGATTTCGAAGAAACGACCGGCTTTCTGGACCCGTGGAAGCAGGGCTATGATCGCTCCACGCTGGTAGTGAACTTCCTGGAGTCCCACGACGAGCAGCGCCTGATGTGGGACGTGATGGATGCGGGTATGTCGGAAGAGGCGGCGCGCTTCAAATCAGCGCTGGGCGCGATCGTGCTGTTCACAATGCCCGGCGAACCTATGCTGTACCACGGGCAGGAGTGGGGCGAAGCGACAGAGCGGAGCACCGAACGGAACACGCTGCACTGGGAGCTACTGGATGACCCCGGTCACCTGGGGCTGCAGGAGCACTACCGCCGCCTGGCGTGGCTGCGAAGGGAGCACCCGGCGCTGCGCAGCGAGACATTCTCCCTGGACGCCAGCTATCCGGACCAGAAGGCGCTCGTCTATCATCGCTGGCACGACGCCGGCGACGTAGTGGTGGTGGCCTGCAATTTCTCCCCGGGGGGGCAGGAAATCAACGTTCCGTTCCCGACTGCAGGGCGCTGGCGCGACGTGGTTTCGGGGCGCACGGTCGAGGTCGAAGGTGCGATTCCGTTTGCGCTCGACGGCTCAACGGGAGCGGTGTTCGTGAAGGAGTAGTGCTTTCCGGGGTACAACCGCGTCACTGGAGAAGGTGAGGGGCGGCGATAGGCACGCCACCCCTCAGAAGCGGTAAGCCGATTCACCCACGACTCAGAACAATACGAGGGCGAGCTTATTCCGATACTCGCGCACCAGCGGGTCGTCGCCCAACTGTTCGAATAGGTTCAACATGGCCAGACGACCGGCGTCGTCCTGCCAGTGGCGGTCGGCGCGCACTACCTCGAGGTAGCCGGACAGCGCATCCTCGTGCCGTCCTTCGACCGATCGCAGACCGGCGAGCAGGTACAGCGCCTCGACGTCCTTCGGGTTCCGCTGCAGCCGCGCCAGCAGGGAAGTCTCGTCCTGCCCCTGCAATTGCCTGCGCAGCATGATCTCCCGCTGCAACTTACCGGCCTGCTCCGCTGCCCCGGCGGCCTCTGCCTGTTGCGCCAAATTATCCGCGCCGTCCAGGTCTCCCTTGCGCACGAGCACTGCGGCCATGCCCAGCATGGCATCCGGCTGCTCAGGCTCGCGGGCGAGGATGGCGGAGAATTGCTTTTCTGCCGCCTCGTAATCGCCTGCTTCCAACGATCGCTGCGCATCCTCGGCCGCTGACTGGGCTTCATTTGGCAATAAGGCGTTCACAAATCGTTCCACATTTGGACGGGGCTGGGCGCCCACAAACTCGGACACCACCTTACCGTTCCGGAATGCCTTCACAGTGGGGATCCCCTGGATGCCATACGTCATGGCGAGCGACTGATTCTCGTCGACATTGACTTTGGCCAGCACGAACTTTCCCGAATGTTGGTTTGCGAAGGCTTCGAGCATGGGTCCGAGGGTGCGGCACGGTCCGCACCACACTGCCCAGAAGTCGACCAAAACCGGCAACTCACGCGAACGCTCCAGCACCTTCGTCTGAAAGTCGTTTTCGTCTACGTCAATTATCCATGCAGACCTCGTGCCTGCCATTTGCGCCATCGTCGCCTCCCGTACATGTATTGGCCAGCAAAAACACTCGTCTTGTGAAGTCGATTACACAAGGCGCGTCAAAACGTACCCAATAGATGCAGTAAGACGGCTACGGGTTACGAGACGCGGGCAGGGCG
Organism: uncultured Chloroflexia bacterium; assembly: GCA_963783655.1. GTDB lineage: Bacteria > Chloroflexota > Anaerolineae > CG2-30-64-16 > CG2-30-64-16 > CAWAOA01. The sequence continues at coordinate 175,736 of CAWAOA010000002.1, forward strand.
GCTACGCGACGACGACCGCTCCTGGGTCCGGCAAAGTATCGCCGGTTCCGTCAGCGGGTGGCGCGGCGCCCAGCCAGGGTGTACACGCCCGGGCGATCGCACGCCATGCGGAGTGGAACCGAGAGCGCAAATCCAGCTCGGCCAGCCGCTGGCACAAGTTGTCCAGCTGCTCTGCCGGCAACCGCTGCAGCGCCAGCATAAGCCGCTGTTCCCCGGCGAGATCGCCGAACAGCTTGCCGCCGAACGTCGAGTAGTACGATTGGAAATGATGCTGTTCGACCGAACCTTCGTCGATGGCTTCGGCCAGGTACAGGGCCGCCTGCCGTCCCATCGTCACCGCCGGAATAATCCCCGCTCGCCCGTTCGGGCTGAGACAATCTCCCGCGCAGACGATCCCTGCCTTCTTGATCACAGGCTGGCCCATGCCGAGCCGCGCGCGATGGATCCCGCGCGACCGGACTGTGGCGCCTTTGAGCAGATGCGCGATGCGAGGATCGCGAGTGAGATACTCATTGAGATATTCCCACATAGCGCCTTCAGATGGAACCAGAGCAGCTCCGGAGGTCACCGTGAAGTAGACGAGGACACGCCCCGGCGCTTGCACGAGAACGGAACCGTATCCCATGGGGCAAGAAGTGTAGCGCGAGCCCAGGGTGAAGATCTGGCCCATCTGCTCGTGATGCGCCTCGGGCGCCGAGAACTCCTGTGCCGCGACGGAGAGCGTGGTGTGGCCGGCCGTTTCTTCGCCCAATTTCGCCGTGCAAGCCAATGTCCGAGCGGCGCCTTCGGCCAGGACGATCGCATTCGCGTGGATCTCGCCGTGTGCGGTGTAGACTCCCGTGACACGTTCTCGCTCGACCACGAGCTCGCGCACTGCCGTACCGTAACGCACAACCGCTTCTGCTTCGCCGGCCTGCCGCGCCATGTCCGCCAGCAGTCCCAGTTTATCGACCGCGACCACCGGGAACGAGCCGGGCTCGTCAAAATGAAGCTTGAAGTCGCGGCCGCTCGGGCTGATGAAGCGGTAGGTGGCGGGGCGGCCGATGAGATGTTGGGGCTTGACAGGCAGATCGAGAGCGGGAAAATAGAGTCCGCCGTCGCCCGTTCGAAGGCCGGACGCGAAGCCGGGGACGTTTGCCAGTATCCCGCCGCAGGGATGATCGACCTGGCCTTCAGCGGTGCGTTCGAGGATCAGTGTCCTGAAGCCCAGGCGAGCCAGGGTCCTTCCGGCGCTGAGTCCCGCCGGACCGGCGCCCACCACGATCACGTCATAATGGCGGCCGCGATGCTCGTCATCCGCGGATACTGCCACGCTCGACGGCTCAACGGAGAAGGGGATGGGCGCCAGCGCCGCAGCCTGCGCCCTCTTGGAAACACCTAGTTTACGAAATATGCTGTGCATATGATTCTTCACTGTTCCTGTCTCAATCGCAAGGCGGCGGGCAATCTGCTCGTTGCTCGCCCCCCGCCAGAAGCTGTAATACCTCTTGTTCGCGCAGCGTGAGCGCCGGCCGCTCGGCCTGCCGCCGCATCATCTCTGCTCCCGACAATTCGGTGATCCGTCCCAGAATCCCGGCCACGATCTTAGGCTCTATCATCGGCTGCCCACGGGCTACCGACCGGATCCGCGGCAACCTGGACAGGTGAGTCGCCGGCCAGAGCGTAGCCGGCGGCGCCTGCCTCTATGAAGCGCAGCACACTGTCCTCCCCGCGCCGGTCACAAGGACGGCCAGTCCCGGATGCGATTGGCGCGCCATCCCTATCAACCGGCAGGCCCCGTTATCGGGCAGCGTGGCTGCTACGACTACGACATCGCAATGACCCAGTTGCAGCAGAGCACCCGTCAAGTTACCGGCAACGCCAGATACCCACAGATCGGGCTGATCGTGGAACGGCTCGTCGGGATGGCAGGGCTGCCCCGCGCTCTTCCCCACCACCAGAAGGCGCAGGCGGGTCCACGAATGTTGCGGCACAGTTCTCCTAACGAAGCACAGGTGGGATCGGTAACCCAGGGTAGTAGCGGGTATTATCTTAGGCTGCTGCGACCAGAAACGGAAGCGTAATTAACACAGAAATTCGCCGATTCGCCCTGCCTGTAAACTACTGAGGGAAGAGCGCGCGGAAATCCGTAGGAGATACTGACTACATAATAATGCACAGGCCGGCTGTCGTTTCCGAAGGAGCGGAGTGGAGTACGAAGACGGTAAAGTACGGACGGGGATCGTCCAATCCGGGCAAGAGCGAGGTTACCTGATGCCGCGACGCGGCTGTGGAGCGAGGGATCAACCCTCGTCGAGCAGGCTGTTCTCCATAGCATAATGAACCAGCTCTACCCGAGTCGTGAGTCCCAGCTTCCCCATCAGGTTCGCCCGGTGACTCTCGACCGTACGTACGCTGAGGCTGAGCGTCTCGGCAATCTGGCGGTTCGTGTGGCCTTGAACGATCATGCGCAGCACCTCCAGCTCTCGCCGGGTCAGGAGCCTCGCAGGAGTGTTCTCATGGTCATGCCGTGGGGTCAAATTGCGCATGAGAGCGCGAGTCATTGCGGGGTGCACGTACATCTCGCCACGAGAAACGGCGCGGATCGCATTGAGCAGTTCCGATTCCACGGCACGCTTGATGATGTATCCGGATGCCCCTGCGCGTATGGCTTCCTGGAGCAATCCATCATCTTCGTGTACGGTCAATATCAAGATGCGGACCGCCGGGAGGAGTCGCTTGACCGCGAGTGTCACGTCGATTCCGCCGACATCCGGCATACTCAGATCGAGCAGCACGATATCGGGCTGCAACTCCACGGCCATGCGGATCGCTTCTTCCCCATTCGCCGCCTCAGCCATCACCTCGAGGTTCGGCTCGGCGTTGAGGAGCGAGCGTAGACCGGCGCGCAGCACCCCGTGATCATCGGCTATCAGAATACGAACTGACATCCCTACGCCCTTCGATGCAACCCCGGCGCCCGGCGCGAGCGGCAACGGTTGTGCTGTGCAATGAATCGGCGTTGCCTGAGCAATGCGTGGATCAAGCAGCGAGTGGCAAGTGAGTCACGCTGTCGGACGACGAGCGACGAGCGAGAAGCCCGCACAGTGTGGGATCAGCAGCCAGACGGCAGTGGCCGAACGGAACCAAGAGCCCAGGTATTGTAGCCCAGACCCGTCGCATGTCAAGGGAACAGCGCGAGCGCTACTCGACTGCCTCGAAACTCATTGCTTCGAGGGCCGGGCCCAATGGAGAAAAAGAACCAGCGTGATCAACACGGCCGAAGCGAGGCACCACGCACACACAGCCCCAATCACGAACGGTTCCAGGTAGGTCAGGTAAAGGGAGAAGAGAACACCGAAGAGCGCCATCCCGAACATCAGGACCGGTGCGAGCTCGGCGAGCCGGCCACCGCCCCACTGCGCCAACGCCCAGGCGGCGAGTACGCCCACGTACCCAAGCATGCCCACCACGCCCACCGGCAGGAAGCCAAACAAAGTGGCATAGGGACTGGCCTGGACGGCGTTGCAGTCGCCGACCGGTCCGCAGACGGCGGCCACGTTCTGGGTTTCTACGTAGGTGAGATAACCGGCGACGCCCATCCCGAGCACGGCGACCACGGGGATCAGGCGAAATGCAGCTTCAGAGGGCACGTACGGCAGGCCCCCCTGCGCCATGCGTGCCGTGGCGACCAGAACGTATAGCAGAACCAGGGCCATCCCGACCATGATCGCGATCGCCAGCCCAAAGCCGTTGTTTCCGGTCTGCGCCTGTGCGGCGAGCGGCACGTAGCTGAGAGCAGCGAGCACGTCGCCGGCGCACGGGCGGCTCGCCGAGCAGAGGGTTGCCTCTCCTGTCGCGGAGAGGTACGCCCGCATCCCGGCCAGATTGGGGAAGTCAGACCCGCCGGCAGCCAGCGTATCGGCGATCAGGCGCGGTAATCGTGACGCGATCTGATCGGCGCCGACCAGTAGCTGGCTTCCGATTACCAACGCCGGGATCGCTCGCATCTCGCGCGGCAGAGCGTAGCCATCGCCCACGTCCTGGAAAAAGCGATATGCAGTCTCTCCCGATATCTCGACGGGATAGACGTCGATCTGGGCACCGTAACGTGTCTGCAGGGTGGGTAACGTCTGCTGCATCACGCGTGTGCAGGACGGACACCCTTCGGCCCAGAAGAGAACTGCACGGGCAACAGGGGCAGCAGGTTGGGGGGCGAAGAGCGAAAGTAGCCAGAAAACGGCAGCCAATAGGGTCATTGCGTATGTTGCCACTTCTGTTGAATGCCGATGAAGGCCACATAGCCAAATCCGGCGGCGTATAGCAGCAGGTACGGAATAACTGCGATGTTGCCGACGGTGAGGGCAACAACGATCGTAATGATAGCATACAGCGCAAGCAGGATCTCACCTACGAATGCGCGGTCCGGAACCATACGATAGACGCTGTCACGCCAGCGCCCATCGCGCCCTTCGATCCGGAACTTGGGAGTGCGCCCGAAGGTGCCCCCCCACGAAGTGAGCCCCGTCCACACTGCCCGCGTGGTGCTCCACGCACTTCCCACACCAACGACAGCGAGCACAGGCAGATACAGCATGCGCCGCTCCCAATCGCCGTGCAGTTGGCTCTGCCCGATCGTGTACTGCACGGGCGCCCCCAGGCTGGCAATGGTTGCGGCGGCTAGGAATTCAGGCATCCGCGTGGAGAGCAGCAGGACAGGAAGCGATGCCAGCAGCATGAAGATGACCAGTGGCTGAGTCAGATATGCGCTCATGTGCAGCAACGCCATCATCTTCTGAAACCACGTAAAATCGCCGCGCAGCACGGACCAGCCGAGCTTGCGCATGCACTGGATGGAGCCTTGGGCCCATCGGGCCTGTTGCTGCTTGAATGCTTCCATCTGGGGAGGAAGTTCGGAAGGGGTCTCCACATCAGGCAGATAGAGGAACTGCCACCCGGCCAGCTGGGCCCGGTAGCTCAGATCCAGGTCCTCCGTCATGGTATCGCTCTGCCAGCCGCCCGCGTCTTCGATACTCTGGCGCCGCCAGATCCCGCCCGAGCCATTGAAACTCATCAGGAGGCCGCCCCGGTTGCGCGCCGTCTGCTCAACGACAAAGTGCCCGTCCAGCAGCAGCGACTGCGCTCGGGTCAAGGGTGAATAGAGATCGTTTAGGTGAGCCCACCGTGCCTGCACGGCCCCGAGTTCCGGGCGCGATAGCAGAGGTGGCAGAGTGCGGCGCAGGAAGTCCGGATTGGGGCGAAAATCGGCGTCGAAGATCGCCAGGAATTCGGCTTGCGTCTGCTCCAGACCTGCGGCCAGAGCGCCCGCCTTAATCCGTCTCGGTCCACGCGGTGCAAAACCCGCACATCGACGCCGCACTCTCGCCAGCGGGCCGCCCGGCGCTCGGCGATCGCGGTCGTATCGTCGGTGGAATCGTCCAGTACCTGTACGACCAGCCGGTCATGCGGATAATCGAGCTCGGCGGCGGAATCGATCAGGCGCTCGACCACGTGGCGCTCGTTGAAGACGGGCAGTTGGACCGCAACGGCCGGCCACACAGACACTGTCAGTTGGGGGGGATTTTGGCGGCGATGCTTGATGTACAGGATGATGAGAATTAACGACTGTAGCCCATACAAACTCAGCCAGATTGCGACCACCAGGTACAGCGCTAAAATCAATTGTGCCTCCAGACTACGCGCGACCGGCCATCTACATTACATATTCCGCCAGGTCGCCACCGGTATCAGATATATCTATACTCCGCGCGATTCAATCACCTGTGAGCGAACCGAGATGTGAGCCATGGTCCCGCCTGCATTTTTCGGTGCTTGCAATTAGCGAAAACCGGCTGGTACACTCGGGCGATGCGGTGCACATTGTAATGGATACGGGGGCGCAAGCTAGAATGACGATCTATGTGAAAACGAACGGTCTCGGACCGGACGTGCCGGCGGACTACGAGGCAGAAGATGCCACGATGGTGGGAGAATTGATCGAAGCGTTGGGCATCTCACGTGGGACCAGCATGGTTATCCTGGTAAACGGCCGGCTGGGTCACTGGCATCACGAGTTGAAGCCTGGAGATCACGTGGAGTTGATCCGGGCGATTGCGGGGGGTTAGGATGGGATCCACGAACGATTCGATCGGGCGGCCAGGGGTTCGCCCGCGCTTGCTCGCAGTCATGGCCCATCCGGACGATGAGTCGTTCGGCCTGGGCGGAATGTTGGCGTTGTACGCAGCCCGAGGCGTGGAAGTGCACATCTGCACCGCCACTGACGGAGCAGCCGGCGTGTACGCGAATGACGAAGTGGCTGCCCACGGCCAGACGCTCGCTGAACAGCGCCGCGGGGAGCTCGAATGCGCCTGCCGCGTGCTGGGGGCGCAGTTGCACATGCTGGGCTATCGCGAACAGTGGTATGGCGAGAACCGCCGACAACTACCACCCGCAGTCGCTCTTCCAGGCAAATCTGGACGACGTAGCGTTGGATGTGGCGTGCGTCATCCGCAGCGTGCGACCGCATGTGGTGGTGACGCATGACCCCACCGGCGGATACTTCCATCCCGACCACATCAAAGTAAATCAGGCCACAGTACAGGCATTCGAGCGAGCCTCGGACCCGGCCGGCTACCCCTGCCTATCGGCCGAAGGGTTGGGCCACTGGCAGCCGCAGCGACTATATTATCACGTCATCCCGCGCAGCCAGCTGCGCTGGCTGCTGCGCTTTCTGCGCCTGACCCGCCGCGATGCCACTCGCTTCGGACAGAACCACGACATCGATCTGACCCACGTGGGTGTGCCGGACGAGCAGATTCAGGTGCGGATCCCGGTCTCGGAGATGTCCGAGGTGAAACAGAAGGCCAGTGCCTGCCACCGCAGCCAGGGGGGCGGCGGCCTCGCAAACTGGCTGCCGCGTCTTCTCTTGCAGCTCGCAAACCGGTACGACCATCTGATACAGGCCTATCCGCAGACGGCGCGCAAGTCGAACGACCTCTTCGACGCCGTCCTCGTCGAGGAGTGATCGTTGCTGCCACCCGTAACCCCTCAGCTGGTGCAGCGCATGGCGCAGGTGATGGAAAGCCTGACCCGAAGGGCGTGGGCTCGCCTGTTGGCAGGAACCGTGCCGGGTGCAGAGGAACGCCAATTCGGTGGCGCCAGGGCGCGCCTCATAGCCGGGGCACGCGGTCCAGGATGGTGGAACCGTGCCATTGGGCTCACGCCCGCCGACTCGGAGCGCGTGCCTGCGCTCGCAGCCTACTACCGGGACGCGGACGTCCCGGCCTGGGCAGATGTACTGCCGACGACGTTCGACGCCTCGCTTGGGAGCGCTCTAGCAGGCGCCGGCGCGTTCCTTACCGGCGTTTCCAGCGTGGTCTACGGGCTTGCCGTCAAGAGTGACGTCTCGCTGCCGCCTGGAATGGCGATCGAGTTAGCGGGTCCGGATCGCGCCGGCCTGGCGGCTGAGATTTGGGCCGGCGGCTTCGAAGTGCCGGCCGAACACCGGCAACACAGCGTTCAGATCCGCCGTGCCTGGTTTGAGTTGGAAGAAAACCGCGTCTACCTCGCCGTCGTAGACGGAAAGCCGGTTGCCATGGCGGCGCTGTTTATGTCCGAAGGGATTGGGTTCCTGAACGTCGGCGCTACCCTGCGACCGTATCGTGGTCGCGGCATCCATTCTGCCCTGGTGCGCGCTCGCCTCGCGCAGGCGGCGGCTGCGGGCTGTGACCTTGTGATCGGCCATGTCGGCTTCGCCGGGCAGAGCCAAAACAACGAAGAGCGGCTGGGCTTCCGTATCGCGTACCTGCCGCTGCAGTTCTCCCTCCACACTCCCGGTGCAACGCCATCCGGCGGGGCCGGCGGTACCCGGTCTGCGTAGCGTCCCACGCCGGGCGTCCCGGCTCGTGCGACGATGCGAGAACTCCCGCGCGACAGAGCCGGGCATCGACGCGGCGGGAACCGGGCCCACCGTGGGGTCGTCCAGAAGTGCAGAGCTACAGCGCACAGGCAAGGGAGCGAGCATACTGTATGAACGTCCCCGTGGGGTAAACTGAGCGGACAGGAGTGAGAGGAGTTCGGTGTGATCTCCGAGATGGGGAGACGGGGAAACGTGGGCGCGGGAGAGGTCCGGGCCGCAAAGCGCGCCAACTACGAATTGGCGGTCGCAGCCGGGCTGACCGTGCTGTTATCGGTGCTGGTATTCGTGCGGTTGCAAAGCCTGCTGGAGCTGCATCCGCGGCCGCTGCTCGAGTTGCGGACGTTTGCCGGCGAAGACCCTCTGCGACCCTGGCTGTTGTACGGTGTGCTCGCGCCTGCAAGGTGTGTTGTACTGGCTGGGCTGGAGGGCAGCCCGGCGCACCGGTGGGCGCGCCGCATGGTTGATCGTCATCCTGGGCGCTGTGCTCAACGGCCTCGTGCTGCTGATGGTATACCCCTTCGACGCAGCCGACATCTATGACAACATCGCGGACGGCCGCATTCTGGGCATCTACGGCGCAAATCCCTTCATCCAGGTCGCGGAAGATTTCCCCAAAGACATGTTCTACGGGTACATGGCGTGGCGCGGGTCGCCGTCGGCCTACGGTCCCCTGTGGGAGATCATGGCGGGAGTGGCAGCGCGGCTGGGCGGAGACGATTACTTCTGGGCGGTTATCTCTTTCAAGCTGCTGAACGCCATCTTCCTCGCAGGCAGTGTCTGGGTGGTTGCACGCATACTCAAGCGCCGGGCGCCTCACCAGCTCCTTCCCGGCGTATTGCTGCTGGCCTGGAACCCCATCGTGGCATACGAGACGTTGGCGCACGGGCACAACGATATCGTCATGGTCTTCTTCATCCTGCTCGCCGCGTGGGCGATTATCGAGGGGCGCTTCACGCTCGGGATCCTGGCGCTGCTCGGGGGCGTGCTGGTCAAGTACATACCGGTGCTGCTACTGCCCGCAGCCGGCATGATCGCCCTGCGCATGCTTCCCGATAACCGGGCACGGCTCCGGTTCACAGTGAAGACGGGGATCCTGGGACTGCTGCTGGTGGTGGCCTTCTTCGCACCCTTCTGGGAAGGCTCCCAGATCTTGAGCATCGAGCGCCGCACGTCCATGGTGACGACGTCGCTGCCGGCAACGGTGTGGGCAATGCTCGAGCCACGGTGGGGAGACCCGCGGGCTGCGGAGACGGTTACGAGGCTGGCGCTGTATGCCACCGTCGTCTTCTCGCTCTACCAGGGATGGCGTGCGTGGGCAGATCGCGAGTGGCACAGCTTCCCGCGGGCATCGTTCAAGGTGCTGATGTTCTACCTGCTGTTTGCATGCCCATGGTTCCAACAGTGGTATGCTGTGTGGCCGCTGGGGCTGCTCCCGTTGATCGGAGGCGGCGCTCTGCCGGCCCTGGGGCACGTGTTTGCGTTTGTTGCGCAGTCCAAGGCGTTTATCTTCGCTCCCGCCTTCCTGTGGATGGATCCGTTCCCGGCTCAGACGTGGCGCGAGCTGCGGCTGGGTCTGACGGTGCTGGGTCCGGTCTGGCTCTTCGCCCTGATGACCCTGCCCTTCGCCGGCCGTGCGCCGGCACGGGCTGTTAAGAAGGCGGGAGCCGATCTTGCGGCGACTGGGGCGGACGCGCGCCTGAGTACTTTGAATTCTGAACAGATGACCGCTACGATTTCCGGCCCGGCCGGGCCCGAGCCGGGAATCGTTTCCGATAGCTATGATTCACGGGGAGAAGAAGAAACGGACATGGGTGGATTCGAGACGAGGGCGCCCTTGTGGTTGCGGCGCCTGGACGAGTGGCTGGAGCGGCGCGGCGTGTTGGTGCTCGCGGTGACCGGCCCGTTGACTGTACTGGTATATGTGTTGGGATTCGCCTTCCCTTACAGCCTGCAGAAGCTCTTTATCTGGATGCATCTGGACATTCTGGGGATCACCGAGAATTTTCCCGGCTTTCAGGAACGGGTTTTGCCCGCGTTTGTCGTGGTGACACTGCTCTATCTCGTGTCGTGGCGGGTGACGCTGCGCGTGCAAAATCGAGACACATGGCTGATCGTCCTCTGGACTGCAGCCATGGCTGCGATTGTTATGGCGATGGTGTACCCGTTCGGCTCAACCGACCCGTTCGATTACACCATGCAGGCGAGAATCGAGGCGGTCTACCACCAGAACCCGTTCATCGCGGTGGCGCTGGATCATCCGTACGACCAGTTCACCCACTACATGGGCTGGGCCTTCGCCCCTTCGGCGTACGGGCCACTGTGGCAGAAGCTGGCGGTGCTTGTCGTGACGCTTGCCGGAGACGGCATCTTCGCAAACGTCATGGGGTTCAAGATCCTGGCCGGAATCTTCCTGGCTCTGAGCGCAGTGCTGCTGTACCTCATCCTGAAGCGCTTCGCCCCGAGACAAGCACTCCCTGGCCTGCTGCTGGTGCTGTGGAATCCGATCGTGCTGTACGAGACCCTAGGCAATGCCCACAACGATGTGGTGATGGTGTTCTTCATGCTTTTGGCGGTATATGCATCGCTGAACCGCCGCTTCACGCTGAGCGTCCTGGCCCTGGTCGCCGGCGCACTGGTCAAGTTCATCCCAATTCTGATGGTGCCGGCCGCGGGTCTCATCGCCCTGCGCGAGCTTCGTGACAATCGCCGCCGGGCGCAATTCGTGGTCGTGACGGCGCTCGTTTCGATCGCTTTACTCGTCATCTTTTACGCGCCCTACTGGGAGGGACCGCAGATCCTCGGGATCGAGCGCCGTGAAAAGCTGTTGACGACGTCGATCGCGGCCGTGGCAGCCTACCAGCTCGAGCCGGAGATGGGACTGGACGCCGCCGCTGCACTCGTATCTCGGATCGCCGGCATCATAACAGCACTCTTCGCCTTGTGGGCGGGGTTCCGGGCGTGGAGCGACCACAGTTGGCGGAGCTTGCCGCGTTCGTTCTTCTATCTCTCGATCTTCTACATGCTCTTCTCGGCGCCGTGGTTCATGCCGTGGTACAGCCTGTGGGCGCTCATGCTCATCCCGCTGCTCGACAACCCGCGATGGACGCGCCTGGCACAAGTGGTGGCGCTGAGCACCATTCCGCTGCGGTACACCTGGGAGCGTATCTTCATGTGGTACTCGGCGGCCCCGCTGGCCGAACAGCAAGCCGGTGTCACCATCGGGATGTGGGCGATACCGTGGGCGCTGTTCTTCTACGCGGTGGGGGCGACGTGGCTGGAGCGGCGACGGAAGCGGGAGGCGGAAATGCGATTGCCCGCGATGCCTGCTCTGGCCAGGGCCTCTCACGACAAGACGGAGCTGAGCCAAAGCCCGTAGTGCAGGTTGGCTCCCGAACCCCTGATATCCCGCCCCCAATTCTCGATTGAATTGGGGGCGGCTTCTTGTAAACAATGTAACTTTTATTACATCCCTTTAGGCCCTTTGTCTCATTGGGCATTCCGTCACGATTGTGGTAAGGTATTTCAGCAAGCGATTGGCAGCCAATCCTCCGCTTTTCTAAAGCTAACCCGCAGAGAAACCACATGCCGGCTCCTGTCTCGAGCCTGCGCTGCGGGCCGGATGAGGACACCCCATAGCCTCATCCGCAAATCCATCCTTGTGGGGGGCCGATGTCTACCTCTTCTTTGGCGCGCCACCGCGCCCAGATCTGGTCGATCGCGATTCTCGTTTCTTTGCTTACCTTGCCTGCCATGCCGGCGATTGCATCGCCGCCCGACCCTGCCGCTACCATAAACGGCGAGGATGCCCTCACCGGAACGTCTTTCTTCGTTGACAGCCGGTACGGGTCCGACAATAACCCCGGAACTTCCCCCGATCGCGCCTGGCGTTCTCTGGCCCCGGCGAAAGCTCGCCGCTGGCTGCCGGGTGACGTTCTCAATTTTGCCCGCGGCTCCTGGTGGAAAGACAGCTGGTATTTCGCACACTCAGGCGCTGCGTCCGCCCCAATCATCCTTCGTGCCTTTGGCGACGGCCCACGACCCGTCCTCGAGCCGCGACTCGAGAGCGACCGCACGCTGACGATTGACGCCGGCTATGTGACTGTCGAAGGAATCCTCTTCCAAAACGGCACCTGGGGACCCATCCAGGTGACTCCAACCGGACACCACGTTCGCATCAACGATATCGAAGTGACGAACATGGGGTACGGGGTCGAGCTCTTCGGACCGGACAACGTCGTATCTCGCAGCTATTTTCATCACCTGAAGATGGTGAAGGACACGCCGGGCGGCGACGATGACTTCGGAGCGATAGGGGTGCTGATCTCAAGCGCCCGCAACCAGATCTCATTCAACCGCTTCGAGGATCTGCGTGCCCACAGCTACGACTACGGCGTGGACGGCGGCGCCATCGAGATGTACGGGCAGCGGATGGACTCGAACCTGATCAACCACAACTACGCCAGGAACAACGACGGCTTCGTAGAAGTGGGTGGCGGGTCGGCAGCCGGGACGGTGGTGGCCTATAACGTCAGCCACGACAATCACGGGCGGTTCGCATGGTTCAACATGACGGGCCAGTACGCCGTGAATGTCATAGACTTTCGGATCGAGAACAACACCATCATCGAGACTGAGGACGGGTACGCACCCGGCATCCTGTGGTTCGGAAGCGCCACGCCGAACGCGGGCATGCTGGTGGTGAGAAACAATATCTTCCACCTGCGGCTGTGCAACAGCGTAGCTACCAACCCCAATTTCTATCACGATTACAACCTCTACTATCTGACCGATCCGCGTTCCCAATTGGGATTGCCGCTGGGACCGAATGAAAGGATCGCCGATCCGATGTTCCGGTCGACGGGCGGCGACGATTTCCGCATCCAGCCCGAGAGCCCGGCCGTCCGCCGGGGGGCTGTCTTGGGCTACACGGCCGACTTCACGGGACAGCCGATCCCTTCGGGCCAGCCGCCCGACCTGGGAGCGCATCAGGCCATGCGCCCCTTCACGCGCCCCCCCGTGCTTCTGCCGTTACTCCTCCGGCGATAAGCGCCTGCTCGGACCACCCCGGGTCGCGCTCGAGCGCGACCCGGGGTGGTTTTTGACCCCACCAACTGCCAATCGATCCCCGAATCGTATTCTGGCTTCTGTCCCGAGGAACTGCGGTCAGATAACATTTCCTCTCAGTCGAAACGCTCTGCGAAGGGGGACTCGCTTGTGGGGAGAGGGAGAGTTTATCTGGCGCGTATCGCCGCGTTCATCTTGAGCGCCGGCGTTCTGTTACAATGTGCCGCGCACCCCGCCGGCAACCCCCTGGGAGTTCCGCGCCCCGCCCCGCAAATGCAATTTGAAGTCGGGCACTCCTATTTCATCGACGCCGTTGGGGGGTCGGACGAGAATGAGGGATCGTCGCCAGAAGCACCGTGGCGCACGTTGAGCATGCTGCGCGGCCGAGAGCTCTTTCCGGGAGACACTGTCTACCTGGCTCGGGGATCGGTGTGGCGGACGAATCTTCTTATCCCGTATTCAGGCAACGTCGCAGCGCCCATCTCCTACACGGCGTACGGATCGGGACCGCGTCCGGTAATCCAGCCGGAATTGTTGTCCGACCGCGCCATCACAGTGCATGCCGCGTACATCGTGCTGGACGGGCTGCGGGTAACCGAAGGCCGTTACGGGGCGGTAAATATCACGACAGCCGCGCACCACGTGACGGTGCAGGATATGGAGATCACCAACACCGGGATTGGCGTCGAAGTATACGGCCCGGACAACCTCATCACCCGAAACTACATCCACGACCTGAATCTCATCCGGAACACCCCGGGCGGTGATGACGACTACGGGGCGAACGGCGTGCTCGTGACAAGCGCCCGAAACCAGATCACGCGTAACCGGTTCGTAGGCTGCCGGGGACAGAGCTTCGACTACGGCCTGGATGGCGGAGCGATAGAACTGTACGGGCAAGGCGTGGACGGGACTGTGATCATGTACAACTTCGCCACCGAGAATGATGGATTCGTCGAAGTTGGCGGCGGGTCGGCGAGCGACACTACGGTCGCATATAACATCTCGCACAACAACAACGGGCGCTTTGCGTGGTTCAACATGAGCGGCCGGTTTGCCGCTACCGTCCAGGATTTCCGCATCCACAACAATACGGTGGTCGAGACGGCGCCGCGCCGCGGGCCGGCTCTCCTCTGGTTTGGAGATGCCACTCCCCCACCCCGCATGCTCGACGTACGCAACAATATCTTCGCCGTCGCCGGCACCAGCGGTCTGGCGACCAGCCCTGTCTTCCGGCACGACCACAATCTCTACTGGTTGGGACCGCGCGCCGACCTGGGCTTCCCTTTGGCGGAGAACGAAGAAATGGCCGACCCGGCATTCTTCTCTATCGACGAAGGTGACTTCCGGATTGAGGCAACCAGCGCCGCCATCCGTTTGGGCTCCCCTCTTGACTACTCCAGGGACTTTGCTGCACGCAGCCTGGACGGCGTAGCCGCACCAGACGCAGGGGCTTACCAACAGCACTGAGCGGGCGCCGGACTTCGCCCTCACCCTCCCCCGAGTTGCGGCTTCGTACGCTTGCTTCTCAGGACGGTGACCGCGGCTACGGCGCCCGCTCGCTGTGTATTTTATGCTACGCTCAACATGCGAGCGGTGAATTGGTGCGCTCTCCCAGGGCAGGTGTGTTGACGTGCATCCGCAAACGATGGAGTCAACCTCCGCAGACACGGTCGATTCGCGGTTTATCCAGAGGTAAATTGAATGACCGCCATATCCAGTATGGTGGCGACGTGGGTCTCCTTCTTAGGGCGAACCGCGCTGGCGACTCTGCTCGTAATTGGATCCCCCACAGCGATCCCAAGGACCCAGACCGGTACCGGCGCAGCGAACTCATACTACGTGGACAGCGTGCACGGCTCCGACAAGAACGCGGGAACCGCGCCGGACGCGCCCTGGCAGACATTGGCGCGGCTGCAGGCACACAAGTATGCGCCCGGCGACACCGTGTACCTCGCGCGAGGGTCCGCATGGGACACGAACCTTTACATCCAGGAGGGTGGTACGGCCGAGGCGCCCGTCACGTTCCGTGCATTCGGAACCGGCGCTCGTCCCACGATTACCCCCACCGCCCCGGGGGACCGGCCGGTGACGGTCGATGCGCCGTTCATCGTGCTGGACGGTCTGCGGCTCTCCGGTGGCACCAGCGGCGGGGTCAACGTCACCAGGGCTGCACACCACGTGACGGTGCAGAATATGGAGATCTTCGATGTCGCGTTTGGGGTTGAGGTGTACGGGGCAAACAACATCATCACCCGCAACTACATCCACCACCTCAAGCCGTTCCGCAACACGCCCGGCGGTAATGACGATTATGGGGCGAACGGCGTTTTGCTCGCCACGGCCGGCAACCAGGTAACCAGGAATCGCTTCTACCGCTGCATCGGCCCCAGCTACGACCACGGGGCGGTCGGGGCTGCTGTTGAGCTGTTCGGTCAGAATGCGGACGATAACCGCATTATGTACAACTATGCGATTGAGAACGGAAGTTTCGTGGAGGCGGGCGGAGGCTCGGCCCGCAACACAGTTGTGGCATACAACGTGGCGCACAACAACAACGGCCGTTTTGCATGGTTCTATATTACCGGTCCGGACGCAGCGGCGGTTGAGAACGTCCGCATCCACAACAACACGGTGGTAGAGGTGCTCCCGGCGGTCGCGCCGGGCGTGCTGTGGTTCGGCTCGTCAAGCCCTCCCAAGGGTCTCATCGTGCGGAACAACATCTTCTATCTCAACCGGGTGGACGGCATCGCCACCAACAACGACTTCACGCACGATCACAATCTGTATTACGTTGCCGGTTCCGGCTCGCGCCTGGGCCTGGAGCTGGGCCCGTCGGAGAAGGTCGCAAACCCCAGGTTCGAATCGGTCACCGAAGCGAACTTCAGGTTGTCCGACGAAAGTCCCGCGGTCGGAGCGGGCATACCGCTGGGGTACGAATTCGATTTCGCTAACCTGAGGTTGTCAGGGCGACGCCCACCGGACCTCGGCGCCTACCAGTATGTGCAGCTCCACATCGGCAGCGTCTGTCCGCGGCCACCCGCAGGCCAATGGAGGTTCGAACCCCCTATTTGCCAGGAACACCTGTGGAAGGTGTGGCCTCAGTAGCGGGCGCGAACCGTTCGGTGTCATCGACTGGGAACGTGCGAGCACCGCTCTCGGGAGGATGCGACCGCAGCGCACGATAGAGCCCCGGGAGCATAAACGCCGCCTCGACGTAGATGGCGATCAGCCAGCCTACGCTCAGCCCCATCAGCCCGCCTAAATAGCCGCCGAGCGTTCCCAATCCGACCTCGAGCAGGGCGCCCATCGCCTGTGTGGGCACCGCGCGGGCCATCCTACCGTTGATACGCTCGATCGACACGAAGTGTGACTTGATTACCACCGCCGGAAGGGCCAGCACCATCGCGCGCAGCGGGTCGGCCGCCTGCGTGGCGTAGCTGGAGCCGAAGACGCTCAGAATCATGCCGGCCGTGAAAAAGACGGCTGCCGCGGCGGCTCCGCCCAGGGCCAACGAGAGCTTGATCGTCATGCGGGCCTTCTGCGCCAGCAGCTCCGGTTTCCCGGACCCGACGGCGAACAACACCATCGTCAGGGCGCGCGGCGCGATGAACACAAAGACGGTGATCATCCAGGCTATGTAGAAGCTGGCGTTGGCCGCAGTCGACAGCAGGATCGTCACGATGATCGGCAAGACCATCCCCGGTCCCTGCTGTGTCAGGTTCAGCGTCAGATGGGTCGTGGATGAGCGCACGAGCCTCCGGACCACGGACAGATGCGGCACGGCGATAGGTGCCCGTATACCTTGCATCCGCGCCCATGCCTGGATGATCAGCAACGAGACCAGGTTGCCGGCAGCCCATGTCGCGTAGATGGTGACGCCCGATTGCGCTGCCAGCCATCGGGCAGCAACATACAGGAGCCCGAGCTTGAGCACGGAAAACAGCAGGTTCCGGCTTAATTGGTAGCCGCCTCGAAGCAGACCGATCAAGGCGTCGTCGAACACCAGGGTAATCCCGGCCAGGGCAACGCCGGCCACAAAGAGCAGCACCGACACCAGGTCTGCCCGGTAGGGCCATAGTTCGGGGGAGAGATAGCGAACCAGCAGCAAGAACAGGCCGCCGAGCAGGCTGCCGCCGATGCCGGCAGCCACGAGCGACGTAACGAGGAGGGAGCCGGCCTCGCGCGGGCGGCGTGGCAGCTCGCCGATCATGGACGTATTCAGGCCCAACGACCCGATCATCCCCAACAATCCCATGGCGGAAATGCCTGCGGAAGCCAGCCCGACTGCTTCCGCAGGGAAGAGGCGCGCTGCCAGCCACCAGTACAGGAAACCCAGTACTGAGTTAGCCCCGACCGTCGCCATCATGGAGACGGCATTGCCCACAATCGCCCAGTTCTCGCAAAGCCATCCCGGCATCCACGATTTGCGTGCGTCTTCGCAATCAGAGGCATGCACTACAGCAGCAGCACGCGCTCTTGTATTGCGGACTTCCATAGCAAGATCCTCTCGTAGATCAGCCTGGGGTACATCAGCGCCAGAAGTATGTAGTCTTCGCGGGTGCGAAAGCGTTCGGTGAGCAGCTTCAGTAACACAAGCGGCGGAAGGAGAATGGCGATCAGCTTCTCGGGCGCGTAAACGTGCCAGCGGATGCCGTGACCGGCCTGATTCTCGGGATTGAGTTTGTAGATCAACACGGTATAGTACGCAGCCTTTGCGTAATTGAAGTACGAGCTGGGAGTCCAGCGCGTGCGGGCGTGAGTCACCACCAACTCTGGACTCCAGTGGATCTCGCCGCAACGCAGAACCTTGAGGGCAATGTCGCGGTCGCAGTAGCGCCTGAGACGCGCGTCAAAGAGCCCGGCTTCCACGAGTGCGCTCTTGCGATAAGCCATGTTGGCGGTCATGTACTGTCCGCCGCGCAGGTTCTCGACAACGCGATCCGAGTAGACGGCGCGGTAGTCGGGAGAGACGAAGATCAGTTTCCCCTCCAGCCCTGCGTAGCCGCCTTGCTCGAAAAGCCGCAACCCCTGCTCCAACCAATCGACGGCGGCCACGCAATCCGCGTCTACAAAGAAGATGTACTCGCATTGCGCGGCCTGAATGCCCACGTTCCGCGAAGCCGGCTCTCCCAGGTTCGTCGCGTTGCGCAGGTAACGGATGCGCGGGTCGCCGTAAGCAGCCACGACCTCTTCGGTGTTGTCGCGCGAGCCATCGTCTACTACGATCATCTCCCAGTCCGTCACGCTCTGGCGACGCAGCGAGTCGATGCACAGGCCCAGGCGCCCGGCCTCGTTATATGTGGGAATGATGATGGTTGCCAGCGGTCCATTCATATCAAAAACACTCGTTCCTCGATGGCTGCCTTCCACAGCAGAAACCGTTCGTACAGATTCGTCAGCGGCGTCAGCGACAGCAGCAGAAAGTCGAGACCTGAGCCAAACCGGAATCCACACGCTTGCCGGAGCGCCAATGGCGGGAAGAACAGCGAAAGCAGCTTCTCCGGTGCGTATACACGCCCGAAAATCCCGTGTTCCCGCTGATGATCGGGATCCGACTTGAAAAGGATCACGGTGTATTGCGCGGCCCTGGCGTATTTCACAAACGATGCGGCAGTCCACCTGACATGAGCGTGATACACCACCATACGGCGCTCAAACCCGATCTTGCCGAAACGCTTCACCCTCAGCGCTGCCTCGCGGTCTGAGTAGCGCCTGAGCGAGGTGTTGAACAGTCCGATTCGCTCCAGGGCGTCTTTGCGATACGCCATATTTGCGGTCATGTACTGCCCGCCGGTGCGATTCTCCACCACACGATCGGAATAGAATGGTCTGTAATCGTCCGCAACGTAAACGAGCTCGCCTTCGATCCCGGCATAATTGCACTGCTGGAAAAGTCGGAGTCCTTCCTCCAGCCATGTGGGCGTGACGCTGCAATCGCCGTCGGTGAAGAAGAGATAATCGGCACGGGCCATGCCAATCAGCGCGATTGCGAGATGCAGCGACCCCCATGTTGCTCTCGTTGCGCACATAGATGATGCGCTCGTCGCAACAGTTCTCTATCACCTCCTTGGTGTTATCGGTCGACCCGTCGTCTACGACGATCAGCTCGAAATCGGGCATTGTCTGTCGCATCAGCGACGCGACAGCGGCCTCAAGAAACCGTGCTTCATTGTGCACCGGCATGATGATGGTAGCGATGGGTTTCACTTCGCCTTCTCCTAGTTGCCCGATGATAAACGACTCTCCGACAGAGAAGGAAGTAGGTTTCGTACCGGAGCACTCTCCGCAGTGTGGTTTTCAGGCCACAATTCGGTTCGGCGGTATATCTCCCGTGGACTATCGAGCCGGTAGAGGAGCGCCTCTACTACGCCGGTCTTCACACGCAGCGGCACCGTCAGTTCCCAGGTACTATCTGCAGCCAACTCTATTGGCGCCCAACTCTCCAGCACGTTGCCGGCGTGTCGCAGTTCAAGGCGGTACCCTCGCGGTACCCCCTCCAGATTCCGGATGCCCAGGTCGATCTGGTCACCGCCTGCCGGCAGCATCCAGAGTTGCGTAAAATCGGTGGTATTTTGCCGTGCAGCCTCGGTGCGCGCGGAAGCAACGGACCCCGCCGCAAGCGCCAGCGCCAGGATCAGAAGAGCGGCGTGCTGCCACAGCGATGCGGTGGGGTGACAGCCGGAGCGGGATCGGGCGCGCTGGACCGGCTCTGAAAGTAGGCGTATCCGGCGCCGGCCCACGTGATCAGCGAGAGCAGCAGCGCCCACGTAGCGGGTCGAAGCCCCCAGGGCGTTAGCTGGAGCAGAAAAGCGCCAAGCGCCGATACGATCAGGCTGAGCCCGAACGTAAGCAAGATCCTCTCGGGGGCGCCCAGCGACGTCTCGTGCAAAAGCACCTCCGCCAGCGCTGCCCCCGGCAGCACCAGCGCCAGCAGCGCGCCCAGGAGAACGCGCACCAATCCCTGCTCACCGGCTGCTACCATCAGCAGCGCCATGAAAGCGAGATAGGCAAGCACGGCGAGATTTACGGTCTTAGGGCGCACCGGTGATCTCCCCTACGTCATACAGGATGAGATTGCCGCTGTCGAAGAGGCGGTCGACGCGCGGGATGGCGTCGAACTTCATCAGGTTCTCCAGTGAGACCGGTTCAGCATATTTCCGCGCGGTAGGCTCCCACGGATCGAAGTAGTACCCCTGGCGCGGGACGTCCTCGGAGAGCCGCCTGTCGACGAGAATGTAGTCAATCTGCATATATCGCAGTGCGGAGATCTCGGCATCGCCGAGGCTGGGGTTCACGAATGAGCCGCTCAGCCCATACACCGAGTGTTGGTTGCCGTAGGCGCCCAGAAGCCCGTAGTCGGTGAAGTCAGTGGTGATGCGGTTGTACGGCGTCATCTTCTCGGCCGCCCAATTCGCCACGGCTACGCCCTCAGCGTTGATGGACCTCTCGGCCGCTCCGGGCAGAAATGGGCCGGGAAGACGCTCCCAGTACGGTGGCCACCCGGCGGTAATCCCGCCGAGGAACACCACAACCACCACCATCAGCAACATGATACGGGCCAGCACCGGCCCACCGAGACGCGGTCCGAACCGTTTGAGCCCCTCCACAGCCACAACCGCCGCGACGAATCCGACCGGCGCGTACAGGAAGACCCACAATCGACCTGTTAACTCGGCCCCGTTTGACGCCAGTCGCAGCCCGAGGCTGCCCAGGTAGCCCAATGCAGCCAGAGCGAGAGCCAACGGTAACGCCTGGCCCCGGTAGCGCCGCCACACGGTGTAGCTGCCGGCGAGGACGGCGACGACCAGAACACCAACCGTACCGATGCTGATCATGCGCTCGATCAGCGGGCTGGACGGCGGCCGGAATGTCGATCCGGCGCTCACCTGGCCGCTGGCCATGCCCAGCAGGTCCGCGACACGCGCACGATCGGATCGTCAAGATAGTCGACGGTCTGTGGGGCCACAAGCGCTACCCACAGGATCACTATCCCGGCAGCCACAGCGCCGTCTCGCAGCGGACCGGCATCGTCATTTCTGGTACGGCGCAGGAGGAGCCTGATCAGACCCCACACCACCAGTATGAACACCATGATGTAGGCAGTCACATGATGCGTGGCAACCAACGTCACCAGCGACAGCACCAGTACCGGCTGCAGCGCAATCTGGACCCGTGTCGAGGCGTTCTGCAACCGCGCTTCGGCGAACAGCACCAGTGCCAGAAGAGACACGGCCAGCGCCTGGTAGGTGAACATCGAGTTTAGAAATATGAAGTGCGGGTGTGACATGTACAGAAGCGTGGCAATGCCGGCTACGTGCGCTGACCCGCTCGCGCGCTCCAAGAACAGGAAGAGCGCCAGGATCAGCACCAGGCGCGCCGAGCCCATCACGAGCACGCCCGCGTCAAACAACGGGAGACCCGTGAGATCGGCGACGGAAGCGGCGATATTTTCCAGCCCCGGATAGAGGGGGCTTACCGGCAAGATGAAGTTGGGCGTGAACAAACGATCGTGCGCCAGGATATCGGCGCCGGTGCGCCAGTGCTGGATCTCATCTGCAAAACGAAATTCCAGCGGCGAGTACAGCACTTTCACAAGATACAACGCCATACCCGTCGTGACCAACAGAAGCAATCGTTCCTGGCGCGTGGGTTCGGGCGACAGGACGCGGAAGGCGACCGGCACCCACAGCGCCAGCAGCCCGACCCAGAGAAGAGCAGTCGCCCACGGCTGGCTCGTGCGGCCACCGTTGTACGCCAGGGCAATGATTGCCAGCGCCAGGCCCTGACCGGCTGCCAGCATCGAATACCAGTACCAGGGAGATGGGGCGCGCAGCGACTCAGCCTTCAAGGATGAAAGCGGCGTCTGTGCTCTGCCCGTTTGCTGGGGCGTCCTCCCGGGCCGGCGGATCGTGGACATGGCTAGCCCGTGCGCGGAAGTGAGTGGGCCGTGCTTAGCGTGTGCACGCGCCTGCGGCTCTTCCAATATGCGAACGGTCCGTACATCATCCCTCTGCCCTCGGCCCGAGTGAGCGCCGCGGGATACTCGGGGCCCTTGTGCTCGTTGCGCGGCGAATCAGGATACAGCAGGTAGCGCGTAGCGTAGGGGATCTTGCTCAGCAGAAACAGAAGGCGGCTGGGCCGGTCGAGAAGGCAGCGGGTGACAAAGGCGGTGAAGGCCACGCCATAGCTGTGCAACTGCTTCTCCAGGCTGCTGTAGTCGCGGCGATGGAAGTGATGGAGAACCGCCGCCGGCTCGTAGATCAGGGTGTGTCCAGTGGTGAGGATGCGGAAGAAAGCTTCGATGTCCTCTCCGCCTCCCGCCGGCATGCCGGCTCCCAACGCCTCGTCGAAACCACCGAGCGAGCGCAGCACTGACGTGCGGTACGCCATATTGACGCCGGCGCCGAACTTGCCCGCCAGATATGGGAACAACGGGTCGGCGGGACGGCTGTCGCCCGTATTGAAGGTTAAACGCTCGTAGGCTCTGCCCTTATTGAACCCGCCAAACCCCTCATATAGGATCTGCGCATCGGTTTCCAACTCGGCCGGAAGGGTCAAGCCGGTCACACAGGCTGCGTCGGGTCGCGAGTACAGGGCCTGCGCGGCGCGAGCGAGCCAAAGGCCACCGGCCAACACGTCGTCGTCGGTGAAGGCGACGACCTCGCCACGCGCGTGAGCAAGTCCCGTGTTGCGCGCCAATGACAGCCCCGGGCGGTCTTCACGAATATAGCGGAGCCGAGTCGCATGTGCGAACCGGGTCTGGACGAGCTCCGCCGTCGCTTCCGTGCGCGGCGCATTGTCGACAACGATCACTTCGTAGTCTGGATACTCCATGTCGAGCAGGGTCTCGAGGGCCGCGGCCAGCTGGTCCGTCCGGTCGCGCGTGCAGACCACCACGCTGGCGAACGGTGCGCTCGCCAGGAACGCCTCGAATTCACGAACACAGCGTGGCTGCTCCGCCCCTGCCAGCAACTCCTCGATGCCAGTGGCGGGCCCGCGTCCATCGGTCGCCAGGTGGGCATTGATTTGCGGCTCCATGGCTTCCCAAATCTGATGCGCATATACAGCCGGTTCGCCGCCCGCCGGCAGGTCAATTTCGATCCTCCCTAAAGGAAGCCCGTGCAGGCAGACGAGCAACTGCGCTCGCGCGTAGCACCGGCCGGAGACGGGCTCACAGGCATCGATGAACGGCAGCGGCCTCGAAAGCTCGACCTGCAGCACACGCATGGGCTGGAGTGACGCTTTGCCTGTGATCGGTGCTTCGCCGTGCACAGCGGCGACCATCTGCGGTTGCGAAATAGATGACTCTACCATCATGCCTTCTTATGACCGGCGCCGATCTCGCCGAACAGCGCCGCGTAACGCGTCACAATATTGTCCCACGAGTGCGGGTCAGCGAAGCGTTGTCCCCGCATCCCTCGTACACGTTGGAGCGCCTCACAAAGCGCAGTGGGATCCTGTGGCGGCACCATCAGCGCCCCTTCGTATTCGGCTACGGCTTCCGGTAGGCCCCCAACGCTCGTCGTTATCACCGGCAAACCGTGGCTCATCGCCGTATGCAGCGGACCGCTGGCTGAAGACCGGTGGTAAGGCAGGACCACTGCATCGGCGGACGCGAAGAAGCCGGCCACCTCATCGTCCTGAACGTAACGGTTCACGAAGGTGATACGGTCGCGGTGGGGGCTGCTCTCGATGAGCCTCGCGGGCAGATCCCATCCCTCCCATACCTCGCCGACGACGGTGAGCCAATAGTTCTCTGCGTCAGAGCGCGGCAGCGCACTGAAGGCACTCACCAGGTCTTCCACTCCCTTGTAGGGGCGGACCACGCCAAAGTACAGCAGCCGGAAGCAGCCGTCACACGGGACTTCGGCCGGCGGCGCCGAGCCGTTCACGTGGTGGTCGTATGGCCCGTGCGGGATCACGGCCACCGGCCGGTTCCGCAGGCGGTACTTCTGCTCCAGGATCGGGCGGTCCGTCGCCGTGTGGACGATGAAGCCGCTGGCGAGACGCATGAGAAAGGGCGCCACCAGCCCAACGTAAGCGCGCACCGGTCCCAGGCGGGCTTCCGCTGTATCCAGCACCTCGTGGAATTCCACGATCACCTTTGCCCCGCGCAGCTTCGCCAGCAATGCCAGTGCGAGATAGCTGTGCAGGACGGTGCCGGTCCACCACTGGAGGAGCAGCACATCCGGGTGCTCGCGCAACAGCAGGCCCACGGCACGTATGATGCTGGGGAACCAGAACCAGTCAACGCCGTCGAATACCCGCACGTTGGGCGCGAACGAGAGATTGGTCACCTGCTGCCCGATTCGATCCCTGCCGGGATACAAGCGGCTGGGGAGCAGGCGCCTCATCAAGATGGCTGAAGTATGATACTTGCGGGAGAGCTCGTTCGTCAGCCGGATCGTGTAGTAGCTGATCCCACTCATGAAGCAGGTACCGGCGCCCACCACACAGACGCGCAACTGCTCCTCCGCCCCCTGAGGGGGCGGAGCTTCGTCGTGGCTGGACATCCTACCTACCGTTTCTCCCGTACTCAGGCACGGGAGGCTTCGGGAGCGCGCGTTGCGACTCAGCCGCGGCGCTGCACCCCTTGCGACTGCTACTCCACTCACGGAAGATGGTCTTCAGTACGCGCCATCCATCAGGCCACGTTTGCAGATTGCTCTCGCCGTGGATACGCGGTGCTTCCCAACTCGGGACCTCTGCAATTCGCAGCTTGCTGCGCAGGGCACGCAAGTTCATCAACGTCTCGATTTCGAAGCCATCGGCATCGAGACAGAGATCCGACAGTACTTCGCGCCGGAACGAGATGTAGCCGTAGCAGAGATCTGTGAACTGGCCGCCGAACAACATCTTCGTCAGCGTTACAAAACCCCAGTTCCCCAGGCGGCGCAGAATGGTCATGTCGTCCGTGCCGCCGCCCTGCATGAAGCGCGACCCCTTGACGAAATCGGCCCCGGCCAGCAGACCTGCCACGTACACGATGATCTCGTCCGGATCGGTCGAGCCATCGGCGTCGAGCATCACGATCAGATCACCGGTAGCCGCGGCAAAACCAGCGCGTAGTGCATTGCCCTTCCCCCGCCCGGTCTGCTCGACGATGCGAACGGTTGGCAACAACTCGCGAGCCACACTTACCGTATCGTCGGTGGAGCGGCCGTCCACGACGATTACTTCGTGCACCCACGTGGGAATTCGAGGCAAAACATGAGGCAAGTTCTTTGCCTCATTCATCGCCGGGATGACGATGCTGATGGATGGCTGCACTGCCCACGGTACGTCGAGCAGGTCGCCCGTTGGGGCACCCTTGGCTCGTCTTGCAATGGTGTCTAGCTCAGCCTTTATACTTTGTGAATACATGAGAACCAACTCCAGAATTTGGTCGGTGAAACGGCAACGGGGACTTTACTGTGCTTACATAGAAACAAGGCAACCGCGAGCCCTACAAGAACTCAATCTTTCGAAGACTCGTTTGCTGCCCTGCCATGTAAATGCTGGAAGCAGTATCCCTCAGTCATGCCGTTGGGCCCACCGCAGCCACCATAACAAATACTATTAATACTGAGTGTATTGTCGTATCCAATAAGGCCAGAAGTGGGGGTCATTTTTCTCAATCTCCTTAGAATTATTCATTTTGATGCAGCCGGAGGCAAGACGGATACGGGCGACCAGGGGCAAGTGCGCGGATTCGGCAGGAATGATGGCCGGTGACGGCCACCCACACCATTGACGTATAATTGTGCCGCACATTTCATACAATTTCATCCCCCATGCCTATACTCCTTTAAGGTATATTCTTGTTCCGCTATTCTCAAGGGGAGATCCAACTATGTTATGGAAACGACATGCCCTCTCTAGCGACGCGCCTGGAGGACGACGCAGGAGCGCTGCCCCTTTGACCGCTACCGTCCTTGCCCGGCGATGGATTGTATTGTTCCTCCTCATCACCCTGGTGGCGCCGGCATTCGTCCCGCCGGCGTACGGGGCTGATGCCCTTTCGGGGCAGGGTGCACCCGCGCCGCAGAATGCGGTCCAGACGGTGGGACCACGCGATTACCGGCTGCAGGTCAGTTCCCGGCCGGATCGCAGCAACAGCAACGTCCTGCGTTCGCAGGCCGCAGAGTCAGCGAACATGCACGTCTTCGTGGCGCCTATCGCGGGGATCCGCCAGGTCCGCTACTGGCTCGACCCCAAGTCGGCCGCGCTGGAGGAGCTGCAGTCCATCGCTCCTTTCTCCGTAGCGACCATCGCGCCGTTTGACATGAGGGGAGCCAACGCGCAGGGCGAGGCCAACGCGCTCGACACCCACCAAATGGCAAACGGACCGCACCGCATCGTGGCCGCCATCGAACAGACAGACGGCGCCATCTACACAGATGTAGCGGAATTCGTGGTGCAGAATGGACCGCCGGCGCTGGTATTTGACAGACAACCGCTGAAGTTCCAGCTCCCGGCCGGCGGCAGCATCGAGCGGCTTTTTCAGGTGGTCACAACCGACGGCGCGCCCGCGTCGTTCAAGTTGAGCTCAGACGTGCCGTGGCTATCGTTCGAAGGAATCCGACCCACCATCACGCCTGAGTCCGGCGTGGCGGGCGAACTGCGCACGTTACAGGTGAATACAGCCGATCTGGCGCCGGGCGAATACACGGCTAACATTACCGCCACGGCTGATGGCTTCGCACCGGCTACGGCCGAGGTGAAGCTCCAGATCAAAGCGATAGCGGCTTGCTCGCCCGTGCCTTGTAACGAGGTACTCGTCACCCTGCCGTACAACCTCACGTGGAGCGCGAATCACGGCAAGATCCTGGATGCCAACGGAATCGGAACCGGCTTCACGTGGATTGACCAGCCAACGGTGGGAACGGGCTACATTCCGGCTAACCTTGTGGTGGACACCACGGGCGGAGTGCTGCGGTACACCACCACGGCCGGCATCATGAACGATGCGATCAACTCCCAGGACAATGCCCTGGCGGTCGGTATTGACGCCCCCAGCCAGGTGACGGAGATGAGGACGACCGTCCTCAGCGTCCCCGCGGGAACGGGCAACTTCGAGCAGGCTGGACTCTGGTTCGGCAACAATCAGGACAACTACGTCAAGCTAGAGGTCATTTCCTGGTCGGACGGTATGCGCATCGAGTATGCGATGGAGACTGGTGGCGTCCGGCAGCCCGGGATCCTCT
The DNA here is from genome assembly GCA_963783655.1 of uncultured Chloroflexia bacterium. GTDB lineage: Bacteria > Chloroflexota > Anaerolineae > CG2-30-64-16 > CG2-30-64-16 > CAWAOA01. Next base: position 202,886 of record CAWAOA010000002.1, read on the forward strand.
CACTTCCGGATCCTACGCTGGTGGGCGCGAGCGTCCAGCTTGCCCTGCGCGCCAACCCGGGCGATCGCACCATCACCGCATACTATGGGGTGAACGGTGCGCCGCTCGGCCAGTTTGGCGTCTTCACTGCTCCGGGTGAGCTCTTCAGCTTTGACGCTGCCGGAATCGATCCGGCCATAGGCACGCGCAGCTTCGGCGGCATCTTCGCTACGCACCGCAACGGGCCGGCGCCGATCACATACACGTTCGGCGATTTCTCGGTCACCAGCATCGGTGCTCCACCGCCCCCCAGCGGCTTCTTCTTCGACAGGGTGTCCTACCCGATCCAGTTCCCGAGTGCCATGACATTCGGACCTGATGGCAGGCTATACGTGGTGGAGTTCATGGGAACGATCCATGCCCTGACACTGAACGCCAACAAGCAGGTGATCGCGGATGAGGTGATCAACACGATTGCCCCGCGGCTGGCATTGGGGATCGCCATTGACCCGGCTTCTACCGCCGGGAATGTGATGCTGTGGATATCGCACTCGAGTCCGGCGATGGATGCGCAGGGTAACTTCCTGGGCGAGGTGAATTCGGGTATGGTGACCAAGCTATCGGGACCCGGATTCGCAACGCGGCAGGACGTGATCACGGGCCTGCCACGGGCGCTGGCAAACCATGCGACCAACTCGATCCATTTCGGGCCCGATGGTAAGCTGTATATCGCTCAGGGGGGCAACACGGGCGCAGGCGCCCCGAATAATGCCAACACCGAGTTTGGCACGCGCGCCGAGCAGCCTCTCTCGGCTGCGTTCCTGATGGCTGACGTGAACGCCCCCGGTTTCGACGGGACCTGTGCCACACCCGAAGGCAGCTTTGGGCCGGCGCCCTGCAGTGTAACGATCGTCGCCACCGGCCTGCGCAACATGTACGACTTCGTGTTCCATTCGAACGGCCAGATCTATGGACCCGACAACGGCCTGGGCGTCACCGGCACCTATCCTCCCCAACCGTCACCCGTATGTACCGGCCTGGGCAACCCGGCTCTGTACACCGCGGGTGGAAACAACCCGGGATCACAACCGGATGACCTGAACCGCATCGTCGCCGGCAAATACTACGGGCACCCGAATCCCTACCGCAATGAGTGCGTGTTCAAGAGCGGGTCGTACCAGGGCGTAGCTCCGCTTGCAACCTACATGACGCCGATGTTCAACCTCGGTGCCAGCACGTCTTCCAACGGCATCGTCGAGTACAAGGGATTGGCGTTCGGCGGCGCCCTCCAGAGCCAGTTGCTGATCGCTAACTACTCCGTCGGCGACAACATCGTTCGCGTGAGACTCTCTGCGGACGGTCTGTCCGCGGTAGAGATGCAGACGGTCGTGGCAGGCCTTGTCGATCCCCTGCCGCTGCTCGAGGGGCCGGACGGCACTCTGTACGTCGGCGAGTTCGGAGCCGGCCGTGTGACTGCCCTGATCCCCGCGAGGGCGGCAGCTGGGTGAACAAGACGCCGCTGCCGACGGCGATGTTCGACCAGGGCAGCGGCGTCATCGGGACCCGGCTTTACCTGGTCGCAGGGAAGGATTCGACCGGGACGCCGCAGAAGACGCTGTGGATTTACGACGCGCTGTCGGATTCGTGGACACAGGGGCCCAACATGCCGGCGACGTATCCCGCTGTGGAAAATCCGGCGGTGGCGGCGTACAACGGAAAACTGTATGTGTTCACCGGCTCAACCCTCCCGTTTTCCGGCGCCGTCCCAAATACGGCCGTCTACGATCCGGGCACGAACTCGTGGAGTATGCTTGCCAACATCCCGACGGCGCGCGGTGGGGCGACAGCACAGGCTATCGGCAACAAGATCTACGTGGCCGGTGGGATGAACGATCTCGGGGCCTCTGTGACTACCCTGGAGATCTACGATCCCGCCATGAACACCTGGGCAGCCGGCCCTGCTATGGGGACGCCGCGCGACAACCCGGGCTCGGCCGCTCTGGGTGGTAAACTATACATCTTTGGCGGACGCACGCGCCTGTCCGACGGCTCGGAGCCTCAGCCGACCCTGAATACGACCGAGATGTTCGACCCGGGCACTAACCTCTGGACGGCGAGAGCCAACATGCCTACGGGGCGCCGGACGGTCGCCGTGGGGCTGCTCAACGGTCGTGCCCAGGTGATGGGCGGGGAGCGGACTCCGACGGGCGCCACCTTCTCGCAGAATGAGGAATACGATCCAGTCACCAATACCTGGACGCCTCTTGCCCCGATGATTCCCACGGGCCGTCACGGCGCCGGGTTCGGCACGATCGACGGGGTCGTTTACGTGGTTGCCGGTGGAACGACCGGCGGCACCGCATGGAGCACGTTGAACCAGGCGTTCTCGTTCACGCCGCAGCAGTCGACGCTGGGGTACAAGACCTATCTGCCACTGCTGTTCCGCTAGCTGACGATCGCGTGGGGGAGGATGGATTGCCATTCTCCCACGCACAGGCAGAGAGGGGGGACCAGACAAGTCCGGTCCCCCCTCTCTTACGTTAACGACTGGAGCTCCGCCGCGGGTCCCGGATAGCACACGAGCAGTTCCTCCACACCCGGCACAGCGCGGAGGCGCGCGGAAACCTGCTGCTCGTACTCCGGCAGCGTCAGGACGTGGACGTTGGGGCCGGCGTCGAGGGTGAAGTAGGCCGGGATCCCCTCGGCGCGCCAGCGGGGCAGCGCCTGCATGACGGCGATGGTGGCGGGAGCGAAGTACCAGAGGAGTGGGCGCGACGTGATCATCACCGCGTGCATCGAGAGCGCTTCGGCTTCGACATTCTCGCCGAGCGCCTCGAAGTCTCGCGCCAGAAGCGCCGAGCGCACCCGGGCGAGGGTGGCGTGCAGCCCCGCCAGCCGCGCGCCGAAGAATGGGCTGCCAGGCGCCAGCCGGTGTCCGGCTTCGGAGGACACTTCCTTGGGCGAGCGCGACACGACGGCGATTATGTCCACAAGCCGCCAGTGGTTTGCCGGCAAAAACGGTACGGCGTACGAGTCCTCGTGCCGCGCACCGGCGATCCATTCCACGTAGCCGCCGAACAGCGAGCGGCACGCCGAACCGGACGCGAGCCTCGCCAGCCGGCTCAGGTCATCCTGCTCCAGGCGCAGGCCGAGGGCGTGCGTCGCAGCCACCGTCAGGGCGGCGAAGCCGGCCGCGGAGGAAGCGACGCCTGACTCGGCAGGGAACGTGTTGTGCGATACGACCCTGGCGCACAGCCGGGAGCCGGCCAGCTGCCGGATTCGATCGAGGTGCAGGCGCGCCCGGGCGAGCGCTCTCTCGCCCGCGGGCGCGCCCCCTATCTCCAGCGTGTCGGTCTCAAACGCCTCGGACCACTCGACTGTGGTCGTAGTACGGGCGTTGTCCAACGTCATGGAGATGCTGCTGTTGGCCGGCAGATTGAGAGCCGGATCGAGCTGTCCCCAGTACTTGACGAGAGCGATATTGGAACCGGCGACAGCTGTGGCCTTCATCGACGCTCCTGGCAATTACGCGGGTTCGGCGGTCAGCGAAACGGTGTAGTCGCCCATGCCTTCGGGCTTTGCATGCCGGACGCCGATGTAGTAGGTCGCCGGCTGCAGTTCCTGGGTAATCTTCGCATTCAGCCCGTTCCCCGTGTCGTCATCTTCCGCGACGAGGGTCGACTGGCTGTCCGGGCCAAAGAGCGCCAGCATGACATCTGTGGCGCCCTCAGTCTCGATCGTGTAACGTCCCGGCTGCTCCACCAGGAAGCGGTAGAGGTCCACCTCTCCCTCCTGAGCGATGCCGCCCGCGGCAGGCACGCCGGCTGTCAGGTCGGTCGTGGCCGGCTCGTAAGGGTACATCTCACCCATAAAGCGCTTGTCGGTGGCGGAGAGCCCGCGGTTCCACCCCACCTCGAAGGTGCCGTCGGTGAATTCCTTCGGCACCGGGTAGAGCATGATCGACTGGCGGTCGAAAGCTGAGTAATTCGTGATCTCCTTGCCGTACTTCTGGAACAGGTTGCGGTCCACCGCGTCCTTGTCCCAGTTGTTGGGCGGGCCGGCGTAGTATTGGTACACCGCCGGCTTGTTCCAGGGGATTCCCGCCTCGGGGTGCTGGTGCTCGTGGATGGCGGCGAGTGCGTGGCCCACCTCGTGCAGCACGACGCGCGCATACTCTTCCTCGTCGGTCCAGGGCGCCAGCCAGCCGTAGTTCATGGTCGCCTGCCCATCGGGCATCAAAAGCGCATCGGTTCCCAGGTATGACCAGGACCCAGGATCCTTGAACGAGACCTGAATCTCCGAGCGAGGATCATCCCCGAACTCGAAATGGACGTTGGCGTGGTTGGTCCACTCGTGGAAATACGGCACGATGCGATCCTGTACCTCCTTCTGGCCATCCAGGAAGATGACCTTCAGGGTGCGGCCGGGCAGCCAGCGCTTGGCGGTGATGAGCGCCAGCTCGCGCTTTGGGACGCGCGCCCGGGACCCGGGCCGCACGCGCAGCGCCGGCGCATTGGCCGGGTTCTCGCGTAATGCCGTCCGCGCGGCGAGGAATGCCATCTCGGGTGGCAAGCTGCGGTCGATACATGCATGGATCGGTTCGGTAGCCATTGCGACCTCCTGGATGGAATGGAATACCCGACTAGCGGACCTTCCCCCTCCTCGTCAGCCCGAGAATTCGAAATCCAGGAACAGTGTGCCCGGCGGCAAGTCTGCCAGCGACTGCACGTCGGCGCGAGCGAAGCAGATCGAGCGTGGCGGGATCGGGTAAGCCGTTGTACACACCCGCGAAGGTCGAGACTACGGCCTTCGGACGGCGGTGCTCGTCAGGGTCGCGGTGGAGGATGCGATCGAGTATCTCCAACGGCGGAAGCCCCGTACGGCTTGCGTGGTGGCTGACTTTGTAGAAGTCGACCGGCGACAGCACGCCGTGCTTGTTCATCGTGTGCCACGAACGTTGTTCGGCATCCGCCGCGAACAGCAGGCGCCATCCGCGCCAGATCAACAGAAAGACGATACTGGTGTTGTTGTTCGCCCTATCGATCGAAAGCAGGTTGTCCATCAACCCGAGTTTACGCCGGGCGATCAGGTCATAGAATGCGCCTCCGTCGACCCCGGCCGGCGGGATGGGGTCGGGCGGAGGCGGCGCCGCGGCGTCTGCGTTCTCCGGTCGTCGAACGCCCAGCGCAACCGCCGGCCCAGGGTATCACGACCCTCGAGAAAGAAGTCCTCGTCCTCGATGTCGAACCCCTCTGTTGGCCGCATCCCCTTGATCTGGCTGGTGAGGGGGTCCTGCACCATCATCTTGACGCGGACTTTCACGAGGACGTCTCCTTTGCATGAGCGTGCGACCGCGCGAGGAGCGACGACCCACACACAATACAAGCGCAGTGCAGTTATAGCACAGTGGGGAGGGGAGGGCAATCAGTAATTCGAACGGCTTACGCCCCGCCTCCTTAAAAAAGGTTGCCGAATGGTATAATTCAATGTATCTTATGTATGCTGGTCGCCGAGACTCTGCTTGGGCGCGGCTGGATTCCTGGTCGCAGCGGCGCCGCGGCGGGGTCTCTAAGAGGGGGAGACATGCCGAACCAGGGGGCCGGACCTGGGCGCGAGCTGTTCTCGGCAACGAACGCTTTCGCCGCTATGCTGCAGCACACCAATGCCCACATCGCTTTTCTGGACACAAACTTCGTCTTCGTGGCGGTCAATTCAGCCTATGCGCGCGGATCGGGCCGCACCGCCCAGGAGCTGATCGGGCAGAATCATTTCGAACTGTTCCCAAACGCCGAGTACCAGAAGATCTTCGAGCGGGTGCGAGATAGTGGACAGGGCGCCGAGTATCACGCTACGCCTTTCACATACCCCGCGCAGCCCGAAAGGATCACCTATTGGGACTGGGCTCTGACCCCCGTAAAGAACGAGACGGCAGAATTGTGCGGACTGGTGCTGACGCTTTCCGATGTAACGGACAGAGTGCTCTCGGAACAGGCGTCACGGCAGGCCCAGGAGCAGCAGCTGCGCCTCCTGGGTGGGATCTTCGCCAATGCGCCGGTGGGGCTGGCGGTCGTGTCCGGGCCGGATTTGGTGTTCCGGTTCGCAAACGAGAGCTACACCATGATGCTCCCTCCGCCCGGCGAGAACCCCATCGGCCGCCGCCACACTGACTGCTGGCCTCCCGCCGCCGGATTTGGATCCGGGGAAACGATCAGGCACGTACTCGAGACCGGCCAGCCGTTCGTGGACTCGCACCATCTGCGCCGGTTCCCGGATGGCTCCCAGCACTGGTACTCCTTCAGCTTGCAGCCATGGGTATGGGAAGGCGAGCCGTCCGTGCTGATCGGCCTTTCTGAGACTACCGAGCGCGAGCGGCTGTTGTCTCAGGTTCAACAGCAGGCAGGCGAGCTATCGGAAGCGTATTCGCGACTGCACGAACAGGTCGAGGAGATAGCGGTCCAGGCAGAAGAGCTGCAGTCGCAATCCGAGCTGCTCCACAGCCAGAATCTGCGCTTATTGGAGCTTAATGAGGCGCTGCGTGCCGAGCAGGAGCAACTGGGAGGCGCGTTGGATGCGCTGGCGCATTCGGAGCAGAGCTATCGGAGCCTGTTCAGCGGCATGCTGGAGGGATTCGCCCTTCACGAGCTGTTGTATGACGACAACGGGAACGCCTACGACTACCGGTTCCTCGAGGTGAACCCGGCATTCATCACCGTCACCGGCATGCCCACAGCTGAGATCCGCGGCCTGACCGTACGTCAAGTCCTGCCCGGCCTCGACGACTACTGGATCGCGACATACGCTGAGGTGGCCGAGACGGGCAAGTCGATACGTTTCGAGCGCTATTCGGATGAGCTCCAAAAGTGGTTCGAGGTGGTCGCATACAGCCCGGCCACAGACCAGTTCGCCACGCTCGTGTCCGATATTACGGAGCGCAAACGGGCGGAGGAAGAGCAGATCGCCTACCATTCCCGTCTCCTCGCCAACCTTTCCGACGCCATTGTCGCCACCGACGATCGAGAACGGATAACCGCCTGGAACCGGGGCGCCGAAGAGTTGTACGGATGGAAGTCCGAGGAGGTGTTGGGGCGACCCTTTGGCGACGTGTTCCCGGGGCAAGCATCCGAGGGGCTCGTGAACACACCCGGCCCGTCTGGCGAGCGCGGGGCGTTTCGCAGTGAAGCACGGAAGCAACGCCGTGACGGCTCCGAAGTGATCGTGGACGTCTCCGGATTCACGATCGCCGATAATGCCGGACGGATCATCGGATACTGCCACGTCAGCCGCGACATTACCGAGCGCACCCGAACCCAGGAGGCGCTCGAGTACAGCGAAGCTTTGCTGCGCAAGGTCCTGGAGACGCTCCCCGTCGGGATCTGGATCGCCGATGCGGCCGGGCGCATCCTCTCCGCTAATGCAGCCGCCGAGCAGATCTGGTGCGGCGCACAGTGGGCCGGCCCGCAAGACTACGGGCGGTTGCGAGCCTGGTGGCGCTTGTCCGGGCGCCGGGTCGAGCCCGAGGAATGGGCACTGTCACGAGCGGTGCGTTCGGGCGAGACCTCGACCGGCGAGGAGTTGGAGATCGAGTGCTTCGACGGCACGCGCAAGGTCATCCTCAATTCGGCCGCGCCGATCTTTGACTCCGCCGGCAGGCTGATCGCGTGCATTGCCGTCAATATGGATATCACGCAGACCAAGGCTACGGAGCAGGCGCTGGAAAAGCACAGCGAGCGGCTGCAGATCCTGCACGCCATTGACCAGGCCATCCTGTCAGCAACGTCACCACGGGAGATGGCCGCTGCGACGACCGGACGGCTGCGAGAACTCGTGGGGGCCACCCGCGCCAGCATTACGTTGTTCAACTCGGAGGAGGGCACCGCCAATTGGCTGGCCGTCTCGTCCGAAGCCCCCACCACCCTCTCGGCGGGGGCTTCGGTCCCATTCACCGCGTTCGAGCTGCCCGGGCAGCTCGAACGCGGTGAATATCGCCTCCTGCACGATCTGCGCAATCTCCGAGAGCTATCGCCGTCTGCCCAGACGCTGCTGGCCGAGGGGATCCGAACACACCTCGCCGTGCCCTTGATGGTCGCAGATAAGGTCTTCGGCAGCCTCAACCTCTCCGCCGCCCGGCCGGAGGCCTTCGACCCAGACGTAGTGGAGATCGCCCAACAAGTGGCTGCGCAGCTGTCGGTCGCGCTGCAGAACGCACGCCTCGGGGAACAAGTGCTGAGAGACCGCGAGCAGCTGCAACGCCTGAGCCGGCGCCTGCTGGCGGTCCAGGAAGAGGAGCGGCGCCGGCTCTCGCGCGAGCTGCACGACGAGACCGGGCAGGCCTTGACGGCGCTGAAGATCGGACTGGGCGTGCTGCAGCGAGAAGCCGGTTCAGACGCGGTGACCGAGCGCGGCGGACGAACTCAGGGCGATTACTGACAACATTATGGACGGGTTGCGGCGTATTCTATTTAGCCTGCGACCTGTGAGCCTGGAGCGCTACGGGCTGGTCAAAGGGGTGGCGCAGTATTGCGAGTCATTCCAGAGCCAGACGGGCATTCACGTAGAGCTCGTGTCGTTCTTGCCCGAGGGGGAGCGCCTTCCGTCCGAGATCGAGGGCACGCTATATCGGGTAATCCAGGAAGGGCTCACAAACGTCGCGCGCCATGCAGATACCGCCAGCGCCGGCGTAATCATCGAACGGCGCGATGATGAGGTGGTGGTGACGGTCGAAGACGCCGGTGCAGGGTTCGACCTGGCGGAAGCTGAACGGAAGGGCCACTTCGGCCTGGTGGGAATGCGGGAGCGCCTGGAGCTGTTGGGCGGCAGGCTGACTGTCACCACAGCGCCGGGAAACGGCACCACGCTCATCGCAGCCATTCAGGCATCCGATGCAGTCGAAGAGACGGTGGCATGACTTCGCCGCGGTTGGAAGGACAATACGCTTCGTGAACGCGCACCATCAGATCGATATCTCGCAGGGCCTGGAGAAGATGCCGACCGGCATCGAGGGAATGGACGAAATCACCCTGGGTGGCCTGCCCCGAAGCCGCACCACGCTTCTTCTGGGCAGCGCCGGCACCGGCAAGACCGTCTTCGCCCTGCAGACTCTGGTAAACGGCGCTCGCCGGTACGGCGAACCGGGCATCTTCGTCGCAATCGAGGAGAACTCGAGGCAACTACTTCAAAACGCCGCCACTTTCGGCTGGAATCTTCCCGAACTGATCGAGCACGACCTCTTCTTTCTAGACGCACGTTTGTCGCCCGAGCTCGTCCAGGCCGGCCAGTTCGACCTCGTTGGCTTGCTCGCCAGCCTCAAAGCAAAAGCCGACCAGATGGGCGCCAAGCGAATCGTCTTCGATTCGCTCGACGTGCTCCTCACGTTGATGGATAATCCGGCCGCCGGCCGCGAAGAGGTATACCGGTTGCACGACTGGCTGGCGGGTAGTGGGATGACCGGCATCATCACTGCCGGCATCCAGGGGCCAGATCTCAATATTGCCGGTCACAACGACTTCATGCAGTTCATGGCCGACTGCGTGGTCTTGCTGAGCCACGGGATGGTGGAGCGGATATCGTTACGAGAGGCGCGGGTCGTCAAGTACCGCGGATCGAAGTTCATGGAGAACGAGTACCCGATGGTGATCGGTAACTCGGGGATAGAGATCGCGACGCTGGGCGCTCCGGGGACGGGGCAGAGTGGGTCAACCGAGAGAGTCTCTACGGGCGTAGAGCGGCTCGACGCCATGCTAGAGGGCGGTTATTTCCGCGGCTCCAGCACCTTGATCACCGGCTCACCCGGAACGGCAAAGTCCACCCTGTCGGCGGCGTTCGTGAAGGCCGCATGCGAGCGCGGCGAGCGTGCGCTCTACGTCAGCTTCGACGAAGGCGCCGGCGAGATCGTGCGTAACATGGAATCGGTAAACATCGATCTCCGCCGCCACATTGAGTCCGGTCTCCTGCGTATCCACTCCAGCCGGAGCGAGTCCAGGAGCGCCGAGGAGCATCTCATCGAGCTGAAGCAATTGATGCCGCGAGTTCAATCCCGCCTGTATAGCAATCGATCCAATCTCCGCGATGCTGAAGGCGGGGGGACATCTCAGTGCGATAGCGGTCGCTCAGCGGCTCCTGTTCATAACGAAGGCAGCCGGGATCACGCTGTTGGCTACGAGTCTCGTGCTCAGTTCCAATCCTGAGGATGAGATCACCGAGATGCATATCTCCACCGTTGCAGACACCTGGATCCACGTGACATACGTCGCCACCGGTGGCGAACGTAACCGCGCACTCACCATCATCAAGGCACGCGGGACAAACCACTCGAACCAGGTGCGAGAATTGGTGTTGAGCGACCAGGGGATAACACTGGCCGACGTTTACATGTCGGGCGGAGAAATATTGATGGGAACCCTCCGCTGGGAGCGGGAGCAATCCGCGCTGGCCGAAAAGAGACAGGAGCAGCTGGGGCGGGAGCTAAGGCGGCGAGAACTGGAAGCAACCCAGGCCGAATTGATGGACCAGATCCGCGCGATCCGCTCGCAGATTGAGGTCGGTGCGGCACAGATACGCTCTCTTGCGGAGGAGAGCGACGAAATGACAGGGCAGTCGACACAAGACCAGGTGGAATTGCTGCGCCGGCGGAGGGGGGATGATAAGACACGCTCGACTTCCGGCCCCGATCGCTCGAATCATCCACCAGAATCCCCCGCGGATACCGAAGGGCGAGGAGAGCAATAGCATGGCCGGTGACCGAGCTCCGATGCCTGAATCTTACTCCCAGGGAGAGGAGACGAAGTTGTTGCTCCGCCTGTACATCACGCGTGGGGCATCCAACTCGAGCCGCGCCCAGGCGAACTTGCACGCGATCCTCGAGCTATCGTTTGGGGGGCGTTATGTCCTGGAGGTAATAGACATTCTGGAGAATCCTCTGAGAGCTTTCGATGACGGGATTCTGGTTACCCCTACACTGGTGAAGCTGTCCCCCGGACCGGTTATACGAATCGCCGGTGACCTGAGCCGCACGGCTACCGTGACGGGCATTCTGGCCTTCCCCGATGGAGGGCCAAACTCGTGACAAAGGATCGCAGGTCGGGCGAGGAGCGAGCAAGCTTCCCCTCTTCCACGGAAGCGCAGCTTCAGGTTTTGGTGGAGCGGCTATCCGAGACGGAGGCGGCGTTGGCCGCGCTCATCGGCGGCGTCGACAGCGTCCTGGACCACACTTCCCTTACCCCGATCCTCCTCCGCCAGGCACAGGCGGAACTCGCCGCCTCGGAGGAGCGATATTATCGCCTGGTGTCACGGATGTCTGCAGTTGTGTGGGAAGCCACTGCCGAGGGCAAGGTGCTGTTCGTGAGTGACGCGGTAACGCCGGTGCTCGGCTATGCCCCCGCTGACTTCATCGACCACGACTGGCGAGACGTGCTGCTCCCCGGCGAGCTGCGGTCCCAGCTCGACGCGTTTAGCGGCTCCCTCGAGCAAGGGGATCTCACCGGGCTCGAGGTCGTGGTGGCGGCCCGGGACGGTTCACACCACGTTTTATCGCTGAATTCCGCCAATCGTTACGATCCCAATGGCAAGCTCGAGCGAGTCGTTGGCGTTGCCAACGACGTCACGGCTCGCAAGCGTGCCGAAGCCGAGCAGGAGCGGCACGCGCAGCGTTTGCAGATCCTCAACCAGATACTGCTGGCGATCCTCGCAGCCAATTCAGCCGAAGAGGTTGCCCTTGCGGCCCTGGACAATCTGCACGCCATTGCACCTTGCGACGCGGCCAGCGTTGTCGTCTACGACCACGATGCGAGCGATGCCACACTCCTCGCCGTGAGCAACAGCCACTCTGCCCCAGCCGCCATCCCGTTCCAGCACCTCCCGCTTGACGCGATGCCCATCACGGATGAGGAAAGGGAAGGCCGACCGCGCATCATCGACGACATCAATACGGTTGATCTGGGTGAAGCGATAAACTCGCGTCTACGCAGCGAGGGGATGAGAGCGCACCTCAGTATCCCCTTGATGGCCGAAGGTGCACTCATCGGCGGCCTGAACCTGGCCTCCCGGACACCGGGTGCCTACTCCGACAGAGTTGTAGACATGCTGCTGCCGGTGGCGAACTCGCTGGCGGTTGCGATCCAAAGCGCCCAGCTGTTTGCACGCGTCCGGACCAGCCGGCGAGACTTGCAGCTATACTCGCGCCAGCTGGTCGACGCGGTGGAGAGCGAGCGCAGGAACATTTCGCTCGAGCTGCACGACGCGGCCGGACAGGATCTGAGCGCCCTAAAGCTCGGGCTCGGCGAACTCACCCGTCATACGACGGACCCGGCAAGCTGGGAAGAGCATGTCAACGCACTGACCGAGCTGACCGACAACATCATGGCGGATCTGCACGGGCTCGCGGTGAGGCTGCGCCCGGCCAGCCTGGACCGGCTGGGGCTGATCCCGGCGCTCGAGCAGTACGTGGCTTTGCTGCAGCGGAACGGGGGTCCCGAGATCGTCATGGAGCTGGTCGGGATGGACCGGCTCGAGCGGCTGCCGGCTGAGGTGGAGACGGCGATCTACCGTGTCGTACAGGAGGCGCTGATCAACGTGGTCCGGCACGTGCACGCCAACACAATCGCCGTGATTGTGGAACGCCAGGAGGGCAGCATTCGGGCCATAGTCGAGGACGACGGCGAGGGATTTGAGGTGAGCCACGGGCTGCAGTCGGGACGCGCCGGTCTGCTGGGCATGCGCGAGCGTGCCGAGAACCTGGACGGGCACATCACGGTCGAGAGCTCTCCGGGAAGCGGCACGTCGGTATTCGTGGCGATACCGCTCTCACCCGGTAACGGGGACACTTCCTGAGGCCGCGGGCCAGACCACGAACAGACAGAGCCTCGGGCGCACCTGTCACGCAGCTCCCAGAACGTAGAACTCAGAACTCAGAACCAAGAACTCAGACCCCAGAAGCCCCCGCGCCCGGGTCCTTCACCAGTAGATCCTTCTCCAGCACCTGATAGTAGTACCACACATTGTCTTCCGCACCGTTCGTGAGGCGCTTGTGCACCTTAGCCGGCGGGAAGAGGCTGGTATCGCCGATCTTCAGAGTCAGTACCGGATCATCATCCGGGCCAAACACCGGCGCCACAATCCACTCTCCACCGTGATGCCGGCGCATCACCTCACCCAGGTAGGCGCCCCACACCATGGCCATGCGCGCCACCTCGTCGGGGTCCCGTTTCCCGCGAAGGAACCGTGCGACCACGCTGTGCAGCGTGCGATAGATGCTGTCCAGCAAATGCTCAAGCTGTTCGATGCTGGCCACAGAGTAGTCTAGCCGTACGCGATACCGCTCGTGCGCGACATTGACCGCCATGCGCGAGTACACCTGCACCGTCTGGAGCAAGTTCAGCTCGGCCAATTCATCCTCGATCGATGGAGATCAGGCCTATACATTACCCCACATATCATCAACGGCTATAGGACAAAGGGGCCAAGCGTGACGTGAAAGCTGCGCTGGAGCTCATCCGGCCGGTGTTGGGTGAGTTGGAGGAGAACGGCTGAGGAAGGCGGGGACGCGTCATTGCGCGGTCATCGCAATTGCGACGATGTACCGGGCGTCTCGCGGGCGCCCGGCCGTGGTCATGCCCGGCGACGGTGAAGCGGCCAGACGCACTTCGCGCCGCGTCCTATCGACCCCAAGACCGGCTGCGTTGCGGCTGCAGTGGCGAGGGCCCGCTTTCGATATTTTGGCCAGGGTAGCGCGTGTAGACCTGGTAGATCTGGATCAGGTTCCCGCAGGTGTCGTCGAACACCGCCATGGTCGTTTCGCCCACGGTCTGCGGCTCACCCTGAAACGCCACACCCTGCTTCCGCAAGCGCGCATACTCTGACCGGATATCGTCGACAAGAAAGGATGTCAACGGTATCCCCTGGTCGAAAAGCGAGCGCTGGAACGCCGACGCCGCCGGGTTGCCGATGGGCTCGAGCAGCAGCTCGATGCAGTCCGGCTCGTCCGGCGACACCACTGTGAGCCACTTGGCGCCATTCACGGGGATATTGCGCTGCTCGCGAAAGCCCAAGACGTGCGTGTAGAACTTCAGGGCCTTTTCCTGATTGTCCACCATTACACTGGTAAGTTTGATTTTCATAGCGTTTATTGTACTGAAGCAACAGTCAAAATCAAGGTCCAAAATGCGCGGCGAGCCTCACTGCGCACCCGGTGCGCGCCCGGGCGCGCGTCAAACACATTGACACCCGGCATTTCTAAAGGGTAGAGTATAGAAACTCCCGTCACTGCCGCACTGGGGCAGGCGATGCCGGCATTGGCGCTACTCTCGGAGGATATATGGCCGTGCAAATTGAGAGGTCGCATGTGATCGACGGGCCGTTGTCCAGGGTGTTCGACTTCCTCGCTCGTGATCACGTCCGCAACCATCCCCGCTGGGATCCGGATATGGAGCTCGAGCAGGTGTCCGCCGGCCCGATCGGGTCGGGACGATCATCCGCAGGCGCAGCCACCGCGATGGTGCGACGGTCGAGGGGACTATGGATGATATTCGAATGACAACCCAGTTCCTGAACGTACCGGATGGAAGGCTTGCGTACGACAGCACCGGCTCCGGACCTCTGGTCGTCGCGATCCCATCGATGGGCGATCTGCGCGCCGAATACCGGTTCCTGGGGCCGCAGCTGAACGCGGCCGGATACCGCGTGGTTCGGATGGACGTGCGGGGGCACGGCGAAACGGGCGCTCGCTGGCCGGACTACTCAGTCGCGGGGATCGGCCAAGACATTATCGCCCTGGTGCGTGCCCTCGAAGCCGGACCGGCCATCTTGATCGGTGATTCCATGGCGGCCGGCGCAGCGGTGTGGGCCGCTGCGGAAGCGCCCGAGTTGGTGAAGGCGATGGTACTGCTGGGACCGGCGGTGCGCGGAGAGGTCAGCGGCCCGTTCCGCGTTCTTCTGGCCGCCCTCTTCACCCGCCCCTGGGGACCCGTTGCGTGGGGGATGTACTTCGACCGGCTGTTCCCCACGCGCAAGCCGGAGGACTACCCCGCGTATAAAGCAGCGCTCAAGCGCAATCTGAGCGAACCGGGCCGCATGGAAGCTCTCGGCCACATGTTGGTCGCCTCGAAGAAGGCTTCCGAGGCCCGAGTGAAGAAGGCAGGCGCGCCAACGCTGGTGCTCATGGGAACCAAAGATCCCGACTTCAAGGATCCTGCAGCCGAGGCCGGATGGCTTGCCGGGGAACTGAAAGGGTCCTTCCGGATGATTGAAGGCGCCGGGCACTATCCTCACGTCGAGATGCCCGAGGTAGCCGGCCCGCGGATCGTCGAGTTCCTCAAGACCGTCGAGGCGAAGGCGGACGGCGGAGCGAACGGGCATGGCTAGGGCCGGATAATCCGCTACAACAACCGGGACACGATTAGAGGATGATAACGGTCGAAACGAACAGACCGGCGCCAGACGTAGCGCCCGTTGCAACGAGCTGACTTTCGCGGATCGCGTCCGCTGCCAGAGGTGAACGTACAGGAGTGAGCGCAAAATGATCCAGGGAAACGAGAATCGCAGCAGACCTGCCGCCGGTCCCCTGGTGGTCTCTGAGGCGAATCCACGCTACTTTACCGCCGGGTCCGGCAACTCGGCCGGCGGGCGCGCGGTCTATCTGACAGGATCGCACATCTGGAACAACTTTCACGACGGCATGGGTCCCGGCCCGGAGTGCAAGGAGATCGCGGAGCAGCCCGGACTTCGGCGCCTATCTGGAGTTTCTCAAGAACCACGGCCACAACTTCGTCCGGCTCTGGCGCTGGGAGCAATTCAGGTCCCAGGCCGCCGGGGGCAACTACCACCTCTGCATGACCCCTCAGCCATGGGCGCGCACCGGCCCCGGTATCGCCAAGGACGGAAGGCCGAAATTCGACCTGGAGTTGTTCAATCAGGCGTATTTCGACCGCTTGCGGGACCGCGTCGGGGCTGCGGGCAACGCCGGGATCTACGTGGCGATCATGCTCTTCGACGGCTGGGCGCTCCATCTCAGCCCGCTCCCTGACAACGTCGAAGGCCATCCATTCCACGCCGAAAACAACGTCAACGGCATCGGCATCACCTCGATCGTCGACTACCAGGTCCTGCCGCTCGACCCGCGTGTGGAGGCGCTCCAGGAAGCGTACATCCGGAAAGTCATCGACACCGTCCATGACCTGCCCAACGTGCTGTACGAGGTGGCCAACGAATCCTCGGGCGGCGGGTCCGTCGACCGGGAATTCTCAGAGGCCCTGGGACTGGGCGACCCACCTGACTGGGGCGACTCCACGGAGTGGCAATACTGGGTGATCGACGTCGTCAAGCGCTACGAAACGAAGCGGGGTTACGACACGCACCCCATCGGGATGACCATGCAGTTCCCGGTCGCTGACCAGACCAGGTCAACGCCCCACTGTTCGGCAGCCGGGCCGATTGGGTCTCGCCGGGCTACGACGACGAGATCTTCGCCGGTGGCGGCCACCCGACGGCGCCCGGCAGCCCGCCTTCCCGTTGGTACGACAATCCGCCCGCTGGCCGGCGGCAGGAAAGTGGTGATCAGCGACACCGACCACTACGCCCCGGGGCAAGGGGACGCGTTGTGGGCGTGGAAGTCCTTCCTGCGCGGCCACCACCCGATCCTGATGGATTACGGGATCATCGACGGCGTAGACCAGGCCCCACCCTCCCCCGCCTACGACGCCTTCGAACCCGCCCGATTGGCTATGGGCGATACGCTGCGGTATGCGGAGCGAATGGATCTCATCGCTATGCAACCGCGTGGCGACTTGAGCCCGACCGGCTACGTGCTGGCGAACCCCGGCGAAGAGTACCTCGTCCTCGATCCCGGGCAGAAGCCGGATGCAGCGGCGGGGACGTTCACGGTGACACTCGAAGCCGGAGAATATGCCGTCGAGTGGTACAGCGTCACCACGCGTGAGACCGGGGAAGCAGCAAACCTGGTTGTCGGAGAACGCCGGCAGCGCCGGCTTCACGGCGCCGTTCGCCGAGGCGGGACCCGCGGTCCTGTACCTGAAGCGGACCGGACGCCGGTAAGGGGGCACCGATGAACACAGTCACGTCAAGCGACGGCACGATAATCGCCTATGACAGGCTCGGCGCGGGAACGCCGATCATCCTCGTGGACGGTGCGTTGGAACATCGCGGGATGGACTCGGGAACCGAGAAACTGGCCCGGCTCCTCGCGAACGACTTCACCGTGTTGCACTACGATCGACGGGGACGGGGAGACAGCAGGGATACACAGCCGTACGCGGTCGATCGCGAAATAGAAGACATCGAAGCCGTCATCGGCGAAGCGGGGGCGCCGGCCTTCGTGTTCGGCATCTCCTCAGGCGCCGCGCTTGCCATGGAGGCGGCAATCAAGCTCGGCAACAAAATCAGGAGGCTTGCCATGTACGAGCCGCCGTACAACTCTGACGACGCTGCCCGGCAGGCGTGGAGAGCCTACGCGAAGGAGTTGAACGAGCTGGTGGCAGCAGGTCGGCCAGGAGACGCCCTGGCGCGCTTCATGATGTTGACGGGGATGCCCGAAGAGCAGGTCCCTCAGGTGCGCATGCATCCGATGTGGCCCGTTTGGGAGGCAGCGGCGCCCACCCTGGCCTACGATGCCGCCGTGATGGGTGAGGATTCCTCGATACCCACCGAGAAGGCGACCGGCGTGGCCGTACCCGCGCTCGATCATCACCGGCGGGGCGAGCTACCCGTTCATGAGCGTCGCCGCCACCGCGCTTGCGGAGGCCATGCCCAACGCACAGCACGTGACCCTGGAAGGCCAGACGCACGACGTTGCTGCGGAGGCGCTCGCTCCCGTGTTGGTGGCGTTCTTCAGGGGAGAGCAGAGATGAGAAAAGTGATTGTAGACATCACCATGTCTCTGGACGGCTTCGTCACGGCGCCGAACGATGTCCCCGGCAACGGGCTGGGCGACGGCGGCGAAGTGCTCCATGAATGGGCGTTCGACCGCCGGACCGGTGCGGATACTCAGGTTCTGGACGACGCAACCCATACCCAGGGGTCCTGCATCCTGGGACGGCGCACCTTCGACAATTCGATCGTTGAGTGGGGCGACGATCCTCCCTTCAAGCCGGGACAGCAGGTGTTCGTCCTCACGCACCGCCCGCATGAGACGTTGACCAGGAGCCAGGTAACGTTCGTCTTCGTCACGGACGGGACTGAAAGGGCGCTGGCTCAGGCCCAGTCGGCGGCCGGCGACAAGGATGTCTATCTGATGGGCGCGAGTGTCAGCCAGCAGTACCTGCAGGCCGGACAGGTGGACGAGATGGAGATCCACCTTGCCAATGTGTTGCTGGGTGCAGGACGGCCTCTCTTCGCCAACACCGGCGACCAGCAGATCAAGCTGGAGCGGATAAGCGCGGTCGCAACGCCTGCGGTCACGCATCTCCGGTACCGCGTGTTGAAGTGATGTGAGTCGGGGCGGCGGATCGAGGTACCTGTCATCCCAAAGGTGTTGTGCTGCTTCGATCTGGCCGCGCCCGTTAAGTAGAACGGCGAGCATCTCGCCGCGCGGCGCTGTGAGGTGGGAGCGCCCTTTACGAGTACAGGCCTGTTCGCCGTTTCCGAGCCCGCCCATCACGCCTTACGATCATGCGCCCGAGGTCGCATGCACATCGTATGCTGCGCCCCGCATCTGCACGGACAACTTGTGGTAACACACAACAAGATAGCCCCACCGGCACGTGTCTACGCGTTTCCGATGCCTGGGCGGTATCGTTACGGCACGAACTCCAGGGAAGTCGAATGAAACTCACCTCCAATCTCTCTAGCGGCGCCCCGTCGAAAGCGGGGCAACCGGTCGCCGGCGCAACTCTGGCGGCTTACTGGAGCCTCCCGCCCGAGCAGCTCTTCTCCTCGCTGCACGCTTCCAAAGACGGGCTCCAACCTGTCGAAGCTGAGCACGCCTGCACGAATATGGGTTGAACACCATCGGAGCGCAGCAGAAAGCAACCGCCTTGCGCCTGTTGCTCAGCCAATTCAGAAGCCCGCTCGTTCTCATCCTCATCTTTGCTGCAGTCGTCTCCGGCGTCGTGGGGGAGTGGGTTGACGCGGGCATTGTGATTGCCATCGTGCTTGGCAGCACTATCCTTGGCTTCGTGCAGGAATACACCGCCGGCAACGCCGTCGACAAATTGCGCTCACAAGTGACGATTAAGTCCAGTGTGCTGCGTGGCGGCCTGCCGCTGATGCTGCCGTCCGAACAAGTCGTTCCGGGTGATGTTGTGCTGCTCTCCGCGGGCAGTCTGATCCCGGCCGATGGTATCGTGCTGGAAGCAACTGACTTCTATGTCAACCAGGCAGTGCTTACCGGCGAAACCTTCCCGGTAGAGAAGGAGCCGGCACCTGTCCCTACAAATGCCAGCCTGGCGCAGCGTATCAACTGCGTCTTCATGGGTACCAGCGCCGCAAGCGGAACAGCCCGGGTGCTGATTGTGCAGACGGGGAAGGCCACGGTGTTCGGCCAGGTGGCGGAAAGGCTTCGACTGCGCCCGCCGGAGACCGAGTTTGAGCGGGGCATTCGCCGGTTCGGCAACCTGCTCACGCAGGTCATGCTCGTGATCATGGTCCTCGTTCTGGCGGTTAACGTCTTCCTTGCCAAGCCGCTGCTAGACTCGCTCCTCTTTGCGCTGGCGTTGGCGGTGGGCCTGACGCCCGAGCTCTTGCCCGCCATTATCAGCATCACACTCTCTCACGGTGCACAGCAGATGGCCAGGCGCGGCGTGATCGTGCGCCGCCTGACGGCCATCGAGAACTTCGGCAGCATGGACGTGTTGTGCACCGACAAGACCGGCACACTCACTGAGGGCGTCGTCCATCTCGACGGCGCGCTCGATACACGGGGGCAACCATCCGAGGCGGTGCTTCGCCATGCCTATCTCAACGCGCACTATCAGGCCGGGCTGAGCAACCCGCTGGATGAAGCCATCCAGGCTTCCGCCCAGCAGGCCGGGCTGGACATCAGCTCCGAACAAAAGGTGGCCGAAATCCCCTATGACTTCGTGCGCAAGCGCCTGAGTGTGGTCGTTGCCGACCGCCAGGGTGAGCGCACCCTCATTACGAAGGGCGCCCTGAACAACATCCTGGAGATCTGTGCCGGCATGCAGAATGGGGATGGGATCCAGCCGTTGGATGCTGCAGCGCGGACCAAGATCGATCAGCAGTACGGCGAATGGAGCGAAAAGGGCTTCCGCGTGCTCGGCCTGGCGACGAAGCCGGCGGACGGGCGGCCCGAAGCCTATACGCAGGGGGATGAGAACGGACTCACGTTCGCCGGCTTCCTGCTCTTCTTCGATCCACCGAAGGCCGGTGTGCAGCAAGTCATCGTCGATCTGGCGAGGCGCGGCGTGCAGCTCAAGATCATCACGGGCGACAACCAGAAAGTTGCCCGCCATGTCGCGGAGGCGGTTAACCTGCCCCTGGAAGGTGTGCTGACCGGAAGCGAGCTGAACGACCTACATGACGAGGCGCTCTGGAACCTTGCAGAACGCACCACCCTCTTCGCTGAAGTGGATCCCAATCAGAAGGAGCGCATCATCCTGGCGCTGCAAAAGAAGAGCCATGTCGTCGGCTATATCGGCGATGGCATCAACGACGCGCCGGCGCTGCACGCAGCGGACGTGAGCCTCTCCGTGGACACGGCAGTGGACGTGGCCAAGGACGCCGCCGACTTTGTGATGCTAAAGAATGACCTGGACATCTTGCGGCAGGGCATCGACGAAGGCCGCAGGACTTTCGCCAACACGCTCAAGTACATCCTGACGACCGTCAGCGCCAACTTCGGCAATATGTTTAGCATGGCCGGGGTTTCGATGTTTCTGCCGTTTTTGCCGCTGCTCGCTCCGCAGATCTTGCTCAACAACTTCCTGTCCGACATACCCGCCGTCACCATCGCCAGCGACAACGTGGACCCGGAGATGGTGGGAAAGCCGCGCCGCTGGAACACCAGGTTCATCCGCAACTACATGGTGCTCTTCGGACTGGTTAGCTCGATCTTCGACTTCCTGGCCTTTGGGACGCTGCTGTTTCTGTTCCGCGCTTCGCCGGAAGAGTTCCGCACCGGCTGGTTCATCGAGTCGCTGCTAACCGAGCTGGTCATCGCGCTGGTAGTACGAACGCGCCATCTCTTCTTCCGCAGCCGCCCGGGAACACTATTACTGGCAAGCACGTTGACGTTCATCGGGATCACCCTCGTACTGCCGTACCTGCCGTTCACCTCGATACTTGGGTTTGTCCCGTTGCCCGCACCGCTCATGCTGGCGATGATCGGGCTGACGACGCTCTACGTCCTTGCCACTGAGCTGACCAAAAAGTTCTTCTACTCAAGGCTGGAGAACGCCATCGCCTGAGCAGGGCAAGGCAGATTGGTGACCACCGCGGCGCCCCGATCGCCGGTCATCCCCCCTCAAGTGAGGACGGGGCCGTCCACCTTACTTGGCGGCGCGCCGGGTCGTCACGTCGAAGATCACGGCGGCAGCGAGCACAAGGCCTCTGACCACGTACTGGAGGGCGATATCCGTGCCCATGAGGTTCATGCCGCTGGTCAGAGACATATAGACCAGCGCGCCGATCAGCGATCCGATCACTTTCCCGATGCCGCCCGCCGGGGATACGCCGCCGATGAATGCCGCTGCAATGGCGTCGAGTTCGAACAGCGTCCCTGCCTGTGGTGTGGCGGACCGGAAGCGGGATGTGAACAGGATGCCTGCCAGGGCCGAGAGCAGCCCCATCGAGCCGAAGACGACGTAAGTCAGCCTCTTGACGTTGATACCGCTCAGCTGGGCAGCTTCCGGGTTGCCGCCGACCGCGTAGATGTGCCTGCCGAGGACCGTCTGTGTGGTGACGAAATGATAGATGCCCACTACGATCAGCACAATCACGGCAGTCCACGACAGGCCGTTGTATCCTGCGAGAACCCACGTGATGGCGGCGAGGACAATCGACACGAAGACGGACGACAGGATGAAGAGGTCCGCCGGCGCCACTTCGAAGTTGTAGGCTTGCTTCTGCCGGCGGCCGTTGATCGCGCTCACGTTGTACAGGATGATGCCGATCAGCCCGAGGATCAGTGTCAGCTTGTGAACGTTCGGCAGGAAGGTAATACCGGGAATGTCCGGGATGAAGTCATTCCCTATAGCGTTGAACACCTGGTTCGAGACGATGATCGTTCCCGTGCCTGCCGTAACCAGGAGCAAGAGTCCACGGTAAGCGAGCCAGCCACCCAGCGTCGCAACGAAGGCGGGAATGCCCAGGTTTGCCACCAGGAACGCTGTCAGACAACCCGCCAACGTCCCGATCGCAAGTGCCATCGGTATGACGACGTAGACGGGCAACTGCCACCGCGAGAGGAGGATGGCGGCTACCGCGCCAATGAAGCCTGACAGGAAACCAACTGACAGGTCGATATGCCGGATGACGATGACGAGGGTCATCCCGACCGCCAGAACGGCGATATAGCCCGTCTGATTCAGCAGGTTGCTGATGTTCCTCGGCGAGATGAAGAGGCCCTGTGTCGTGATCGTGAAATACGCCATGATGACGAACAAAGCGATGAACATGCCATATTCGCGGATGTTGTCTCGTAATGCCTTCTGAAGGTTCCTGAGGAGCATGCCGAGCCTCCCTAGTTGGTTGCGAGCTGCATGATTCTTTCTTGAGTTGCTTCCTCTATCGGCAGCTCGCCCGCGATCCTGCCTGAGGCGACGATGTAGACCCGGTCACTCATGCCCAGAACCTCGGGCAGCTCGGACGAGATCATGACGATGCTCATCCCCTGCTGCACCAGCCGGGCCATCAAAATGTAGATCTCGTACTTGGCCCCGACATCGATGCCGCGCGTCGGTTCGTCCAGGATCAGGACGTCGGGCTTGACGTACAACCATTTCGCTACGGATACCTTCTGCTGGTTTCCGCCGCTCAGGTTGCCGACTTTCTGCTCGACACTCGGCGTCTTGATACCGAGCGAGCGCCGGTATCCTTCCGCGACCTTGACCTCGGCGTTACCGTCGACGACCAGTCCCTGCACAATTTCCTGCAGGTTCGCAAGGGTGATGTTCTGCTTCACATCCTGGATGAGAATCAGTCCGGCGGCCTTCCGGTCCTCGGTCGCGTAGGCCAGACCGGCATCAATCGCTTGCTTCGGGTGACCAAACTCCCTCTTGCGTCCATTCAGCGTGATCTCTCCGCTGATTCTGTAGCCTTTGGGATTCCCGAAAAGACTCAGGGCAAGCTCGGTACGTCCCGAGCCCATCAAGCCCGCGATCCCAACGATTTCGCCCTTCCTGACGTTGAAATGGACATCTTTGAGGATCTGCCGCCCCACCGCGGGGTCGTAGGCATTCCAATTCTTCACTTCCAGGACGATCTCGTCCGAGGGCTTGTGTTCTTTCGGGGGATAGATGTTGCTGATTTCTCGCCCGACCATGTGCTTGATCAGCACACCCTCTGATACCTCACCCTTGCTGGCGTCCAGGGTAACGATCGTCTGGCCGTCGCGCAGGACCGTAACAGTGTCGGCGATCGCGATGACCTCTTTCAGCTTGTGCGAGATCAACACGCTGGTTACGCCGTTCGCTTTGAGATCGCGTATCAGCCCGAGCAGATTTGCGCTGTCATCTTCGTTCAAGGCTGCCGTTGGCTCATCCAGAATGAGCAGCTTCACGTCCTTGTTCAGAGCCTTGGCGATTTCTACCAGCTGTTGTTTTCCGACGCCGAGGTCCTTCACCTTGGTCGCCGGATTGACATTGAGCCTGACCTTCTTCAGCGCTGCGGCCGCCCGCTTGATGGTCTCGTTCCAGTCGATGGTCGGGCCCTTTGTGATCTCATTGCCGAGGAAGAGGTTCTCGTAGACCGCCATCTCAGGGACGAGTGCCAGCTCCTGGTAGATGATGGCGATGCCGGCGCGTTCGCTGTCGCGGATGCTGGCAAATTTCTGCAGCTGCCCGTTGAAGAGGATATCCCCGGTATACTGGCCGTACGGATAGACGCCGCTCAACACCTTCATGAGAGTCGACTTGCCTGCACCGTTTTCTCCGACGAGGCAATGGATCTCACCTTCGGCAACCCGAAAGCTGACGTCGCTCAAGGCCTTCACACCGGGGAACGTCTTGGTGATGTTCTTCATCTCCAAGATGGGAGTATCCATGGCGCCTCCGGATCTCCTGACGACGAGTGCGACAGGAATAGTGGCGGCCGGAGCCGCCACCATTCCTGTGCTGGCTTACGGTAGTGCTTACTTCACGGCGGGGAAGTCACTGGCCGGGTAGTACCCGGAGTCGATAATGGCCGCCTTGACGTTGTCCTTGGTAACGGTGACGATGGCAGAGGGCTTTGCGGGCACATCGACCTTGCCATTGTTGTAGCTGTTGGTCTTCTCGGGAGTGCCGTTCTTGAGATAGGCCACGGCAGCCGTGATGGCGTCCTTCACCAACGTGCGCACGTCCTTCAGGACCGTCATCGACTGCTTTCCGTCGATGATGTACTGGATCGAGGCCTTCTCAGCGTCCTGGCCGGTGATGTAGTAGGTCTTCACGTCCTTGTCGGCTTTGAAGGCGTCGGCGATGGAGCGCGCGGTGCCGTCATTGGGCGCCACGATGAAGGACGTTGCCTTGTCCGCAGCCTGGGCGGACGTCAGATTGGCCTCCGCCAGATTCTTGGCGACGTCGAACTTCCATTCCGTGGTGACCTGGCCGATGATCTTGGCCATCTCGTCACGGGTCAGCTTAGCCTTGGTCTGCAGTCCCACCGCCTGGCTGGAGTTCTTGATCACGAAGGTGCCATCGGCAATCTTTGGCTGGAGCTTGTTCCAGGCGCCTTCGAAGAACAGGAAGGCGTTGTTGTCGGACGGCGCACCGGCGTACAGGAAGAGGCTATTGCCCTTGGCAGAGCCGGCCTTGTCCACCAGATACTGGCCCCACGCCTCGCCAACGGCCACGCTGTCAAAGGTTACGTAGTAGTCGACGGCGTCCGTCTCCCGGATCAGCCGGTCGTACGAGATCACCTTGATCCCGGCCTTGCGGGCAGCATCGGCTGCGGCAGCAGCTGCCGTGCCGTCGTGCGGGCAAATGATCAGCACTTTGATGCCCTGGCTGATCAATGCTTCAACATTGGCCTTCTCTTTGGCCGAATCGCCCTGGCTGAACAGGATCTGCGCTCCGTAGCCGGCCGTCTTCAGCGCCTCCTCGAAGCGCGTCTGATCCTGAATCCAGCGTGGCTCATCCTTAGTGGGCAGCACGATGCCGACCTGCACCCCGCCCGCCGCTGCCGCCGGGGCCGTCGTGGCCGGAGCAGCAGGCGCGGTGGTGGCCTTGGCGGCCGGGGCCGTCATGGCCGGAGCAGCCGTCGCTGCAGGCGCGGCCGGTGCCGTAGTCGCCTTCGCCGCCGGAGCGGCGGGCGCAGTGGTAGGTTGCGCGGCGGTACCGGCGCAGCCAATCAGGGCCGTCGCCACTACAGAGAGGACGACGAACAGCACAATGAGACGATTTCGCCTGAGGTCCATCCGTATTTCTCCTTCTGACTCACCGGTCTGGCTGGGGAATCTCCGGTGACCGCACGAGTCTATCACCTCCGGCTACGGCCTTCTACGCCATTCCTTACAATAATCCACGGCTTCTGGGTGAATCGTGCGTGCTCCAGAGGGACAGGATGGTTGCGGGCGCCATATCTGGCAGCCGGGAGGGGCGCCCGCCGCCCGTTCGAGCGGAACGGCGCCCCAACAGAGGATAGTCTCGGGGCCATGAACGAAAAGAAGGGCCCCTTTCGGGACCCTTCTCTCTGCTCAGGTGGGGCCGAAGCCCACTGGCCGTATCTCGCTTACTTGAAGATCGCCATCATCTCGTTGATGGCTTTGTTCAGCGTGTCGGCGGGCTTCTTTCCGCCTTCGATGAGATATCCGCCCTGCGCGAAGTGCTGGTTCAGGACGGCAAGTCCACCGGCATTGTCTTCGTTGATCAGGGCCGCCCGGTGGCAGCCGCCACAGGCCTTCGACGCGGGCCCGGTCACAAGGGCCGGGACACGCCGATGTTCCGGTTCCAGGTATCGTTCTTGACGGATCGGCGAGAGGAGCGCCGGCAGCGACTTGGTCCTGGTCGGGCACCTCGTACATGCCCGGTTCGTGGCAGGACTCGCAGTTCGTGCTGGCGTGCGTCGGATACGGGGATGTGATGTGATGCTCGTATTCCATGGCCTGCAACCGGGTCTTTGAAGTCGATCGTGGCGACGTCGAAGGCCTGGCTCGAGTGGATCGCGTGGACGTAGGAGTCGATGGACCGCGACTGCATCTCCAGGTGCGAACCGCCGCTCTTGGTGATGTGGCACAGCCGGCAGGCGGTAACATTGCCGCCGTAACTCGGGTTATGGAAGTTCGATGGCCAGCGCCCCGTGGCAGTTCTCGCACTTCTTGACGTTGGTGATGGGCTTGAAGAACTCGTCGTCGAACTTCTTGGCGCCCAGGTCGAACGTCCGGGTAGTCGCATCGATGGCGAGCGCCAGCTTGTCGGCGTTTTCAAGCGCCGGCAGGACGCCGACCTCAACGCGCTTCACCGTGCCGTCCTTGATCATGGTCGGCCCAGGTGGACAGGTCTGCCTCGACTTCCCACTTGCCGCCGGCAGCCGAGACCGTCTTGATGCGCGGATGGTCAGTGCCGACCGCAGCTTCCAGGGTCCGCTGGTCCTTGCTGTCGATCTTGCCGTCCTTGTTGTCGTCAATCAGTCTCTCGTGCGGGCCGACGATGAAGTCCTTCGTGTCCCAGCCGTACAGGCCGACCAGCACGGTCGGCGTGATGCTGCGCGACATCGATCCCCTTGATGTCCGGGGACTCCGCAGCGCTGAACTTGATGTTGAGCTTGGTGCCGGTGAGCGTGGCGCTCTCGATGGTGACGGAGATGGCATCCGAGTACTTCATGCCGTCGGCGGTGTAGATCGCCTTGTCATAGCCCGTGTGGATCTTCTTGAAGCTCGGCTGCCGCCTTGCCTTCGCCATGGCAGGTGGTGCAGTCCGTCGTTGTTCAGATCCATGTTGCCGTGGATCGCCGGGGGCACGATGGTCTTCAGGGCCAGCTTGGTCGTATCGTAGGCCGGCTCTGCGCCTTCCTTGGCTGCGGCCTTGGCGCCGGTCACGGGGTGGCAGCTCTTGCAGGTCGCGATCGTGAAGTTGGCGTCCGCCAGGATCTTGTCCAGCTTGCCTTCGTGGCAGGTGACGCAGTTCGCCATGGACTGGGGATACGGGAATTCCATGGCGTGCGACATGTGCACGTCGTTCATGACGGACGGGTGATACGCGTACTCCGCCTTCTGCGCCGTCCGTCAGCTCCACCTCGCCGGCGAGGAACTTGGCCGCCAGCGGCGGATCATTGACCAGGAGCTGCCAT
This sequence comes from uncultured Chloroflexia bacterium, assembly GCA_963783655.1. Classification (GTDB taxonomy): domain Bacteria; phylum Chloroflexota; class Anaerolineae; order CG2-30-64-16; family CG2-30-64-16; genus CAWAOA01. The sequence continues at coordinate 230,255 of CAWAOA010000002.1, forward strand.
TCGAAATGTCCGCCTTCGCCGTTGTCGAGATGGCAGGCCTTGCAGGTGTAGAAGTCGGTCGCGGGATCGTCGTTGACCTGGCCGTAGATGTAGCCGTGCTTGAGGTAGGGATCGGTGTGGCACTTCTCGCAGCCGGCGTTGTTGGCCGCCGAGACGTAGTCGACGCCGGCGCCGGTCTCCAGCAGTCCTGCAAACGGGTACTTGTTCTGGTCGAGGCGAGTGTCTGGGATTCTCCCGACCGTCTCATCCCGGCCATAGATCACGATGAGGCCGTTTACTTTGCTCACATCGGTGTAGTCGACGAAGTCCTTGTCGCCGGCGGCCTTCTCGACGAGCGTGCTGGTCACCAGGCCCTTGCCATCAGAGCTAATCGTCCCCTTCAGGGACAACCGCTCCGCGGCCGGCTCGAACTGGAACTTGCCCTTGGCGTAGGGTACGAAGTAGATGTTCAGCGAATCGGCCTGCTTCGGATCGAAGGGCTGCCCATTCTTCGTCATGTTGAAGGTGATGGTGGTTGTATCGGGCGATGCCTTGAACGAGTACTTCAGGTCCGTGACCTTGATAACCGCATCCTGATACAACTCGTCATAGGACGCCTGGTGATTGGCGCCGGCATCCTTATGACAGATCGAACAGGTTTCTGGCTGGCTCGCTGATGCAGCAACTGCACCGGCGGGGCCGGCGGGGCCAGCAGGACCGGCAGGGCCGGCGGGACCGGGGGGGCCGGCAGGACCGGCAGGACCTGTCTGGGCGGCCGGAGCGGCGGCTGGAGCGGCGGCTGGGGCGCCGGCCGGGGTGGCAGCCGTGCAGCCCGCGAGCAGGCCAAGCACAACGATGAGCGCTAGCAGTAGAACTGCTTCTTCATGCGTTTCCCCTTCTTCCTTTTGAGGATGGGATTGGAGAGTACAGACGGCGACAAAAAGACCGAGGGCTGTGCCAAAAGTATCATATTGTGACTTTTGTGTCAAGTCGGTTGGGGACGGTTTGGGGATAGATTGGAATTGTTGCGCGCGCCGGCGGCTCTGTCAGGAGCCGCCGGCGCGTCGACCCGAGATGACGGTCCTATTCACGCGCAATCAGGGCATCAAGACACCGGATGTCGCCACTGTCTAAAGGTGGTTTGCGCGCCTGGATGGCGAACCACTGCACCGCAAACGAGAGCCTCTGGCGGTGGTGCAGGGCGAGCAGCACATCGTGGTAGCGTTCCGGGGAGAAGTCGTCCGGCGCTTCCCACGGAACGGCCTTCAGGAAGTACACCAGAGCCCCCACATCGGCGAAGGTCGTGCGCCCGACCCACTCCTCGCCGCGCTCGAGAATCAGGCCGGCATCCCTGATCTCCCGGCTGCAGGATTCGAGCGTCACTGGGGGAACCCGGGGACGCATTCCGAACTCGGCGGCGAGGCCGCCCAGCGTGCCTTGCTGCTCTGTGAGGAACAGCCCCCCGCGCTTGAGAATTCGCGCCACTTCGCGTGCGTCGAATGCCTCGTGGCGATTGATGACCAGAGCGAACGACGCATCCTCAAACGGCATCCGGGGCGTCTCAGCGATCTCGTATTCCGCGACCCGGATACCGTGCGGCTCCAGGTTCGACCGGGCGAGCGGAACATTGGGAGGGTATCCCTCGGTGGCGACGGTGTGCAGCGGCAGCGCCTCGCGGAATTCCAGAAGCTTCTCGCCGCCGCCCGTGCCCATATCCAGCACCGAGTCCGCCCGCGGCAGCGAGGCGCGCACCAGGGCATCATACGACCAGGGGGGCTGCTCCTCGCGCCAGCGCCCGGTCAAGTACGAGAAGTCCCAGCCGCGAAAGCCTCGCTCTGCTTCGCGGTTCCATGTTTCGATGAGAGCCCGGTCGTCCATCAGGGAGCCTCTATCCGTTGAGGAGCCCGCTTGTCCTGGTCATGGCGGAAGGCTTACGACGCTACGACGGCCCGCACAGGACCCGCGTGTAACGCGACACTGCCCCATTGCCGACTAGCCGGCAAGGTGGCGAGTGGAAGCCCCTGTGAGTATCGGAACGCGCACTGCCCCCTGGAAAGGACGCTCAGCAGATACGGTGCAGCGGTACCCCAACGCCCACTAGAGGCGGGCGCCCAGGCGCAGATATCATTTCCACTCGTTACGCGTGGCTATGGAAACATAGTCTCTCAGCAGCTTCTCGGGAGCCACCTGAATCAACTCCTCCACGGTCCACGGGCCATCGTCCTTCTTGATTTCGGCTGCCGGAACCGGATCTGAGTAAAGTGCGACCCGCCCGTTGGCAGTGACCGAGAACACGGAGCCGCTTATGCCGGCGGCGGCATCGGTCGCCAAATAGGCAACAAATGGCGCCATCTCCTCAGCAGGACCATGCGCGTCCTCGACTTGTTTCAACCTCGCTTCGTCAATCTGAATTCCAAGACCCTTCAGTTTCTTCACCATTGCGGTGTATTCGACGAAATGGCCGGGCGACGCTGCTTGAGGGCAAACGGCATTCACAGTCACGCCCGCCCGGTACACTTCCTTTGCGACCGCCTTGGTCAGCCCAACTAGCCCGGCGTTGGCGGCGCTGTATGCGCTGAGTCCCTGCATGCCGACCCAGGCGTCGGACGCCACATTCACAACGCGCCCGAACTGCTGTTTGATCATATAGGGAAGGGCGTGGCTCATGCAGTTGAACGCGCCCTTGAGCTTGGGAACCGTCTGGTAGTCCCAATCCGCTTCGCTCGTGCCCGTCAACATACCTGATCCCAGTCCCGCCGCGTTGTTAACCAGGATGTCGATTCTCCCAAACTCGTCGATCGCGGTCTGAACGAGCTTGCCGGCCGTCTCGTAATCGGACACGTTCCCATAAAAGGGAACCGCCGCGCCGCCTGCCGCGATGATCTCGTTGGCCGTGCTCTCAGCATCGCCCCGCATAGCGATCAGCTTTGTCCTCTCGGCTTCATCGAGCTGGCCGAGCTCGGGCACTGCTGCCCCCGAGCTCGGCTTCCGGTTGTTCGTCACAACCCTTGCTCCCTCACGAGCCAGGACGATGGCTATGCCTCTGCCCACTCCTTGCCCGGAACCTGTCACAACGGCTACCTTGCCATCCAGTCGCCTGATCATCATCGCTCCCTCGCTTTCTCGGGTGATGGTGCCGACCTGCGGGGGGCAGGTTGGCGATCGAAACGACAGGACCGTCGTTCCGATGCTCTCACTATGGCATTGCCGAGGGCTGTCGTATATCAAGAATCTCATGTCTTTATCAATTCTCGACATGTTCTCTATATTGACCCGGGGTGACACCTGTCACTTGCCGGAATGTCGAGGTGAAGTGACTTTGTGAGCTGAAGGAGAGCAGCTCACTGATCTCGACGAGATGAGTCGGCCCCCGAAAGTCTCAGCTCCCTTGGGGTGCCAGCCGGAAGACGCTGCCAGACTCGTCGCTGCGAACCTCGTACCGCCGGCCGGCTGCCTCAACAGCGATGCGCCAGCCCGGGGTAATCGCCTGGAGGCACGACTCTGCCGGCCCGCCCAACCCAAAGCACGAGTCAGTCCACTCGGCCCGCTCGGCCGCGACGAGCCGCAGGTCCTTGGCCGCGACGTTTACCTGCCCGGCCAGCCACGCGACAGCCCGGGTCGCGATTTCGGGTGCAAGCCCGCCGGGTGCGACCGCCGCCGGCGTTGCCGCCGGCGATCCCGAAACCGCCGGCGTGCTCACCTGTGGTTTCATTGCGGTTGGCAACGACGTGGGACCGGCCGGAGATCCGGCCGGGCCAGCAGCACAGCCTGCCAGGAACGCTACAAGCGCGATGACGATCAGGAACATAAGCCGGTACATTGGTACAACTACCCCTTCGAGAGAATCCCCTACCGGTGCGCTCTCTCGGCTCATCTGGCAATGGCCGGGGCGCATCGATTTGTATTCTGCTGACGTTCGAACCCGCTGGGCGGTTCCGGTGCGCCGCAGACCTATAGTGTTCTACCTCTCAAGACGTCATGGTAATCGGGATTTCGCTCGAACATCCGCCGGGCAAATGGGCACTTCACAACAACTGTCAGGTTGTTTTCGCGGCTGTAGTCTACGACGTGCTTGACCAGTTGCTGTCCGATGCCTTGCCCCTTGAGAGCTTCGGATACCTCAGTGTGGATGATGACCAGCACATCGCCGCGACGAGCTACGTCTACCTTAGCGAGGGGCTGGCCGGGATCCTCGCCGATGTAGAAGCTACCAGGGCCTTGCTTGATCTCAGGCATGACAATCTCCTCGGAGGTCCCGCCGGTGCCCGGACTGGCAGGGTGGCCGGCAGCGACGGGCAAGACGGCGCAACGGAAACGTACGGGGTAATCATACCCGGCGCGCCGGCCGCGGGCAATACCCATGCGAACGGCCGGCCGGCACCTGTAGGCCCCGAGCGCTGCACCCACAAGCGGCCCGCGGCGATGCCGGGGACTTCGATGGCGTTTGTTCGGAGATACACGAGCCGGTGGACAGCGGACCCCGGACGAGTCCAGTGGCCGGGTGCAGCTGAAGGGTAAGGGGGAGGGCCGGCGTCTCTCAGCCGGCCCGGCTTGCAGCGGGGGAGCGCTACACAACTCCCCCGCTGCAAGGTTAGTCGCGTCCGCTTAGCGCGGTGTAACGCGGATGCTATAAGCGGTCACGGAGCCATCCTTGAGCCACTGGCCGCGCACGCGGGCCGTCGCTCCGATGTGTACGATCGACTTGCGGGCGACATCGATCTTTGTCTGGGCGGTCACGTGCACGATCTTCCCGCCCACAACCCAGTCACCTCGCCATCTCGCGGCGCCTGGCAAGCTGGTGATCTTCCCCGTGAACATCGCCCACTTGCGGGTTTTGGGCGCCGGCGTGGCGGTAGGTCTCACAGAGGTCGCCGTCGGACGGACGGTGGTGGCAGTAGCCGTCGGTGCAACCCTGGTCGCAGTCGCGGTCGCGGGTATTCTCGTGGGCGTCGCGGTCGCGGGCACCCTGGTGGGCGTAGCCGACGGCGGGACGCCGGTGGGCGTAGCAGTCGCGGTACCCTGGTAGGCGTTGCCGTTGGTGGACACCGGTGGGCGTCGCAGTCGGCGGTACCCTGGTAGGCGTTGCCGTTGGCGGGACAGTAGGTGGGCGTCAGCAGTGGCGGTACCCTGGTAGGGGTTGCCGTTGGCGGGACAGTGGTGGGCGTCGCAGTTGGCGGTACCCTGGTAGGCGTTGCCGTTGGCGGTACCCTGGTCGGTGTGGCAGTCGGAACGCTCGGACGGCTACCGGCGTTGCCCGGGAAGGTGAGAGCCCGGATTTCGGCGATGTTGGTGGCGCCGTCGCCGTCCGAGTCCAGAAGCTCAATTGCACTGAAGCTATGCCCGGCGCCCGCGAAGGCGGTGCCGTACGGATTGAAGGACAGGTCGGTTGCGCTGCTGTGGCACAGGGCACAGCCGTCCAGCTGTGACCCCGCGATGGCGGGGTACTGCGTCTTGGCAGCCGTCAGCCAGCTGTTAAAGCCGTACACAGTGTCAGGGGCTTGCAGAAACAGAGCGCCAAGCGCGATGGCCAACAGGCCGGCGGCGCTCAGCAGCACTCCCCGTTGCGGTGTCCGAAACATGGGTTTCCTCCAGCAATGCTGATTTGTCCGCGGCAGGGGAAAGCCGCGGTTCATTACGTCCACGGGCGATGGGACGTGGGAGCCTGCGCCCGACTTGTGCTGTAGTGGGAATCGAACCGGCGCTTAGGGGGGCATGCGTAGCAGGTCTGCCAGACGTCAGCGTCAGATGAAACGGCAGGCGGATCCTGTTGAGGCACGTGCAGGGAACGCGGGTGTCACCCCCGGGCGGGCGTGATCACCTTGGTGCGGAGCGGTCGACCGGAGAGCCGGAACGAGCACGGTGGAAAGTACTGCCATGGCGTGGAAACGGGTATTTACCCGGGTTCCGGCCGGTGCTAACTGACCGGCCATCACTCTCCCCATCCACGTTGGGCGTGTAATCCATCTTGGGCGCAGTCACCTCCTGAATTGGGTACGGAAGCGGGCCGCTCGGCGACCCACGATCGCCGTGGACTGTAACACAGGTCACAATTACCATGGATCCAGGCATCCGTCAAATGAGCCATTTACCTGGCACGACTGCGGTTGGGGCGGCTTTCCCGCCCGGTTGAGGGTATGGTAGGCGAGTGGTCAACCGCTCCTTTGCCGACAAGACTTGATCTCTCTGATGATCGCATCATCGCTTGTTTGCACGATAGCTTCGGGCCGGACAAGGGACCTGGATGGGCTCGGCAGCCCAAACCGGCACGAAATTACTTACCAGGACGCGTCATAACCGTACTTACTGGTGTTCTGTGAGAAAGAATATGACGGACATGAGATCATCGGCGGCAGCAGGTCCCTCGTGCGGAGCCTCGATATCGGAAACGCACGGACACGCAATCGAGTGAGGGAATAATGACATTGCTGGTTCCTCCCAATGGCGACAGGTTGGTAGACTTGCTGGTTCCGGTAGAGATTTCATCTGAACGGAGCCAGTATGCAAGCAGCCTTCGGTCTATCCAGCTTTCGGAACGGGCTATATGTGACCTCGAGTTGATGGCGGTCGGCGCATTCTCGCCGCTTGGACCGGTTCATGGCGCAGGCCGACTACCGGCGAGTTCTGGACGAAATGCGCCTGGCCGGCGGGACCATCTTCCCTGTTCCGGTGACACTTCCGGTGGAACCCGGTCCTTCAATTGTATTGGGTGAGGACGTCGCATTGCGCAACGCCAGGAATGAGCTCGTGGCGGTGATGACCATCGAGGAGGTTTACGAATGGGACCGCAACGAAGTAGCCGAAAAGGTGTTCGGCTCGCAGGACCTCCGTCACCCTCTTATCTCGGAGATGCATGGCTGGGGGTCACTCAACATCTCAGGCAGACTAGAGGTGCTGCGGTTACCCACACATCACGATTTTCCGAGGCTGAGGCTGACGCCGGCGCAGACGCGCGCTTGCCTGGAGAAGTTGGGGCATTCGAATGTGGTGGCCTTCCAGACGCGTAACCCGATGCATCGGGCTCACGAGGAGCTGACCAGGCGCGCTGCCGAAATGGTAGACGGCGTGCTGCTTCTGCACCCAGTCGTTGGCCTGACGAAGCCGGGCGATGTGGATCATTTCACACGCGTGCGCACGTACAGAACAGTTGCGGAGCATTACGATCCCGGTCGGATTCTGCTGTCCCTTCTGCCGCTGGCAATGAGGTTTGCCGGGCCGCGCGAGGCTGTCTGGCACGCGGTAATCCGCAGGAATTATGGCGCCAATCACTTCATTGTGGGGCGTGACCATGCCGGTCCCGGCAATGATTCGACCGGCAAGCCTTTCTATGGCGCTTACGACGCCCAGAAGCTTGTAGCGAAACTCGAAGGGGAGTTGGGCGTGCGCATGATTCCGTTCAGCGAGCTCGTATACTTGCCCGACGAGGACCGGTACGAAGAGGTATCCCGGGTACCAAACAACGTTCGAACGGTCGACATTTCGGGTACGGACGTACGTACTCTCTACCTCGACCTGGGCCGCCTGCTGCCGCCGTGGTTCACACGGCCTGAAGTAGCCAGGATCCTGGCCGAGACCTATCCGCCGCGCCACAAGCAAGGTGTCTGCATCTGGTTTACCGGCCTCAGCGGCGCCGGTAAATCGACCACAGCCGAAATCCTGACCCAGCTACTCCTCGAACACGGCCGTCAGGTGACCCTGTTGGACGGTGACGTGGTTCGCACGAACCTTTCCAAGGGACTCGGCTTCTCCCGGGAAGATCGCGACACGAATATCAGGCGCATTGGCTTTGTAGCTGCAGAGATCGTCCGGCACGGCGGCGTGGTCGTATGCGCCGCAGTCAGCCCCTATCGCGCAGCGCGCAATGAAGTGCGATCGATGTTCGAGCGTGGGCACTTTATCGAGGTGTTCGTGAACACTCCCCTCGAGATTTGTGAGCAGCGTGACGATAAAGGAATGTACGCCAGAGCGCGGCGCGGCGAGATCAAGGGTTTTACAGGAATCGACGACCCGTACGAAACCCCGCTCGATCCCGAAATCACGCTGGACACGATCCTGAGCAGCGCGGAGGGCAACGCCCGGCTGATGTTGGACCATCTGGCGGAGAAGGGTTTCCTGTCGATCCCGTCATAAAGCGAAGCCGCCCGGCAGACCGGCCGTCTCCACAAGGCCGGCAAGCCGGGCAGCGTTCAGTAGATTGGCGCCTGGTTGGCGTGCTCCGGCTGCCCAGACGGCTTCCGCCTCGTCGTGCCGTGTTGTCGCCCTGGCTCAGACTGAAGTCAAAGAGCCGGCCGAGCCCTACCCGCCGCTGAAGTAGCCGGCGCCGCCCCGTCCGGTCAAGGCGCCGTCGTGGTCGCCACCGTTTGCGGCGGTACCGGTACCAAAATCACCGGCAGGAAGGCGGCCGCGGTGAGTCCACTGCCGGCGTTCACGGTGATATTCGCCGTAACGGTCGCGCTGTCCACACTGGCGTTTGCGCTGCCGGCACCCGCCGTAGCACCGGCGGTGTAGGTGGCCGTGGCGGCGCCGTTTGGTTGGATGGTGGTCTGCGCGTCAGAGATCGTGCCAAGCACGGCGCTGCCGAAGCTGACCGGGACACCGGCCAGCGCACCCAGATTGCCGGCCGCGTTCGCCGACCCATCGGAGTTACTCAAGAAGTCGGCCGTGAGCGTAGACGTTTGACCGGTCGCAATCGTGCTCGGGCTGGCCGTGTGGCTGAGCACGATCCAGGGGGAGAAGTCGACCGTGCCCGCTACAAGGTCACATGGCGCGGCCGACGGACCGCCGTTGCAGCCCCACCAGTTCCTCTCGCCGGTGGCGGCGCCGGTGCTGCGATAGAGACCGCTGCCGGCCGCGGCCGTGTTACCGGCGATGCGGCTGTAGCTCAGCGCCAGCGTGCCACCCGGCGGGGAGTCGTTGAAGTAGATGGCTCCGCCGTTCACTGCGGCGCTGTTACCGGTGAAGGTGCTGCCCGTGATGGTGACCGCACCGTCGGTGTTGATGGCAATGGCGCCGCCATTGTCCGCGACACCGCCCGCCGTCGCCACGGCCTGGTTGCCGGTAAAGGCGCTCCCGGAGATCGTGGCGCTCTGTGCGGACGCAGTGTTGATAAAGAGCGCGCCGCCGGACTCCGCCCGGTTGCCGCTGAACGTGCTGCTGCTGACCGTCAGCACGCCGATATTGTTGATGGCGCCGCCCAGCGCGAAGGCCGTGTTGTTCTGCATCGTCACATTGTTGAGCGAAAGAGTGCCGCGGTTTTCGATGGCCCCGCCTGTGCTGTTCAGGGACTGGTTGTTGGCCAGCGTGCTGTTGCTGATGGTGACGGTTGCGCCGGTCCCGATGAAGATGCCGCCGCCAACGTTGAAGTTGGAGGCAAAGGCCTTGCCGTTCTGAATGGTGACCCCCGAGAGGCTGACCGTGCAGTCGCAGGGCGTGACGGGCGCGATATCAAAGACGCGGTCGTTGCCGCCGGCGTCGATGATGGTGTGTGCCGGCCCCGGCGCCGGAGATCGTGAGACTGCCGGTCACGTCGAAGTCGCCGGTGGCGCTTGCATTCTCATCAGGGCCGGGCGAGAGGGTGATCAGGAATGTGCCACTGCCGAGCGTGATCGTGTCGGCACCGGCTCCGGCCTGACAGCCGCCGAAGGCAGCGTCCGTGTTGGCGGCCACGATCGCCTCGCGCAGCGAGCACGCCGCGTCGGCGCTGATCACATCGGCGGTCGTGTTGACGACGATGTTCGCTGCATAGGCCGGCCGCGGAGAGCCCTGGCGCGGCGGCGACCCACACGGCACAGCACCAGCCCTGCAATGCAACAGTACATGTGCATGATGTCCATGTTCGGGTTCGCGCATACCGGCGTGGGCATAACGGCTAGTTCCTGGAGGGGAAGATCCCCTCGATGGCAATGATGTAGTTCAGCCCTGGTAGGGCTGCATGTTGTTGTGTGGCTGGCTGCCACCCGCGATCCCGACCGTTACGGTGTTGGTAGCCATCGGACCGGCGGGTGCGGCGCTGGTATAGACGTTGTCGCGCGTGGTCGAACTGGCCCAGGTGTTGCCGCTGGGGCTTGAACTGTTGCCGGCATTCGAATTGCCGGCGGCCTGGGCCGCGTGGTTGTGCAGCAGGCATCTCAGTCACGATCAACGTGTGGGCCGGTTCGCCGCTCTCCTCGCCCAGGTTGACGCTGGGCAATCCCGGCCCTTGACCGGTGCCCACCGGCACGCGCCCGCGCAGGTCGGGCAGTGCGAAGGTGGTCTGGCCGTTGCCGCCGTAGGTGGTGCCTAAGAGCGAGAACAGCGCCGTGTTCTGCGCGATGCTCAGGATCTGGCCGTTGCAAAAGGCCCAGCCGCGCGGCGCGAAGTTGCCGGCGAACAGGATGATCTCTGCGATGATATGGTGACGCCCCCATCTTATCCTCCTGGTGATAGCAGCCGGTTGAACACCGACTCGTAGTAATATCCCTGGCCATCCTGGTCGACTGGCACCAGGAACAACTCGAACGTCCCTACTTCGGGCTGCGACAGAGCATAGGTGCCCTGCGGGAGATACAGTTCGCGCGGCCCGCGAAACTCCACAGCCCAGATCTCCTGCCGAGGGCTAGAGCGGCCCTCGCGCAGGCGCACCAGCTCGACGTCCAGGCCCGATCGTCCCCAAGCGCCACGCCGAAGACCTGGCCGGCACGCGCCGCGAAGAAGTCCCTCGTCAGCTCAGGCAATTCCCACCACCTCTCTCTCCCGCGCCGCCTGGAGCCGGCGGTAAAGCGGATCCAGCCGGCGAGCCGGCAAGCAGACGCAGGCTCTCGTCTGCCTCCGCCTGCTTCTCGGCGCCGTCGGGCCGGTACTCGAAAGCCGGCGATTTGGCGTCTCGCCGGCCAGCCTCTCGCATCTGCCCCAGCTCGGCTCGCTCGGCGCCAGCCCGAAATGGGCCGCCACAGCCGTCCATGCGGCGCCGGCAAGTCCGCATGGTCGAGATACAGCGCGGCGGCGTCACGGTGGCGCAGCCCGGCTGCGCAGACCTCGGCCAGCACGTGCGCGGTGTACTCGTCCAGGCTCATGCCGGCCAGGTCGCGGCGCTCGCAAGCCAAACAGCTCCGGCGGCAGCACGCCCGGCAGCGCCTGGCCGCCTCGCAGCCGCCGGTGCGAGACGAGCACCTCGACCGGGTTACGGAAGAGGAAGATCCACGGGACACCGGGGAACGCCCGGCGGATCAGGGGCAGGTGGAGCGTGTGCCAGGAATCCAGCTTGACGAACAGTCGTCGTTCACGGCCGGTGCGCGGCTGTCCCAGTGCGCTCATCATGGCCCGCAGCAGCCCGATCCTTTCCTCGTCTGTGACGGACGGCTCACGAAAGTGCAGTTGCAGCACCGTATCGAGCGGCCCGGCTTCCGACAGCACGACGTGCTCGGGCAAGGCAGCGAGCATCTGGCTGAGGAGCGTGGAGCCGCAGCGAGACATGTGGAAGATGAAGCCTGCAGGGCGGGATGCCCGGCCGGGCGGCGACCATCGCCGGCAGTTCGTCCAGGGGCGTCTGCGGCCGGAACAACTGCGCGAAACGGCAGGCGCTGGAGGCGGCCAATGGTGTCGGCGAAGAACGGGTCGGTCAGCCGCGTGTCGCCCAGATAGCACCAGTCGACCCAGAACGGCCGTCCGGCGCCGTGTACGGCGATCGGCAACCAGCCGGCAGGCAGCTTCGCGTCACCATGGCAGCGACCGCTCGATCCAGCGACGGCGGTTGGCCGTCATCGTCGCCTCCAGCTCTTCTGCCGTGAACTGGTAGCCCGCCTCCCGGGCCACGCCGAGCACGTCGTCCAGGAAGAGCCGGCGGTCTTCGATCGGCAGCAGGCGCGCCACCAGGACGGGGTCGGCGATCACCTCCGCGATGAAGTCCGAGACGCTGCGGGCGGCCGGCGGCTGGGGTTCGCTCATACGTGTTGCGGCTCGGGGAGGGGCAGGCCGAAGATGCCGGCCAGCCAGGGATCGACGACGCAATCGAGCACCAGGTGGATGCGGTCGATCGCGCTGCGGTTGTCGACGCGGTGGGGCAGGTTGACGTTGATATACCAGCTTTCTCCCGGCCGCATGGGCACACGTTCGCCCGCCACGAAAAAGGCCACGCGTCATCGGTCACGATGGGCACATGGATGCGCACTTCGCCGTCGTCGTAACCCAGGCGGTAGTCGCGGTGTTCGCCGATGCTGGAGCCGGCAGCGCAGGCGCAGCAGGCGGACCGAGGTCAGCGGGCAGCGGAACGTGGCCATCACATCGCGGAAGTAGGGACAGCGGTCAAGGATTGGCGTCTCGGCGTAGTCGGTGGCGGTCGGGTCCGGGTAGAGCTGGTGCTTGCCGCCCGGCGCGCGCAGCGCCACCCCGCTCCACTCGCCGTCGTAGATGCGCTGTGTTGAAGTGCGGCAACCACTCGTCAGGCCGGATGCCAGACAGGTCGGCAAGCAGCCGGCCGGGCTCGAAGTCAAACGGCAGTCTCAGCGCAGTCATCGCAGTCATACGAACACCTCCAGATCCCGCGTGAAAGCCGGGACGGTCCCGCGGAGGAGGCCCACGTTCCGCTCTGTTTCCGGGCGTCCAAACCTGCTTGAATCCATGCGAGACTACGATCGTGCCTGCTGGGCGCGCCGGGACGCGCGCGAGGCGTGCGCCACACGTTCCCGTCGCTCGACAGCAGGCTAAAGATGAACCCCTGGATCTCGATCGTCGCTTCAAGCGAGTCCCCGGCATCTCGAATTTGGCGTACGCTGCAGTGCTTGCCGAAGTTCGCGGACAACGACCAGACCTTTTCCGAATCCAGGGACCGGTAGATCCGCCCGTCGGCGGTGCCGAAAAAGCCCTCAGCCGCGTCCCCAGCGGGCTGGACGGCAGTCAGACTACGGCGCGGCATTGCGAGGAGCACAGGCGCGGTCGCCAGCACTGGGGCAGCAGCCGCAAGAGCGAGAAAGGCTCGACGATTCAAGAGGACTCCTCCAGAGAAATCAAGGTGAAACTGTGCGTCCGCGTAATGAAATCGCCAATCTCACATATATCGCACAAGAGAGGAACTAGAGCGAAATTAGCAGTGCCCAAGTAGCCCTGATGTAGGTCGCGCTACAATTGACGCAGCGGTTGCCATTGGGCCGCTCTACGATTCCCGGACGGATTCCGGAGATGGCGCCGGTGGGGCGATACGCCCTGCGGCGGCGCTTGACCACCGCGCACCTTGTGGGGATCGGCGTTGGCTGAGAACGGCCTGCGTTCAGACGGATCCCTGCTGTAGCGGGACCGGCTGAGCCGCTTGGGTCGCACATGGTACGGAACCGCTACTCAAAAAGCGGAGAGATCTGAAGTTGTTACCCGTGTTGGGCGGCCATAGACGGCGGAGGTCGTGATACAATATTTGATCAGAGCATTCGGTCTGTCGCACTCGGCAAAGGAGGCTGGACGATGGAGTATCAATGCGAGCTGCTGGATCGCCCGTCACAACCGGCATTGGTTATCCGCACGCGTGCCCCGGTGGAGAGCCTCCCGCCGGTGCTTGGGCAGGCGTGGGGCGCCATCATAGAATATGCCGGGCAGTTGGGAATCCACCCGAGCGGCGGTCCGTTCGTGGCCTACTACAACATGGACATGCAGGACCTGGACATGGAGATCGGGTTCCCTTTTGGAGAGAAGGCGGTCGGGAAGGGCGATATCCTCGCCGGCGAGATTCCCGGAGGGAAGGCAGCCGCGTATCTTCACGTTGGACCCTACGATCAACTGGGCGTGGCCTATGAGACCCTCCAGCAGTGGATGCAGACGAACGGGTACATGCCCACTGGGGTCGCCTACGAGTTCTACCTGAACAGCCCGCAGGAGACTCCTCCGGCTGAGCTTCAGACCCAGTTGTTATTCCCGCTCAAGTAGCGGCTTGTGCCGGCGTCATGCGTGGTACAGGTATTGGTTCTCAATCTGGAATTTCTACCGAGAAGGCCCTATCGATCATTGAAGCAGGTCGGGGTTTGCCCGTTCCTGACACGTCGGAACAAAAGGAGTGGGTGGCGGATATGACTCTCGAAGAAGCTCTTGCGCGACTCAAGGCTCTCGGCAACGAAAGCATGCGTTTACAAAACAAAAAGCATGGCGCCGGCGACAATCAGTTCGGCGTTCTACGGGGCGACATCCGGAATCTGGCCAAAGAGATAAAATCGGACCACGAGTTAGCCATCGCTCTCTGGGAGACCGAGAATATCGACGCCCGGCTCCTGGCAGTCCTGCTCCTCAAGCCAAAGACCCTGTCTGCTGAAGAGTTGGACCGGATGGTCCGGCTCGCGAACTGTGCGCCGGTCGCGGACTGGCTCAATGCTTACGTTGTGGCGAATCACCCGGACAAGGAGACTCTTCGCCAGAAGTGGATGGCCGACGAAGACCCGTGGGCCGCCCGTGCCGGATGGAACCTGACTTCCGAGAGAATCGCCAAGAGGCCAGAAGGACTTGACCTGCCGGCGATTCTGGACCGCATCGAGGCTGAAATGGCAGGCGTCGCTCCGGAAGTTCAATGGACAATGAATTACTGTCTCGCAGCCATCGGAATCCATTTCCCCGAACTTCGCAAGCGCGCCATGGGGATTGGGGAAACACTGGGAATATATCGCGACTACCCCGTTTCCAAGGGGTGCACCTCACCCTTCGCGCCCATTTGGATTAACGAAATGGTGGGCCGGCAGGGTTGAATTATCGACTTGTCGCCGGCGAATCGCGGGCTAACACGCGCATGCACTGGACTCGCTTTGTTCCGAAGGGAAATGTCCGGGCTCGTCGAGACCAACCCCACCGGCAAGGCTCTCATCATGGTCCGCGAGTGGTCTACCGGATCCCATGTTGACAAGACCTGATCTCTCCGATGATCGCATCATCGCTTGTTTGCACGATCGCTACGGGCTGGACATCTCCCAAGCCACGTTTCTGCCCATCAACGTCGACCCCAACTGCTCGGTATTCCGGGTCACCGCCGGCGATGGGACCGCATACTTCCTCAAGCTGCGACCGTCGCACTCCAACCCGGTACCGGTTGCCGTCCCGGCCTTTCTGCATGCCCAGGGCATCCGGTGGGTTATGGCTCCCCTCGCGACCTCGACGGGCGAATTGTGCGCCCAGGCGGATGGCTATAGCTGGCTTCTGTACCCGTTCTTCGAGGGCAGGACCGGCTTTCAGGTTGAGTTGTCCCAGGCGCAGTGGATCGCATTGGGCCGGTGCATGCGAGCAGTTCACTCGACGTCGCTGCCCGCCGGAATAGCAGAGCGTCTGCCTCGGGAGGACTTTGGCCCCCGCTGGCGCAGAGTCGTTGAAGCATTCCACCAACAGGTAGCGCAGCGCACCTACGACGATCCAGCCGCAGCGAGGCTGGCCGCCTTCTGGGCGACCAGGCGCGGCGAGATCCAAGGCTTTCTCGAACGTTCTGAGCAGCTGGGGCAAGAGCTTCAAGATAGAGGCCTTGATCTGGTCCTCTGCCACTCGGACCTGCACGGCCGAAATGTCCTCTTAGGCGCGCACGACGAGCTGGCCGTCGTGGACTGGGACGAGCCTATACTGGCCCCCAAAGAGCGTGACTTGATGTTCGTCGGCGGAGGGGTTGGCGGCGTCTGGAACCAGGATCAGGAGGCAGCCTGGTTCTATGAGGGATATGGCCACACGGAGATCGATCCGATTGCGTTGGCCTACTACCGCTACGAACGGATCGTGGAAGATTTCGCCGCGTTCGGCCAGCGGATCCTTGGAATGCAGGGGAACGCGCTCGATCGCGAAGATGGAGTGCGCCGGCTGATGGGCCAGTTCCTTCCCGGCCATGTGGTCGAGATGGCGCACAGGTCGGATCCAAACGCCGGGTGAGTCCGTTTTATTCTGGTGGCCATTGAGACGCGGATCTCGCACGGGAGGTCTGCAGAGTGATTATAAGGACGAGCCGAGGCGCTGCTGCCAGATGAGAGGGAGCGCCGACCCCTTGCCGGCGATCGGCGCCCCTTGCTTGTTAGTACACTTCGGATGGGTTTCCGGGATTGTACATGGCCCGGAAGAACCGTCGACAGGATCAATCCCTGCCGACGGTCAGCATCACTTGAGCTTGAAGAATGCCACTAGAGAGCTGTCATCCTGGGTAGTCATGGTGACACGGTAGCACACGCCCGGCTGCTTCGGCGTTTGCCAGTTCTGAATGAACTGGCCCCCCGTGATATCGTACCGCAGCGACGTGCCGCCCGTGCTGGTAACATCGATGTCGTCGTTCGGCGCGGAGCCATCGCAGGCGATCTTGGCCTGCGCAAACGACTTGACCACTGAGGTTTGGCTAAGCTCAGTGGCGCCAGCGAAGACCTCGAACTTTAGCGGCACGGTGGAACCGCCCTTGACCACGTTGTAGACTCCGTTCATGTCCACGGGCTGGTAGAAGCCCGTGACGTTCCAGGCCATCACGGTGTAGTGGAGAACGGCCCTAGACTGTGCCCGACGTTATCAGTCGCGGTAGCAGTAAACGCTTGAGCGCCCAGGCAAGAGCCGCCGCTGGTTACCTCGCAGCTCTTAACGCCCGAACCGCCATCTCCGGCTAGTACAGCTACTCGCACCAGCCGGTACGAAGCCATAGTAGCAGCCTGTCGCCTTCCGCAATGCCCCCGCCGAAGAAGGTAACATTAGTCGGTGCCTTTTTGTCGACTTTGATGCCGCTGACCGCCCCGACGGTGAAGTGTGACCCAAGGTTACCATAACCCCAGCTGACCCAGTAGAAGCATTGTCAGCCGGTTCCGTCTGGCACAGTCTTGAAGCGAGAAACTTGCCAGCGTAGCCAGGCCGAGCATGCATCGCTGGCGGTGCACGCGAAGGTCACACGCTGGCGCTCCAGGTGGCAGGCACACCATCAACGATAGATCTGTGGCCGTCTGCCCCGAAAGGGTCGACCTGGAGGCCGCTGAGCAGGTTGCGGCACTGACACTGTGCCCAACGTTATCGATGGCCGGGCTGAGCTGTACAAGCACTGTGCAGTCTCGGTTCCGTCTGGTCACATGTCGATGACCGGCGGAATCATGGTCCCGTAGCCACGTCGGAGCCTGCATCGCCGGCCTGTGACACGCGAGGACACCACGGTGGTGCCCAAAAGGTGGAAGCGGACGAGGGCACGCAATTGGCCGCTACCGCCCCGTCAACCAGGTCGAGTGCTGACGCAGAGTAGGTTACCATAGCCCCAGATGGCCCAGTAGCCTCAGCAGTGATGTCAGCCGGTACCGTTATGACCGGCGGCGTGGTGTCGGACGGGGCAGCCACCGTTAAGTTGAATGTGATATCCCTGTGATTTCCGGAAATTGCATTGTCGGAGTAGTTCAGGCTGAACATGTACCGAACCACAAAGGTATGTGGGCCGCTGGTCGATGGAGCTTTGATGGTTAGGACACTGCTTCCGTTGTCGCCAAGAGTCTGAGGAGTTGGGTCGCAGTTCGTGGACCCCCCGCCTTGCGCGTCTTCGGGCCAGGATGCTGGAACATCGCCGATGGTGCTATCCGTTCCGGCGACACTGCCCGCGGGCAAGGCCAGCCCATCTAAGCTCGATCCTGAGAAGGAGTAACTCAGAGTCACCTTCTTACCTTCATCGACATGCTGCTTGCCGCTACAGACCAATTGGAAACTGACTTGTGGGTATAGGATTGCACCGGGGGCGACCGTTCCGAGGTTCACTGTTTCCTGGTTGCCAACAGTCACCACGTCACCATCCAGTAGCAGATCATCTGCTAACGCCGTCCACGGCAAGATTAGCGCAGCGATCAACGCGAGCGCCATGACCACCTGGATTCTCTTGCTAGTCTTCATCGTTTCCTCTCTCTGTCTGTCTTGGTAAGGCGGTTCTCGCCGGCATCCTGCCGGCGCGGGGTTGCTTTGGAACAGATCCGGCTGGGCCACGGCCTGCCGGGACGCCCGATGCAGCTACTCCTCGCAGAATGTCGCGGTGGACCTCCTTTGCCTTGGCGCGGCTGCACTCCATCTGTTTCGGTTGAATCGGGTGGGTAGAAAGCGGGAAAACTAGAGCTGACGGCGCAAACCGCGGCTCAATGTCCCTTGTATCACAAGCCGACAGTTGGAGTCCTTATATTTCTCTTATGAATGCTTACTTTATGCTTACAATCGTGACGCTACTGGGAATCGGAAAGCTCGGAGATGATCGGTGGCGGGCTGTTGGATGATGGGAGTCGCTGAGGGAGGGGACTGTGCGAGCAGGGAGTCGCACGACGGTTTGGCGTTCAGGTTCCTTGGGGAACCAGCTTGTAGCCGGCACGATGCAGCGTGATCACGCGTTGCGGCTGGCCGGGATCGGTCTCCAGTTCCTCTCTCAGCCAGCGGATGTGGACGTATAGCACTTGTGTCTGGCGTTGGAACTCCGCGCCCCACACCTTGGCCAGTAACTCTTCGGCAGAGATGACATGCCCAGGCTGCAGCGCCAAGGCGTAGAGCAGGTCAAAAACCCGCGGCGAGAGCGTGACTGAGCGCCCGGCAACCGTCACACTGCGCGTGCCGGCGTCGATGGTCAGGTCGCCCACATGCAGCCTATTGGCTTGAGGCGGCGAGGAGGGAGGCCGAGCGTAATGGCGCAAGGCAGTCTTGATGCGCTCCAGCAGCACGTCGAGGTCAAAGGGCTTGACGAGGTAGTCGTCAGCGCCCGATGCCAGCCCGGCGACTTCGTCGAGATGAGACCGCCGCGCGGATAAAAAGAGCACTGGCGTGTCGCCCAGCGCCTTGAACTCGTGCAAAGCTGCCAGACCGCCCATGCCATGCAGGCCGATGTCGAGCAATACCAGGTCGGGCGGGTCCGAGCGCGCGCACGCAAGGCCATCCTCGGCATTGGCGGCAAGCTGTACCCTATATCCGGCTCGATGTAGAGAGAACGAGAGACTTCGCCTCAGTAAGGCGTCCTCGTCGACCACCAGGACTTGTTTGGGCATATCGCAGGCTCGCGTGTTTGCGAAGGCATAGTGTGTCGACGCTGGTGCGAGGCCAGGGGTATTATGATGATGAGCTCGACGCCAGTCCCTCATCGCATTCTGTGCTGTTCGAAGGCATGTGCAAGCTCTAAAGCGCAGGCAACGTGCCTAACATGGAGACCCAAGCGCAGCTGTTTCTTTTAGGCTGCCCTCTGATGCGGTCAGTACCCCCGGTGCGACTCGAACGCACGACCTTAGGATTAGAAGTCCTCTGCTCTATCCACTGAGCTACGGGGGCGGGCTAATGGCATTGTAGCGGTCAGGCGGGCGGAGTGTCAATTAACGGCACGGGAGGACCTCTACCTCGTCCAGCCATTCCAGGAAGGCGCCGTTGTCGGGGAAGACGCGGGTGCTGAGGACACGCACCACCCAATTCTCCCGCATCGGCGAGATCGTGAGCACCGGCACCCCCGCACGGTCGGCAAAGTACATCTCGAGCGCGGTGCCCATGCTGGCGACGGGAAGGTAGGCGATGACCAGGTCGGATTCTGCCGCGAGCCCGGCCATGGCGAATAGGGTCTCACGCGCCACCGCGTCGTCGTAGCCGACGCTGGCCGGGTGCAATTGCAGCGGGTCGATCACCTCGAGGTCGGGCCAACGGCGCAGCAGCTGTCCCGCGATGTCGTTTCGATAGATCTGGCTGACAAGCGCCTTATCGGTGTTTGACGCCTGCATGACTCCGGCGATAAAGACGCGGATATTTCTGACACCTCCTCCTGCTCCCAGACCGCATTCTATCATCGTTTGCCGGATCCCATCCCGCCGGCATAGGGGAATTTCGCATACGGTTATCGACTGTGGGGACCGTCAGAATGTGGCAGTGATGTTATACTTCGTCAGTCGCGCCCGCTGCAGAGGGGGAGAAGGTGCCTGCGTATATTCTTGCCGTAGACCTGGGGGGCACGCAGATTCGGGCGGCGCTTTGTGACGCCGGTGGACAGATCTTCCGCCGTGAAGCGACCCTGACGAATGCACAGGAAGGGTTTGACGCAGTCATCGGGCGCCTGGTCGCTACCATGGAGCGAGCGCTGGAAGGGACGGCTCCGGCGGAGATCAGCGCCATCGGCATCGGCGCGCCGGGGCCGTTGAATCCCACAACCGGAGTGATCCTGGACGCTCCGAATCTGCCCGGGTGCCAGGACGTACCGCTGCGCAACATGATCACCGAACGGTTTGGCCGGCCGACCTTCCTGGGCAACGACGCCAACCTGGCCGCGCTGGCCGAGTGCACGTTCGGTGCTGCACGCGGGGTGCGCGACGCCGTTTATCTCACGATCAGCACCGGCATCGGCAGCGGGATTGTCTCGGGCGGCCAGATGGTGTTGGGCGCCAACGGGTTGGCCGCCGAAGCGGGGCACATGACCGTGCTGGCGGGTGGCCCGCGTTGTTCCTGCGGGAACCGCGGCTGCCTGGAGGCGCTGGCTGCCGGACCGGCCATCGCGCGCGATGTCGTCCGGCGAATCAAGGCCGGCAAAGAAAGCCGGCTCAAGAAGATGGCCGGCGGTGACCTGGCGAAGATCGACGCACGCATGGTGGCCGAGGCGGCGCGCAACGGCGACCGGATGTCGATCCGGGCGTATTACCGCGCGGGCCGCTACCTGGGGGTAGGGATCGTCAGCCTGCTGCACCTGTTTAACCCGCGCATGGTGGTGCTGGGTGGCAGCGTAACCAAGGCCGGCGCCTTGCTGTTCGAGCCGATGCAAGAGACCGTCCGCGCCATGGCGCATACCCCGTATCTCGATGGGCTGGCCATCGTGCAGGCCGCCCTCGGCGACGACGTGGGTCTGCTGGGCGCCGTTGCGCTGGCCGGCCGGGAGATGGATGGGATGAGCGGGTGAGCGTCAAACGTCATCCGTCATCCGTCAGCCGTCATCCGTCAGCCGTAGGGGTCATTCGTCACCAGAAGGGGTCATTCGGCAAACGTCACTCGTCAATCGTCACCCGCTCGGGTCATACGCCACCTGAACGGGTGACCCCTGCGAATGACGGATGACGGATGACGAATGACGAATGCCAATCCGCCAGTTTTGAGAGCGACTAGTCTAGACCATGCAAATTGCCATCATCGGGCTGCCTAACAGCAGCAAGACAACCGTATTCAACGCCTTGACCAGGGGAGACCTGGAGACATCTTCGTTCTCCTCGGGTCTGTTTACCGTCAATACCGCCGTAGTCGACGTGCCCGATCAGCGGGTGGTGTGGCTGTCGGACATGTTCCATCCGCGCAAGACGACCTTCGCGCAGGTCACCTACACCGATATCGGTGGGCTGGCCAAGGGGGTCAGTGAGGGCGGGTTGAGCGGGCCTCTGCTCAACCAGCTGGCGCAGAGCGACGCCCTGCTGCACGTGGTGCGGGCGTTCGACGACCCGGACGTGCCGCATAGCGAGGGGAACGTCGATCCGCGACGCGACGTCGACGTGATAGACGGGGAGCTTTTGCTCTCCGACCTGATTATCGTGGAGCGGCGCATCGAGCGGCTGGAGGCGCAGCTCAAAAAGGGCGGGGATCGCAACCAGCGAGGCGTGTGACGAGGCGGAGCTGGAGCTCTTTCGCCGTCTGCACGGGAAGCTGGAAGAATCCGAGCCGCTGCGCGATATGGAGCTGAGCGCCGACGAGCAGAAGATGCTGCGCAACTACGGCATGCTTTCGCTCAAGCCGCTGCTGATCGTTCTGAACGCCGGGGATGACGAGCCGGCGGCCTCGATCGCACGTTTCGGCGCTTACGATCATTGCTCGGCCGCGGTCGCCGCGCTCCAGGGGCGGCTCGAGATGGAGCTGGCGCAAATGCAGCCCGACGAGGCGAACGAATTCCTCTCCAGCTATGGGATCGAGGAGCCGGGCCTGAACCGCATTATCCGCATCAGCTACCAGCTTCTCGGACTGCACAGCTTCTTCACGGTGGGCGAAGATGAGGTGCGGGCGTGGACGGTTCCCGTAGGCGCGAACGCTGTGGAAGCGGCGGGCACCATCCACACGGACCTGGCGCGCGGGTTCATTCGCGCCGAGGTGATCGCCTACGATGCGCTGGTCGAGGCGGGAAGTATGGCAGCGGCGCGGCAGCGCGGGCAGCTGCGCCTGGAAGGGAAGGAATACAAGGTGCGAGACGGGGACATCCTGAACATCCGGTTCAACGTCTAGCGCCTGCCAGGGATACTTCAACACTTGTGATGCAAGGAAGAAGGAGAACGTCTTGAAACATAACTACCTCATCATGTTGGCAGCGGTGATGCTGCTGTCGCTCGCCGCCTGCAGCGGCGGGACCGCACAGACCCCCACACCCGCTGCCCCACCGCCCGGCGGCCCGGCAGCTCCGCGCGCCAGTGCCTCGCCTGCCGCGGGGCGCCAGGGTATCATCACCGCATCCACGCCGACTCCTGTGGTGCCGAGCAACCTGGAGAAGATGAAGCCCGACGTGTTGGGCAGCTACGAAGCCCGGATCGAGTTCAAGCAGGAAGTCACTGCGCCCACGCCGGCAGTCGAAAGCTGGAGCGTGATGCAGATCCGATATCGCTCCCAGCCTACGCCTGCTGCGTACGCCCTGCAGGTCGAGGACAAGCTGGGCGATCCGGAAGCGGGCATGCGCCTGGTTGCCTCTGGGGCCGATAACTACATGTTCAACGTCGACCTGGATAAGTGGGTGAAGATGCCGGCGCAATCGGATGCGGCGAACATCACGGGCGAGCTTCTCGACCCGGGTCTGATCGCTGCCGAATCGCCCGCCGGGCTCTTTACGAAAGAGAACATCGTAAACGCCAATGAGGTGGTGGACGGCGTCGCTACCACGCACTATAAGGCGACCGAGAAGCAGGTTCAGGAGATGATGAGCGATCCGGCCGATCTGCAGGCGGGGCGCGGCATCGTATCTGGATCAGCGGAGTTCTGGGTGGCGAATCAGGGCGGATACCTCAAGCGCTACCAGATGCAGTCGGTGATAGCGGATCCGACCGGCCGGCGCATGGAGCAAAACGTTCGCATGGAAGTCACCCGGGAAAACCAGACGGTCGAGGTCGCTCTGCCTGCCGCCGACCAGGTAGTCGACGGGTCGCAGGTGGCCGGCG
The DNA here is from genome assembly GCA_963783655.1 of uncultured Chloroflexia bacterium. GTDB lineage: Bacteria > Chloroflexota > Anaerolineae > CG2-30-64-16 > CG2-30-64-16 > CAWAOA01. The sequence goes on from CAWAOA010000002.1 coordinate 253,267, forward strand.
ATCCGTCGGTCGTGAACCCGGACGCTGCCCCGCGCAAGGAGCGCGAAGCCGCGCTCAAGGGATTGCCGGCGCCACCTTCCGGCCGCCCTGCAACTGAGGAAGAGATCGCCGCCAGCCGCGATGCGATGGAAAACGCCTTTAGCTCGGGAGATGAGCCCGCCAGCGTATTCGTAACGAACTCGCCGGTACTGGACGTGACCAAGTCGTACCAGACCGAATTGCCCAAGCTGGGGTGGCGCGAGGAGTTCGTCGACACCCAGAGCGAACCGGGGAAATCCGCTTTCGCGGTCTTCTCCAACGAGCAGATGACTCTGATGGTGGTAATCGTGAGGCCCGACGCGTCGGATCGCACCATCGTCAAGCTAGAGATGCAGTAGTGCATCCGGACAAGGAGTAGTACCTGATGAAGCGTTCGTTCGTCATAGTGTCGCTGCTGCTGTTGGTGGTAGCACTCGCCGCGTGCGGTGGCGGTACGCCCGCCGCCACGCAGGCCCCCGCAGCGGCGGCCACACAGCCGCCCGCCGCCGCCGGCGTAGGGCAGGTGACGGCTGCTCCTGCCGCAACCGCCGCGCCCAGCCCCGTACCGACCGTCGCGCCCACGCCGAGACCCGCCGCGACCGCTGCCCCGGCGGCGACGATCATCGCGGCTGCCACGCGCCCGGCGACGGCGGTCGCCCCTGCCGCCACCATAGCGACGGGCGGACAGACCGATCTCCCCGCACTCAAGCCGGGCGCGCTCAAGAGCTATGTTACCGCGATCGAGTTCTCGGAGGAGGCGCTGAAACCGACCCCGGCGACGACCTCCAAGGTCAAGATGCAAACCAGCTATCGCGCCGAGCCGGCCCCGGCAGCCTACTCGTTCCAAGTTGTGGACGAAACGAAGACGGGCAGCGAAGGCCAGATGAAGATGATCGTGTTCGGTACCGATACGTTCATCTACATGGCGGACCAGCAGAAGTGGTTGAAGGCGAGCACGGCCGCAGCCGGTATGGACAACGTGATGGGCGAAATGCTTGACCCGAACAAGATCGCCGCAGACGCACCGGCGGGATTGTTTACACAGCAGAACGTGATCAGCGCCAATGAGACGCTGGAAGGCGTGCGAACGACGCACTACCGCGCCACCGGCGACCTGCTGACCCGCTTGGTGGCTCAGGACGATCCTGATATCCTATCGACGACCGGGCAGGCTGACTTCTGGGTCGCGAACGATACCGGCTATCTCAAGCAGTACGTGTTGGACGCGACCGTGACCAAGAAAGACGGATCGGTCGCCCGCCAGCTCGCGAAGATGACCGTCACCAAGGAGAACCAGCCTATCGACATCCAGGCCCCTCCAGCGGCAGACGTGCTGGACATGAGCGGGATGATGGGCGGCCCAACGCCCACTCCATCCCGGTAGGATCCGGTAGCCGGTCAGATCCGGAACCACCTGGCTAACCAGAGCCGGCGCAGGGCGCTCCACAGGGACCGCCAGCGCCGGCTCTCATTTTCTCCGGTCGTGTCGTCCGCCTCAGCGCGCCCATACCGGCGGCGGCTGAAATCGGCGGCGAGATTGGGGGCCGCCTGCTGCGTGGCCCAGGCGGCGCGGGCAGCGCTGCCTTTCGCCGCGGCACGCTCGGCCAACCGTGGCGCGGCTCCCGCAATCCGGCACGCGTATTCCAGGCTGGTGTCGGCAGCGTCTGGCGGGAACCCCATCCTGCTGCCCCAACGGGCAAAACGCTCGTACGGTTTCTGATCCACCAGCGGGCGCGTTGCAGAGTGATACAGGGCTGCGGCTGCGATGGCAGCCGCAGCAAGCAGGAACTGCACTGCAAGGCGGGCGATTGCCTGCTGTTGCGACTGCTGAGCATGTTGCTGCCCCAGCGCTTCCAGCTCGGCCAGCCGTCCGGCCAATTCTGGTTCCTCGGGCTCCTCGAACCCCGCTTCACCCGGCGGATAGGCCGCCGGCGGCTGGGCAGCGGTCGGTTCGAACGGCAGCCACCCATATCCGGGGAAATACAGCTCCGGCCACGAATGCGCATCCAGCTCGGTAACCCGATACTCGCCTGATTCCTCGTCCCATGTCCCGGTGTGGTACCCGATCGCCAGCCGCGCCGGGATTCCGCGCAGGCGCGCAAGTACGACCATCGCCGAAGCGTAGTAATCGCAGTAGCCCTGGCGCAACTCGAACAGGAACCACGCCACCGGCTCGCGGCCAGCCGGCGGCGGCGGCACGGCCAATGTATATGGGATCTGCCGGAGCCGCGATTGCAGGGCAAGCGCCTCGTCGTAAGGAGTCGCGGCGCCCGCAGTCCACTCACCCGCGGTTGCCGCGAGCTGCGGGTCCAACCCATCGGGTAACTGCAAATAGACCCGGCGGATCGATTCAGGATAGGACGAGCCGGCCACGCGCAGCATCCGTTCGCCGGCATTCGAGGCAGCGCTCAAGACCGTATACGTCGTGACGTCACCCGAAAGCTGGAGAGCCACGAGTTCCCCCGCGTCATTTGCCCACGCGGTGTACGGCCGGTCTGCGGAGAGCGGTTCGGCGGGCGCATAGAGCACGTTTCGCGGCCCCTCGATCATTTGCACGGTCGCGACCAGCAAGTGGCGGGCGCGGCTGCTCTCGGCGCGCCAGGATTGGCCGGCGGGATAACCGGTACGGCTCCCGTGCTCGCCGGCAGCGGCCACGTCCCATCCCAGGCCGGTGTAGTAGGCAAACGTCTCGCCGCGCCAGTAGAGCCGGTCGTCCGGCAGGGCGCCCCGCACCGCCACGCGCATCACCTGCTCGCGCCCCAGCTGCGGATCTCCACCCAGCAGATGCGAGCGCGGCAACCCGCTGGGGGCGACTCCTGCCGGTGGGATCAGCGAGCGCGCTGTGACGACCGCCGGGAAGCTGCTGCTTACAGCCGCCTCTACCTGCCGCACCGGCGACTCAAATCGCCGCCAGAAGGCGCGCGCCAGTTCGGGATCGGCGATGGCCGGCAGAAGCGGGGTAACGAGCAGCAGCCCGACGGTGAGGGCGACCGCGGCGGCGGCGGTTGACAGGCGGAGCTCGGGTGAGTAGTCCACTCCGGCCTGCTCCCAATCGCGCTGCAAGGAGCCGTAACGGGTGAAGGCGAGCAGAGGCGGCAGAAGCACCAGGAACAACAGGAGCCAACCGAGGTTCTTGCCTGCCAGAAAGGAAATGAATGCCAACAACGCGCCTGCCGGCATCAGCGCCAGAAAGACGTGCCCCCGCCGGGCCATCCACCATCCCGCCCAGGCTGCGATTGACCACGCGAGGAGACAGTAGAGCGCCAGCACCACCAGGTTGTCCGGCGTGCCTCGACCGCCGGTCAGCCCTGCGACCCACCACCCTACACGCTCCGCGAAGGCCGCCAGCGAGAGCCACTGGTCGAGGAGAGCCCGCACAGAAGGGAGAGGAACGGGCCGCGAAATCCTGAGAGCCAGCCACCACTCCGCCCACCGGCCCGCGGCGACGATCAGGGGCAGCGGAGCGACTGCGCGCACGCCCCAGACCAGCGCACCCAGAGCGCCGGCGACAACCAGCAGCGGCGCTGCAGCCGCGCCGTGCAGACGGCGGCGTCCCAGCCACCACCCGAGTGCGAGCCCGATGGTCACCAGCAAGGGGGCTGCGCTCAGTCCGGGCGCCAGGTTTGCCGAGATCGCCGCGCCGGGAACGCACAGCAGCGCCAGCCACACCAGAATCCCGACCAGCCACCCCTCGCGCGGCGGATGCCGCCCCAGGAAGCGCAGAAGCGTCTCCACGCTAGACCTCTTCCTCGACGTCCATCAGCACTACCCGGCCGTGACCGCTCAGGGTACGCATCTCGCGCCGCCGGCGGCGAATCCGCTCTCGCGGCCGGAACGGGAAACCCTGGGCAATGACGTAATGCGTAACCCCGTGGGCGGCCAGCGTGGAGCGCAGCCCCTGCAATTCCGCCTGCGAGCCGCGCGCCGGGGTAAAGCTCGACGGATCCAGCAGCACGGCTGCCAGCGCCTCGCCGCCGCGCCTGCAGCCGGAGCGCGGCGCCGAGCCAGCCGGGATCGAGCGAGGGGGTAATCGCAACAAGCGTGCGGCCGCCGCCGCGCAGCAGCAGCGCGAGGTTACCCAACAGCCCGCTAAAGGGTGTTCCCGGACCAGGCTCGGCCGTCGCCAGGGCCGACAGGATGGCGGAGAGATGCGCGCCACCACGCGCGGGCGAGAGGAATTGCGGCTCGCGTCCAGACAGAGCCAACCCCACACCGCGCCGCTCTCCTTCCGCGAGATAGATGGTCGCGAGCGACGCCGCGAGGGTGATGGCGTACTCCTGCGTGGACTCGGACTCGCTGCCTGCCTGGACGCCGGCATCCAGGTCAAGGAGAAGCCACAGATCGCCTGACGGCTCCCGTTCGAAATCACGCACCATCAAGCGGTCGTGCCGGGCGGTAGCTGCCCAGTGCACGCGTCGCAGGCTGTCGCCGGGCTGATAATCGCGCAGGCCGCCGACGCTGACGGTCTCGGCGGGGGAGCGTTCGGTGCTCCGCGCATATCCAGAGGTGCGACCGCGCGGCAGCACGAGGTCCGGAAGATGGGCGGCACGGGGGTAGACCGTGATGATCTTGACTTCGGGATAGCTCTGCGTCACGCGAAAGATGCCCAGGGGATCGGACATCTCCAACTGCCAGGGACCCAGGCGAAAGACGCCCCGGCGCCGGCAGACGCCGCTGAAGCGCCACACCCGCCGCTCGCCCGGGTCGGCCGACTCCACCCGCTCTGCACGGTATCCCGGCACGTCCGACGCGTCGTGCACCCGCGCCCAGATCACGGGAAGCAGCCCTGTGTTGGTAAGCGAGAACTGCTCTTCCAGCTCATCTCCGGCTACCACCCAGGTACCCCGAAGCTCGCGTTGCGCGGACACCCGGTCACGCAGCGAGCGCGCCCAGAGGTAGCTGGACCCCGTCAGGAACGCGAAGGCGACCAGCGGCCAGCTCCACGCCCGATCGGGGCTGACGATCTGCAGTACGAGCAGTATCGCCAGCGCGAGAAAGGGGAGGAGGGTCGCCGGCTGCAGTCTTCGTTCTGGTGATTGGGTGGAGTGCATAGAACGATTCTAGCGGGCCAACTCGATCAGCTTCGCAACCACTTTCCAGGTGCGGGCGGTACCCGTGACGCCAAGTACCTTCTCGATGTTGATGTTCCTGCGACTTCCCGCAAGCGCCCTGGGATAGGCGAAGTAGAGCACGTTGTCGCGAACGGCAAACGTGTACTCCTCGCCCTGTAGCTGCATCAGCGCGGTGCGGTGTGCTTCATCCGGCTCGGCAGACAGGAACATCAGATGGACGGCCTGCTGGTCGTCATGTTGCTCGGGGTCGAACGGATTGCCCGCCGCGGCTTTCTCGAGCTGCGCTCGGGTGAAGAGAAACACGGTGCCCTTGTAGCCCAGCGCCTGCTTCAGGTGCGTCTCGATCCGGCGCGCCAACCGCTCGGGATCCGCTTCCCGGGTCGTGAACACCACGTTGCCGCTCTGGATGTGAGTCTTGACATCCGTGGCGCCGAAGGCCTCGAACTGCGCTTTCAGATCGGACATCTTGATGATCGAAGTGCCGCCCACGTTGACAGCGCGCAGAAGGGCGATGTAGCGGTGCTCGGATTCCGACCCTGTGTGAGTAGACGGCATGTTTGTCCTCACTATCTCGACTTCACACACAGATTATACGGCATGTATGCGCCAGGATGCCGGGCGAAATCGCCCGGTTCGCGTGGGTTTGAGGAGGTCGCGTCCGTCCTCACCGTATGCCGCGCCCCTTGAAAACCCGGAGCCGGCGTGCGAGAATGCCCGCGTTGCATAGTAAGCCAACCAGAGCACCACCTTGTGAGCCCGCATGTCGTTGTTGTCCAAAACTTGGGAGTATTTTCTAGGTCACCAGCCAGAATTCTGGCTGCGAACCGGCGCACACCTGCGGCTCAGCCTGCTCGCCCTGGCGCTCGGCGCCGTGGTGGGTGTGGGGCTCGGCATTCTGGCAGCGCGGCGATCGCGGACGGCGCCATGGGTCACGAACATCGTCGGCACCCTCCGCGCCATCCCCAGCCTGGCGATCATGGCGGCGATGCTGCCCCTGATCGGCGTCGGCTTTATGCCCGCCCTGCTGGCGCTCACGCTCCTGGCGATCCCCCCAATCCTCCTGAACACAGAGGCGGGCCTGAACGGGGTGGATCCGGCGATCCGGGAAGCGGCGCAGGCGATGGGCATGGGGGAGCTGCGCGTGCTGTGGCAGGTGGAGGTGCCGTTGGCTGCGCCCGTGCTGTTGGCAGGCGTGCGCACCGCAGCGGTGGAAGTGACTTCCAGCGCCACGATTGGAGCCATCATCGGCGCCGGCGGTTTGGGCGAGTTCGTTTTCTCTGGACTCAGCCTTGGCCCTGCCTACATTCATTTGATGCTCGTCGGCGCGATTGCGATAGCTCTGCTTACTTTCACGGCAGAGGTCGGGTTCAGCGGGCTGGAGGCGCTTGCCCGGCGCCGATTCTATCGCTAGCGGCGTAGATAAGGAGAGAATCGTGAGACGCACTGCTCTACTGGCTATCATGATAGCCGCCCTCACACTCGTGGGATGCGCGGGAGGTGGTACGACCCCGGCTACGGGCGCAACGCCGGCCGCGGGGGGCGCCGCGCCGCGGGCGACGGTCCAGGCCACAGGCCAGGCCACACGGCCGATACGCGTGGGGTCCAAGGACTTCACCGAAGAGCTGCTTCTCGGAGAGATGTACTCGCTGGTGCTGGAAGCCAACGGCATCCCGGTGCAGCGACGGCTGAACCTGGCCGGGACGCAGGTGGCACAGGACTCGCTCATAAAAGGTGAGATCGACCTGTATCCCGAATACACGGGCACGGCATATATCTTCATCCTGGACATCAAGGACGGAGAGAAGGACCCGGCCAAAGTGTACCAGAAGGTCGCTGACGAATACACGAAGCGATGGCAGCTGACCTGGCTGGAACGATCGCCGATGAATGACACGAATGCCGTCGCCTGCACTGCCGATGCTGCAGCCAGGTACAACCTGAAGAGTCTCAGCGACCTGTCGAAGGCGGCCTCCAATATTGCCTTTGCCGGTATTCCTGACTTCGAGCAGCGGCCGGACGGGTTGGCCGGGCTGAAACAGCAGTACGGCGGATTCGAGTTCAAGAGCCTCACCGTCTACGATCCCGGCCTGAAGTACAAGGCTGTAGCCGACAAGAAGGCCGACTGCGTGATTGCGTTCAGCACCGACGCGAAGATCCGGAGCCTGCAACTGGTCCTGATGCAGGACGATAAGGGACTGTGGCCGCCCTACAACGTTGCCCCGGTCGTCCGTGCGGATGCGCTCGCGCTCCAGCCCGGCATCCGCGAGGCGCTGAACAAGTTGGCCCCTTCGCTCACCACCGAAGCAATCACCGAGCTGAATTACCAGGTGGATGAGCAGAAGAAGGAATACGCTGCGGTGGCGCGCGAGTTCCTGGCGAGTAAAGGCCTGGTTAAGTAGCAGCGTGGATGCGATCTGCTTTGACGGCGTCAGCAAGGTTTACCCGCGCGCTCCGCGCCCTGCCGTACAGGACGTAACGCTACACCTGCCTGCCGGGCAGACGGTCGTGCTGCTCGGCTCGAGCGGTTCGGGGAAAACCACGCTGCTGAAAATGGTGAACCGGCTGCACGATCCGACTAGCGGGCGTGTGCTGATGGACGGCGTAGACGTGCGCGAGCTACCCGTGACGGAGCTGCGCCGCCGGACCGGCTACGTCATCCAGCAAATCGGGCTCTTCCCGCATTGGACGGTAGCCCGCAACGTCGCTACCGTGCCGGAGGTGCTCCGGTGGGACCGGGAGCGCATCCGCACGCGGGTGGATGAACTGCTCGCGCAGGTGGGGCTGCCCCCGGCCGAGTACCGCGACCGGTATCCACGCCAGCTATCAGGCGGGCAGCAGCAGCGGGTCGGGATCGCCCGGGCGCTGGCTGCCGACCCGGCGATACTGCTGATGGACGAGCCGTTCGGCGCGGTGGACGCCATCACGCGCCGCCGGCTGCGTGACGAGTTCCAACGACTGCAGCGGCAGTCCGGGAAAACGGTGCTGTTCGTGACGCACGACGTCGAGGAGGCGCTGGCGCTGGCCGATCACCTGGCCATCATGGATGCAGGGCGAGTGCTGCAGTCCGGCACGCCGCTGGAAATCATGGTCCGGCCGGCCAACGAGTTCGTGGCAGCGCTGATCGGCGCAAGCGAGATCATGCGGCTGCTGGGGCTGGTAGACGTACGCAGCGTGATGGAACCGGCCACGCCGGCGGTGGCGGCCGAGCCCGTCCGGCCCCTGCAGGAGAGCGACCCCGTAAGCCACGCGCTCACAAGGTTACTGCGTTCGGTAAGGGATGTCCTGCCGGTCGTAGATGAATCGGGCGCGGTGGTGGGGCAGTGCAGCCTGGCGGGAATCCGCGACCGGCTCCGGTCTGTCCGGATCGCCAGGCAGGAAATGGCCGAGGCGCGGGCGTGAGCTACATCCTGCAGAACCCGGCGAAGGTGCTCGAGCTCACGCAGCAGCACCTTTTGCTGACGATTGTATCGCTCACGCTGGCCGTAATGATTGCGTTGCCGCTGGGGCTGTTGCTGGCGCGGCATCGCCGCTTCTACCCGCCGGTGATGGCGATCCTCAGCCTCATCTATACCATCCCCAGCGTGGCGCTGCTGGTGCTGCTGATACCCGGTGATGGGGCTCGGGTTCTGGCCCACCGTCGTAGCGCTCGTCGCATATTGCCAGGCGATCCTGGTACGGAACGTCGTCGCGGGACTCACGCAGGTCGACCGCGGCGTGCTGGAATCGGCGCGCGGGATGGGTCTCAGCCCGCTCCAGATCCTGGGGCAGGTCGAGATCCCGCTTGCGCTCCCCGTCATACTGGCGGGGTTGCGTGTGGCTGCCATCTCGACGATCTCCATCGCCACGGTGGCGGCTTTCTTCAACGCCGGCGGACTCGGCGCCTTGATCCGGGAAGGGATCAGCCAGGACTTTGGGGAAAAGATCTTCGCCGGGGTGATCGCCGTCTCGCTGGTGGCTGTGGCGGCAGAACAGGGGCTATCCGCACTCGCTCGAACGGCCTCGCATTACAGGCGAGCCTGAAGCAGGAAGTGATCCGGCATCTGGCCGGATACTAGACTAACGGAGGACGGTATATGAAATTCAGCAGAACGATGGAAGAGGCTCTCAACGAGCAGATCAAGCACGAGCTGTACTCGTCGTATCTCTACCTGGCCATGTCGGCGCACATGGATGCCGCCGGTCTGCCCGGCTTCGCACACTGGATGCGCGTCCAGAGCGACGAAGAGCGCGGCCACGGCATGAAATTCTTCGAGTACATCACAGAGCGCGGCGGCAATATCGTGCTGCAGGCGATCGACCAGCCGCCGGCCAATTTCGGCGCACCGCTGGAGATGTTCGAGCGCGTGCTCGAGCACGAGCGGGTCGTCACCGGATTGATCCACAAGCTGTACGAGATGGCGGTGCACGAGAATGACTACGCCACCGTCGAGACGCTGCAGTGGTTCGTGAAGGAGCAGGTTGAAGAAGAGCGAAACGCGACCCAGATCGTAGATCAGCTCCGCATGGTGGGAACTCAAGGCGCCGCCGTCTTCATGATGGACAGGCAACTGGCGGCGCGCTCCTAGCCGGACGCCCGCACACCCGGCGATCTCTCGCCTCCCTCGGCGCCGCGTGCGCCGCCGAGGGAGGGCGAGAGATCGCACGGTCCGGCGCAAAGGCTCCTCATCTCATCGCCGGTCGGCTAGGTACCTTACCAGTGCATCCCTCAGTAGTTTACCGATGTTTACCCTGTTGCTTTCCCCTGATATGTGCCATCTGATACACGGCGCGTTTGTGCATTCTCATCATCTGTGTATACTTAGCCCTGCCTCGCGGGGCGGTACTTAAGGAAATCCCCGTACCGCTCAAGGCACACCGGAACATCTCGGCGAAACACGTGCGCCAATTGGCGCAATTCGTTAGGCTCAGGCTTCATGATGGAAGCATATATTCACACTGCCGAGTGTTTTCCAGGTGCAGGTTCCAGGAGGGTCTAGTGAAGGACTGGCTGAGTCGGCTCATGGGAGGAAATAACGGTGACGGACGCTGGTGGCGCAACAAACGGATAGTAATGATCGGGGGCGGCGCTGCCCTCGTCGTGGCGCTGCTAACGATTGCCCTGGTCACCGGGATTATCCCCCTCCCCCGCACAGTCCAACCGACAGCAATCGCTTACAGCGAATTCAAGGCACGTCTCAAGGCGGGCCAGATTATAAGCGTGGTGATTGACGAATCGCAGAATATCGTCGGCCGGATGATCCCGGCCGGTGCGAGCAGCGATCAGGCCGTGCTCTTCTCGACCCGTGTGATCTCTACGGGCGATCCCAAGCTGTCAGAAGAGATGGAAGCCGCTCACGTGCAGTTTGCCGTGAGCACGCCTCCGGCGACAGAGACGGGCACCCTTTTCCTGGTGCGCGTGCTGCCGCTGCTGGTGATCGGTGCGCTCGGCTTCATGGTCTACAAGCGCAGCGCTCAGATGAGCGGCGGCGTGGGCGGGTTGCTGCAAAACGATCGCCGCAAGGCCAGTGAAGTGAAACCGGCGGACGTCTCCGTCAAGTTTTGCGACGTAGGCGGGGCAGACGAGGCGATCACCGAGCTTCAGGAGATCATCACGTTCTTGAAGGAGCCCGAGCGGTTCGCCCGGTTGGGCGGCCGCGTGCCCAAGGGCGTGCTGCTGGTTGGCCCTCCCGGCACCGGCAAGACGCTGCTGGCCAAGGCAACAGCCGGCGAGGCAGGCGTGCGTTTCTTCGAGGCGAACGGCTCTGAATTCATGGAGATGTTCGTCGGCGTGGGCGCAGCACGCGTGCGCAGCTTGTTCGAGCAAGCGCGCAAAGCGGCCCCTGCCGTGGTCTTCATCGACGAGATCGACTCGATCGGGATGAGCCGCGGCGCCGGCGGCGTTCGATCGGGCGCCAACGACGAGCGCGACCAGACGCTGAACCAGCTGCTTGCGGAGATCGACGGCTTCCGTGCCGGCGCCGACCAGCCGGTTGTCATCATGGCGGCGACCAACCGCCCCGAGGTGCTGGACCAGGCGCTGCTGCGCGCCGGCCGCTTCGACCGGCAGGTCGCCGTGGGCCAGCCAGACCTGGTGGGCAGGCTGCAGGTGCTGACAATCCACAGCCGCAGCGTCACGCTGGCGGACGATTTCGACCTGGAGCGGGCAGCGCGCATGACCCCCGGCTTCACCGGCGCCGACCTGGCGAACGTCATGAACGAAGCTGCGCTGCTGGCGGCCCGCCGCGGCGCCGAGTCGGTTGACATGTCTGATTTCGAGGCCGCGATCGAGCGGGTGGTAGCGGGGCTGGAGCGCAAGACACGCATCATGAACGAGCGTGAACGCGCCGCCATCGCCTATCACGAATCGGGCCATGCGCTGATCGCCGAGCTGTGCCCGCACGCAGACCCTGTGGCCAAGCTGAGCATAGTCCCCCGTGGCCGCGGCGCCCTCGGCTACATGATGCAGATGCCGATGGAGGACCGCTACCTGTTCACGGTCGAGGAGATCACGGACAGGGTTGCGGTGATGATGGCCGGACGCGCCGCCGAGCAGGTGGTGCTGGGCACCATCACGACCGGCGCCAGCGACGACATCCACAAGGCCACCGAGATGGCGCAGCGGATGGTGCTGGAGTACGGCATGAGCGAGAAGCTCGGGTGCGTGCGCTACGCCGGACAGCACCTGCAGTATCTCGAAGGCGGCGTTTCCGACACGCGGCAGGTAAGCCCGAAGGTCCGCGAAACGATCGACGACGAGGTAAAGCGGATCATCACCGAGCAGTACGATCGGGCGCAGGAGCTGCTGCGGCGCCACCGCGACGCCCTGGAGTGTCTCACGCAGCAGTTGCTGCATTTCGAGAGCCTGGACGGCGCGGTCGTCCGCCAGATCCTGGCCGACGCCCGGCCCCTGATGTAGGGATACGCGCACACGCGCATGCAAGCGGAGTAGTTAGGGCCCGGGGAGAGTTCCCCGGGCCTTTTGATTTACCGCTAAACGATCCGCACGTCTGGGAAACGGGTTGTCGGGAAACTGAAGTGCATCTGGCAGAAGCGCCAACGATCTTCCCGCCTCACCAGCACGGCCGTGAAGCGGAACGGCCAGGTGAACTGCTCGCCGCGCTCCAGCTCGAACAACGCGTTCGACCCCGCGCGCAGGATCTCGGCCAGCTTCGCCTCGGGCTGCCCTTCCCCGTCGATCACATCCTTCAGGTAGGCAAAGTGGTTGGCGTAAGTCTCGCCCGCCGGAATCGTCTTCGCCACGGTCGCCGTCGTCGCGAGCCACGCGACGTCGCCCAAGACGTGGATGCGCGCTCCCGGTACGTCGAGCCTCACATCGCCCCACCCTTCCCAGTCCCCCTCCACCAGCTTGCGCGCCGCCGCCGGTCCAAGGCACCATTCCCCTTCGCCCGGCGTCACGGCGTTGGTCCCGATGACTTCCAGGTCCTCGTCCGGGACGAACAGCTCCATGAATGAATCCAGCGCGCCGGCATTGCGAGCGGAATAGCCGTCCTGGAACCGCTGCAACATGGCACGCACGGCGCCGGTGTCTCGTTGGGCTGACATTCTCATTCTCCCTGGGTGGTTGGCTTCGAGTGTAGCACCACCAAGGCGCCACCTGCTCGAGTCTACACGGCAGGTCGTAAATAGTGAAATCAAGGTCTTATACGCTGAAACCGCAATTTGACAGCCAGACCGGTAAGGGGTATTCTCTCCCTAACTGAAAGTGAGGTTTCATTCCGTGAAACCACCGTCCACTGGAAACGGCCAATATCCGATTCGTGCCCTGCAGCATGGGCTGAGCATTCTGGATGCCATCCTCGAAGCGGAACGACCCCTGAGCCTGGATCAGATCGTTACCGCGACGGGGATCAGCAAGTCCACGGCGTTTCGCATGATCGTGAACTTGATCCATGCCGGATTCGTCGTTCAGGCTCCCACCGGTTATTGGCTCGGGCTCAAGCTGCTGCGGATGGGAACACTTGTGAGCCGGCAGCTCGATCTCCGAGAGCAAGCGCTGCCCTGCCTGACACGACTGCGCAACACCCTGAATGAGACGGTGCATCTGGCAGTGCTCGATCACGAGCTGCGCGTCCTGTATCTGGAGAAGCTCGTCGCCGTGCAGCCGATCGGCATCATGATGTCGCGGGTCGGGGTGACCACCCCGGTCCACTGCACTGCGCTGGGCAAGGCGATTGCCGCATTCAAGCCCGAAGCGGAAATCCAGGCCTTCCTCGACGAACACCCCTTGCGCCGATTCACCCAGCACACAATCACCGACCCGCAGGCATTCCTCGCCGAGCTCAAGGCGATTCGCGAGCGGGGATATTCAATTGACTTCAGCGAGCACGAGGCCGAGGTCCGGTGCATTGCCGCCCCGCTCAGAGATCATAGCGGAGAGGTAGTCGCCGCAATCAGCGTCGCCGGTCCGGCCGGACGGATGCCCGACCCACTTGTGGGCAGCCCGATGGCGGAAGAGGTTGTGCGCGCCGCCAACGACATCAGCCGCGCAATCGGGTACCACGCGAGCCAGGACAGCCGGCAACCGGCACGGCGATGATCCATTACACGCACGAACGCAACTTCGGCTGCCGCCTGATGGAGTACGTTTATCGGGGCGTGCGTTGCGTGACGCTCGAAAACCAGTTGCTGCGGATCACGGTGCTGGCGGACAAAGGGAGCGATATCTATGAGTTCCTCTACAAGCCGCTAGACGTCGACTTCATGTGGCGCTCGCCATGGGGAGTGCGCAATCCCGCACCTTACGCGCCGACCAGCCACCATGACGCGAGCGCTTTTCATGACTTCTATGCCGGCGGCTGGCAGGACTGCCTCCCGACAGGGATGCCATGTGAGTACCGAGGGCGACCTTTCGGGGCGCACGGGGAGACGCCCACGCTGGCCTGGGACTACCGGATCATGGAAGACGATCCGCAGCAGGTAAGCGTGCAGTTCACCGTTCGCACCTACCGGACCCCCTTCCTGGTTTCCAAGATCCTCACGCTCCGCTCCGGCGAACCGGTGCTTTCGATCCGCGAGCAGGTGGTGAACGAGGGGCGGACCACCATGGAGCTGTTGTGGGGACAGCACCCCGCACTGGGTGCGCCCTTCCTGAGCGATGCCTGCGTGATCGACCTGCCCGACGCGGTTGTCGAGTGCCGGAATCTCTCGGCGAACACGCGCTTCGTCGAAGGAGACTACCGGTGGCCCCACGTGCCGGGGCGCGACGGAACACCGATCGACCTGCGGAAGGTGTGCCCTGCCAACGCAGACACTGCAGATACGATCCGCCTGACCAACCTGGAAGACGGCTGGTTTGCGGTCACAAATACGGAGTGCGGGGTAGGCTTCGGCATGTCGTGGCCGCGCGAGGTTTACCGCTCTCTCTGGTTCTGGCAGGTCTACGGCGGCGCGTACGGACCCCCGTGGTACGGCCGCACCTACAACATCGCCCTCGAGCCGTTCAGCAGCGCAGAAGCGACGCTGCCTGGGGCGATCGCCGCCGGCACAGCGCACCGGCTGGAGCCGGGCGCCGCCCTCGACGTGGAGTTCGTGGCGGTGGCCTACCGGGGAAGGGGCGTGGCGCACATCAGCCCGGCCGGTGAAGTTACTCTTCGATAAAGGCTCCCAGAAATGCAAGGAGGTAGGCGAATCGTAAACGGACACACGATTAGCTCGGAATTTGCTCGTTACCCAGACTCACACAGTTTCAGGAGAGAATTCTAATGAAGCAAACTGGAAAGCTCATTGCGGCCCTACTGTTGGTAGCGCTGGTACTGCCGCTTCTCGCAGGCTGCGCGTCGCCGGCCACGCCGGCTGCACCCGCAGCGGCCGCCACCACCGCCCCGGCCGCAGCGGCTGCCACCAAGGCACCGGCTGCACCCGCAGCAGCTGCCACTACAGCGCCGGCCGCGCCGGCTGCGACCAAAGCACCCGCGGCTGCGGCCACGGCTGCACCGGCTGCGAGCGGTGAGAAGGTCAAGATCACTTTCGTAAACTGGATCGGCGCCGAAGATGCCACCAAGCCCGCTGTCGAAGCGATGCTGAACGGCTTCATGGCCAAGTATCCCAATATCACGGTTGAGAGTGTGCCGATCGCATTCAACCAGAATAAAGATCAGTTGATCGTGATGTCGACCGGCGGCAACGCTCCTGACATCAGCATGGTCCACACCACGTGGGTCGCGCCGTTGGTCGATGCCGGCGTCCTGGAGCCGCTCGACACCCTGCTGCTGAACAAGGATGATTACGTTGGAGCAAGCCTTGCCGGCAAGACATATAACGGCAAGCTGATGGCGGTCACCTGGGCTCCCAGCCCGATCGTGCTCTACTACAACAAGAACCTGCTGGCGAAGGCCGGCTTCAAAGAAGGTCCGAAGACCTGGGACGAGATGTTGGCACAGGCGCGCGCCGTGGCCAAGCTCGGTAAGGACGCCGCCGGCAACCAGATCTACGGCCTCGGCATCTCCAGCAAGAAGCTTGCGGGCGCAGGCTACTTCCACCTCCCCTTCATGAACGCCTACGGTGGCCGGTACGCCGATGACGCAGGCAAGGTCACCATCAACAGCCCTGAGAACGTCAAGGCTTTCCAGGAGACGAAGGCGCTGTTTGACGAGAAGGTCACGCCGGAAGGAATCGAGATCCGCGACCTGCGAAACCTGTTCGCAAACGAGCAGATCGCCTTCCACTTCGACATCGAGGCAGGCATTTCGATCTTCGCCGGCCTGAGCCCCAAGAAGGCGGACTTCTTCAAGGATTACGGCATCGCGCTCGGTTCCGGGCAAGGAAGCCGGCAAGCCGGGTGAGTCGCTGCTGATCGAGCACACCCTGGCCGTGTACAAGGACTCCAAGCACAAGAAAGAAGCAGCGATGCTGCTCGACTACCTTACCGGCCCGGAGGGGATGGCGCTCTACAACGAGAAGTCCGGCCCCAAGCTGCCGGCTCGCAAGAGCGTGGCGCAGATCCCGTACTACAGCAAGCCGGAAAACGCCTTCACCAAGGTCTTCATCGATGAGATCAACGTCTCGAAGCCGATGCCGGCCACCAACTCGGCGTTCCTGAGCGCGATGGAAGAATTCGCAGCCGCGATCCAGCGCGTTGGCATCGCCAAGGAAGATCCGGCCGCCGTGGTCAAGGACCTCGACGCCAAGGTCAAGGCGCTCTACAAGCAGTAATCGGCTAAGTGTGAGATAACGTCGGTCCCCCTCGCGGATAACGACCACGCGAGGGGGACCGGTGGAGGGCCCGCATGCTTCGCGAGAACAGCACTCGTTCGCTCGCCGGCCAGAACCGGCGCATATTCCGGCTCACCCGAAGCCAGCAGGATACCCTTTTTGCTCTGGCGTTGATTACGCCGGCATTCCTGGTCCTGGCATTCGTCGTCTTTGCTCCTATCCTCAACGGGGTGCGAGTCAGCTTTCTGAACTACACGTTGGCCACGCGCAATGCTCCGGTATGGAACAACTTCGCCAATTACACCGATCTGTTCCGGTCCGGAGAGATATTTGTCTACTTCCGCAACACGTTCGTGTTTGTCATCGCCGTGGTGGGCATCCAGTTCGTCCTGGGAATGGTGGTCGCGCTCCTGCTGAACATGCGCATCCGCGGCCGCAACGTATTCCGCGCAGCGTTTTTGCTGCCGTGGACCATACCTTCCGTCGTCGTGGCGCTGTTGTGGACCTGGATGCTGCAGCCTCAATACGGCATGATGAACTGGGTGCTCCGCGAATTTGGCGTACTCCAGGGACCGCAGCAATGGACACAGCATCCGCAGCTCGCGATGGTTTCCATTATCCTCGCTTCGGTGTGGCGCCAGGTCCCCATGATGATCGTCATGCTCCTCGCCGGTTTGCAGTCGATCCCTGGAGATCTCCTGGAGGCGGCCGCCATTGACGGCGCTTCCAGCACGCGCACGTTCCGGCACGTGATTCTGCCACTGCTGGTCCCGGTGATGAGCACGACCGTGCTCATCGCGATCATCAACAACTTCCAATCGTTCACGATCATCTACAACATGACGAACGGCGGCCCGCTGAACAACACCACGACACTGTCGATTGCTACTTATGTAAAGGCTTTCACCCGGTTCGATATGGGGAGCGGCGCGGCCATCGGCGTGCTGTGGTTGATCGCGCTGTCGATAATCTCGGTCCTGTACAACAAGTACTTCGAGGGGAAAAACCCCGATCTTTAGCCGCTGATGGAGGGGCAAGCTCCCATGTCTCGGACGGTGAATCGTATACTGGTTATTGCTCTCCTGCTGACGCTGCTGGCGATCCTGCTCTTTCCGATCTATTGGATGTTCGTGTCCTCATTCAGACCGAACGCCGACCTGGTCCGGACGCCGCCGCATCTGCTGCCGACGGACCCGATCCTGACGAACTACGAGCGGGTGCTGACGACGGCAAAGTACATCACCTACTACAAGAACAGCGTTATCGTGGCGGTCTCAACCGTAGTCATTTGCATCGGCATCTCGCTCTTCGCCGGATACGGTTTCTCCCGCTTCCGCTTCCGCGGGCGCGAGCTGTTCATGTCGTCGCTGCTGTCGATCCAGATGTTCCCGGTCGTCGCGATCCTGATCTCGCTCTTCTCGTTCTTCACCACGCTGAAGCTGACGAATAACTATCTGGGGCTGATCCTGGCGGACATCACCTTCTCCTTGCCGTTCTCGATCTGGTTCCTCAAGGGATTCTTCGACACCATCCCGCGTGAGCTCGAGGAGGCCGCCTTCATCGACGGCTGCGGCCGGATGCGCACCATCTTTGGCATCGTCGTGCCCCTCATGAAGCCGGGCATCCTGGCCGTCGCGATCTACAGCTTCCTGATGTCGTGGGACGACTTCATGTTCGGGCTCACTCTGATGACAAGGGACGCCATGCGCACGCTGCCCGTTGGCATCGCGATGAGCTTCATAACGGAGAACGAGTACGACTGGGCGGGCATGATGACCGTCTCGGTAGTAGCGTCGGTGCCGGTGCTATTGTTGTTCGTCTTCCTCAATCGCTACATGATTGCAGGCCTCACACAAGGAGCCGTAAAGGGATGAGTTCGCCAGAGAATCACGCCGCCGGTCGGACCCCGTTCCACATCAGTGGCGTTGTCCCGCAAGTCAATGTCGCAGCCGACCTGCTTCCCGTGCGCACCGAGAGCGGCATCGGCGCTTTGATGGCATGGGCAGGCCGTCTCTGGTTTGTTTCCTACGTTGCCCACAAGGCCAACAGCGGCCAGGGTACGGGGCTGTTCCAGGTCGATTCCGATTTCGTGATGACGAAGCGCCCCGAGAGCGTCGTCGGCACCTACGCCAACCGGCTGATCCACGCGCCGTCCAACCAGTGCATCATCGGCCCGCACATCATCGACACAGACGGGAACGTCCGCACGATCGAGCCGATGGCTGAGCATCGATTGGCGGCGACGACCGAGCATCTGCTCGACCCGCTGAACAAGGTCTACTTCCTCACGATGGAGGGCCAGCTCTACGAGGTCGAGGTCCACACGCTTGAGACGACGCACCTGTTCGACCTGAACCGGGAGCTCGGCGTGCCCGAGGGGTGCCAGCCGCACTTCAAGGGGGGACACTGCGCCAACGGGCGGCTGGTCGTGTGCAACAACACGTACGACGAGCCGGATTTCGAGGGCGGATACACGGGCGGTTCGCTGGCGGAGTGGGACGGGAAACAGTGGACGGTTCTCGAGCGGACCGGTTTCATGGACGCCTGGGGGCGCAAGAGCCTGGGGAACAACATCTTCGCCATCGGTTGGGACCGGGCCTCCGCCATCATGCGCGTCTTCTCACACGGCCAATGGTCTCGTTACCGGCTCCCGAAGGCCAGCCACACGTTCGAGCACTACTGGCAGACCGAGTGGACACGCATCCGCGAGGTGGAGCACGAGCGGATCCTGATGGACTGCTTCGGGATGTTCTACGAGATGTCGCCGGTGGCCTACAGCGGCAAAGTTTGGGGCGTCCGTCCGATCAGCACGCACCTGCGCGTCGTCCCCGATTTCTGCACCTGGCGCGGCCTGCTCGTACTCGGCGGCAACCAGGTCTCGCCGGGCACGGAGCTGCACTGGTGGAAAGTGGACCGCGAAGGCGAGGCTGCGGCCGGTGAGGTGGAGAAGGAGCGAGAGCGCGTCTACGGCATCGACAACAACAACCTGGCCGGTGAGACGCAGTCAAATCTCTGGTTCGGCAAGCTGGACGACCTGTGGGGGTTCGGCAAACCCAAGGCGTGGGGCGGGCCATGGTGGGAACAGCAGGTCGGCGCCGGCGAGCCGTCAGATCCATACCTGATGACCGGCTTCGAGCACAAGGTGATCCACCTGTATCACGACGCCGCGGAAACGGTCGATATCACCATCGAGGCCGACGTGCTGGGAAACGGCACTTGGAAGCGGTACGCGACTCTGCCCGTAGGGCCTGGCGAGTACGTCCACCACGAGTTTCCCACCGGCTTCAGCGTGCATTGGGTGCGCGTGACGGCGGGCACGGCATGCCGGGCCACGGCCTACCTGTATTACACATAGGACAGCGAGGACAGTGCAATGAGGATGGAGGGGAAGAAGGTGATCGTGACCGGCGCCGGGAAAGGGATCGGCGCGGGGATCGCGGTCGAGTTTGCCCGCGAGGGTGCAGACGTGCTGGTCAACTACGCCCACAGCGCCGAGGGTGCGCGCCGGGTGGCCGGGGATATCGAGGCGTTGGGCCGGCGCGCGCTTCTCCACCAGGCGGACGTTTCCAGCCGGGAACAGGTCGAGGCGATGGTCGAAGCGGCCTACGCCGAGTTCGGGCGGATTGACGTGCTGGTGAACAACTCGGGCGTATCGAAGTTCCTGGACTTCTTCGCGATGAGCGAGGAGGACTGGGACCAGGTCGTGGACACAAACCTGAAGGGTACGTTCCTCTGCTCGCAGGCGGTGGCGAAGCGCATGCGCCAGGATGGCGGCGGCGCGATCGTCAATATCGGGTCCGTGCACAGCCACGCCACGATTGCCGAATTCACCCCCTACGCAGCATCCAAGGGTGGGATAGACGGGCTCACGCGGACGATGGCGTTGAGCCTGGCTCCACACAACATCCGCGTCAACACCATCGCTCCCGGGCTGATTGAGATCGAACGGATTCGCGATGATCCATTATACGACCGCGAGCAGCGGGCCACGCAGATCCCCGTGGGACGGGTGGGATACCCGAAGGACATTGCGCAGGTAGCTATCTTCTTCGCATCCGAAGACAGCAGTTTTGTTACGGGCCAGGTGCTGGTCGTGGACGGCGGGCAGATCTGTAAGCTCGCGATGAAGCGTGGAAAGGATTAGGAAATGGTCGACATCAAAGGTATTTGCCCCATCATCGCCACCCCGTTTACCTCTGCGGGCGAGGTCGACTACGACAGCATGCGGGCGCTGATGCGTTGGTTAATCCAGAAGGGGAGCCACGCGCTCACGCTGTTCGGCATTGCCGGCGAGTATTACAAGCTCAACGACGAGGAGCGCCGGCAGATGGTGGCGCTGGTGGTCGAAGAGTGCCGCGCGGGCGGCGTGCCCAGCATCGTCTCGGTCACGCAGCACTCGTCAGAGCTGGCCGTGAAGGAAGCGCGGCACGCACAGGACGCCGGCGCCGACTGCCTGATGCTGCTGCCGCCCTTCTTCCTGAAGCCCGGCGGCGCAGACGTCTACAACCATATCCTCCGGGTTGCACAGGCGGTCACGCTACCGATCATGGTGCAGTACGCGCCCGAACAAACGGGCGTTGCGATCGATCCAGGCGTGCTGCACAGGCTGTGGCAGGAGTCGCCGAACCTGGCCTATTACAAGATCGAGTCACGCCCCCCGGGCGCCTACATCAGCAAGCTGCTGTCGCTCACAGGGAACCAGGTGGGCGTGTTCGCAGGCAACGCCGGTTTCCAGATGCTGGAAAACTTCGACCGCGGCGCCATCGGCTGCATGCCCGGCGCATCGATGGCCGACGTATATGTGGACATATACGAGCGCTACTGCAGAGGGGATCGCGCGGGCGCTTTTGCCGTTCACAATGCGTTGTTGCCCATGCTCAATCACATCCGCCAGAACGTCGAGCAGATCATCTACTACGAGAAGCGGATCCTCTGGAAGCGCGGGGTGATCGCCGGCGACTACTGCCGCCACCCAACATTCACGTCGGACTCGCATTACGAGGATCTGTTCGAGCTCTACTACGAGCAGCTCAGCCCATACTTCAAGTGAGGACGGGATGGCTTCGAACTCGATGACTCACCGCCAGCGCTTGCTGGCGGTGTTGGAGCGGCGCGCACCGGATCGCCTGCCGTGGTATCCGCGGCTGGAAATCTGGCACGAGGCGAACCGTCGCGGCGGGACGCTGCCGGAGCGATACCGGGACATCCCGCTGCGGGAGATCTACCGCCGCCTGGACATGGGCATCCAGGGCCGCGACATGGCGTGGCGGCGTATCTGCCGGACCGAGCTGCGGCAGGTTGAGGTGCGCCGAACCGAGGATGGCAACGACGTACGCACGGAATACGTGACGCCCGCCGGTACCGTCTCGAAGCTGGAACGCCAGTCGGAAGAGCTTCGAAAGAAGGGGATCATCGGGCTCGAAGTGGAGCACCTCATCAAGGGCCCGGATGACTACGCGCCGGTCGAGTTCATCTTCGAGCACACCGACATCATCCCGACGTACGACGAGTATCTCCAGTACGAAGCGGATCTGGGAGAGGATGGCCTCCCGTTTCCCTATATCGGCCAGGACCCCATGAATGCCATCCTGCAGGAACTGATCGGGTACGGGCAGGCCTTCTACCACATGGCCGATCATCCGGACCGGATCGAGCACCTGTACCAGTGCCTCTGCGAATACCACGCGCGGGTCCAGCAAGTCACGCTGGACTCCCCTGCGAAGCTGATCCTGCACGGGCAGCATTTTGACATGCGGATGACCCCGCCGCGGATCTTCGCACGCTACATGGTGCCTTACTTCCAGCCCTTTGCCGAGCGGCTGCACGAACGCGGGAAGGTGCTCGCCTGCCATGCCGACGCCAACACCGGGCGCCTGATGCCGCTGGTGCGAGAGGCAGGCTTCGACGTGTTGGATTGCTTCGCCTCGGCCCCGATGGTGCCTGTCACGATCGAGGAGGCGCGGAACATCTTTGGCGAGCAGGTCATCATCTGGGGCGGCATCCCGTCCGTGCTGCTCGAGGACACGGTCTCGGATGCCGAGTTCGAGCGCTACATGCTGTCGCTCTTCAAGACGATCGCGCCCGGGCGCGCTTTCATCCTCGGGATCGCCGACAACGCGATGCCCGAGTCGAGCATTCATCGGATCGAGTACGTGAGCCGCCTGGTTGCAGAACGGGGCGCCTATCCGCTCGACACAAACATTACCGGCTGAAAGGATTGCGAACGCGCTCGTGCTGACATCCCGCCAACGGTTCTTGAACGTCATCTCCGGACAGCAGGTAGACCGGCTGCCCGTGACCGCGTTCATTGCAGACCAGGGTCATTTCCTGACCCAGGTGTTCCCGGATCTGGACCCCTGGGACCATACGGCCGCGCACCTTAAAGGTGATCGAGCTGGAGCGGCAACTGGGGCTAGACGTCATGGTCCGGATGTGGATCAACGTGAATGGACCCCTGTATCTCCACATGGGCGGTTTGGACGTGTCCCAGGAAACCGAGAACTGGGAAGTCAGCACCACCCGGTCGACAAACGGAGATACCCAGATCATAAGCTCGGTCATACGCACGCCGGGTGGCCGGCTGGAGCAGGACATTTCCGTCAACGAAATCCGCCCGGGCACGTTCATGTACGCCTGCACCAGGAAGCCGATCCGCACCAGGTCCGACCTGGATCTCGCGATCCGTTACGAGCCTTCGATGCCCTCCCATTGGCCCGCCCTCGTACAGGATAGAGTCCGTCCGGTGAAAGTAGCGCTTGGCGATTCCGGCATCCTGGCGGCGTGGGCTCCGAACGGGCCATTTAATGTAGCGTCGCTCTTGATCGACCTGGATAAGCTGTACGCACTCTTTCTCACGGACTTCAGCTTCTATGCCGATCTGATGCTATTCGCCATGCGTCGTTCACTGCCGTATGTTGAGGCTATTCGCAGCGCCGGGGTTGACGTGATGATCGTCGGGGGCAACGTGGCGGGCGACTTTGTGGGCCGCCGCAGTTTTGACCGCTATATCCTGCCCTTCGAAACCGATTACATGCGCGAGGTGCAGCGAGACGGCACTCCGGCGCTCTACCACAACTGCGGGCGCATCATGGGGCTCCTGGAGTCATA
The DNA here is from genome assembly GCA_963783655.1 of uncultured Chloroflexia bacterium. Lineage (GTDB taxonomy): Bacteria > Chloroflexota > Anaerolineae > CG2-30-64-16 > CG2-30-64-16 > CAWAOA01. The sequence continues at coordinate 276,615 of CAWAOA010000002.1, forward strand.
CAAAGCGCTGGGCGTGCGGATGGTTGAGTCATTCTCGCCACCGCCAATGCTGGGCAATTGTGACCTGTCACGAGCCATAGAATTGGTCGACGATGCGTACGTAATGATGGGCGGATTGGATCAGATCAATGTGCTCCAGCACGGGACGTGCGCGGAAGTCGAGCGGGCCACACGCACGTGGGTCCAGACCGGCAAGCGGGCAAAGCGGTTCATCGCCCAACCCGCAGACTTCATCGAGTACGGAACCCCAATCGAGAACGTCGAAACGTATGCCCGAGTCGCTTTGGAAGAGGCGAGTCTCTGAGTCAGCTTCTCGCCGGTTTCCGGTTGAAAGGAATATGTCGTGGATCCCATCGTAAAGATCGAAACCTTCCCGCTCTCGATTCCCCGGGACACCCCCTACCTGGGCCCGCTGGAGAAGGGTGTGCGCGTGAGCGACCGCGGGTACTTCGTCCGGCCGGGTAACAGGAGCATCTACCACGTTACCGACCAGTCGCTGCTCGTCAAGGTCACGAGCGAGAGCGGTCTCGTGGGGTGGGGCGAGGGCTGGTGCATCGTCGGGCCTGAGGTCGTAGCCACCATCATCAACGAGCTGGTGGAGCCGCTGGTCCTGGGACGCGATCCACACGACGTCGTTGCGATCTACGAAGACCTGTACGACTCGATGCGCGTGCGCGGCTTCTTCGGCGGCTTCTACGTGGACGCCCTATCGGCGCTGGACATCGCGATCTGGGATCTGCGGGGCAAGCAGGCGGGGCTGCCGGTGTGCAAGCTGCTCGGCGCGCAGCGCGATGGTGAAGATCCCCGCCTACGTATCAGGGTTGCCGAAACCCACCCTGCCGGAGCGGGTTGCGCTGGCGAAGCAGTGGCAGGCGAAGGGGTACAACGCCTTCAAGTTCGCCGCGGCCGTGGCCAACGAGGGGGAGCTGGCGGAGATACGGGCGCTGCGAGCCGGGCTGGGGCCGGAAGCCAGGATCCTCTGCGACCTCCACTGGCGCTACACAGCGCAGGAAGCCATCAAACTGGTGTCGGCCATGGAGGAATACGACCTGTACGTGGCTGAAGCGCCCTGCAACTCTGAGGACACCGACGGGCAGGCAGAGGTGACACGCAGCGTCAAGACCCCGGTGGCGATCGGCGAGGAGCTTCGCACGGTGTACGAGTTCCGGCCGCGCTTCGTGAATCGCTGCATGAGCGTAATCCAGCCCGAGATTGCACACATGGGCATTACCGCCATGTGGCACGTGTGCCAGATGGCCCAGGCGTTCCATTGCCGGGTGATGCCGCACGCAAGTATAGGTATCGGCGTCTTCCAGGCCGCCAGCCTGCAGGTCACTGCCGCGCTGAACAACGTTCCCTACCACGAGTACCAGCACTCCATCTTCGACAAGAACCTGAAATACGTCACGGGCAACATGCGGTGTGAAGGCGGATACTTCCATCTGCCTGAAGGTCCGGGCATCGGCGTCGAACCGGTCGCCGAGGTGCTCGAGTTCGTGAAGCAGCAGTAGTGAGGCCCGGAATGAACAGCCTGGCGCACGACATCTCTGCGTATGCGCCGCCTGCGGGGACACTGGCGATGTGGTGGCTCGGGCAGGGGAGCTTCGTATACAAGTCGCCCGGCGGGATCGTGCTCGCGGTCGACCCGTATCTGAGCAACAGCGCCAGCGAGTTGAAGGGCCGGCCCGATCTCGACCGGCTGCGACCGCTGCCTCTGCGTGCTGAAGAACTCGCGTGCAGCGTCGTGGTCGTCACGCACGACCATCTCGACCATGCGGACCCGCAGACGCTGCCCGGCCTGCTGGCGGCCAATCCCGGCGCGGTGCTGCTGGGCCCGCCGCTCGCGCTCGCAGCAGCGCAGGCCGCGGGGGTGGCGCCTACCCGAATGCAACAGTGGCAGCGCGGTGAAGGGTACCGCGCCGGAGACCTGGAGCTCCACGCTGTGTATGCCGAGCACACTGCCGACAGCATCGGGATCGTGGTGCGGGCGGGACCCACCGGCGTGTACCAGACCGGAGATACGGGTCCCTCCCCGCGATTGGCGGGTGAGGCGGGTCCGATGCGCCCAGCGGGGCTGGTTTGCGTGGCGAACGGTCACTTCGGCAACCTGGATCCGGAGGCGGCGGCAGCTCTGGCCGCCGAGCTGGACGTCGCCGTGGCGATCCCGTGCCATTACGATCTGTTCCCCGCCGCCCGTCGAGACCCGGCAGAGTTCGTCGAGGCCATGGCTGCAATCGGGCTGGGGGCGCGGGCGCGCGTCATGGAGTTCTGCGAGCGGTTGGTGCTGGGGGCGGGCGGCGAAGTGCGGTGACAGACCCGCGATAGAGCACGCCGAGCGAGAGCGATCAAGAAATGAGCCGGCAGTCTGCCGCTCCGAGGGGCGAGGAGGATTGATGACCCCGAATATCCCATTCTACGACATCACCAAAGATGATTTGAGCGGGTTCGGACCCGACCCGGCGTTCGTCACGTTCGGCGAGGTCATGGTGCGCGAGACGCCGGCGGACCACGAACGGCCCGAGCGGACGCGGTTGGTCCGGCTGTCGATGGCGGGCAGCGAATACACCCTCGCCATCGGGCTGGCGCGGCTCGGCATCCCATCGAGCTACATCACGCGCGTGCCCGACAACCCGTACGGCCGGGCCGTGCGCAACATCGCGCGCGAGCAGGGGGTGGACACCCGGCACATCGTATGGGCGCCAAAGACCGATCTGATGGGGCGGCTGATCTACGAGATCGGGCGCACGCCGCGCCGGGACGTGGCCGTGTACCAGCGCAAGTGCTCGGCAGCCTCCCAGCTCGATGCCGGGATGGTGGACTGGGGGTCGGCCCTGCGCGGGGCGCGCCTCTTCCATACATCGGGGATCAGCTTCGGCCTGTCCACGCACAGCGGGTATGGCCGCAACTACAACTACGAGGCATTCCGCGAGGCGATGGCGCACAAGCCTGAGGGCTGCCTGGTGGGGCTCGACTTCAACTACCGCAGCACGCTCTGGCCGAAACACCAGGCCGCGGAGATGATGGAGGCGATCATCGGCGAGCACGTGGACATACTCGTCACGACGATCGAGGACATGGCAGATCTGTACGGCATCGGGTGCGGGCAGTATTCGGCGAAGCAGATCTGCGACGGCGACATCGGGCGCCTGGAAGACGACGATCTGTGCGCCTTCGCCGAGGCAGATCACGCGGCGCTTCACGACACGCATCGTGGCCATCACCATCCGTTACCCAGACAATTTCGAGCAGCACCGGTGGGAGTCGGCGGCAGCCGGCGCGGACGGCATCTTCACCCGCTCCCCCGCAATCCGGCCGATCACGCTCTGGGACCGGTTGGGGGGCGGCGACACCTGGAACGCCGGCTTCTACTACGGGCTGTTGACCGAGAACTTCACGGCGAAGGCGCTGGAGAAAGGCGTGCTGGTAGGGGACGCGGCCACCCGGCTGAAGCAGACCCTGATGTTCGACCTGCCCATCGTGGACGCAGGGGAGATCAGCGCGCGCCTGAAGTCGGACGCGCAGGGTGGGGGGAAGAGGACGGCGCGGTAGGGGCGGCATACGTCATGCGTCATTCGTCATCCGTCATCCGTCAGAGGTCACCTGATGGGGTCATGCCTCGCAGATAGGGGTCACCGGTAGGGGGTCAACGTAGGGGGGCGGCGAAGGCGGGGTTGCATCGAATGCCGACTGGATGGTCAACGGCGTCCTTCGTCAGGCTCAGGATGGAGTTGTTGGGGGTTGCCATCGGTGTGAGTGGTGCTGTGCAGGAACCCCGGACATGAGTGGCAATAACTAACAATGCCCCTCGACCGGATGGCTCACATCGATGCCTACAACTACCTACTCCATACTGAGCCTGACGAAGTACGCCGTTGGCAAGCCGACTCGCATCAATGGTGGCCGCGCTGCCGCGGGGCGTCCTTCGAGAGCCTCAGGATGGTTGCGATAGAGATTGGCACCAGAGCGAATGGGTCCGTCCAGGGGTACCGGTAGTCTGTCGCAGCCTAGTTCGGGGTCCCTGGACAGTACCACTTGCATCGTCGGTAACCCCTAACGACTCCATCCTGAGGTTCTCGAAGGACGCCCCGTCGCCCCACCAAAATCGCATCAACGTCAGCGCCGCAGCGGCGCGGTGCATATATTTGGAAAGGGAAGTCGAACCAATGAAGAAACATGAGAGCCTGCAACTGATCCGCGACACCGGCGTCGTCGCCATCATGCGCGTGTCACGGCCGGCCGATCTGATCGCTGCCGCAGATGCCATCCGGCAGGGGGGCGTGCGCGCGATCGAGGTCACCATGACCACCCCTGGCGCCCTGGGCGTGATCGAGCAAGCGTCTGCGAAGTACGGCGACGACGTGCTGTTCGGCGCGGGTACCATCCTCGACCCCGAGACCGCCCGCACCGCCATCCTGGCCGGCGCGCGCTTCATCGTCGCCCCCACCCTCAACGTGCGCGTCATCGAGCTGTGCCACCGCTACAGCATCCCCGTGATGCCCGGCTGCATGACCCCCACCGAGATCCTGACCGCCTGGGAAGCGGGCGCCGACATGATCAAGCTGTTCCCCGCCGAGGCCGGCGGCCCGGCGCTGCTGCGCGCCATCCGCGCCCCGCTGCCGCAGATCGACCTGGTGCCGGTGGGTGGGGTGGACCTGACGAACGCGGCCGAATACATCCGCGCGGGCGCCGCCGCCCTCGGCGTGGGCAGCAGCCTGATCAACCAGAAGCTGATCGACGCCGGCGATATGGGAGAGCTGACCCGCCGCGCCGCGGCGTTCGTGGCTGAGGTGAAGAAGGGGCGGGCAGGGTAGACGCAGTATCCGCAGATCTCGTGTCAGAGCGAACGTCCTGGACGCGTTGCTGCGACCGCCAACCTCAAAGCCGGTCAGGGTGGGCGCTTGAGCCCACCTTGACTTTTCCCCACCCTCCCGCCACAATTCCCGCGCAATTCACCTGTTGGAGATGACATGGCGAAGCTGGTTGTTCGTAGATCCCCACCCTTGCGCGGCGCGGTTTCGGTGCCGGGCGACAAATCGATCAGCCACCGGGCGCTGCTGTTTGGCGCGCTGGCGGAGGGCGACACCCACATCCGCGGCTGGCTGCCGGCAACGGACTGCTACGCCACGCTGAACTGCGTGCGCGCACTGGGGGTGGCCGTCGACGAATTGAGCGCCGAAGAGCTGGTGGTCCACGGCGCCGGGGCGCGCGGGCTGGAGGAGCCGGGAGACGTGCTGGATTGTGGCGGCTCGGGCACCGCCATGCGCCTGTTGGCGGGGATCCTGGCCGGACAGCCGTTCACCAGCGTCATGACCGGGAACCCGGCGCTGCGCGGCCGCCCGATGGGGCGGATCATCGAACCACTGCGGCAGATGGGCGCAACTCTGATCGGACGTACCGCCGACCGCTACCCGCCGCTCACCATCCGCGGCGGGAACCTGCAAGGGATCCGGTATCGCATGCCGGTGGCGAGCGCCCAGGTGAAGAGCGCCGTGCTGCTGGCCGGGCTCTTCGCGGAAGGCGAGACGCGGGTGATCGAGCCGGGCCCGGCGCGCGACCATACCGAGCGCATGCTGCGCGCCTTCGGGGTCGAGCTCGAGGTGGACTTCCCGACCATCCGCATCACCGGGGGCCAGCGGCTGGTGTCGCCGGGTGGTGTGATCGTGCCGGGCGACTTCTCTTCAGCGGCGTTTCCGCTGGTGGCCGCCACAATCGTGCCCGATTCCGAGGTCCGGATCCGGGACACCGGCTTCAATCCGACGCGCACCGGACTGTACGAGCTGCTGGCGGACATGGGCGCGAAGCTCGGGCAATCCATCCCGCGCGGGCGGCAGGCGCTACCACGACAGCCGGTGGGCACGGCGAACCGCTCGCCGAGCTCGTGGCGCGGCACAGCCGGCTGTCGGCGATCCCCATCGACGGCGAGGTGGTGGTGCGCGCCATCGACGAGTTCCCTATCCTGGCTGTGGCCGCCACGCAGGCGCACGGGACGACCGAGATCCGCGGCGCTGCGGAGCTGCGCGTCAAGGAAGCGGACCGCATCAGCACGGTCGCCGAAGAGCTGCGGCGGATGGGCGCCGTCATCGAGGAGCGCCCGGACGGCATGCTGCTGCACGGACCGGTGGCGCTGCGCGGGACGACGGTGCAGTGTCACGCCGATCACCGGTTGGCGATGGCATTGGCGGTGGCGGGATTGGTAGCCGACGGCGAGACGGTGATCGAGGGCGCAGAGGTGGTGAACGACTCATTCCCGGGCTTCGCCGCCACCATGCAGGCGCTGCGCGCACCCATGACGTGGCTGCCGTGACCCGTTCTGAAGTCGTGATCGACGGCGAGACCCGGCTGGTGGGTCTGATGGGGTGGCCCGTCGAGCACACCCGCAGCCCACGCATGCACAATGCTGCCTTCAGGGCGCTGGGGATGAACTGGGTCTACCTGCCGCTACCGGTGCTGCCGGGAACCGTCGGGGCGGCGGTCCAGGGATTGCGGGCGCTGGGCTTTGCCGGCTGCAACGTCACCGTCCCCCACAAGCCACTCGTCGCGAAACGCGTAGACGCACTCTCGGAAATCGCGGCTGCGACGGGCGCGTGCAACACGGTCGTCTGCCGGGAAAACGGCACGCTATATGGCGACAACACCGACGGCCCCGGCTTCGTCGACGACCTGCGCGCGCATGACCTGGATCCGGATGGAATGAGAGTCCTCGTGGTCGGCGCCGGCGGCGCTGCGCGGAGCGTTGTCTATTCGCTCTGCACCGCCGGGGCACAGGGTTGTGGTGACCAACCGGAGCATGCGCAAGGCTGCGTCCCTGGTGTACAGGTTGGGTAAGAATGGGATACCACAGTCGCAGCTGCAGTCGTATCCATTTCCGGAGGCTCTTTCCAGCATCGCGCCAGTCTCCGATCTCGTGGTTAACGCTACCAGCGTTGGCCTCCCCGGATACGTGCCGGCCGACCAGCAGGCGGATTTCTGGGCTCGGCTGCAGCTGGCGCGCGGACAGGTTGCCTATGACCTCGTCTATACCGGGGCCGGTCCCTTCCCGACTCACTTCCTCCTGGCGGCGCGCTCCGCGGGGGCGCGGGCGTTGGACGGTACCGGGATGCTGGTCTACCAGGGGGCACGGTCATTCGAGCTGTGGACCGGCCAGAAGGCGCCGGTGGACGTGATGTTCGCAGCGCTGGCCGGCTGAGAGGAACGCCATGATCCGACTTCTGACTGCAGGGGAGAGCCACGGTCCCAAGCTGACCGCCATTCTGGAAGGGCTGCCTGCCGGGCTGCGAGTGGACCGGGAAGAGCTCGACCGCGAGATGGCCCGCCGCCAGGCGGGCTACGGCACAGGCGGCCGGATGAAGATCGAGCACGACCACGCGCGCATTACGGGCGGCGTGATGGCGGGGGTCACGACCGGCGGACCGGTGGCCATCGAGATCGCCAATCGGGATCACGCTTCGTGGGCGGAGCGCGACGTCGACCCGATGACGATCCCGCGCCCCGGTCACGCGGACCTGACGGGCGCGATCAAGTACGGGTACGGCGACCTGCGCCTGGCGCTCGAAAGGGCCAGCGCCCGCGAGACGGCAGCACGCGTCGCCGCCGGCGCGCTCTGCAAGCAGTACCTGGGGGTGTTCGAGATCACGGTGGGCAGCTACGTGACGGCCATCGGCGGCGTGCAGGCGCGGATCCCGCCGGAATGGGGCTACACCGAGCGCTTCGCGGCCGCCGAGGAGAACGACGTGCGCTGCCCCGACCCCGATGCCGCGGCCGAGATGCGCGCACTGATACGCTCGATCATGACGGCGCGCGACACCCTCGGAGGCGTGTTCGAGGTGGTGGCGCTGCGGGTGCCGCCGGGGCTCGGGAGTTTCGTCCAGTTCGACCGCCGCCTCTCCGCCAGGCTGGCCGGCGCGGTGGCATCCATCCCGGCGATCAAGGGGGTCGAGATCGGCGAGGGGTTCGCTTTGGCGGCGAAGCGAGGCACCGAGGCGCACGACGAGTTCGCCTTGGGCGACGGGCATGCGATCGTCCGCAAATCGAACCGGGCGGGCGGGCTGGAAGGCGGGATCAGCACCGGCGAGCCGATCGTGCTGCGGGCGGCGATGAAGCCGATTGCCACCACCCTCACGCCGCTGGATTCGGTGGATCTGGCCGCGAAGAGCCGGGCCCAGACGCGGTACGAGCGTTCCGACTTCTGCGCGGTGCCGCGCGCCGCCGTGGTCGGCGAGGCGGTGGTCGCGCTCGTGCTGGCGGACGAGCTGCAGCGAAAGCTGGGCGGCGACTCGCTGGAAGAGCAGAAACCGCGCTGGGAGCGGCTGCGCGAGGCGCGCCTGGGCGATCTGCCGATGGACGACCGGAAGTGGCGATTTGATTACGAATCCTGAGCGCAACATCGTGCTCGCCGGTTTCATGGGCACCGGCAAAAGCGCTGCCGGCCGCGAGATCGCGCGGCGTCTGGGCCGGCGGTTCGTGGATCTGGACGAGCAGATCGAGGAGCAGGCCGGGCGGACGATCGCCGCGATCTTTGCGGAGGAGGGCGAGGCGCGCTTCCGCGAGCTGGAGCGCGCGGCCTGCGAAGAGCTCCGGCGCCCGCAGGGGATCGTGGCGGCAGTGGGCGGCGGCGCCGTGGTCGATCCGGCGAATCGCGAGGCGTTCGAAGCGGGCGGCACCGCCGTGTGTCTGCACGCCTCGGCCGCGGCGATCCTGGAGCGGGTGGGCGCGGGCACCGAGCGGCCGATGTTGGGGGACGCCGATCCCCGCGGCCGGGAAGCGCGCGTGGCGGCGCTGATGGCGGAGCGCGACGCGGCTTACCGTGCCCTGCCGCACCACCTCGACACCACGGGGCTGGCGGTGGCGGACGTTGCCGAACAGGTGATGGCGATCGCGGCCGGGCTGCCCGCCGGAACGCACCTGCTTCCGGTCCGGACCGGCTCGACGGGGGCGGACGCGTCTTATCCGGTGCTCGTGGGGAGCGGTCTGCTCGAGGAAACAGGCCGGCAGGCGGCAGCTCGCGGGGTGAGCGGGCGCTGCGCGGTGGTCACGAACCCGGATGTGGGCGCGCTCTACGCCTCGCGGCTGGCAGCGGCGCTGGGTGCGGCCGGTCTCGAGCCTGTCTGCTACGAGCTACCGGAGGGGGAAGCGCACAAGCGGCTGCAGACGGTAGCGACGCTCTACGACCGCTTTGCCGGGGCGGGTCTGGCGCGTGACGAGGCCATCTTCGCGCTGGGCGGTGGGGTGATCGGTGACATGGCCGGCTTCGCCGCCGCCACCTGGCTGCGCGGGGTGCCGTTCGTTCAGGTCCCGACCACGCTGCTGGCGATGGTGGATGCCAGCATCGGCGGCAAGGTGGCGGTAGATCTGCCGCAGGGCAAAAACCTGGTGGGGGCGTTCAAGCAGCCGGAGCTCGTGCTTGCAGATGTGGGCACGCTGCGGAGCCTTCCGCCCGCGGAATACCGCGCCGGGCTGGCTGAGGTGATCAAGGCAGCCATCATCGGCGATCCGGCGCTGTTCGACCGTCTCGAACGTGGGGAAACGGGGCCGTCGCCGGCGCTCGTAGCGGCGGCGGCGCGGGTCAAGATCGACCTGGTGGAGCGAGACCCGTTCGAGCGGGGCGACCGGGCATGGCTCAACCTTGGGCACACCTTCGGGCACGCGCTGGAGCAAGTCTCGGGCTTTCAACTCAGGCACGGAGATGCGGTAGCCATCGGCACTGTGGCCGCAGCGGAGATGGGCGTGCTGCTGGGTCTGTGCAGCCGCGAGGACGCCGGGCGGATACGCAGCGCGATTCGAGCGCTGGGGCTGCCCACCGGCTACGCCTTCGACGAGCAGGCAGCGCGCGCCGCGATGGCCGGGGACAAGAAGCGTGCCGGACGCAAGCTACGCTTTGTGGTGCCACTCCGAATCGGGCAGGTCACGGTCGTGGAAGCGCCACCCGAAGCGGTGATCGGCGCATCACTGCGATCCGTACAGACCCCCGGCTGACAGCCGTCTGTGCATCGCTCTTTTACGCGGCAGGCGCCGAGACTGCATCCGCGCAGCAGTCAGCGCGCACGCGTGCCAGCAGGGGCAGTGCGGCGGCGCTGACGAAGAAGCTCACCACGAACAGTATCGCGTAAGCGTCCCACCCCCAACCCGCCACAAGAGCGCTGCCCTGCAGCAGCATGCCGGCCAGAAGCGGCCCCGCCCCCCCCACCACCCCCTGGGCAGCGTAGTGCAGCGCCGTGTAGGACGTCCGCTTCTCCATAGGGGTCACGTCCCCGTAGAAGATGCGGCTGGAGCTCACGAGGAAGCCCTGGATGGCGATCCCCCATAGAAACATCAGGGCCGGCGCCAAGAACGTGACGGCGCTGCCGGAACGAGGGAAGGCCAACCAGAGCAGCGGGACCAATACGATCAATATCCCCGCGCCAAACATCACCGGCTTGGATCCCTTGCGGTCGGACGACCACCCCGAGAGCAAGCTGCCGGTCATCGCGCCCAGCATATAGGCGCCTTGCGAATAGACGATGAATCCATCGTGAAGCCCCAGGCGGTCCCGCATGAAGAGGGGCGTGAAAGACAGCATGGGAATCGACCCCAACAGCAGCAGCTGCTCGGCGCCCAGGTAGCGGCGCAGGTTCAGGTCGCGCAGCGCCTGCAGGAAGCTGCTGCCCGTGGCCCGCGGGCCGATCTCGCCGTGCATCGGCGCTCCACCGGGGATGCGCGAGGTGAACAGCACGCAGATGAACCCGCTGACGACGCCTACCGCGATCAGCGACGTGAAGCGTGTGAGCCCCTGTCCGCGGTCCACGACGTAGCCGGCCACCATGAAGGACAGAAAAGCTACGAGGTTGAAGACCGCATAGTAGACGGCGAAGAAGCGACCGCGCACGCGCCGCGGCACGAACTCCTGCGTCCACGGATAGTAAGCCGTTTCTGCCAACGCCCGGCTGACGGCAAACAGAAGCGCCGTCGCGGCGATAAGCAGCGCAGCGGCGCCCTGCCCGCCGGCCGCAAAAACGGCGGGGATCAGCAGCATCCCCGAGGCCGCCACGTAACGAGCGGACCAGAAAGCCATGTAACTCCGCTTGAAACCGATACGCGCGAGCGGGTGAGAAGCGACCAGCGCCAGGAGGCCCGCAAACGGGAAGAGTGAAAAGAGGAGCCCGATCTGCGCCTTGTTGAGCTGGAGCTCATCCAGGAAGAGCGCAAACTGCGGGCCGAAATAGGTCAGGTAGGCCGAAACTGAATTGAAGCCAAAGGCAATGACTGCCCAGCGCAGGCCGCGCGTTTGCGCGGCGGTCGGATCAGGATCAACCATCTAGGGGCATCGGATTCTATCAGGAGGAACCGGGCAGGACTGCCAGGCGAACGAGTCGCCGTCCTGCCCGGTTCGAGCATCAACCGGTTTCAGGGCGCTCCACGATCAGGGTCGTGCGAAGCCAACGTTGTCGACCTCGTCCGCCGGAATGACCAGGGTCACGCCTTCCTTGCGCACGAGCATACAGTAGTCAAACGGGACCAGGCAGTCCGGGGCCATGGGACGGTCCAGGTGAAAGTCGGTTTCGCGCACCTCTTTGATCGTCCCGACTACCTCGCCGTCGGAGCCCATCACCTTCATCCCCGGCTCGAGAAGCCAGTAATCGGGCGTCTCCTCCGGGCGTGCGCCCGAGCGTCGAGTCCGCCCCGGGTCGTCCGTTTCGGGGACGTCCGGATTGATTCTTGGATCTTCCGTCACGCGTCCTCCTGTCATCTACCTGTGGTTGTAGAACTCGACCTGCCAGCGCCACTCACTGTGATCGGCGGCGTGCCACCATTTCTTGAGATAGCCAGCTTCTCCACCCGGAAGGATCACCAGCGTGCCGATGTCCGCCTGGCCGGGCCAGATATCCTCACGAACAAGCGAGTCGCCCGTCCGCGTCAGGCGCGTAATCGGCGTCTCGTCGGTGCAGCCGAGCTCTTCGTGTGATGCCACCACCTGCCCCTGCTCGTCCTCCACCCGGACGGCGAGAAGCCGGGGCGCAGCGTGCACCAGCACGACCGCTACCGGGTCGACACGGCTGCGTGCGAACAACATGCCGGTCGCCGCAGCTTTCGGATACCAGAGTTCCCACGTTTCCATGGCCTTCCCAGACATCGAACCTCCTGTCGCGAAGGCTGTGCGATTATAGCATACGCGCCTTCAGGATGGCGTGCCGGCAGACTCGGACCGGTTGGCGTGCTCTTTCAGCAGCGCGGGCAGATCTTCGTAGCCCGTGATCAGGCGGGCGCGGCGGTTGCGGGTGAAGTAGTTCCACGCCCATTGGATCATGATCAGCAGCCTGTTCTCGAACTCGATGATGAAGAACAGGTGGACGAACAACCACACCAGCCAGCCGATGAAGCCGCTGAGGTGGATCCGGCCGAGGTCTGCGACGGCGGTAGGACGCCCGATAGCCGCCAGGCTGCCCTTGTGGCGGTAGTGGAATGGCGGAAGGCTGCGACCCTCGAGCCGCGCCGCGATCAACTGCGCCACGTAGCGCCCCTGCTGCATCGCGACGGGTGCGATCCCCGGCAGAGGCTTGCCGTCCTGGAGCAGAAGCGCCAGGTCGCCGATCACGAAGATCTCGGGGTGGTCGCATGCCGTCAGATCCGGCTGCACCTTCACGCGGCCTGCCCGGTCCACTTCGCTGCCGGTCGCCTCCGCCAACGACTGGCCGAGCGGCGACGCGCGCACGCCCGCCGCCCAAAGCACGGTACGCGTCCCGACCGTCTCAATTTGCTCGCCGGCCTTGATCGTGACCGACTCCGGGCCTATGTCGATCATCTTATGCCCGGTCATCACGGTCACGCCCAGCCGCTCCAGCGCCTCACACGCCTTCTGCGACAGATCCAGCGGGAACGTCTCGAGCACGCGGTCCGACCCTTCCAGCAGCAGGATGCGGGCGTCCTTCGGGTCGATGCGGCGGAACTCGCCGGGTAAGGTGAAGTGGGCGATCTCTCCGAGCGTGCCGGCCAGTTCGACACCCGTGGGGCCCGCGCCCACGATGACGAATGTCAGCCACTGCCGGCGCACTTCAGGGTCCGGTTCTCGCTCGGCAGCCTCAAAAGCCAGTAAGAGCCGCCGCCGGATCTCCAGGGCATCCTCAATGGTCTTCAGGCCGGGTGCGAGCGACTCCCACTGGTCGTTGCCGAAGTAGGCGTGCCGGACACCGGTGCAGAGGATCAGCGTGTCGTACTCCACCTCGCCATCGCTCAGCAGCACCGTGTGGCGCTTCACGTCGACTCCGGTGGCCTGGCCGAGCAGCACACGGGCGTTGCGCTGGCGCTTGAGGATGCTGCGCAGCGGTGAAGCGATGTCGCCGGGGGACAGACCGCCGGTCGCAACCTGATACAGGAGCGGTTGGAACAGATGGAAGTTGCGCAGGTCGATGAGCGTTACGTCAACTTGCGTCCTGGCGAGCGAGCGCGCGGTGTAGAGGCCGCCGAAGCCGCCGCCTACGATCACAACTCGATGTCGCCGGCCAACCGTAGCGCCGGCGCCCGCCATCACTTCCAATTCTCCAGCGCATCCTTTACTGCGGCGCAGAAGGCATCCGCCGTCGCGCCGTCAAGAATCCTGTGGTCGTACGAGAACCCGAGCGTGGTCATCGGCAGGAATGCCAGGTAATCGCCGACGTTCGGGTCGAGCGGGCTGCCCTGGCTGACCACCACGGCGCGCTTCTCGATGGCGCCGACCCCCAGGATCCCGGCCTGCCCGCCGACGATGACGGGGGTCTGGAAGCGGCTGCCCGACGTGCCGTAGTTCGTCACGGTAAAGGTGCCGCCCATCAGGTCGTTCGCCTGGAGCTTATTCGCGCGCGCCCGGTCGGCCACGTCGGCCACCGCGCGTGCGATGCCCACCAGGTTCAGATCGCCCGCGTTCCGGATCACCGGCACGATCAGCCCGCCCATCCCGTTCTGGTCGGCCGGGAGCGCAACGGCGATGCCGATGTTGTACTGCTTCCGGAGGATGACCCCTTCGTCGCTCCAACTGGAATTTGCAGCCGGCACCTTCCGCAGCGCATCCAGCGCAGCGACGACGAAGTAAGGAGTCAGGGTCAGCTTCACGCCCTGTGCTGCGAACTCCGCCTTGTGCGCCTGCCGGTGCGCGAGCACGGCAGCCATCTTCACGTCCCACATGGTGGTGACGTGCGGGATGCTGAAGGCCGACTGCACCGTGTTCTTGGCGATCAGCGATCGCATTCTGGTGTGTGGCACCAGTTGGTCGGCCGCACCTGCAGCTGCGCCTGCGGCAGTCGCCGGCGCAGGTGCGGCGGGTTGTCCGCCCGCGGCCTGGCCAGGCGGCGGAGCAGGTGCAACCGGCGCGGCCGGACTCCCGGCGGGAGCGCCGGTGGCAGGCGGCTGCTGCACCGGCAGGGGTGCGCGGGCGCGCGGGCTATACTCTTCGCCGCGGCGTTTGGCGACGGCAGCCAACACGTCGTCAACCGTCACCTGGCCCAGCTTGCGTCCGGCCGCTATCTCTCGCAGGTTGATATTGTGCGTGGCCGCCAGTCGCTGGACCTGGAGCGTTACGAAGGAGCCGGTGGGATCGTCGTCGGCCGGCGGCGCGACGTTCTTCATGCCATAGCTCTCTTCGCCGCCCTGGTCCGGCTGCGCTGCCGCTGCGGGCGTGGCGAGCTCCGGTTCGGCTGTGGTCTCCTCGTGCCGCCCGGCGACGTGCGCCAGAACATCGTCCTTTGTGACCTGTCCCCCGCGGCCGCTGCCCTTCACCTCGGCGAGCGGCACACCTTCCTGTTCGGCCACACGGCGGGCCACCGGCGTGGCCTTCGCATCGCCTGCGCCGTCCTCGCCCGCACCGTCCTCGCCTGCCGGCTCGGGTCCGGCCTCTGCGGGCTCGACCTCCCCGGCGGGCGCGGCACGCTGCGACGCCGGCTGCGGGTTGCGCCTCTGCCGCCTCGGGCTTCTCGGCGGGAGCGGCACGCTCCGGCGCCGGCGCGGGTTTCTCAGCCCCGCCTTTGCCGGCCTCGGGTGCAGCCGCGGCGGCCTGCTCACCGGCAGCGCCGATCAGTGCGAGCACGGCGCCCGCGGGGATCTCTTCACCCTCGTTCAGGGCCAGTTGAAGGACGGTTCCGTCGTCGGTCGCCTGGATCTGGGTATCGACCTTTTCGGTAGCCACTTCGAGCACCGGGTCGCCGGCTTTGACGGTGTCGCCGACCTTCACCAGCCAGCGGGTAAGGGTGACCCCTTCAATCCCTTCCAGTTCGGAAGGTAGTTTAAGCTGCGTTGCCATTGCCGCCATCCTTCATCATATTCAACACGGTTGCCTTGATGCTGCGCTTCCAGGGAAGGATCTCTTCCTCGAGCGTCGTGGAGACGGGGATCGACACCGGCGCCATGCCCAGGCGGCGTGCCGGCGCCCTCAGCAGGCGGGGAGCTTCCTCGTAAGTGCGCGCCACGATCTCTGCCCCGATGCCGTCCATTGCGTACGACTCATGCACGGCGAGCAGGCGGCCGGTCTTCTGCAACCGAGTCCAACACCGTCTCCATGTCCAGCGGCACGATGCTGCGCAGGTCAACCACCTCGCACTCGATGCCCTGCTCGCTGTGCCAACTCGTCGGCGGCCTCGAGGGCCTGGAGCATGCAGTAGCTGAAGGTGGCGATCGTCAGGTCCTTGCCCTCGCGCTTGACGTCGGCTTTGCCGATCGGCACCGTGTACTCCTCACCGGCAGGAGGCACGTCGCCGCGCGTGAAGTAGAGCATCTTGTGTTCGAGGAAGCACACCGGGTTGTTGTCGCGGATCGCCGCGACCAGCAGCCCCTTGGCGTCGTAGGGCGTGGCCGGCGCGACGACCTTGATGCCGGGGAAGTGTGCGAATACGCTCTCCACCGATTGGCTGTGCTGCGAACCGTAACGCTTGCCGCCGCCCTGCTGGCCCCGGATCACCAGCGGCACAGTTACCTGGCCGCCGCTCATGTAGTGCATCTTGGCGATCTGGTTGAAGATCTGGTCCGCAGCAACCAGGAAGAAATCCATATACATGAGCTCGACGATCGGTCGCATCCCGACCGTGGCCGCACCGAGCGCCATGCCCATGAAGGCTTGTTCGCTGATCGGGGTATCGATCACACGCTGCGGGCCGAATTCGTCGAAGAGGTTGCGCGTGACCCGGAAGAGGCCGCCGTAATGACCCACATCTTCGCCGATGATGAACACAGATTCATCGCGGCGCATCTCTTCGCGCATCGCTTCGTTGATTGCCTGGATGTAAGTTGTCTTGCGCATCGTATCCCTCACTCGACAAATACGTCGGTGTACGCCTCGGCCGGGTCGGGCCAGGGGCTGTTCATGGCAAATTCCACAGCGTCTGCGACCTCCCGCTCTACCTCGTCGTGCAGGTGCTGCAGATCGTCCTTGCAGATGCCGCGTTCGGCAGAGCCGGTTGAAGACGACCTGCAGAGGCTCGTGCTGCCGCTGGCTCTCGATCTCCTCGGGCGAGCGGTAGGTCTCCAGATCGCCCGCCATGTGCCCGGCCAGGCGATAGGTGATCCCCTCGATGAAGGTCGGGCCTTCCCCGGCACGAGCGCGCTCGGCCGCCTCCGACACCCCCTGATAGACCGCCTCGACGTCGTTGCCGTCGATCTGCAGGCTCTCCATGCCGTAGGCGCGAACAAACATATAGATGTTCTCGACCGAGGAGGTGCTCGCGATGGGCGTCATTTCGGAATAGCGATTGTTTTCGCAGTAGAAGATGAACGGCAGTTTCCACTTCTGGGCGATGTTGAAGGTCTCGTGCATCACGCCCTGGTAGATCGCGCCCTCGCCAAAGAAGGTGATGGCAACGTGGTTATCCTTGCGCAGTGCGCTGGCGAGGGCCATTCCGGCGGCCTGCGGCACCTGCGCGCCCACGATGCCATTGGCCCCCATGAGCCCGAGCTCAGGGTAGATGAAGTGCATGGAGCCGGCCTTGCCCTTTGGCAAAGCCGGTCGCTTTACCCAACACCTCGGCAATCGCCTGCCTGGCGGTCAATGCCGTGCGCAATGCCATGGTGGTGCCCGCGGTAGGTGCAGGTGAGGTAGTCGTCCTGGCGTAACGCGGCAGCGGCGCCCACGGCGTTGGCTTCGTGGCCGATGGCCGTATGCATCGCACCGCCGATCTTGCCGGACTCAGCCATTGTGAGTAGCGACTCCTCGACGCGCCGGATGAGGAGCATCGTACGATACATCGCCTGGAGCTGCTCGTTGCTCAACACCCCAGGCGCCACCTGCGTATTGGCGCTTTCCGGTAACAGATCTGCTTGTAATGAACTCGTCATGTCAGTGGTCCTTACGTGGCTTCGGCAATGGGGACATTTGCTTTAGTATACATTAGCGCGCGATACACTGCGGAAGCGTGATTCCGACTGGGAGAAAATAAGCACGCATTTCCCGGGCAGGTGCTATAATCGCTGCGCACCGGCGGTCGTTCCGGCCGGAGCTCCGCCCGCCTTCCTACCTCCACGTGCCGGAGTCTGCAATGAGATTCTCTCGAAACGGCGCATTCCTGCCCATAGCCGGCACACTCCTGCTGCTCGGGCTGTCTGTGTTTGCGGCGTCCCGAACCGACTGGTGGCTGCTCCCCGGCACGGTGGTTGCCATCGCAGTAGCGCATCTGGGGCTCATTCAGAAGCGGAAAGCACGGCTGGCCGAGCAGGTACTCCTCGTCGAACAACGCCGCGCGCTCGAATCGCTGCGCCAGAGCGAGAACCAGTATCGAGCACTGATGGAGGAGGCTTCGGACGGCATCGCGGTGCTCGATACGTCGGGACGGGTGCTGGAGGTAAACCGGCCAATCTGTTCCATGGTCGATCGGGACGTCTCGGAGTTGTTAGGACACCCGGCGTCCGAGTTTATCCATCAGGATGAGTCCTTCACGATGCCGGAAAACCTGGCAGGTGTCGACCTCGCATCACCGCTGGTTCGGGAAGGGCAACTGCAGCGAAAGGACGGCTCTCTCCTGCCGGTCGAAGTGAGTGTCGTTCGTCTCGCCGACGGCCGGATCATAGCCACGGCGCGAGACATCAGCGCCCGGAAGCGCTCGGAAGCGCGCATGGCCAGCATGTATGACTCGTTCCTGCGATTCGGCCCCGATCCCCTTGCCAATATCGGTAGCCTGACGGCGCTTGCAGGGCAGGTGCTCGGCGCCGACTGCGCGCTCTATACCCGGTTGGACGGTGGGCCGCTGTGCGCGTGGGGACAGTGGCCGCGGCCGGACGCAGAACCCGAGCAGGGTGGCTGGGAGGGAAGCATCTGCCACGACGTCGTCCGCCGGAACGATCCGGGTCCCGTGGTGCTCCGGGATCTGCAGAACAGCGCATATGCCGCCGGTGACCCCGCCGTCGCCGCGCTTGGGCTGGTGACTTTCGTGGGACAGTCGGTCCGCGTGAACGATATCCCTGCCGGCGCGATATGCGCCGCGTTCACGCGAGATTACCAGCCTGGCCCGCGGGGAGCTGCGGTTGTTGGGGATTGTGGCGGGGGCGATCGGGGTCGAGGAGCGGCGGCGCGAAGCCGAGCAGGCGCTGGCGAGCCAGGCCCGCGACCTCGCCGGCCTGTACAATGTCGCCTTGATGACCGGCAGTGTCCTGGACCGCGACGCCCTGCTGCAGCGCCTGTTCGAACAGCTGCAATCGCTCATCCGGTTCGATAGCTTCGTGGTCGCCATGTACGACCACGAGCACGAGGAGATCGAGTGGGTGATGGCCATGGAAGACGGCAGCCCGGTCACGGATGTCACCGGCACCCGCTCGCCGATGGCCGAAGGCTGGCTCACGGGCTGGGTGATGCGCAATCGCCGGCCATTGTTGGTGCATGACGTGTCGATCGACCCGCTGCCGGCGGCCGCCCGCTTTGACGGTGGGCCCACTCGCTCGTGGTTGGGGGTGCCGCTGTTGGCGCATTCCAGGCTGGTCGGAGCCCTCTCGGTACAATCATACCTTACGGGCGCGTTCGACGAGAGCAACCAGCGCCTGCTCGAGCTGTTGGCCGCACAGGTGGCAGTCGCTCTCGAGAATAGCCGCCTCTACGAGGAAGTACGGAACCATGCCCAGGAAATGGAACAGCACGTTGCGGCGCGTACGGCGGAACTGCAGCGCGCCAATGAGAAGCTGCGGGAACTCGACCGGCTGAAGAGCCAGTTCGTGTCCAACGTGTCGCACGAGCTGCGCACCCCTCTGACCAACATCAAGCTCTACCTGGGGCTGCTCGATAGCGGGAAGCCCGAGAAGCGCGAGCGCTACATGGGCACCCTGGCGCGCGAGGTCGATTTACTGCATCACCTCATCGAAGGGCTACTCAATCTCTCCCGCCTGGATCTGGGGCAGGTGCAGCCGGAGCTGCAGGAGGTTGATCCCAACGCCCTGATTACCACACTTGTCGCCGACCGGGCTGCGCTTGCGGCGGAACGGGGGCTCACGTTGGATCAGGAGTTGGCCGCCGCCCTCCCGCACGTGATGGGCGATGAGAAGATGCTGTTGCAGGTGCTCACGAATCTGATCGGCAACGCCGTGAACTACACGCCGCCCGGCGGCAGGGTGGCTGTCAGCACGGCAACCACTGTCGATCAGGGACGCCAGTGGGTGCTGGTGTCCGTGAGCGACACGGGGCCCGGCGTCCAACCGGAGGAGCGAGAGCTGATTTTCGACCGTTTCTATCGCGGCTCGGCAGCGATAAGCGGCGGGGTGGCCGGCACCGGGCTGGGGTTGTCCATCAGCAAGGAGCTGGTTGCGCTGCTCAATGGGCAGATCACGCTCGAAACGCCCCAGGCGGGCGGGTGCTGCTTCACGATCCGTCTCCCGGCGGCGCCTGTCGCAGCCGGGGAGCCGTGGCAGTCGCCGGCGGCCCCTGCCACGGCGAATGGTTGAGCGCCGGTCTACTCGAAGCACCACCAGCGGTACTCGTACGGACCGAGGGTGAGCTGCGCCTGCATCTGCTCCAGGGGTAGGGCAGATCCCCCCAGGACCGGCACGGCGCGGTTGCGCTGGAAGCGGGTCAGATCCAGGTCCAGCGACCGCGGCTCGGGTGCGAGGTTCGCCACGGCCAGCACCGTTTCGCCGGCATGCTCGCGCACCAGCGCAATCACTGCCGGATCCGATGCGGGCAGGAATTCCAGAGTCCCCCACCCAAATGCACGGTGCGAGCGCCGCACGGACAACATCTGCCGCAAAGTGTGCCAGTAGGAGCCGGGGTCTCCCCTCTCGCGCGGCCACGTTTACCTTCCGGTAGTCTACGTCACCACCCTCGTTCACCGGGGTGTACAGGCTGGACGCCGCAGCGGTCGAGAAGCCGGAGCACTCGCCGTCGTCCCACTGCATCGGGGTGCGCAGTCCATTCCGGTCGAGCAGCCAGATATTGTCCCCCATCCCGATCTCATCGCCGTAGTAGAGGATCGGGGGTCCCGGGTAGCGAAGAGCAGCGCAGTCGAACAGCTCCATCTGCCGCCGATCGTTACCCAGCAGCGGAGCCAGGCGGCGGCGGATGCCCAGGTTCAGGCGCATGCGCGGCTCCGGGGCGTACGTGTCCCACATCCGGATGCCGCTCCTCGGCGGTGACCATCTCGAGGGTCAGCTCGTCATGGTTGCGCAGGAAGGTGCACCACTGGCAGTTCGCCGGGATGGCCGGGGTGTCGTGCATGATGCCGACCAGCGGCGTGCTGTCGGCCTCGGCGAGCGCCATGTAGAGGCGCGGCATCATGGGGAAGTGAAAGCCCATGTGGAACTCGTCGCCGGCTGGTCGGGGTGCCGGCATCGCCTCAAAGTAGGGCACGCAGATCAGCGGGCCACTGGTTTGCCTCGGCCAGCAGGATGCGCGCCCGGGTACTCTGCGTCGAGTACGCAGCGGATCCGCTTGAGGAAGGCATGGGTCTGCGGGAGGTTCTCGCAGTTGGTGCCTTCTCCTCGAAGAGATACGGCACGGCGTCGGCGCGGAAGCCGTCCAGCCCCAGGTCCATCCAGAAGCGCATCACGTTGAGCATCTCTTCCTGCACCGCCGGGTTGTCGTAGTTCAGATCGGGCTGCTGGCGATAGAAGCGGTGCCAGTAATACTGCTCGGCGCACGGGATCCCACGTCCAGTTCGAGGTTTCGGTGTCCAGGAAGATGATCCGCGCGTCCGAGTAGCGCTCCGGATTGTCGCTCCAGACGTAGTAATCGCGTGTAAGGCGACCGGCGCCGGCGGGACGCCTCGAACCACGGATGTTGGTCCGACGTGTGGTTCAAAACCAGGTCCGCGATAATGCGCATGCCGCGCGCGTGCGCGGCCTCCACCAGCTCGCGAAAGTCGTCCACCGTGCCATATTCGGGCGCCACGCCGTAGTAATCCGAGATGTCATAGCCGTCGTCTACGAGGGGAGAAGGGTAGATCGGCAGCAGCCAGACGCAGTCGACGCCCAGCTCGACCAGGTAGTCCAGGCGTTCGATCACGCCCCGCAGGTCGCCGTGCCCGTCGCCGTTGCTGTCGCGAAAGGCGCGCACGTATCAGCTCATAGAAGACTGCATCTTTGTACCAGAGGGTATTGTCGCTCTTCACGAAGGGTCCTCAAGAAGATAATAATCGTGCTATTGTAGCGCGGGAACGCCCCAGAGCCAGAATCGCACTGTGCTTCCACGTCCCAGGACGTTATAATATCGCCATGTCACTTACGTCAACTATCAGGCAGCGAGCCGGCGAGCTGGGGTTTGACTACGTCGCGGTGACGCCGCTCGCTCCGCCCGTCCACGGCCGCGAATTCGTTGCCTGGTTGAACCAGGGTTACCACGGCGAGATGGGCTATATGGAGCGGCGGGCAGACGAGCGGCTCGAGCCGGCAGCGTATGCGCCTGACGCCCGCAGTGCGATCGTGCTTGCCGTGCGATATGGTCGCTATGCCCCGCCACCGGACTGGGAAAGCCCTGCCTTCGGCCGGATCGCTCGCTATGCCTGGCTGCCCGACTACCACGACACCATCAAGAGCGCTCTGTACGCGCTGGACGCGCATATCAGGGAGCACACCGGCCGCACCGAGTTGGGCAAGGCGTGCGTCGATACCTCCCCGGTTCTGGAACGAGATCAGGCGTTCGCCGCCGGCATCGGCTTCCAGGGGCGCAATACCTGTCTGATCGCACCGGGAGACGGCTCGTGGCTGTTCCTGGCCATGCTGCTGGTGCCTGAGGAGTTGGAGTACGATCCGCCGCCTGCGCCACGCCCAGGATGGGCGCCGGGCCCGGCCCCCGCGTGGGAGTTCCGTGGCCGGATGGGGACGTGCGGCGCGTGCCGCCGCTGCCTGGCAGCCTGTCCGACCAATGCCTTTGCGGGTTCGCACGTTCTGGATGCCCGGCGCTGTATCTCGTACCTGACGATCGAGCTGCGTGGGCCGGTGCCGCGGGAGATCCGTTCGCAGATGGGCAATTGGGTGTTTGGGTGCGACATCTGCCAGGAGGCGTGCCCTTACAACGATGAGTCGCTCGCCGCCCCTGCCCGAGCCGGAGCGCGCCGGGCGCCCGTTGGTTGAGTGGTTGGGGATGGACGAAGCCGCGTTCCGCCGGCTGTACCGCGGCACCCCGCTGTTCCGCACGCGCCGCCGGTCACTGGTGCGCAATGCGTGCATAGCGGCGGGGAACTGGGGCGACCCGGCGGCATTGCCCCCGCTGCTGGCGCTGCTGCAGGACGAGGAGCCGCTGGTGCGCGGGCACGCCGCCTGGGCCGCCGCCCGGATCGGCGGCAAGGGGGTGAGAGCCGCTATCGGCGCGGCGCTGGCGCGCGAGGAGAACGATTGGGCGCGCGAGGAGCTGCGGGCAGAGCTGGACGAGAGCGACTAGGCGAGGATTGCCGGCGAAGCACTCGCCGGAGATGTGCGGGCGGAAAAGGGAAAGCATAGAACTGTAGGGGCTAAGCACCCGCCGGAGATGTGCGTTAACCACACCACTCGTGCGGGTGCTTCGCCCCGGCCCGCGCACCCACACCCCTCTGGGTTGCCCCCTCCCGCTGCCCCGCGGGCCGCTGCTCATGCGGGTTGGCCGGCCGCGAGACACTTTAACGCAAAGGCGCAAAGACGCAAAGGCTTTGTCTGGCCCAGCGCCGATGCGCGCAGATGGGAGTTGGGTTGTGGACGGGGCGTCCTTCAATGCGAGTTGGCTTCGCACCGCCGGTCCTTCGTCAGGCTCAGGATGGAGTAGCTGGGGGTAGACAGCTACGCGGATGGTGCTGTACAGGGACCCCGACGGGCGTGCCACAGGCTACCGCTGCCCCTGGACGGAACCCCTCGCATCGATGCTCATAACAAACTACTCCATCCTGAGGCTCTCGAAGGACGCCCGTCGCAGCGCGGATGCCTTCTATGCAAGTTGGGTGGGCACCGCCGTCCTTCGTCAAGCTCAGGATGGAGTAGTTGGGGGTAGGCGAGGATGTGAGCGGTGCTGTATAGGGACCCCGCGGGTGTGCCACATACTGCCAATGCCCCTGGACGGAACCATTCGCATCGATGCCCACACCAACAACTCCATCCTGAGCCTGACGAAGGACGGGCGTTGCGAAGCCAGATCCCATTGAAGGGAGCCGCGCTGCGACGGGCGTCCTTCGTCAGGCTCAGGATGGAGTTGTTGGTGGTCGGCGAAGATGTAGGTGGTGTTGTGCAGGGACCCCATACCCCAAATGCGAAGCCGTTTTCCGGGGCCGGCGGGGAGTGCGAAATCGGGCAAAAGGTCGCCCAGGTCTGGCTTTTCGGTCATACCGCTCTCCTTATGCATCGGCGCACGATGCATTCAGCGCACGGCGGGGACCGGCGCTGCATGCTAAACAGGCCCCGGCGTGTTTGACGTCCGGGGCCTGTTCGTTAGACACTGTTGCGCTGCTCGAGTCCCGGAGCAGCCTGAGTAATGCGCTGCTCCAATCGTCTACACCGCAGTCGAGTGCGCTACAGTGATAATTGTTTGCAGTCCGGCAGCGTTACCGATGGTAGGGCTACCGAGCCCGGTGCAGTTATCGCAGCAGCAGCGACGAGCTCACCCCGGTTGGGGCTGACGCACCCAGCGCGAAGCCGTGTATCCCCAATGCCGGAGCCAACTGTTCCAACAAAAGCCAATCGTCTTGCATCAACGCCGGCTGCGACAGCAGCCAATTGAGGCCGGCGAAAGGCAGCGACCGCCAGGCGCCGCCGGCCGCCACGATGGGATGCGTGCCGTCGAGGATCTGGCAGAGACGATCCAGCTGCCGGTCCGTCACCTCGGTCAGAGCCGCCACCATCTGCGCCTCGGACTGCAAGCTCTGGAAGACCGGTCCGCGGGTGAGATAGTTGAACGCGGCCAGCCTCCGCGATGTCGCGCCGCCCGCATCCAGGGCGCCGGCTGCGATCAGTGCTGCCTGGCGTCCCATAAAGATCGACGGCAAGATCCCCAGATAGCCCCCCGGGGCCATCGAATCCCCGACACCCATGAATCCGCTACGCACCGCGTTCCGGGGTGCATCACGCAGCGTCATGCGATAGGCCGAAGCGTGGACGGTACGGGCATCCCTGAACAGGAAGCGAACACGCGGGTCAGTGACCATATATTCGTGGAGGTAGTGCCGGGCGGACTGGAGCGTGTGCTGATCGAGACGATCGGCCAGCAGTGTGAACTGGACGGTGGCCTTGCCCGGCGCCGCAGCTACCACGGTCCCGTAAGCCTTTGGGGCGGTCGTATATCGCTGCCCGAACGTCACCCACTGGCCCACAGCGCCCTGATCCACGTAGGGCGCATCAAGTTCCTGCATCGCTACGAACGCGTAGCGATGCGCCGGCGGCGCCGGGTCCCACAACCCTGCTGCACGGGTCAAGGAGCGGGAAGCGCCTTCGGCGGAGATCACCAGCCGGGAGCGCAGCTCAAGTGCGCCCGAGCGAATCCCGACGACGCTGTTCCCCTCGCGCAGCAAACCGGTGACCGGGGTATTGAAGCGCCAGGCCAGTCCGTGCGCGCTGCCCTGAGCGGCCAGCATTTGGAGGAGCCCGCGTTTGTCGATGGCGGCAACCGGATTCTGATCGAGGACCGCAGGTCCGGTTTCGAACCGGAACCCGGCAGGGCTCACGAAGCGCTGCGTGGCCGGATATCCCACGATCAATCGCTCCGGGATCAGGAGATCGAGCCGGGGGAAGAAGAGCCCACCCAGGGCACGTCGCCCAGAGAAGACACCGGCAAGCGGGGCAACAACCGAAGTACACGGATGGCTGAGCTCGCCGGGCCCACCCGCTCTCTCAATGACAACTGTGCGGAAACCTAGTCGAGCGGCAGTGCGTGCGGCAGCCAAACCGGCCGGCCCGGCGCCAACGACGATAATATCGTAATCAACTGGGTGCGATGTCACGAGCTTCTCCTTCGAGGCCAGGCGTGGCTCAGGCGGTCACGGATGCGATGGAAAAGGGGTGCCGGCTCAGGGCGAAGCGCGGGTAAATGAGCGCGTCGTCCAGGTGAGCCGCCCTCATCTTGAGCAGCAGCTCCTCGATCGTGTCGTCCTCGAACCCGAACGCGGATGCACCGACCTGGGCATACTCGAAGACCGCGTCCGGTGCATAGGGCAAATCTGCTACGATTGTCTTAACCCGAGGCTCCATCGTGCATGCGGCCCGAACGACCCCGGTCCCGGTTTCACAGGGCAGGACCGCACTCACCAGCAGCGTATCGCAACCGGCCAGGCGCACCATCGCGTCCGGCGCCGTAGTCACTACCCCTACCACTTCGACGTCCGGCTCCGAAGCAAGAACGCGTGCCAGAGCGTCACCCGTCCATTGAAAGCGATCCAATATCAACAGTCGCATGAATTCCTACTCTCTCAGCCATCCAGTGATTCGATGACCGTTACACCGTTTGTGATGGTCCGATTGTAGGGCGCGCGGAGGCGTTACGGAAGCGTAGAAGCCCTGGATCTTTCGAGCGAGATAGTGATGGGAAACTACGACCACAGGCGTAGTCTGTGCGGATGAGGGTACTACGGGGTGCCGGAAAACTACTTAGCGGCAGGAAACCAGACAGAAGGAGCTAGAGAAGGCCCTGCTCCTTGGCGTATTGGACGAGCTCGGCGCGATTCCCCAGATGGAGCTTGCTCATGAGATTGGCGCGGTGGGTCTCCACGGTACGGACGCTGAGCACCAGTACCTCGGCGATTTCCCGGTTGGTATACCCCTTTGCGATCAGCCGCAGCACCTCAAGCTCGCGCGAGGTGAGGCTCTCGACGGGTGCGAGATCCCGGCTGCGCCGCCGGGAGAGGTCGGCGATCAGCGCACGCGTCATGACCGGGTGAATGTACAGATCGCCTCTGGCGACTGCACGGATCGAGCTCATCAGCTCCGCCTCAACGGCGCGCTTCACCACGTAGCCGGAAGCACCGACGCGAATCGCTTCCTGAAGCAGCCCTTCGTCTTCGTGCACGGTGAGGATGAGGATCTTAATATTGGAGTTGGTCTGGCGGAGTGTTTGGGTGACTTCGATGCCGCTGGGTCCGGGCATGTTGATGTCCAGCAACAACAGATCCGGCTGCAGCTCCTGCGCCAGTCGCAGCGCTTCGGTGCCGTCTGCTGCCTCGCCCACCACCTGGAAATCCGGTTCGGCCCCGAGCAGAGAACGCAAAGCCGCGCGCAGCACACCGTGATCATCCGCAATCAGGATCCGTACAGACATGGTCTCTCCCCCGGTCGACGTGGGCGGGCAAATCTACCAGACCATCTGGCAGGAAAGAATTATACCGTAGAGCAACTAAAGTAGGAAAGGTTGGCAGCCTGCGGCTTCCGTGACCCACTCGACAAGCGTGTGCCAAAAGTGACATGAGAGCGCACCTCGGCTAGAATGCGCCATATCTGAACAGCGAGGTAAACTGCGTGGAGATGACTGGCGAACGCCTCAAGCGTGAAGCGCGCACAATCGAGGCCATGATCTACATCTACTGCCATGGCCGGCACGAGACCCAGTCTGGTTTGTGTGAGGAATGCGACGAGCTGCTCAACTATGCGCGCCAGAGGCTTCACAAATGTCCCTTTGGGACCGATAAGCCAACCTGTGCCAACTGCAAGGTGCACTGCTATCAAACGGTGATGCGCGATCGGATCCGGGTGGTGATGCGATACGCGGGTCCCCGCATGCTGACGAGGCATCCGATTTTAACCGTGTACCATCTGTGGGATGGGCGGCGCAAGGCGCAAGAACTGTCTCGCCACCGGCGACCGGGCACGGGGAAATAGCCCCGTTAAGGGCCACTCCCGCCTCCAGGCGGTTAGCCGGTGGCGGGCGGCCGGAGCCTGCTAACCAGATTCGGGCGTCAGGGTCTACGGCAGCGGCCACCCCATCAAGATCTCGGTTCCCTGATCTGGCGCGCTTTCCACCGTGAGTGTCGCGCCGATTGACTCCGCGCGCTCGCCCATAATCCCCAGCCCCATGCGGTCCTTTCCCACTCGGGCAGGCTCAAATCCACTGCCATCATCTCGCACGGCCATTGATACGATCCCCTGGTGGCACCGCACGGACACTGCGACCTGCGTCGCGTGCGAGTGCTTGGCGATATTGTTGAGCGCTTCCTGCGCCACGCGATAGAAGCCCACCTTTACGTCAGGCGGCAGCGGGTCCTGCCATTCTACGGTCAGGTCGACTGGGACGCGAGCACGCCCGGTCATGGCGTCGGCGAGATGCTTGAGCAGGACGCCGAGAGGCGCCTCTTCGAGCGTGGCGGGGCGCAACTCCAGCAGAAGCATGCGCATCTCCGCCAGCGCGCCCCGTGTGAGCTCCCGCAGCTCGACCAGCCGCCTCTGTCCGGCGTCTGGATCCCGTTCCCAAATGCGCGGCAGGACGTCGGCAATCAGGCTCGCAGAGAAGAGGGTCTGTGTCACGGCGTCGTGCAGCTCCCGTGCCAGGCGACTGCGCTCGGCCGCGGCGGCCGCCTCTTCCGCCCGCTCGTGCAGTTGGGCGTTTTCCATCGCCACGCCGACCTGTTGGCCGATCCCGGCAAGCAGCGAGAGCTCTTCGGGCGTAATCTGCCGTGCATGCGCCGTGGCCATGGCCAGAAGGCCCAACACACGCCCCTTCGCCGCCAGGGGTATGGTTACCAGCAGTTCCAGGCCCTGCCGCTGAAGCTCCTCTCGCAGTCCGGACTCCTCGAGGTGCGCAACCGACAGGACATCCGGGCGCAGATTCTGCTGCACCTGCCGCGCACTCTCGGGATTGGACGCCAGCGAGGTGGTGCGTTCGACGAACTCCTCGTTCATCCCGTGTTGGGCCACGAGCGTGAGCGTCCTGGCGCCCGGCTCCAACCGGTAGGCGGTGCCAATCTCCATGCGCAGCAGCTCCGCCGTCTTGTCCACCGCGGCCTGCAAAACGTCTGACAGCTCGGTCGACTGGTTCATGAGTGCGGTGACCGACATGATCGCTTCGAGCTCGCGGGTGCGGCTCGCCACCCGCGTCTCAAGGCCCGTGTACGACTCCTGCAACTGCATGGACATGTTGTTGAACTGAACCGCGAGTGCGTTCAGCTCGTCCCCAGTCGCCGCCTGAATCGTGTGCCCGAAGTCGCCCCCGGCAACCGCCTGGGCGGCCGTGACCATGTCCTGCAGCGGGCGAGTGATGCGCCGCACTCCGATCATGACCACCACGGCCGGCACGAGCAAACCCAATCCGATCAACACCAGCAAAAAGTTCCGGTATGCATTGCTGGGTGCGAGCAGCACACCGAGGTCGTCCTCGGTAACCAGACCCCACGATGTGCCGGGCACGGGCGCAAAGCCGGCGACCGCGATGTGATCGGGGTATCTCAATCGCATGCTCCCCACTCCGACCCCGAGCACCTGCTGCACGACCGGCTCGGACAGAGCGTTGGCCCCGATCCGGGCGTCGTCGCTGTGGTAAATGATGCGGCCGTTGCCGTCGACCAGGTACATGCTGCCGCTCTCACCCAACCGCAGCTTGAGGATGTTGCCGTAGAAGGCGCTGACGGCGCTCGCCCGCAACCGGAACATACCAACGGCAGCACCCAGCAGCTCACCGCGCGCATTCAAAATGGGGACGAGCAGCATCACCACGTCGCTGCCATCCGGACCGGGGGCGACGTTCGAGAAGACCGGCTGTGGCGCGCGCACCAGTTGGCGGAAATAGGGGCGGCCGGACCAGTCCTCGTTCCTCGCCCCTGCCCGTTCCGGCTCTGCCCCCATCACACGACCCAGATCGTCAACCACCACGACCCCGCCGTCGAACAGAGTCAACCGGTTGGCGTTCTGTGTAAGGACGTTGCCCACCTGGGTCGGGCCGCCGTCGCTCAGGCTGAGCGCGTGGGCGACTGACTCGAGCAGACTGGTGTACTGCGACAACTCGGTTGACAACTGCCCGGCCGAAAGGCGCGCCAACTCGGCATTCCGTTCCACGACCAGGTCTTCGGTCACGCGCTGGTAGGCGTAGAAGGTGACCCACGCCACGGCTAATAGGATGATGGCCGTCGGCACGAAGGACCAGCCGATAATCTGGGTGCTGAGGCTACCCCAACGAATCCTGCCCGACATCCGCATGCGCCCCCTTCTGTTGCAGCGCTTCGATGGCCTGCGAAGCCTGCACGATCTCGTCCGTCTTTGCCTCGCCGAAGGTGTAGATGCGTTCCCAGACCGACTGCACGATCGGTTTGGCCTCCGCCATGTTGGAGAAGATCTCCGGTGTGACGGAGTAGCGGTGCCGGTGACCGTGCGCAAATGCCGCGATGTCGGCGTCAGCCGCCTTCGCGGGGAACTGTTGGCGAACGTTTTCTACCCATTCATCCACCAGCGAGGCGCGTGCCGGTTGCAGGAACTGGGCCTCGGACATGGCGCGGCCGTACTCAGGACTGACCAGGAACTTCATCAGCTCCCAGGCCGCCTCCGGGTGACGGGTGCCGGCATAGATGCCGAAACCGTCGGTGGTGGCGAGGGTTACCCGTCGAGCAGGACCGGATGGGAACGGCGCAATCCCCACGCGGAAGCGCGCCTGCGAGAGGATGTCCTTCAACGCCCACGAGCCCTCTTCGACCATGGCGACTCGCTGGGCGATGAATGCCTCGCGCGGCGTCATTCGCCGCACGTCGAGCGGAGATGCCATCACCCGATCGTCCCAGATGCGCGCCCGCAGCCACTCCATCGCCTGCAGCGCCGGCGCCTCGGCCATACGCGATTGCTGCGGGTTGTCGGGGTCGACAAGATGCCCGCCCCACGAGTTCACGTGCACCTGGATCCGCTCCCAGGAGACGTCGAACATGCTGCCATAGGTGTCGGTCCGGCCGTCGCTGTCCGGATCGTCGACGAGCCGCGACATGGCAGACAGATAGGCATCCATGTCCCAACTGTCGTCAGGCAGGGCGACGCCGGCGTGTGCGAACAGGTCCTTGTTGTAGTAGATCGCCAGCGCGCCATGGTATTTCGGCAGCCCGAACAGGCGGCCGTCTCGCGTGTAGAAAGCCCGATATTGCGCAGGGTCCCAGTCGCCGATCGTGGCCTGGTCGAGATCGGCTTCGACGTACTTGCGCAGATCTAGGGTCTGTCCCTGCTGCGCCCAGGTGGGGAAGTGGGCGCAACAGCCCTGAAAAACGTCAGGCGCGGTGCCCGCTCGCATCTCGGCCAGCATGCGGTCCTCGAGATTGTCAGGGTCGGGTACGTAGAAGACGCGGATGTTGGGATGCGTCTCGTGGAACTTCTCGAGCATGCGCTGCGCCATCGGGGGGAACCAGTCCGTGCGCCAATCCTGGTAGACCAGCTGTACCTTCCCGCCCACGGGGGTCCGGCGCGGAGCGACGACGGCCGTTGTCGGGCGCGGCGGGCCAAGAGCGTCGCAGCCTGCGGCTGCCAGGCAGGTCGCCCCCGCGGCCGCGGCGCGCAGAAACGTCCGGCGGCTCAGCGCCGGGCTCTTGCCGGCTTCCGGGGGCATGGACTCGCCTTTTCTCATGGGTAGCACTGCTGTCTCGTCCTTCGCGTTATGTCAGTATACAACAGCTATTGGCCCGGCGGAACATCCCGCGGACCCGGCTCGCCGAGCCTGTGTGAGAGGAACCAGCGATACAGCTCTGGATTGGCGTACGTGCGGGTCCACGAGTCGTGGGCGAGATCAGGGTAGAGCGTGAAGCGCACGTGCCCGTCACAGCGGCGCAGCTCCTCGACGAGTCGAATGGATTCGGAAGGCGGGACTACGTCGTCGCGGGCGCCGTGGAATGCCCAGACCGGCAGGTGACGGATCGTGCACACACGCGCCGGGAAGCCGTAAGTGCGCAGCCCGCCGCCGCAGACGGGGGCTATGGCGGCGAACAGGTCGGGGTGGTCGGTCGCCAGGTGCCACGTCGCGTAGCCGCCCATGCTCAGGCCGGTCAAGAAGAGCCGATCGGGATCGATCGCCAACTCACCCATCACATCATCCAGCAGCAGACGAATGGCGCGCGCGTAGGAGTTCCACATGGTATCGGCCGCGCACTGCGGTGAGATCACGACAAACGGAAAATCGGGCTGTTCCAGAGCCACACGGGCCACGCCGTGACGCGCGACGATCTGTGGATCGTTACCCCGCTCTCGAACCCCGTGCAGGAATAGGATCAGGGGCCATTTGCGCTGCGGCTCGGCCCCGTAGGCCGGGGGCAGGTGAAGCAGGTACCCGAGACGCCCGCGCACGGCGCGGCCCGAGTCGAAAAAGCGTGTCTCTTGCACAGTCGTAGATTCCGCGTTAACCCAGCCGGGCCGTCTGGCGCGCCACCCAGGCATGATCCATGCGCACCAGGCGTGCCTTGCGGAGGTTCTCGCGCATGATCCAGCGTACGTTGGGATCGTTCGACTCCAGCCAGCATTCCATGTAAGGCATGCCCTCGGAGGGCAGAGCCGCCACGGCTACGCTCCAGCAGTACCCCAGCCCCTGCCGCAGCACCTGCCACCCCGGCGCATCCGCCTGAGCTGCAGCGGGCACGCCGGCAGTGATCGAATCGAGCAGCTCGAGCACCGAGCGGACGTCCTCCGGTCGCGCCAACAGCCTGGGCTCGCACAGCGCCGCTGCCGCCGCCCGCTGCTCCAGAGGTGGGCCGGCTGCCCACGCCCGCATCTGCTGCAGCAGGGCAGGCAGGTCGCGGTCTCCGACGTACTGCAGCCCGGTAGCCACGGCCTCCCTTAGCCGCCACAACGGATGCGAGGCGTAGACGCGCAGCAGCTCCCACAGATCTGCGCGGCCGGGCGCCTGCGCCAGCAAATACCCGAAGCCCGCCAGCGCGCAGAATGGGGAGAAACTCCGCGCTCGCGGCATCCCCTGGCTCTGCGGCGGCGCCTGCGGCCAGCCACGCCCGGAAGCGCGGTTCGTCCCCCTCCCGCGCCGCCGCGTGCGCCAATTCCAGGTTCCCACGGGGCCCGGGCAAATTGGATTCCGCCAGCAGGAACGGGGTCCAATCGGGCAGTTCGCGGAGCGTGAGGCGGTACGCGTCGAGCTTAGAGAGTGTCTTCTGCGGCATGAGGGAATTATACGGCGTTGTGGGGCAAGGCGCCAACGAACGGCCACCGGTACGGCGATGATCCAAGGGCGGCAAGCGGGGGCGCGGCAACGCCTGGTTCGCCGCGACCGGGTCTCTGCGGCGAACCAGGCGTTTGCGCGATCAACCGACGCGCGCGATCGCGCTACGGTTGCAGCACCCCCTCGACCTGGCCCTCGATGGCGATACGCACCCGCTGGATCGTCGAGAACTGCAGCAGGGTGCGGGTGATCTGGTCCGTGATCAGCTTGACGCGCAGCGATCCGCCGCCGTAGGCCTCCATCTCGCGGGAGAAGTCCGCCGTCGCCGTGCCGGCGTTGATGATCACGCTCCTGAGCGTTACCCTCGGACCCCAATTGGAGCCGCGACCGGCGAACGACAGCACCTGCTCCGGGGTCGGGATTGCGGTTGTGAAGCCGGCCAGGTTACCCGGCGACGGCCCCCACAGCAACTCTGTCAGGGCGGCGGTTGCCACCGCCTGCGTGCGCGGGATCCGCCGCGTTTGGCGCTGCAGCTGGTCGCCGGTCACCCAGTACAGGTCGATCTGCTGGGTGTCCGGATCGTCCCAACGCAGCACCTGGACCGGCTGCCGGGCCAGCTCGCCGCCGGTGGCGGTCGTGACGATGAAGGTCGCGTCACGTGCGGCAGGCTGCGGCGGCTGGCTCTCGGTGTCCCAATCGAGGTTGCCGATCAACAGCCCGCGGTCGTCATCGCCCCGCAGGAGCGTGAAGTTCCGGCGCAGCTCGACGCCGTTGGCCCAGCGTAGAATGGCGATCACCTGGTCGCCGGGCCGGCCGACCCGCACGACCATGTGCAGCGGCAGGGTGAGCCGGGCGTTTGTGGCCGGCAGTTGGATCGCGCCGGACTGGGGTGCGACCAACATCACCGGCACCGAGGCAGCAATGATGACCGACCCATCACGCGCGCTCAGCTCGGCCACTTCCACCCGGCCGGCCCCACCCGCCGTAACCGCATACGGGATCTGGCCAGAGAAGGTACCGGGCTGCCCCATGGTGGCATTGACCATAATGGGCGCCTCGCCCACCACCCGCCGCTGAGCGTCAAGGACCCGGCCGCGCAGAGTGGATTCGAAGGGCGAAATGCTCACGCGACCCTGAACGGTAATCGGGCTCGCCGCTGTGGAATTGATGCCCGGCGCAGTGATTACCAGCGTGCGGGCGGGCGTGGTCGGCGTGGCCGTGGGCCGCGGCGTGTTGGTGGCGGTGGCTGTGGGTTGGACGGTCGCGGTCGGCCGGGTCGTGGCGGTCGGAGCGGTCGTCGCCGTCGGTGCGCTTGTCGCGGTCGGCGCAGTGGTTGCCGTCGGCGCGACCGTCGACGTGGCCGGCGCTGCCGTCCCGTCGGCGAGTCCGGTGCCGCAGTCGCGGCCGGCGAAGCCGTCACCGTTGCGGCTGCCACGATGGTCGCGCGCGATGCGGGAGCCGTCGGCGCCGGGCTGGGCGCAGAGGGGAAGCAACCCGCAAGTGCGAGCAACAGGATCAAGGAAACGACCCCAAGAGTCTTACCGGCGTTCATGGCTCCTCCAAAAGTTCATCTGACCTATGATTGCCTATGATTATAGGACAGATCCGGGCGGCAGAAAGTTCCACGCGCTCCAGACTGGTTAGCGCCACCCGCCGCCGGCCATGAGCAGGTAACTCTCCGACGAATCGAACCAGATGCGCAGCCCGCCCTCCCACTGCTGGAGTTGCGCCGTTACGGAGCGCTCCGGCTCGGTCGCCCACCCGACAGTCGAGGAGGGTCCGCCCAACTTCTCGCGCCATACCTTGCCGAAGCCGCGCACCGGCTGGTAGAGCCCGGAGGGTGCTCGCAGCGCCGGATCCGAAGAGGGCAGGGTCTCATTCCACTCGTCGGCGAACTGGCGGTAGCGCCCGCTCGACTCGAGCACGGCGATGAGCTGCCGGTCGCCCAACCAGAACATCTGCCCGTCCTCAAATCGTTCGCGAGCTACCTGTACCTGCCGGGGTCGCTGCGCCGGGCAGCCCAGCTCGGGCACCTCAGACGCGAGCGCGCGCTCGTCCTCGGGCAAGTCGGGCGGGCAAGGCTTCGCCTCGCGCACAGGGGTTGGCGTCGACGTGGGCTTCGACGCGGGCGTGCCGGCGGGCACAGCCGTGCGTCCGGGCATGGGTGTGCGCACCAGCGTCCCGGGCGAATCGGCGCTCCACGAGATATCGGTGGCCAAGAGGCCACGCACGCCTCCCGACGACATCCCGAACCACAAAGTATCCTTGCCGGGAGCGAACGCGTTTGTCCCCGAGACGGACTTTGACGCTGCGCGCTCCCAGGACTCGCCACCGTCGAGAGAACGATAGAGGTGGCTCTCCGTGTAGGTGCCGCGGTAGAGGTAGAGGGTACCGGCGTCCTGATAGAGCCGGAAACCACCCGCGTACGAGGGTAGGGCCGGCATCTTGGAGACGGCCCGCCAGGTTTTCCCCTCATCGTCGGAACGCAGGAGCTGCGAGGCGGCCGTTCCGACCATGGCAAACACGCTGTGCCGGCCTTCTCGCCGGACAAAGCCCACGATCGAACCGCCCTCGCCGGGGACCGGCAGTTCTTCCCAGGTTGCCCCGAAATCGCGGCTCCGGCGCATCCGGCGGAAGCCCAACTGGTACAGCGTGCCGTCGGGCGCCATAGACAAAGTTGCGAGATCGAACTCGGGGTCCGGGGCCGAGCCGGGCAACCAGCGCGAGGCCCTCGGGTCCCAGCGGAACGTCCCGTTGGCGTTGCTCGGGAAGAGGACGTGCTCGGCGTCCAGCGCCAGGATCGCCTGCCGGGCGCGCAGGTCCTTCAACCCGGCTGACAGCAGCTCCCACGTCGTCCCGCCGTCGCGGGAACGCCAGGCGCCGTCTGCGCCCGGCTGCGAGCTCCCGGCCCAGAAGAGCAGTTGGGGCGAGACCACTGTAAGCTGGCCGAACACCGGGAGCGATCCGACCGGAAGCCGCTGCCATGCCCGGCCGTCCGGTGACCGGTAAAGCAGTTGGTCGCTGACAGCGTAGAGGGTGTTCCCCTCACTCCCGGCGGCGACGAACAGCTGCGAGACGGCGGTGTCGGGGAGCGGTCCCGCCTGCCCCGGGGTGCTCACCAGCGGCGGCAGCGCGCCCAGCGCCATCACTGTCAGGCGCGAGCCGTCTTCGTCGCGGAGGTACAACTCTTGCCGCGGCGAGTCGAGGATCAGCCCCTCGATCCCCTGGGGCAAGCTGTAGAGCGCCTTCAGCTCGAGCGCCGTGGCATCCACCTGCGCCAGCGCGCTCCCGGTTGCGACGTACAGCGAATCCGACACCGGATCGTATGCGACTGCCCCCTGCCGCCCGTGAAGCTGCGCCAGCACGGTACCGCTTTCATCCAGAGACACCAACGAGTCGCGCCCTTTCCAGCCGCCGTAGCTGGCAAACATGCGTCCACGCGCAGCGTCCGGCGCCACGCCGGTCACGTGGCTGCCCTGCGCAGCGACCTCCTTGGGGAGATCCTGGCCCGGCGGGTAGATGCGCATGAAGGTCCCGTTGTTCGATCCCGGGATGCCGTTGTTCAGCAGGACGGCGAGCTGGCCGTTCGCCGGGTTCAAGACCACACCGTAGGCGAACGGATTCGGGCTGTACTGCCCGCTGGGGAACGTGCTGTTGAATTTGCCGAGCGCCTGTCCCTGCCGGTCGTACAGGTAAACACCGCGCTGGGCGATGTAGACGAGATCGCGCCCCGGGTCCGCTGCAGGCGCGCCACCGGTCGCAAAGGTGGCCAGCACCGTCCCGTCGCGCGTGTCGAGCGCTACCACCCGGCCGTCCCGGTTCACGTAGATCCGCCGGTTGGCCGTGTCCAGGGCCATAGGCGCCGACCCGCGCCAGGTATGGGCCAGGCGGCCGGAATCCGCGTCGATCACGCGGATCTGCTCCTGATTATCCGCGACATACAGCAACCGCTCCACCTCGTCCAACGCCGCGGCGTTCAGCCTCACCCCCAGGATCGCGCGGCGCGTTGGCTGGAGCGTGGGCGCATCGTAATAGGTGATGTGCGAATCGTCGTAGCGGGTGAAGCCAAGCAGGCCTTCGCGCCAGGGGGCAAAGAGGGTGGGGGCTCTACCCGAGCTGAACTCGATGCGCCCCTGCTCCTGCAGCCTCTCGTCAAACAGCCGGGTGAAGGCGCGCTGTGCCGCATCCGAGACGTAGCCCGCCAGCAGGTAGCGCCGGCGCGGGGCGTCGTAGTAGAAGCCTGCGCCGGATGTGGACGCGACCTCGGCGACCGGCTGGAGCGCGGCGTTGTAGCGAACGATGCGCTCGGGGCTGCCGCCGGTACGCAGCGTCCACCCGCCGTCCGGCGCCCCGGTCAGCTCCTGGGCGTAATCGCCGAGTGGGTGCGCCCGCGCGATCTCCTTCCCGCTTCCGCCGTCGAAGACGACGAGCTCCAGCGAAGCGCCGCGCGCCAGCACGGCGAGGTTCTTCCCACTCGCCTTGAGCTGCGCGGCCTGCAGCCCCTCCTGCCGCCAGCGCTCGACAAGAGATGCGGCGTCCAGGGCGACCACACTATCTTCCCGCGCCAGGTACAACAGGGATCCGTCGTCAGACAGCGCGGCTGCGTACGAGTTGCGCCATCCGCCCGGTAGGATCTGCATCGTAGCCGGATTGAACAGCAGCAAGACGTGGTTCGAGGCGTCGAGCAGGTACCCGCGCACGCCGTCGGGAGACAGGAACAGCTCGGCGGTATCGCCGCGGTGGATGCCGGGAACCGGCATCACCGAAACCACCCGCCCGGCGGTGAGATCAACTGCTGCGACGACGGGCGAGCCGGCTGACGAGTCGGTGCCGAAGACGTAGGCGCGGTCCTTCAGCGAATCCACGGCAATTGCCGCAGCATTGTAGGTATCACCCTCGGGCACGCCCAGCTCGAAAACCCGGCCCACGCCGGAAGCCGGAGCGACGGTGGGACGCGCCACGGCAGTGGGCGTCGCGGGTGCGGCCGGGCGCGGGGTGGCTGTGGCAGTTGGCCCAGGGGTAGGCGGGACGGGCGTATCCGCAGCAGGAATCACCGGGCCGGGAGTACGGGTG
This sequence comes from uncultured Chloroflexia bacterium, assembly GCA_963783655.1. Lineage (GTDB taxonomy): Bacteria > Chloroflexota > Anaerolineae > CG2-30-64-16 > CG2-30-64-16 > CAWAOA01. Next base: position 314,092 of record CAWAOA010000002.1, read on the forward strand.
GGTCCGGCAGTAGCCGGCTGCCAGCCGCTCGCCCCGGTCGACAGCGGGGTAGCGAGATACGGCAGCGGCGTGGGCAGCGGAGCCTGAACGGCGGGCGTCACAGCAGCAAGCGCAGCTCGCGTGGGGGTCGGTGAGGCCGGCCGAACGGGGGTGCAGCCGGCCAGAGCGGCGATGAGCAGAGCGAAGAGCGTGAGCTTGCGCATGTTATCCTCCTTCAGCCGGCGACGCCGGCACCAAAGGCCGGCAGGCACTACCGGGGTTCGTCTTTGGATGCGCCATCGGTGGTATGGTCCCGCCGGCTGCGCAGGCGGCCGCGAGAGCGCGCCTCGAACAGATCGCCGAGCAGCTCAGGTTCGGACCCCGGCGCAGCCTCGGGGGCGCGGCCGCGGGCCAGCCACTGCCGCAATCGCAGCCGGAGCTCCGCGAGCTCGCGCCGCCCGGCAACCAACCGCCGGACCGCCACGTCGAGCGGCAGCAACAGCGCAGCGAGCAGCAGCAGCGTTGGGCTCACGGGGGTCGCAGCGCTGGCGGGGGCACCGGTGCGTGCCCACGCCTGGTCCGGCGCGGCCAACGCCCGGCCGCCGGTTGCCGATGCGAGATCGCGCAGCAGCAGCGCGCCCGCCCCGGCATCCCGCTCGCGGTACTCCGGCGAATACGCCAGCACGGCGCCGGAGGAGGTGGTCGCGGCGGCAGTCGAGCCGGCTGCTGCGCCGCGCTGCTGGGCGGCTACCTGTGCGAGGAAGGCACCCTCCCCTGCAGCGGACATCTGCCCCTCGTAGCGCCCGGGAGCAGTCTGAGAGAGTGACAGCTCGTGCGGGGCCAGGTCGGGTCCGATCACGGTGGCCCGAACGTCCAGCAGGTTCCAGGGCTGACCGCCCTCGTCGACGGCGTCCACCTCGACCCGCAGCCGGTCGCCGTCCAGCCGCACCCCGGCCTGCAGCCGGTCGGATGCAGCATCCGGCAACACCCAGCCGGCGAGCTGCCCGACGAACTGCGAAAAGTGGTCCCACTCCACCCACTCCCTGGCCCAACGTCCGGTCAGATCCGAGGTCCAGGCAGCGGTCCGGCCCAGCCCGTACTGCCACTGCGCCAACACCGGGTCGCCGTCCGGGCTGATCAGCGGGACGCGGGCGCCGCCCTTCGGGGTGGAGCCGTTGTAGCCGTACAGGCCGGGGAGAGCGGCGATCCCTTCCATGACCGGCGTGGTTTGCGCCTGGAGCGGGAAGAACGGCTGCTCGATGATGTAGCGGCCGGCTACCTGGATCGTCTCCTTCAGGAAGAGCTGAGGCAGGCTCTGGATATCGGCGGCGGGGTAGTACCGGCCGCCCCCGGCGACCGCCAGATCCCGTAGGTAGGTGGCGGAGCCGCCCCCGGCCGCGATCACCGAGAGCGTGATCCCCTGCTCCTTCATGCTGCTCGATCAGCGTGGCGTAGTCGCCGCTGTTCGACCAGCCGTCGGTGAGCAAGATGATGTGCTTCAGGCGGGCGTTGGCATCGGTCAAGGCAAGATAGGCCTCGTTCAGCCCGGAGAAAATGTTGGTCTGCCCGAAGGCTTCCATCCCGCCGATCGACTGCTGGAGCTGGTCGCCGTTGATGAGCTGCTGCAGCCGGACGCTCCAGTGGGCGCTCTGATCGAAGCCCACCACGCCCAGAAAGTCCAGCCGCCCCAGCACGCTGGCGGTCTGGAGGATGGCGGCCTTGGCGATCTCGACCTTCGGCAGCCCGCTCTCCATCCGGTCGTAGCTGCCCGGCACAGAGTTCGGGTTCTCGCAGTGGCAGCGTCCCATGCTGCCCGACTTGTCGACCGCCAGCACCAACGCCAGGTTCGGCTCCTGCTCCTGGTCACGCACGTCCATAAAGACCGGCAGGGCATCTTCCAGCGGGGTGCGCAGGTACCCGCCGGCGCCGTAGCTGTCGGGGCCGCCCACCATCACCAGCCCGCGCCCCAACTGCCGCACGTACTGGGGCAGCGCCCGCATGGTGGCCACGGGCAGCTGCGCAGCCGGCACGTTGACGACGAACACGGCATCGTAGCCGCTCAGCGCGGGGAGATCGCGCGGCGCGGCTGCCGGCGAGACGACTTCGGCTTCCATGCCGGACGCCACCAGCGCCGCCCGCAGCGGCTCCGCCTCCCCGGGCAGCTCGGCCAACAGCAGAATACGCGGCGGGCCCTGGACGAGGGTGAATGCCGCGCCCCAGTTGTTCTGGGCCAGGTTGTCGGTGGTAGGGGACAGCTCGACCCGATAGCGGCGGAAACCGGCTTCGTCGGCCACGATCGGGAAACGCACGCGGTTCGTGCCGCGCACCAGCTCGACCTCGAGGGATCGCTCGAGGCGCCCGCCGTCCAGCAGCATGACGGTGGCGCGCTGCGCGACGCTGCTCTCGACCACCGCCTCCAGCTCGAATCGCTGCCCCTTGCGCACCGACGCCGGCGCGTTCAGCGAGTCCACGTACGCCTCGACGCCGCCCGGTCGCTCGAGCCGGACGAAGCTTATGTCGATATCCCGCGCGGACGCCACCGCGGTAAGCGCCGCCGCCTGACCTTCGTTCTCCAACCCGTCGGAAAGCAGGACGGCTCGCTTGCGCCCGCCTTCGGGCAGCAGCGTCAACGCAAGCTGCAGCGCGCCCTCGAGGTTGCTGCGCGTCGCTACCGGGACGGAGGCGATGCGCGGCAGCTCCTTCTCCTCTCCCGGCAGCCGCTCCACCAGGGCGTCACCGCCAAACACGACGATCGCCGCCCGGTCCCCCGCCGGCATGGCGGCCAGGCTGTCGCGGACGAAGGCCTCGGCCCGCTGCCTCTCGGACGCCGCAATGGAATCGGAGCCGTCGAGGAGAAAGACTGTAGTCAGCGAAGCGGAGGCGCGCACGATCTGCGTTCCTGCCAGCGCCAGGATCAGCAGCAGCAGGATGGCGGAGCGGACTGCGGCAGCGGCCCACAGGCGCCGCGGGAGAGACCGGAGGGATTGCCGGCGATCCGCGGCAGACACGACCCGCGCCAGCACCGGGAGCAGCGCCAGCGGCAGCACCAGCAGCGCCCACAGCGCCAACGGGTAGGCGAAGGAGATACCCACCGGCCTACCGCCGCCCCGGAGCGGAGCGCACGACCAGGGCGTGCCGCAGCCGCAGCAAATCGGAACGATGCGCCACCAGCCACTCGAGCAGCAGCACGGCGAGCGCCAGGGCGGCGAGCGGGCGCCACCACTCCTGGCGTCCCGAGGGGGTCTCGCCGGCAGCGCCACGCCGGAGGCCGATGAGCGGCAGGCTGTTGACCGGCGCCAGGTCGGATTCCCGCGGATCGAAGAGGTTGACGGCGAACTGCTGCCGGACGCGGCCGGCGGCGCCTTCGTACTCGAGCGTGTACAGACCCGGCAGCTCCGTCCTGTCAAACGGCACTGCGTCTGCCCCCTCCCGGACCGGCACACGTTGGCCGCCGGGCAACGTAACGGCGGGATTCTCGGCGCCCGGCGGCAAGACCAGGGTCACCGCCTCTCCGGGCCGCAGCGTGGCAGGCACGCCCCCGGCAGCGGGCCCGCGGAAGTAGTCGAGCAGGTTGGCGAGCAGCACCGGGAAGGCCGGGCGCAAAGGCAGGTCGGATTGGCGGAGATCGAACGCCATGACGGCGATGCGACGTCCCTCGGCCTGCCCCGCAAACAGCAGCGGGCAAGGGGCATCAACCCCATCGAGCGGGCACGAGGTGCCGGGCGCGACGACCACCGGCCGCGCCCAGGTGGGCAGTGGGACCGCTGCTGCCGAGCGGAGCTGCACCTGTCGCAGGTCCACGTAGCGCAGCAGCGACTCGTCGGCGCGGGCGGGCGCCAGGAATGGTGCGTCCAGCCCGCCGGTGACTGAGAAGAGACGTGTCGCCTGTGGGGGTGCGATGACGAGCAGCGCGCCCGGCGGCAGCTCCTCCGGCAGCGGAGCCGCGTCGAAAACGGTCAGCTCGGCGCGAGGGCAGGGCCGGCCGGGCTGGCACTCGGCAACGGTGTAGTCGGCCGGGCGTACGGCGGTAACGCCGGCGCCGGGCAGCAGCGAGAGCGCTGCCTGCAGGAAGCGGTTTCCCTCGGTGACGAGGTCGATGCGGAAGGTCGACGGCGCGGGCGGGGCCGCCCATGCGCGGTCGTCCGCCGCCAGGGCGTCGCTCCCTTCGAGGCGCGCCTCGACATAGGGCAGGTTTGCAGGCAGGTCGTCGAAGATCGCCGCCTGGGGCTCGCCGGGGGGCAGCGTCAGGGTGCGTGCCGCGACCACCTGCCCCTCGCTCGTCAGGGTCAGGCGCCGCTCGACAGGGGCCGGCCCGTAGTGGACCGCCTGCACGAAGGCGGAGTACGCCTGCCCGGCCGCCGTGGAGCGGAGCGATAGCGCCAGCAGCGCGCTGTTGCCGGTCGACGGCAGCCGAACGGCACGTAGCGGACGCGCGCCGGCAGCGACGTCCTTTCGGGCAGGGTCGCCTTGCCGTCGGAGAGCAGCACGATCTCGGGGTCACGCTCGCGGGCCGCGACCGCGGAGGCAAGGTTCAGCGCGGCGGAGAGGTCGCTGCGCCCCCGGCATCGCGCACCCCATCCAGCGCAGCGGCGATCGCAGCCCGGTCCGTGGCGGCCGATAGGTGCACACGGGTGTCCGAGCCGGCGGTGATCAGGGTAACGCGCGAGGACGGAGCCAGCTCGGAAACCAGGCGTGATCGCCTCGCGCAGCGCGGCGGCGAGCCGCGTGGGCTGCTCGTCCGTGGCGCCCATGCTGGCGCTGGTATCCAGCACCAGGATCAGGTGATCGCCGGGCGCAGCGGGGCGTATGCTGAACGGCCGGGCAACGCCGAGCACCAGCAGCGCCAGCGCGAGAAGCTGGAGGAACAGCAGCCACGACGGGCGCAGCCGCTGCCAGGGGGCGTTGGCGGCCGTGTCGCGCACGAGCGTGCGCCACAGATACAGGCTGGAGACGGTCTTCTCGTCGCGGCGCAGCTTCAGGAAGTAGAGCGCGACGATCGGGATCGCGAGCGCTGCGAGCGCCAACCCGGCGGGTAGCAGAAAGCCCATCAACCTACCTCGCCATGCCCTGCGCCGGAAGAGCGCCGAACAGCAACTGCTCCAGCGGGGCGCCGGTGTCTACCAGCAGATAACCCATCCCGTGCCCGCGACAGTACGCCGCGACCTCCTCTCGCCAGGCGCCCAGTCGCTCCTCGTAGCGTGCGAGCAGGTCGAAGTCGGCGGTGATCTCGGCGCGTGCGCCCGTTTCGCTGTCGACCAGCTGCAGGTCGCCTTCCAGGTCCGGGTGCAGCTCCGCCGGAGCCAGCATGTGCAGCACTTCGTCTCCCAGCCGGACCGCGCCAGGGCGGCCAGCGCCGGCTGCCACGCCGGGTGGAGCAGGTCGCTCAGCAGCAGGAGCAGGCCGGGCGGGCGAACCGTGCGGGCATAGCGCGCCGTGAAGGTTCGAGGTCCACGTCCCCCTTCGCCTGCAGCCGCTGGAGCCAGCCGAACCACGGCGCCGGCCTTTCCCGCGCATGCGCGGCAGTCGGGCTCGCTCCGGGCGCGGCCGCGTAGAGCCGGTCGATCCCGGCGAGGGCGAGGTACCCCAGCGCGCCGGCAGCCGCTGCGCGTACTCCCATTTCGACGGCTCGCCAAACGCCATGCTCTGGCTGTTGTCCAGCAGCAGATGGACGGTCGTCTCCTGCTCCTCGACCAACAGCTTGACGAACAGGCGCTCGAGGCGGGCGTACACGTTCCAGTCCACCGCGCGCAGGTCGTCTCCCGGCACGTAGTCGCGGTAATCGGCGAACTCATGCCTGGCCGCGTTCGGGCGAACGGCGCTCGCCCTGCATCTGCCCGCGCCGGGCGTGCGGCTCACGAGGGCCAGCCGGTCAACCTGCGCAGCAACGACTCATGGAACATGTCAGGCCACCTGGGCGATCATCACTCGTCGATCACTTCCTCCACGAGCCGTCCGGCTCGATGCCCTCGGCCTGGGCCTCGAAGTTCAGGATCAGCCGGTGGCGCAGCGCCGGGCGCGGCGACGTCGCGCAGGTCGTCGAACGCCACGTTGAAACGCCCGTCGAGCAGGGCGTGGATCTTCCCGGCCAGGATCAGCGCCTGCATGCCGCGCGGGCTGGCGCCGTAGCGCACGTAGCGGCGCACCTCGGCCGGCGCATCGGGATCGTCGGGGTGGCGTGGCCCGCGACGAGCCGGGCGGCGCCGAGCGGTCACGTGACGCGGCCATCGGCACCCCGCGGGCCAGTTCCTGCATCTGCGAGGATCTGCGTCGCCGGTCGCCACCGGCTCGACCGTCGCGCGCTCGACGCCCGGTCGTGCGGTCGGCGATCTCCGCCAGCTCCTCGACGGTGGGGAACGGCACGTGGACCTTGAAGAAGAAGCGGTCGAGCTGCGCCTCGGGCAGCGGGTAGGTGCCCTCCATCTCGAGCGGGTTCTGCGTGGCGAGCACGAAGAAGGGCGCGGGCAGCATGTGCATCTTCTTGGCGACCGTGACCGTGTGCTCCTGCATCGCCTCCAGGAGGGCCGACTGGGTCTTCGGCGTGGCGCGGTTGATCTCGTCGGCGAGCACGAGGTTGGCGAAGATCGGCCCCGGCTCGAACTGGAAGGAGCGCCGGCCCGTCCTCGTCCTCGGTGAGCAGGGTGGTGCCGACGATGTCGGCGGGCATCAGGTCGGGGGTGAACTGGATGCGCTGGAAGCGGCAGTCGATCGCCTCGCGCGAGGGTGCGCACGAGCAGCGTCTTGCCGAGGCCCGGCACGCCCTCGAGCAGCGCGTTGCCGCCCGCCAGCAGCGTGATCAGGGTGTGGCGCACGAGCGCCGCCTGCCCCACGATCACCTTGCCGACCTCGGCTTCGATCCCGCGGGCAACGCGGAAACTGCTCTGAATTCATGTCACGGCTCCAGTTCTGAGAAATACTCTCGCACGTAATCGCGCAGCGCGAGCGGGATTGCCTCGCGCTCCATCGCGCCTGCGGCTTCGGCCGCGTATCGGGGGTAGACCTGCTGGTACGGCACCAGAGCGGGGGATGCGGCCCCGGGCTGAGGTGCGGCGCCGGGGCGCGTTTGCGTCTCACCGCCCTGGTTCTGTTGCCCTGTGATCGTCTCGGCGGGCCCACCCGGGGCGTTCGCCTGCGCGGCGCCCGGCGCGTATAGATCGTCGCCGGTCTGGTAGCCCTGGTTGGGGCGGCTCGGATCGGCGGCAGAGCCGCTGCGGGTGCCGGGCGGCAGGCTCCCGGCGGTCGTCCCGCCGCCACTGCCCACGCCCTGTCCCTGACCTTGCCCCTGTCCTTGTCCCTGACCCTGGCCTTGACCTTGGCCCTGACCCTGACTCTGCCCCTGCCCCTGGGAGGCCCGTGCCACCCTGCGCGGTCTGGCCGCCTTGCGAGGGGCGTCCGGCCTGCGCCAGCCGGCGCCCGCTGGCCTGGGCCTGCCTCTGCGCCTGCCGCAGGGCATCCTGGGCGGCGAGGTCCTGCGCCGCCTCGCCCAGCGCATCGCCGGCGGCGCTCGCCGCGCGTTCTCGCCCCGCGCCGGTCGCCGCGCCTGGCGGAGGCGGCCGCCTCACGCAGAGCCTGGGCCAGCGCTGCCTCGTCGCTGCCGAGACTGGCGGCCGCGTCCTCGAGCGTCTGCGCCAGCTCCTCGCGCTGCTCGGCGGACATCCCCTCGAGCTCCGCCGCCAGCGAAGCCAGCGCTTCGGCGGTTTCGGCAGCGGAAAGCGAACGCTCCGGGGCGCCGCTCAGGCGCGCCATGTCGTGCGCCAGTTGTTCGAGCGCCGCCTGCCGCGACGCCACCTGCGGGTCCAGCCGCTCGCGCAATTGTGCCTGCCATTCGGCCAGCGCGGCGGTCGCCCGTTCGCGGTCGCCGGCATCGCGGCGCAGCGCCTCGGCGATCTCGTTCAGCTCACGCAGCAGCCGCTCGCGTTCCTCCGGATCCATCGACTCGTTCCGTGCTACCTGCTGGGCAAGGCGCTCGATGGCGGCGGCCTCCTGTTGGGCGGCCTCGGCCACGGCGGCCCGCTCCGCGCAGCACGGCATCCATCGGGTTGGGGAGCAGGAACAGCAGCACGCCAATCGCAAGCGCGAGGGCGGCTCCGCGCACCAGGCGGCGGGCCGGGCGCCAGCGGAGATCGCCGGGTCGAGCCGCCTGCGCCGCCGCGAGCGCCTGCGCCTGCTGCTGCTCCCAGAGGTCAGGATCGAAGAGGCCCGGACCCTGCGAGAGTGCGAGCGCCGTCCCGAGCCGTTCCTTCAGCCCCAGCTCCAGATCGGCCTGCTGCGCTGCGGCGGCGATCGACGGGCGGAAGAAGAGCAGCCGCACGAGCAGAAGCGCCAGCCACAGGAGCAGCGGGACGAGCGCGAACAGGCGGTAGCGCTCGAGCGGGACGACCCTGTCCGAGAGCGAGCACGGCGGCGCCCGCCGCGGCCGCTAGCCAAAGCCAGGAAGCGCCCCAATTGGCGGCGGCGCGCAACCCGAGCCTACGCCGCAGCGGCTGCAGGTACGGGAGCAAGGATGAGGATGTGGACTGCTGGTTCATGGCCTGTCCGGTAGCGGCGCTACTTCCGCTTCTCGCTGCGTGCTACGCCCCAGCCACTGCCGGCCGCGCGGTTGAGACTCATGTCGCGCACTTCCGAGCGCGATTCGGAGAGCCAGACGCCGGAACTGACCACGATCGAGCCGTCGTTCGCTTCGCGGGGCACTCCGAGCGCCACCGCGATGCTGCCAGACGCCAGATGTTCGGCCGGGGGTCCGCCGGAAGCGCCCTCCCAGGGAAGAATCGAGAGGCTGGAGCGGAGCATCTTTTCCGACCACGCCGCGAGGCTCTCGAGCACCTGCGGCGGGATGCGAACCGGCGTGACCTCGCTGTCGCCGCCAAGCGCCAGTGATTCGACGCCCGCCACGTCGTAGACGTAGACGGTCGAGGGCCTGTCCTTGGCCTGCCCAATGAGATCGCCGAGCACGGCAGTATAGAGGGCGGGCAATTCGTCGAAGCCGGCGGCCGGCGGGAGGCTCGCGTTGTCGAGCATCGGCAGGTTTTGCGCCGGACCGGTTGTCCCGTCCCCGGACGGTGCGACGCCGGGGGGCGGGGGAACGGCGATCGGCACCGCCACAGCGCGCGCCATCCCCATGCCCACCACATCGCGGCCGGTCGACGGGGGTGGCGGAGCCCCGAGTCCGGGCTGGCCCAACGCCGCGTAGCTGGGCGGCCCATAGAGCAGATACATTCCGCCCAGCAAAAGGGCGCCCACCAGTGCGTTGCGGGCCAAGACCATCCGCGTCAGGCGGCGCGGCCGGACCGGCACCAGCATCCGGACTGCCAGCGCCAGGAACAGCGCGGCGCCTGCCAGATACAGACCGGCTGTGTAGTGCCACAGGGGCCGGATCTGCGCCGCCTGGGTTGCTCCGCCCATAATGATCGGCGCGCCCATCCCGCTCAGCCCCAACAGGAGAGAAGAGAAAGCGCCAAACGCGCTCGTGGCCGTGCCGCTGCCCGGCTCGCCCCCGGCGGCGGATGCCATGGCTGCGATGGGGTTCAGCAGAAGCAGACCCCGCTCCGGCTGGGCTCCGCGGGCGACCGCGGCCAGGATGTAGGCGAAGTAGGTGCCGAAAGCCAGCAGCCCGAGCAGGGCAAAGCTCGCCACCATAGCCCGCCCCGTCCGGCGGAGCGCCGTCGAGAAGAAGACGCCGGCGGCGCCAAACAGGATGGCGCTGGCCAGCAGCACCGCCAGGGCGCGCAGCATGTCGGAGACGGTGACGCCGCCGAACACAAAGATGATGCTCGTGATCGGTATGGCCGCGGCGACCAGCAGCAGCACGTAGATGAGCGCGGAGAACAGCTTGCCGAGCAGAACCGACGCAGGCCGCAGCGGAGTGGCGAGCAGCATCTCGAGCGTCCGGCGCTCCTGCTCGGAGCTGATCGCGCCGGCGGTCAAGGCCGGAGCGATCAGGCAGACGAGCGCCAGGATGAAGAACGCCATGCCGATGAACATCGAGCGGCCGATCGACGCCCCGAGCGGTGCGGCGCCAAAACTCTGGGTGGCGGTCGAGATGGCGTAGAGCCCGTAGGCGAACCCCGACAGCAACACCAGGAACGCAGTGAGCACGGCGAACGCCCGCGGCCCCCGCATGCGGGAGCGGAGCTCCCGCACGACAATGGGATTGACGCGTGGCTTGAAGACAATGGCCATTCTTATTCTCCCCTCGTCACGCGCAGGAACAGCTCTTCCAGGTCGTTCCCGATCTCCTGGAAGCCGGAAACGGTGGCTCCCCCGCTCGACGAGCGCGGCCAACAGGCGGGCTGCGGCGACATCGTCTCCTTCGAAGGGGAGCTCCAGCAGCGTCCCGCGCCCATTCTCCTGCTGCGAGACCACATCGCCGGCCCCGGGATAATCCCGCAGCACCGATAGCGCACGCGTCGGCGTCGTCCAGCACCCGGATGCGCAGCAGCTTCTGTGCGGACATCTGCTGCCGGATCGTGTCCAGAGCGCCGCTGGCAACCACGCGACCGCGCTCGAGAATGGCGACTTCGGTACACATCTCGGCCAGCTCGGCGAGGATGTGCGAGCTGATGACGATCGTCTTGCCCATCTGCGACAGCTGCCGGAGCAGCTCGCGCATCTCGACCCGCGCGCGGGGATCGAGGCCCGATGCCGGCTCGTCGAGGAGCAGCACCTGCGGGTCGTGGACGAGCGCGTGCGCCAGGCACAGCCGCTGCTGCATCCCGCGCGACAGGCTGCTCACGTCGGCGTCACGCTTGTCGGCCAGACCCACCAGCTCCAGCAGCTCGCGCACGACAGCCTGCCGGCCGCGCCGCCGGCAGATCGTAACAGCGAGCGTAGAAGTCCAGGTACTCCCAGGAGCGCATCTCCTCGTAGACGCCGAAGAAATCCGGCATGTAGCCGATGTGGCGCCGCAAGACTCCCGGATCGTCTTGCATCCGGCGCCCCGCTACCAGCACCTCGCCACCGTCCGGCTCGAGCAGCCCTGCCAGCAGCCTGAGGGTGGTGGTCTTCCCGGCGCCGTTGGGGCCGATGAAGCCGAAGACGGCGCCCGCCGGAACGCGCAGATCGAGATGGTCGACCGCGGTCAGCTTGCCGTAGCGCTTGATGAGCCCTTTCGTCTCTACTGCCACTGCTACAGGTTCCATGTCAGCGCCTCGCCTTCAGCCCGAGATCGTACAGGACGCAGTCGCCCTGTTGGGCTTGTCCCTTGACCCGCAGCCTGACCGTCCCATCCCGGTTATCCACAAAGCGACCGGGCTCGGAAATGACGTTGGCGCCCTGCTTCAACATCGGCAGCTCGCTCCAGGTCTCCCCGGCGACGTCGTAGATCGCGACCGTGTGGTTGATACCAACCTCTTGGCCGGTAGGGATCCCCTGGCTCGATTCGACCTGCAGAGTCAACTCGACGACGCGGGCAGATCGCAGCTCGGGCGGCACAGTGTACTGGATGCGCGCTTCGCCATTTCCGACGTAAACCCTCGCGCCCGGGCCGCATATGCCGGCTTCGTTCTGCATGGCCGACACGCGTGCTGCGACTGCGCCCGGGGGGAGCGTGACCTCTGGCCCGGACAGGTCGAGCGTCAGGGCTGCGATCAGGAGACCCATGCTCTGGAGGCCTGCGGCCCGGTCCACGACCGAAATTGGCACCGGCCTGTCCTTGAACCAGGCGATCAGCATCATCCCCTCGGTCGCGGTCTCGCCGCCCTTCATATCGAACGTTGACTGCAGCAGGTTCTGTTTCGCCATCAGCTCGCGGTTGGGGCCGCGCGCACCGGCCGCTTGCATCTGATTCTCAAAGAGCGCGTACGGGAAGGGCGCCTTCCCCTGCCCTCCGCCCTCCAGTTGGACAGACACGGGCAACTCTGCGCCTGCGGCCAGGTCACCCAGCCGCGCGAAGCGCCCGCCGACGACGAGCACGAGATCGGTGAGATCATGCGCGGTCGGATTGCGCAGCCGCCCTTCCACCCCGGCGGACGTGAAGCTGAGGCCGGCGTCGATCCCCCATTCCGCCGCCGGGAGATATGCCTCAGCCTGGAAGCTCTGCATCCCCCATTGGTCGATCTGGAGGTTTCGCACCCGCATCGCCTCGCCGTCCACAATCTCCAGCGCCCCGGGCTGGAACGGCCCATCGCCGAAGCGGTTCGGCTCGCTGTTGACCGGCGACAGCACCGCCCCGGGCTCGGAGGTCAGGCTGTAGGCGCCGCGCACCGGGGAGAAGAGACCGACGAAGGTCCGGGCCAACACCGGGGAGCCGGGGGATGTTATGTTAATCATGGTGATCTGGTTGAGCACCAGGTCGTTGCCGCGTAAAGCGTACCCCGACCCGAACGCCACACCGGCAAAGAGGACCGTCAGGGCCGGGATGGTGCCCCAGGCCCAGTCGAGCCGCTTCAGGCGGCGCAGAAACAGGTAGTTGACCGGGCCAACCAGCAGGATGTAGACCGCAAGCAGGATCGCGAGCCACCGCACGGACGGCAAGTCGAGGGACGGCAGGTTGGTCAGCGCATAACCCAGCCGCTGGGCCAACATCTGCCCCTCCGAGGCGTCCGGTGGGAGATTGGTGGGGTAGATCGACCCGGGCGAGAAGAGCCGCCGCCACACGCCGCGCATGCCCGTCCAGCTCCCAAACGGCGCTTCCGCCGGATCGAACGCCAGGTAGTCCACGGCACCGCGTCCGAGCCGCTGTTCGGAGATGAGCGAGACGCCGTCCTCCTCGAGGAGCGCGTCCCCGAAGGTCCCGGCCGCCGATACATAGTCTGAGACGGCGGGCGCCGGCGCCCCGGCGTAGGCCGCGAGGGCGGCGGTCGAGCGCATGGTGCGCCGCGTGATCGCTGCCGGCCGCAGACCCTCGGGCAACCCAGCCCGCACGCGCTCGGCGGCACTGCCCCCGCCAACCACCAGGCGCCCGCCGCCCGCGATCCACTGGCGGAGCGCCGCGATCTGGGCCGGCGACAACTCCGTCGTGTCGGTCCCGCCGATGACGATGGCGTCGAACGAACGCAAACCGTGCGCTCGTTCGGGCAAGTCACGCAGCCTCATGGGGGCGAGCTTCATGGACCGCTCGTGCTCGGCGAACTTCAGCCCCTCGACGATGCCGTACGGCTCAGGATCGGCCGCAATCACCCCGACCAGGTACGTGATGTTGCGCACCGGGGCTACCGCCGCCTCTGCCTCGGCGACCACGCGATCCCCTTCCACCAGCTCGACTTTCAGGGAGCGAACGTACGAGGGCGGCAGGGTGTAGAGGATGATCTCCTTCCGCGCACCGGTGGCCATAGGCGCGGGCGCGGCGTAGGTAACCCGGGCGGCTCCCTGCCCCACGACCACGCGGACCTCGGCCTGCAAATCGGCGCCCTGGTTGCTCACGCTGACGCGCAGCGGCAGCCATTCGCCGTACTTGAACACCCCGCCGAAAAATGGCTCCGCCGAGAGGTTTACGGTGGACTGGGCGTGCGGCGCTGCCGAGACCGTTCCCGGCGCTAGAAGAGCGGAGAGAAACACGACAATCGCAACCACGCACGCCAACCGGTGCGCCACGATCCTGTCCGTCCTGCCTGCTTTCGTATCCATCCCGTTTCCATTCCAGTGTGGGGTCCCCACGAGTGCGCGCCGGACGCCAGGGCAGCGAGCGCGGACGCAGACGCCGCGCGAGGGGCGATGCTATTCTACCACCTAGACGAAACGTGGACGGCGCCGGTTCCGGGGAATCTGGCTATTTACGGATTTTGGGCGCGTGTGATGGGGAGGCGGAGGCCGAGTGCGTAAGCAACGATCGCGTAGACCAACACGCCGGCGCCGCCCGCCGCCACCGCGGCCACCAGCGCTCCGCGCCCGTCTACGGCGCCCTGTACCAGCAGGATGACGGCAGCCATCGCGGCAGCCGCGATCAAAATACGGCCGAGCGCGGAGAGCGACTGCCTCTCCTCGACGTGCCCGAGGCGGCGTCGCAGCAGGTACAGCAGCACCAGCACCTCGATCGAGATCGAGATCGAGTTGCTGAGCGCGAGGCCGGGATAGCCGAGCGGGCCGATCAGCAGCAGCGCCAGCGCGATGTTGCCCGCCGCCGAACAGGCAGCGACGATCAAGGGTGTGATCATGTCCTGCTGTGCAAAGAATGCCCGCGCCGCAAGCTCGAGGCACGCGTGGCCCACCAGCCCGAGGGCATAGAAGCGCAGCGCCAGGTAGACCGCCTCGGTCGCCTGCGCATCGAATGCCCCGCGCTGGTACAGGATCTGCGATGATAGGGCGACCGAGCAGGATCAGGCCGGCGGCCGCCGGCACTGCCAGCGCCAGGACGGCGCGCAGCGATTCGCCGAGCGTGCTGCGTAGACCGGCGAAGTCGCGCTTCGCCGCCAGCTCCGCCAGGGTAGGGAACGCAACCAGCCCGAATGCAGTGCCGATGATCGTCTCTGGCAGCTGCATGGCGCTCCAGCCATACTCCAACGCGCTCACGCTGCCGGCGCTCAGGCGTGAGGCGAGGTTCGTGGTGACGAGCAGGGTGAGGTGGAACACGCCGAGATCGAGCACGCGCGGGCCCATCAGCACCAGCACGCGGCGCACGGCCGGCCGGCCCAGATCCAGAACAGGCCACCAGCGGAAGCCGTAACGCAACAGCGCGGGGATCTTGATCAGCAGGTGGAGCACCGAGCCGGCGACGGCGCCAACGGCCAGGCCGCGCACACCCATCGTGGGGGCGAGGAAGAGCGCGCCGGCGATAATCCCGAGCGGGTAGACGACGGGGGCGAGGGCCGGCAGCAGGAAGTGCTTGAAACCGTGGAGCACGCTTCCCTGCACGGCGCTCACGCCGAAGACCATGGTAGAGATGAGCAGCAGCCGGAGCAACCCAACAGTATCCGCCTGCTGAGCCGGGGTGAAACCGGGGGCAATGAAGCGCCCGACGAGCAGCGGCGCCGCCAATGCCGCGAGCGCTGCCAGCAGACTGACGACGAGGACGACCAGGTTGGTGATGGCAGCCCCGAGCCGCCAGGCCGCATCGCGCCCCTCGGCAGTGAGCACCTCGGCGAAAACGGGAATGAACGCCGTCGCGAGTGCGCCGCCGGCTACGATGGTGAACAGCAAATCGGGGAGCTTGAAGGCTGCGTAATAGGCGTCGAGCTCTGCTCCGATGCCGAATCGCTGCGCAATTACCATGTTGCGCACGATGGCGGCGGCGGCAGCCAACCCAAAGGACGCGCCGACGATCAGCACATTGCCGGCCAGGTGCCGGCGGCGGGCGGCGACCCCGGGCGCCTGCGGAGCCGGCACGGTCGCAGTTGCCATTACGGGCTTAGCTTGGCCAGCGCGGCGGCTGCGTCCTGATAGCCGGGGTGTAGCTTCAGCGCCTCATCGAATGCGGCCCGCGCCCCTGCGAAATCCCCTTGCGCCTGCAGCGCCATACCCTTCCAGTAGAAGAGCTCCTCGATCCCGGCGCCGTTCTTGTTGATGGCGTCGGCGAGCGACACGATCTCCTGATAGCGACCGATCAGGTAATACGCCTGCAGCGGCTCGAACTGATACCACATCATGCGCCAGGGAAGGCCAATCTGGCGCGCCTGGTCGAAAGCGGCGGCGGCCTCAGGATAGCGTTCCATGACGGTCAGCGCCTTGCCGGTCGTGAACCAGGCAATGGCGTCACGCGCGTTGGCCTGCGTCGCCGCCTGCGAGTTGGCCAGCGATCGCGCCCACATCACCTTGTCGTCCATCTCGGCGCCCAGGATGCCCTGCACCAACGGCGCCTGCGCATCCTTGTAGAGCACGATATAGGTGCGGTCGAATACCTTCCACCAGGCGTCGAACTGATCGTAGGCGATGCGAATGCCGTCGTATGGCTGGCTCTTGTCCAACCCGGTGCTCACGTATGAATCCCAGACGTTCCACTGCGCGGCCGCGTCGTCGTAGCCCATCATCAGGCGGTAGTGCCCCATCCCGTCGTTGGGCTTCTCCTTCCAGCCAGGTTTCCGCTATCACCGGGACATTGTTGCTCAACAGCAGTTTCAACAGTTGTGAAGTACCGTTTACGCGAACCACCGCGTGCAGTCCCTGGGAACGGGCGTAGGCGACCATCTCACTCGGACTGACGTTCTTGTCGTCTTTGTTCGGTTTCAGGATTCTGGCCGCGTCCGCCTGGGTCAGCTTGGCGCCGTAATAGCTCATGTAGGTAGTGAGCGTCGACGGCCCGCAGTTGTTCCAGCTCTGCCACTGGTGGCGCGCGGCGTTCAGCGAAACCGCGGGTTTCGCCGGAGCGTAAGCGGGCGCGGGGGTGGCAACCGGCTTTGGCGTTGCAGCCGGCGTGGCGGTTGCCGTAGCCGTCGGGCCCGGCGTAGGGGTGGACGTGATGGTCGCCGTTGGGGTGGCGGTAGCGCTCGCAGTTGCAGTCGGCGTGAAGGTCGGCACCAGGGTGCGCGTCAGCGCGACCGACGGCAGGATGGCCCCGGACGGCGCCCCGTATGGGGCGCCCGCTGCGTTTCCGGCGGATGCGCCCCGGTGAACGGCGCCGGGACAAACTGCGGATGCTCTGACCGCGGAACGAATTCCGAGCGAACGCGGTAATAGAGCTCTTCAGGACCGCCGTAACGAGCGCTGCCGGCGGCAAATGCCAGCCCCGCCAGCGAGGTAAGAGCGAGTAGTGCGAGCGCAATGAATCCCGAACGCGACAGCCTCTTTCCCAATACGGCCACACCGGGCCTGAGCGAGAGAATTTTCGTCATACCTACCTGTATGTGCTGCGTTAATTGAGGATAGAGGCGGGATCAAGGTAACCCTGACCGGCGGCGGGGAACGATGTTGGTGGCGCCGGATAGGTATAACCACGACCCGGTACCAATCCATTACACCGTGGATAAGCAGGATAGATGCTGCGAGCGCTCAGGAAGCGACGCAACTCGAAATGCAAATGCGAATCATCCCCGGATGGATGGTACTCCGGGAAGCGGCCAGTGTATGCCTGGTACATCACCGTACCGAGGCGCTGTCCGCGCTTGACCTCCTCGCCGCGACTGACCTCTATCGAGTTGTAGCTGAGGTGCCCGTAGACGGAATACAACTTCTCTCCGTCCTTTTCGTGCTCGACAATGAGCACGCGGCCGGGAAAGTACATGCCCGGGTCGTCATACACGACGATCCCATCCGCGATGGCCGTCACTTCGGCGCCGCGGGTGCTTTCCCCGTCTTCTCGATATATGTCTACCCCCGCATGATACACCCTTCGCCACAGAACGCCAAAGCAGGTGCCACCCGGAAGATCGGGATTGAGCGCGCCGAAGCCGGTATCCTCGAGCAGCCGGTCCCCCTCGAACAGCTTGCGAGGTCCATAGCTCAAGCCGTCGTTGAACCCGAGCGGCCAGCTGGCTTCCCAGCCGTCGTCTGCACTCAAAGAGGCAGCGGGCAAAACCAACAGGGCGAGCATCGATACCAACAGCACGACACGCGATGCCGGAAGCAGGTTCGTCTACTCCTGCTCCTTCGGAGAAACGAAAGTCCTATCACAATACAACCCTCATCTCGCTACACGGAACGTACCAAGCACTTCAAAGAACAGGGCCACGGCAGCGGGATCCGGTCCCGCTGCGATCATCTCGCGGCTGGTCGAGAACGTGATGAGTTGGCCACCATACGGGACCGCGACGCTGTAGTCGTCTCCGGCCAGCCCGCGGATCGCTGCGAGCCCGTCCACGGTCAGCGACGACGCCGCTGCGGCCCACTCCTCCGCCGGCGTCTCATTACCACACAACTCGTAGAGGCGCGCCTGCACGTGTTCGGCGCCCGCAGACTCCGGAAGCGGCTCGCTGCGGATCAGCATCCCCTGGTATCCATCCACCCCAGGCAGCCGGAACTGAAGCCGGGCATTGTAGACGCCCTTCTTGTCCTTCCCGGCATCGATTTCCGCGCCGGGTGGGAGCGCCAGCGAAAAGCGCCCGTCAGGATCGGAGTAGAGCGTCCAGCCGTCCGGCACCGGGATCGTGCGCTGCAAGGGCGCCTCCGGCCGCCGCCGCGAGGGCGGGTAAGTCCGGCGCCGGCGACGTTGCTGCGCTCGTGTCTGTTCCCGTACCGGTCACCGGCGCTGCCGGTGCGCCGCAGGCGGACAGCAGCATGGCGACGATCAGGAGCCCTGCGATGGCGTGGATCTTGGACACCTGCCTACCTCCCAATTGAAAGAGCCAGGGGCAAGGGCGTCGGGCCCTGCCACCTGGCTCTTCGATGGACCTGGTACTGAACCGGACGTGCGCCCCTGGCAGAGGCTCACATCCTGTGGCCTCACCCGTTCACCATACTATCCGCAGGTGGACGGGCAAGCAGTGATCGATCAACCAATCAGCGCGGCACGAACTTGACCGCGTCCCAGGCGATGTACTCGGACAGGTACGGCTCGCCGGTGATGTCGTTCAAGGACACGTAGTCCATATTCGTGGCCCGGAACCGGTAGGTGCCGAGCGAAACCCACACGTTCGAGTAGATCGACTGGTTCACGATGCGGCGGGTGAAGCCGCCGTAGTGCGATACCCAGTAGTTCGCGCGTGTGGTGCCGGCGTAGTGAGCCGGGATATGGACGTACACCTCGTAGCGCGCCGCGTTCAGCTTCGGATACCAGCGGCCCCAGTTGTAGTTCGCCTGCTGCCACGTGTTGTTGTACGACCAGTGAATGCCGCCGCCGAAGCCGTCTCCGGAGGTATGCCAGCCGGTGGGAGAGCCGCCCTTCACGAAGCCGCTGCTGTTGTCGTCTACGATCACTTCGCCGCCGGTCGGGGGCGGATTGGTCGAGCCGGTCCAGCTCAGTTGCGCCACGGCGAGACCGGTTGCCTCAAAGTACTCGAGCTTGACGAAGGCGGCGCCGCCCGGATGGAAGAGCTCGGCCGGAGTAGGCGGTGGGCGCCTGCACCTTCCAGGTGTCGATCAGCAGGTGATTGTTCACCCACAGCCGCGCCCCGTCGTCGACCGTCAGGTTGAAACGCACCGGGCCCGCCGGCAGATCGATGTAGCGGGTCCAGCGAGCCGAGAAGTTGTCGGCGTTCACACCCGCAGCGGGTGCGCCCGAACCCCAGTTGAAGTCGACCGCGGCGTCATTCCGCACGACGACCGGGCTTCCAGACAGGTCGGTGTTGTTGAAATACTCGCCCCGCCACTGGGTGATGGTGGCCGCGGCCGGACCCCAGGACAGCCTCGCGACTGCGCCACCGGTGGCCTCGAAGTACTCCATCACCACCAGGTGGTGCCCGACGCCCAGGTTGATGTCGCCCGAGAACGTCAGCGGGGCGTGCACGCTCCACTGGTCGATGATGAGGTTGTTGTCCACCCAAACGCGGACGCCGTCGTCGCTCGTGGCGGTAAAGCGATACGTGCCCGCTGTGAGGGTTTCAACGTAGCGCGTCCACCGTGCTGAGAAGTTGTCCGCCGGTACCGTGGCGTCAGGCGAGCCCGCGCCCCAATCGTAGTCGATGTTGGTTTCGGACCGCTGGAGCACCGCAGTGCCGGAGAGCGAAGTATTGTTCCAATAGGCCGCGACCCAGAACGGGTCGGCATGCTGGGGCGAGATCCCCTGCGCGAAGGCTGAGCCCGGGAGCACGACGAGCGTGGCCAGCAGCAACAGCGAGAATAAGACACGACGAGATGTGGGCATGATGAACCTCCTGGGCCTCCATAAACGACGCGCGATAGCCGGGCGACAGCCGGGCGGCATGGCTGGCGCCGGGCGCCAGCCACTCGCTCGAGCTTCTCGCCCGGGCGGGGGCCGGCAGCGGCTAAATTACTTTGTCACACGTCCGAAAAGGGCGCTGCTAATAATGATGACGCAAAATCCTCCCCGGAGGTTCCGCCCGGTTTCTAGGGTGTGGCGCCGGGCGCCAACCATGCCACCGGCACCGTCTGGCGGGGCAGACCCGGGTCGGCGTCTCCCGGCCCATCACGGCGCGGCACCCCAACGATCCGGACGCCGTCGGCGATCTCGGTGGAGACGTAGATCGCCACCCGCTGCGAGTCGGGGCTCCAGACCGGGCTGCTGCCCCCCACACCGTATTCTTCGCTCCCGTCTGGCTTGAGCAGCCAGGTACCGGCGTGGTCCCGCACCTCATCCCAGCTCTCCCAGGCCAGCCATTCGCCGTCCGGGCTCCAGGCCGGAGCGGCGGGCCAGCCGCCACGGCCGGCCGGCTCGTGCAGATGGAGCAGGCGGTGCGTTCCGGCGCGCAGATCGAAAATGGCGATCCCCATGCGCCGGCCGACGTTCAGATCGCCCGCCCAGACCCAGGCCAACTTCGTGCCGTCTGGCGACCACGCCGGGCTGGCCAGCTCCTGCCCCTTCAAAGAGGTCAGGCCGAACCTGGCCGGGTCCAGCCGTTCCAATCCTCTGTCCCACCGGTAGAGCCATGACTCTTTGCCGCGGTCGAAGGCAATCGTCTGGCCGTCGGGCGACAGCGCCGGCAGGCCGATCGACTCGCGGTCGGGGTCGAGCAAACGAAAACCAGTGCCGTCGGTGCGCACAACCGCCAGGTGGCCGCTGCTCATGCTCGGCTCGGAGGAAGCCGGCATCGCGCCGAACACCACCACGTCCCTGCGGGCCGCCCACGGCTCGCGCAGCAGGCGGTGTACGGCTGCCCCTGGAGCAGGTTGCGCCGCGTTCCGGCGTTCAGATCGGCCCACCAGAGCCCGCGCTCGTCGGAAAAGACCGCCGCGCGGCCATCGGACGTGATGGCAGCCACCGGCGACTCGAGCAGACGCACGGGGCCGGCTGCGCCCACCCGGTACAGCCCGTCGTGCGCGCGGTAGACAAGCCCGGCGAAGGGGAAGTCGGACGCAGCGCGCGTGGCCGTGGCCGCCGGGCGCGTGGCCGTCGGGCGAGCGGTCGCCGTGGCAGCCGCGGTGGGCGAGGGCGCCGCCGTCCGCGTCGGTGACGGGGCGGCGGTCGCCGTGCGCGTGGGCGGCTGGGTCGGCGCCGGGGCCAGCGTGACCGTCGGGGCGGCGGTCGGCATCGCCGGGCAGCGTGGCGACCTGCGCCGGAGCCGTCGGGGCAGCCGTCGCCGCCGCGATGGTGGTGGGGACGGGCCTAACCGGCGGGGCAGCGGGGCCACGGCAAGCGGCGGCAGCAAGCAGAAGAAACGGCAGCAAGTAGCGCGCGAGGCGTGAGTGTGGCAAAGGAACCTTCCTTTTGGTGAAGCGATGATGTGACGGCGCCGGGCAGGGTAAGCATAGCGTGAGGAAGGGGGAGAATCAAGTGGCAGGCGTGACGATTTGTGGTGGGCGGGGGTGTGGTGTGTGGGGGGACGGTGGGGTGTGGGGGGGGCGGGTTTGGACGGACGAAGACGCGAGCAGCGGGGTCTGGACCACGAAGACGCGAAGGAACGCGAAGACACGAAGCGCGAAGGGCACGAAGCAGGTGGTGGCGCGGGCGCCTTCGATGCGAATGGAGTTGTTAACGGGCGTCCTCACCTGCACTGCGCCTGCGCATCGCAGGCAACCGCACGCGAGAGTCCGGCACAATTACTCTCGCATTGATGCTCGTAACTGCCGCGGCCCTGGGAGGGAACCATTCCCATCGATGCTCACAACTATTGCAGCCATGCTGAGGCTCTCGAAGCACGCCCCGTCGCCCAAAGAGCTCGCATCAAAGGCAACCACTGCGCCACCGCTTCGTGCTCTTCGCGCGCTTCGTGTCTTCGCGTTCCTTCGCGTCTTCGTGGTCCAAACCCCGCGTGCCTTTGCGTCTTTGCGTTGAGGATGCCCCGCGGCCGGCCAAGCCGCAGGAGTCGCCGCGGCCCGCGCGAGTCGTGTCCCGGGAGCGGGGTGTTGGGGTGGTTTGGGCACGGGTAAAGCACTCGCTGCTCGTGGTTCCGGCAAGTTACATCTCCGTCGAGTGCTTTACGGCTACGGTGGTTTTGGGGGACGGATACACGGCCGGCGAGTGCTGCACGGCTATTGTGCTGGATCTCGGCATCCATGCGCCGGTGCTGCTGCCGCTTATCTTGCGGTAGGCACTTCGCTAAGCCGTCGCAGGCCCGGCCCCCGCGCAACAGTCCGGTGGGGGCCAGGCCTGCCCGCGATCACCACCCTGGGGCACGCCGTCCCACTCCGCTGCGATACGCGGATTGGGGTCGCCGTTGTCGCCCGTAACCCCTCGTGAGCAGCCGACCCACGTTGTTACGGACCACGCCCAAGACAAGACCGTGACAGGTTGTGCGACCTGCCGCACCCCGGTCGTCACTCGGCACGACAACGCACGCCGAGCAAACCACCTTATTGGTTCGCAAGACAACTCAGCATCCGCCGATCAATCTCCGCGACCAGCCGGGCCAACTCGACATGCGGCACGGCCGGCGTGTCGGCTTTGAATTCGACAAGATAAGTAGCATAGCGGACGATGAACCAGCACTCCTCTACCCCGCTGGGCAAGTGACTGCACTCCAAACGATGCTCATCGGCGCCGACCTTGACCTCGGCCAGGTCCGGGGGCGTGGCCCACGCACTCCAGCCCTCCTGCGGACGCAGCCAGCCATTCGTGGTGCGCCGGTAGTCGCGGCCGGCCTCACGCTCGTCCCAGAACCGGTAGATCGCATGATTGATGCCACCACCTGTGGTGGAGAACGAAGTGCCGATCTTCTGGATGGCGCCTCGGGCCGGGGCATCCTCGGGGCTGCGCGTGCCCGTTTCGTACCACGCGTTGCCCGAGAGCTCAGACAGCTCCAGCAGTAGCCCGCCGATGGGACAGGGTGCCGGCGGCGGGGTGACCGAAACGATGCAACCACTCAACGCCACTACCAGCAGCAGCGCGAGGGCTGGATTCGCTCTGCGCAGAATGCACCAACCTCGTCCGACAATACTCACCACTGCCTCCCCGGAAGCAGGCGAGGGCCGGCCCGGCGCGCGGTGCGCGCCTCACGGGTCACTGAACCCCGGCCAGGGCACCCAGGGCCGCCCGCCCTCCCGTTTGTAGTGGGCGACAACGTGTCCGCCGCCCGGTAAGAAACGCCATCCAGGAGGAGTGAACGTTCCAGACCCTGCCCTTTGTCCAGCCTATCGCACCTGCGACTGCTACTGTAATCGTACCTCGAAACGGTGAATTGGGCGGCCGGCCAGACAAAGACCAGATCGCAGTCGGGCCGTTCGGGGGAGACGGGGCCGTAGATCACGTATTCGGGCGGGCCGCGGTGTTCGACCAGCGTCTCTAGGGTCAAGGGATAGAGCAGGCCGAGCCCCAACGTCTTCAGCTTGTTGTCAGAGAAGGTAGCCGTGCCGCATTCTCCCTGCCTAGCCGGTTTGGCAGCCAAAGCGCAGAATTAGATCAAAGGTTTGAAAGCGATTTCCTTCCAGCGTGAAATGTATGGTTCTGGCAGCGATGAAGGGCAGGGTTTGCAGCTTATTGATCACTTCATCCTTGGTCGAGACATCCGGCACCAGCCCGTACCAGCAGGGGGGTGCGCAGGGCTCATTGGTCAGTAGACTGCGATCCGCCAGCGCCGGATCCATGGTGAAGTGCCGCTCATCCCGCTCATCGGGGGCCAGGCAGCGGACGACCAGCAGCAGGACGAGCACGGCCAGCAGCAGACTCCAGCGGGCGTAGCGAAGGATAGTGGGCATGCTTCACCTCTCACTGCGCTGACTGCCCCGCGCAGTCTGCGTGGAGCTGCAGCAAGGGGATGCGGGCAGGCCGCCGGCTTTGGCAATGTGACCGGCATTCTGATGTCATCCTGGCAACAGATCTTGTTAGGCCAAAGGATACCCCGGTGAAGCGGGAACAACCATAAGAGAAAGGTACTTGTCGCCCCGTTCGCCGAGACCTCAGACTTCCCACGAAGCCCAGAAGGAAGAAGCGTCTGCTTCAACCCCTCGCCTGACCGTGTCTTGACAGGGCCGTCCCACCAGAACGCCGCAGTCACGGCGGCGCTGCGCGATACCCCACAGCAAGCTGTCTTACACCGCTGCGCCCGGCCCGCGGATAAGATATCAGCGGTTCGCCCGCGACTTTGGCGGAGCGCCGTCTGTGGGCGCGTTTCGCTGTGGGCGTCCTCCGTCGAATACCCGTTACAGGAGCCGCATGGACATCTGGCGAGCTTTCCCCGGCCCGAACGCCGCATACGTGCTGGATCTGTGGGAGCGGTACCGGCAGGACCCGGCCAGCGTCCCGGCCGACGCGCGCGCCTACTTCGAGCGGGCGGCCATCGGACCCGAGGCGCCGGGCGCGCCGGGTGACGGGCGAGCAGCCGCCGGGCGCGGGCCGGACCCGGAGAAGGTGGTCGCGGCCGCCAACCTGGCGCAGGCGATCCGCGCGCACGGGCACCTGGCCGCCACGCTCGACCCGCTGGGAACGCCGCCGCCGGGCGACCCGGCCCTGGCGCTCGAGAGCTACGGGTTGACCGAGGAGGACCTGAAACGCCTGCCGGCGGCCTGGTCGGCGGGCCGGCAGGAAGCAGCGGCGATGCCTGGTCGGCGATCCAGGCGCTGCGCGCGGTCTACTCCGGCACTACCGGCTACGACTACGACCACATCAAGGACCCGGGAGAGCGCGAATGGCTGCGCGACGCCGCCGAATCGCGCCGCTTCCGCCCCCCTGCGTTCCCGGTCGACCCGCTGCCGCTGCTCGAGCGGCTGACGCAGGTCGAGGCCTTCGAGCGGTTCCTGCACCGCACCTTCCCCGGCAAGACGCGCTTCTCGATCGAAGGGCTGGACATGATGGTGCCGATGCTCGACGAGATCATCGGCGACGCGGCCGGAGGCCGGCATCTGCACGATCTTCATCGGCATGGCGCACCGCGGCCGGCTGAACGTGCTGGCGCACATCCTGAACAAGCCCTACGCGCAGATCCTGGCCGAGTTCAAGGACCCGGTCGCCGGGCGCAACTTCGACATCCGCGACGACCTGGGCTGGACCGGCGACGTGAAGTATCACAAGGGCGCCCAGCGCGCGCTCGCCGAGCGGCGAGCCGGTCGACGCTGATCGATCTGCATGCCGCCCAACCCCAGCCACCTGGAGCACGTCAACCCGGTGGTCGAGGGCATGGCGCGCGCCGCCGGCGACGCGTGCCGACCAGCCGGGCGCGCCCGCGCTTCGACCCGACGCGTGCCCTGCCGATCCTGATCCACGGCGACGCCGCGTTCCCCGGCCAGGGGATCGTGGCCGAGACGCTGAACCTGTCGCGGCTGCCGGGCTACACGGACCGGCGGCACGATCCACATCATCGCCAACAACCAGCTCGGCTTCACGACCGCCGCCGGCGACGAGCGCAGCACCCTGTACGCCAGCGACCTGGCCAAGGGCTTCAAGATCCCGATCGTCCACGTCAACGCCGACGACCCGGAGGCGTGCATCGAGGCGGCGCGGCATGGCCTTCGCCTACCGCGCAGCGGTTCCACAAGGACTTCCTGATCGACCTGATCGGCTACCGGCGCTACGGCCACAACGAGGGCGACGAGCCGAGCTTCACGCAGCCGCTGATGTACGCAGCAGATCGACGCAGCACCCGACGGTGCGCGCAGCTGTGGGCGCGACACGCTGGTCGAGCGCGGGCAGTGCGCCGCCGAGGCGGCCCGGACGAGCTGGTGCAGCAGCAGCATGGACGAGCTGCAGCAGGTCGCTGCGAAGTCGCTCGCGCCGGAAGAGGACGTGGTCGAGCCGCAGCTCGCAGCCGCCGCCGCGCGGCACGGCCGCGGCAGCGTGCAAGACGGCGGTGCCGGTCGAGCGGCTGCGCGAGCTGAACGAGGCGCTGCTGCGCGCTGCCCGAGGGCTTCACGGTCAACCCCAAGCTGCGAGCGCATGCATGCGAGCGGCGCGGCGCGCGCTCGAGACGCCGGACGAGCCGACGATCGATGGGCGACCGCCGAGGAGCTGGCGTTCGCCTCGATCCTGGCCGACGGCATCGCCGATCCGCCTGACCGGCGAGGACGTCGAGCGCGGCACCTTCAGCCAGCGCCACGCGCGTGCTGCACGACGCCGAGACCGGGGCGACGCTACATCGCCGCTGCAGGCGCTGCCGCAGGCGCAGGCGCGCTTTCGAGATCCACAACAGCCCGCTCTCCGAGAACGCCGCGCTCGGCTTCGAGTACGGCTACAACATCCAGGCGCCCGAGCGGCTGGTGATCTGGGAAGCGCAGTACGGCGACTTCATCAACGGCGCGCAGGTGATGATCGACGAGTTCATCGTCTCCGGCGCGCGCCAAGTGGGGGCAGACGCCGTCGCTGGTGCTGCTGCTGCCGCACGGCTACGAAGGGCAGGGGCCGGACCACTCCAGCGCGCGGCTGGAGCGCTTCCTGCAGCTGGCCGCCGAGATCAACATGCGCATCGCCAACGCACGACGGCGGCGCAGTATTTCCACCTGCTGCGGCGGCAGGCCGCGCTGCTCGAGCACCGACCCGCTGCCGCTGGTCGTGCTGACGCCCAAGAGCCTGCTGCGCCACCCGCTCGGCCGCCTCGACGCTCGCGCGAGCTGGCCGAGGGCGCGCTGGCAGCCGGTGATCGACGACGTCGCAGGCGGCCGCACGCGCGAGACGAGGTCGACGCCGTGCTGATCCTGTGCAGCGGCAAGGTCTATGTCGACCTGGTCGGCAGCAAGCCGCGCCAGGAGAGCCACGACGTGGCGATCGTGCGGCGTGGAGCAGCTCTACCCGTTCCCGGAAGCCGAACTGCGCGCCGTGCTCGAGGGCTACCCGCAGCTGCGAGAAGTGGTCTGGGTGCAGGAAGAGCCGGAGAACATGGGCGCCTGGGACGTTCGTGCGGCCGCGGCTGCGCGACGCTGGCCGGCGGGCGCTGGCCGCTGCGCTACGTCGGCCGCCCGCGCAGCTCGAGCCCGGCCGAAGGGTCCTCGGCGCTGCACGCGCGTCAACCAGCAGGCGCTGGTCGAGCAGGCGTATCGACCTGGAAGCGAACGCGTGCAGCCCGGCCGAGATGCGCCTGGCTGAAGCAGAGCGAATGGGAGGAGGACGAGCATGCCGATCAAGATCGTGGTGCCCGAACTGGGCGAGTCGGTGGTCGAGGCGACCGTGGCCGAGTGGCTGAAGAAGGAGGCGAACCGGTCGCCGTCGGCGAGCCGCTCGTCGAGCTCGAGACCGACAAGGTCGACCTGGAGGTCGGCGCCGAGCAGGCCGGCGTGCTGGCGCGGATCGAGCAGCAGCAGGGCGAGGACGTGAAGGTCGGCGACGTGCTGGGGACCATCGAGGATGGCGGCGCGAGCAGCCAGCGTCCGCGCCGCGAGCCTGCGACGACGGCGACGGCGGCCACCGCAGCGGCTGCGCCGCGGAGCCGGCGCGAAGGCAGCGGCCGAGCAGCCGGAGCCCGCAGCAGCCGAGCGAAGCGCCGCAGCGCCGGAGCCGCGCCAGCGCGGCGAGGAGCAGGCTGCGCCAGCTGACGCAGGCGCGCCGGACGGCGAGGACGGGCGACGCCGGTCGCGCGGCGCGTGGCCGAGGAGCACGGGCGTGGACCTGAGCCAGGTGTCCGGGCACCGGCCCGCAGCGGCACGCGTGACGAAGGAGGACGTCGAGAGCTTCGCTGCAGCGCGGCGAGGCCGCCCCGCAGCCGGCCGCGCCGGCGCAGCGCCGCCTGAGCGCCGCGCCGGAGCGCCAGCCCGCAGGCCGGCGCCGACCGCGGCCCGCCGGCCGCCCAGCGCGCCGCACCGGCCGGCGCGCGCCGCCGCCCGAGCCGCGCGCGAGGAGCGGGAGCGCATGTCGCGCCGCCGGCAGACGATCGCGCGGCGCCTGGTCGAGGCGCAGCAGACCGCCGCCATGCTGACCACCTTCAACGAGATCGACATGAGCGCGGTGATGGAGATCCGCGCAGCGCCGCAAGGAGAGCGTTCAAGGAGCGCCACGGCGTCGGCCTCGGCTTCATGTCGTTCTTCGTCAAGGCGCGCATCGGCGCGCTGCAAGGCGTTCCCGCAGGTCAACGCCGAGATCCAGGGCGACGAGATCGTCTCAAGCACTACTACGACATCGGCATCGCCGTCGGCGCGGCCGAGGGGCTGGTCGTGCCGGTGCTGCGCGACGCCGACCGCGATGTCGTTCGCCGAGATCGAGCAGGCGATCAAGGAGTTCGCGGCGAAGGCGCGAGGACGGCACGCTCACGCTCGAGGACCTGCGGGGCGGCACCTTCACCATCACCAACGGCGGCGTGTTCGGCTCGCTGCTGAGCACGCCCATCCTGAACCCGCCGCAGGTCGGCATCCTCGGGCATGCACAAGATCGAGGAGCGGCCGGTCGCGCGTCGACGGCCAGGTGGTGATCCGCCCGATGATGTACGTGGCGCTCAGCTACGACCACCGCATCGTCGACGGCCGCGAGGCCGTGCAGTTCCTGGTGCGGGTCAAGGAGCTGGTCGAGGACCCGGAGAGCGCTGCTGCTGGAAGGGTGAGGGGAATCAAATGGAGCGACCAGACACGATCCGTTGGGGCATCATCGGGGCGGGCGAAGTAGCCGAGTTGAAAGGCGGGCCGCCGCTGTATTCGACGCCGGGCTCGGAGCTCGTGGCGGCGATGCGGCGCGACCGGGACAAGGCCGAGGCATTCGCCCGCAAGCACGGCGCTCGCCGCGTGTACGCCACGGTGGAAGAGCTGCTTGGCGGACCCGGAGGTGAACGCGATCTACGTTGCCTCGCCCCACAGCCGGCACGTGGAGCACGCCACCATGGCCGCCCGCGCCGGCAAGATCGTGCTGTGCGAGAAACCGATGGGGGTAAGCGGAGCCGAAGCGCAGGCGATCGTCGACGTCTGCCGTTCTGCCGGGTGTGCCGCTGACCGTCGCCTACTACCGCCGCTTCTGGCCGGCGACGCAGGCGATCCTCGGCATGCTGCGCGAGGGCGTGATCGGCGATCCGCTGTTGGCGCGTGTCGCAGCTCTCCGACTTTGCCACCACCGACCCCAACCGGCGGTGGCTGATGAGCATGGCCGAATCCGGCGGGGCCGCGCTGACCAACGCCGGCAGCCACTGGATCGACCTGCTGCGCTACCTGCTGGGTGAGATCGTCGAGGTGTACGGCCGGGTGTCGCACAAGGCGGGCGGATTCGAGGTCGAGGATACCACCGCGCTGCAGCTTGTCACGCAGGCAGGAACGCTCGTAACGATGGCCGTCACCATCCAATGCCCCGTCCCCACAAACGAGCTGGAGATCCTCGGCACCAAGGGGCGCATCCTCGCTAACCCTCTATCGGACGGCCGGCTGACGCTCTGGCGCGGCCGGGGAGAGCCGGAGCAGCTGCACTTCCCGCGGGAAGGGGCCACCCACGCGGGGCTGCTGGCGGCGCTGGTTCCGGCGCTGAAATCGGGAGGACCCTCGCCGGTACCCGGCGAAGACGCCGTCGCCGTGTGGCGGGTGATCGAAGCCGGATTCGCCGCGTCGAGCGGGGGCAGGCGGATAGAACTCGTCGCGCCATCAGCCTGATTACCTATTGCAGAAATAAACATTGCCGTGATAGAGTGCTAGAATGCAGGGGCGAATGGCCACCTAGCGGAGGAAGCACGGGGAATGGGGCAGCCAGCATTTCCGCTCGCACCCGGCGCCGGGAGGGCGCCCCGTCCTGGCTTCGCGCCCAACCGGCCCGGGGGACAAGACGATTCCTCTGGGCCCGGCAGACGTTGGGTGCGGATCCTGGCGTGGTTCCTTGGTATCTACGGTATCCTCCACCTTGCCTTCACCTTTACGCAGCCATTCAGGGGTGAAATAGCCCCTTCGTTACTCGGCAGCCTGCTCAACGTCCCCGGTGGCGCAGCGGCGGCGGCGCTCGGCCTCCTCGTCGCGATCATCACCCCGCGACTCCGGCTTCGCCTGACCTGGCTCTTCATCGGCCTCGGGTACCTGGCATACACCGGTGGTGGCCTGCTTTGGGCGTGGAACGAGCTGTCGCCGGGACAACCTGCAATCCCACTGCTGGCGGACCTCTTCTACGTAACCATGTACGCGCTGGTCGCGATCGGCCTGTTGTTCTACCCCAGCGTGCGCCTCGACGCCACCGGCCGGCTGAAGATGCTCCTCGACATCCTGGCGATCACGACCGCGGCGACCTTCTATAGCTGGGTGTTCATCATGTCGCCGATCGTCGACAGCGGGAACTGGTCGAAGCGACTGATCGAGCTGGTGTATCCGCTGTTGGACCTGGCGCTCTTTACCTGCTTCCTCAAGGCCTACTTCACCCTGCCGCATGGGGCCAACCGGCGGCCGCTGCTGCTGCTGGGCGCCGGCATTGTGCTTTACCTGCTCGGCGACAATTCCTTCGCGACATTGCGCGCCAACTCGCTCTACTACAGCGGTCACCCGCTCGACGGGGTGTGGCTGGCGGGCTGCCTGACCACGGCGGCCGCTGCCATGGCAGAGGTTACCGGCATGCCGGGGAAGGCTGCCCCCAACGGCGAAAAGTCGCTGCGACCCTCGCTGGCACGCGGCAGCCAGGTGCTGCTCCCGTACTTCGCCGTGCTGGCCGGGCTGGTGCTGTTAGCGATGGAGTTGCTGCAGCCGCGCCCATCCCCACACCGCTGGGAGCTGCTCCTGGGCAGTGGAAACGTGCTGGTCATCGTGATGGCGCGGCAGCTGCTGACCATTCGCGAGAACAGCCGGCTGAACGCACAGCTTTTGTCGTCGTCCAAGGATCTGGAGCGCCGGGTGTCGGAACGGACCGAAGAGCTGGCGCGGAAGGTCCAGGAGGTCACGGCGCTGAACCGGCAGGTACAAACGGCCAATGCCGAGCTGATGCAGATCGATCGCCTGAAGTCGGAATTCATCTCCAACGTTTCGCACGAGCTGCGAACGCCGTTGACCTCTATCCTTGGCTACAGCGAGCTGCTGCTCGAGATGCACGCCAAGCAGGTCCCGCAGCAGCAGCGCATCGATCAGTTGAATGTAATTCACAAGAATGGGGAACGGCTGCTGAGCCTGGTGAATGACCTGTTGGACGTCAGCCGCATGGAGGCGGGCCGCTTCTCGATCAGCCCCGAGCCGATGGACGCGGCGCCGCTGTTCGCGCAGCTTACCGAGGAGAGCCGCCTGGTCGCCGAGCAGAAGGGGTTGACGCTGATCGCCGAGCTGCCGCGGCGCCTGCCGCTGCTGCACGCCGACGGTCCACGGCTGGCGCAGGTGTTCAATAACCTGCTGTCAAACGCCATCAAGTTCACACCGGCCAAGGGAACAGTGCGGGTAGGCGCCTGGGCGATCCGGTCGGATGGCAGCGGCACGATCGTGCAATCGGGCCAGGTACGCTACCACCTGACGGGGATCCCGAGCGGCGAATGGCTGGTGGTCGGCGTCCAGGATTCCGGAATCGGGATCAGCCCGCCGGATCAAATTCGCCTCTTCACACGCTTCTACCGCGCCCCGGGCGCCCAGCGCGCCGCAGTACAGGGCACCGGCATCGGGCTCTATCTGGCGCGAACCGTTGTGGAAGCGCATGGCGGGCGCATTGGCGTGCAGAGCAGTCCCAGCCGCGGCAGCTTCTTCTGGTTCGCCATCCCCGCCCTCGAGGATTGACCGGGCAGGACCGCTACCCCGGGTAGAACTCCTCGCGCAGCACGCTCATCAGGTGAAGGTCATGATAGCGCCCGGCCTGGTGCAGGCGCTGGCGGCGCGTGCCTTCCAGCTGGAAACCGGCCTTCTCGTACGCCCGGCGCGCCCGGGTATTGAAGTCGAACACCTCGAGCTCGACCCGGTTCATGTTCAGCTCGCCGAAGGCGAAGTGGAGCATCGCCTTCGTGGCGGCGGTGCCGAATCCCTTTCCCCAATACTCCTTCTCGCCCAGCACGATCCCGAACTCGACCGCCCGGTTCTTCCAATCGAGGTTATGCAAACCCGCATTGCCGATATGTACCCATCCGCCGTCCGTTGAAGCCTCGATGGCGAACAAGTAGTCGTCCCCCCGGTTCAACTTGTTCTCGAACCAGCGCTCTTCCTGAGCGCGGGACATGGGTGCAAACGCCAGCAGATACTGCCGGACCTCCGGATCGTTGAACCAGCGCAAGAAGGTATCGATGTCGGTCCGTTCGATCGCCCGCAGACGGATATTCTCCAGGTAAAGCATGCCGGTCTCTCCTTCGCTATGCGCCCCGCGCCTCGGCTTCCGGCTGCGCAACCGGCGCAGCTTGACGACTGGCTCGCTGGAGCAGCAAGAACCCACCCGCTGCCGCCAGCCCCATCAGCAGCCCGCTGTACCAGATGGCCGCGGGCGCGACATTGTCGTTGAGCACGCCGCCGATCACCGGCCCGATGCCGGAGGCAACGCCCCACCCCAGGCCGTAGAGACCCATGTAGCGGCCGCGCATGTCTGCCGGCGCCCGGTTGGCCGCGTAGGTGCTGGCCGTCGGGATCAGGATCAACTCGCCGAGCGTGACGATCACCATGCTGGTCAGGAATGCCGGGAAACTGGCTCCCAAGGCCACGCTTCCGACGCCGATCGCATAGAGGAACGCGCCGGCAGCCATCACAACCAGCGGGCGATAGCTGCGGATCAGCCGCATGGCGGGATATTGGAACAGCACCACCATCGCGGCGTTCGTGGCCAGGATCAGACCGTAGTACCGCTCGCTGAGGCCGAAATTCTCTTTGGTATACACCGGCATCAGCATCATGACGAGTGTATAGGCCATATTCGCCAGGATGATCACCGAGATGAAGGTGAGGTAGGTCCGGTCGCGCAGGACCGGCCCGTAACCTCCACGCCGCTCCTCCGACTCGAGACGCTCCTTGGGTCGAGTCTCGGCGATGAAGAGCAGCAGGATGAGCACGTAGACCGCCTGGATGGCTGCGCCGGTATAGAAGGCCGCTGCGTACGATACGGCGGTGATCAGCCCGCCGATCGCCGGACCGATGACGATCCCAAGGTTGGCTACCATCCGCAGCAGCGCGTAGGCGTTCGTGCGCTTGTCCGGCGGAATCAGGTCGGCCACCATGGCATCGGCGCCGACGCGATAGAGAGGGGAGATGAGCCCCGTCATGAGCAGCAGAACTGCCCACGCTGCCAGCGATGCGGCGAAGCTGTATGCCACGAATCCGACGGCGGTGAAGGCGATCCCCGCCACCATGGCGCCTTTGCGGCCCACCCGATCCACCAGCGGACCGGCGAATGCGGTGCCGAGCAGGGCGGTGATCGAGCTGAGGGTGAAGAGAAGCGTAACCGTCGTGAGCGAGATCCCCAGCCGCTCGCGCATGTAGATCGTCATGAACGGCCAGATCATGCTGGCGCCGATGCTGAAGATCAGGACCCCGGCAAACAGCACCCAATACTGGCGCGGGAAGTCTGAGGCACGTGCGCGGAGCGAGCGGAAGGCGGTAAGCATGGACTTATCCGGCGCCTGAGAGGTCGACCACAGCTTCGGCGGGAGCCTTCTGCTCCTCGATGTGCAGTATCACCGGGCTGGCGAGGCACGCCAGCGAGATCAGCACGCAGCCGAGACCGCCGGCAACGTAGCAGATGCGAACGCCAAACGTGTCCGCGACCGGTCCGGCGAAAATAATGCCTAACGGCATCATTGCCATGGCGGCGCTGCCGACCACCGTAAACACGCGACCTTGCATTTCCGGCGTCACGATCGACTGCAGGATGGCGAAGATCGGGCCGTTGGTGATGGCGCCCATTCCACCACTGACGAACATCGCTGCCACCGCCAGCCAGAATGCCTCTCTGGGAGCCAGGCCGGCGACGACGAACGAGGCGCCAATCCCGACCAGCCCCAGCACCGAGGTGTAGATGCGCCTGCGGAAACCACCCCAGACGCCAAGCAGCAGCCCGCCGGCCACTGTCCCGAGCCCCCAGCCTGCCTGGAGGAAGCTCAGCTCGAGGGCGGCGCCGCCGAACTCGCGGATTACGAAGATCGGCATCAGCGCCGATGCGGGCGCCAACACCAGGTTGAGCAGTGTAGCCACGACCAGCAGGGCAAAGAGCCCCTTCCAATTCCACACGTAGCGGAATCCCGCACCCATCTCACGGAGCACGGACGGACTGGCGGCGGTGGCCACGCTGCTCGGGCTGTGGGATGTGGGTCAGGTAGACGAGCGTGATGGCAAGCGCCGCCGTGGTGATGTCTACCAACATGATCGTCTGCAAAGGCAGCACCTGGAGCAGGAGCGCAGCCAGAGGCGGCGCAACGATCTGCATCAGGCCGCCCAGCATCTGGTTCAATCCCGCGACACGCGCCAGCTGCTCCGCGGGACCATCAACGATGTCGACGCCTGTGTCGCCGGCCAGTGGAAGCTTTGCGCCACCGCGCGCAGGAACATCACCAGATAGACGTGCCAGACCTGCATCTGTCCCGTCACGAACAGGATCGCCAACCCGGCGATGAACAGCGCCACGAGGGCATCGGCGGCGATCATGACACGCCGCCGGTTCCACCGGTCCACCAGGGTACCGGCAAAGGGGCCGACGACGATCTGCGGAATCATGGCAACCGCCGTCGCCAGCGCGAGAACCGTAGCGGAGTTGGTGGTGAAGGTCAGCCACCAAACCAGCGCGAATTGCACCATCGCGCTGCCCAACAGCGACAACGCCTGGGCAGTCCAAAATGTGAAGAATGGGCGGCGCCACGAGCGGTTCTCCCCGCTTATGGCCGGTGATTCAGTGTTCTGTTCCATTTCGCACCTTGCGTGTTTCCGCCTCAACAAGAACAAAAAGCGAAAGGCAAAGGGACCGGCGGCCCGGCCGCCGGCGTCTTCTCCTTCCGCTACAGGTTAGTCAAGATGGCGCGTTCTCCACCCGTCATCCGGCCAGTCGTGGGCCAGGCCGGCTGGGCAGGACGCGGGCAAGTCAGTTGATCAGGTGATGCTGCAGCGCCAATGCGACGGCCTCCGACCGGCTCACGGCGTTCAATTTCGATAGGATACTGCTGACGTGGAACTTGATCGTCGAGCGGCTCACGACCAGACGGTCTGCGATGTCTGGATTGCTCAGCCCCTCCACCATCAACGCCAGTACCTGGCGCTCGCGGTCGGTCAGGTCATACCCCAGGGCGCGCGGCTGCGTGGCCGCGTGGATCAGCACCTGTGCCGCCTCCGGCGCCAGGGTGGGACGACCCGCATGGGCGGAGCGAATGGCGTTCGCCAGCTCGTCGGCGGAAACATTCTTGAGCAGATAGCCTATCGCCCCCGCCTGGAGCGCGCCTTGCACGAGCTCGTCCTCTTTGAACGAAGTCAGGGCGATCACCTGGATGCTGGGACAGCGCTTCCGGATGGCGCTGGTCGTGGCCGCTCCGTTCATGCCCGGCATGACCAGGTCCATCAGGACGACGTCTGGGCGCACATCCTCGCACATGCGCACAGCCTCCATCCCTCCGCCTGCCTCAGCCACCATTTCCAGGTCATCGTAGGCTGACAGAAAGGCGCTCAACCCACTCCGCACAACGGCGTGGTCGTCGACGATCATGACACGTATCGGGCGGGACATTGACATTGTGTCTCCTCAGGTTGGTGGTGGCACGCATGGCCGGAGCAATGCAATTCTAGCGGAGAGGGCGGCGGATGACAAGGGTGCGCGGCGAGTACGATTCGCACCCGGATTGCCAATCTACGCGGGCCAGAGAACCGGCGCCAGAAGCGCGACGATCAGGGCAGAGATGACCGTCAGAGGAGTACCCACCTTGACGAAATCGGAGAAGCGATAGCGCCCCGGCCCATACACCAGCAGATTGCCGTGGTGCCCGATGGGAGTCAGAAACGACACGACCGAAGCCATGGCTACCGTGACGACGAACGCTTCGGGGGAGCGGCCGAGCACGCCGGCGAGGGCGACGGCCACAGGGGCGAAGAGGGCCGTCGTGGCGGAATCGGACATGAATTGCGTTACGATCCCCACGATGGCGAAAAGCGCCAACAGCACCAGCGTAGTGCTCCACCCGCCGATTGCCACCTCCAGCCATCCGGCCAGCATGTCCGATGCGCCGCTCTTCTGCATCGCCAGACCCAGCGGGATCGCTCCCGCGATGAAGACGTAGATGCGGGCATCGATCGCCCGGTAAGCCTGGCGGCCGGTAATGCACCGCGTGAGGACCATCGCCGCTGCCCCCGTCAGCACGGCCATCTCCAGTGGAACCAGGTTGAGCGAAGCGGCGACAATCGTGGCGAGCATGATCATGGCCGCCAGGGGAGCTTTCCTGCGCAACCGGGCTTCTCCCTGGAAGGGCACCATCATCAGAAAGGCACGGTCGCGCGCGGCCCCGGCGAGAGCTTGCTCGCTGCCCTGCAGTACGAGCACATCGCCCTCCGCAAGCCGGATCTTGGACAGCTCGTCGCCAAGCCATCCCTCTTGCCGCCACAACCCCACCACCAACACGTCGTAACGCTCGAGGAAATCCGTCTGGCCGATGGTGCGCCCGATCAACTCAGAGCTCGGAGCGATCACCGCCTGTGCCAGGCGCCCCGCCACATCGTGCTCGCCCTCCTTCCTGGGGATCTGGCCCCCGTATTCGACGATCGGATGCAGCTCGAAGCCGGGCTGTTGTTGGATGGCGACGATGTCCCCCGGCGTGGTACGTATCAGCAAGATATCGCCCGCCTGCAGCCGCTTCGTCTCAAATGGCCGGCGCAGGTGGTGCGAATCTCGTATCCATCCCACCACCTGCGAATCGCGCAGCTGTGACCGTCCAAGCTCGTGGAGCTGCTTATCCAGATACGCCGAACCGGCCGGTACGATCAGCTCGGTAAAGTAGCCCTCGAGCCGGAACGTGCCGGTCACTTCTTCCCCACCCTGGTGCGCGGGCAGCAGAAAACGTCCCGCAAGGATCATGTAGAGGGTACCGGCCGCGGTCAACGCCAGTCCGATAGGAGCAATCGAGAAGACGGACAGGCCGGGGCGCCCATTCTGTTGGAGCACGCCACTGGCGATAATGAAAGCTGGGGCTCCAATAATGGTGATAGCCGTACCGAGGGAGGCGGCAAACGAGACCGGCATCAGCAGGCGAGAGGCGGGGATCCCGCGATCACGCGACACGCTCAAGGTGATCGGCAGCATCACAGCCGTCATGGTCAGGTGGTGGGTGAATGCAGACAGCAGCGCGACCGAGGTCATGATCACCGCCAGCGCGCGCGTCAAGGTGTCTCCGGCGAAGCGGCCGATCCAACGCCCCATCACTTCCGAGATGCCTGTCTGGTGCAGGCCGCCGCTCAGTACGAAGATCCCCGCGACTACGATTGCCGGCTCGCTCGAGAAGCCGGAAAGCGCCTCACGCGGTTCCAGTACGCCGGTAAAGTAGAGCGCGACGACGATCAGGACGGCCACCAGATCGTTGCGCAGACGCTCTGTCAACAAGAGCGCGAACGCGACGATCAGTATCGCGAAGATGCTGATCTGCTGCTGTGTGAGCCCGCCTAAGTCCATCCAGACCCACCGAGCGGTCAGCGTGCCTGGGTGCTGCCCATCCGCTCGGCAAACGCCTTGAAGTTGCGCAGGTCCTCTTCCAGCTTCTTCGCAGGGTTGGCAAAGAGCTGGGTGACGATCTCACCCGCGGTCCCGGCCGGCGGGACATACTGCACCTGCGCGGTCACCTCGGTCTGCGCGTTCGCAAGCTCACGGAAGAGTACCTCGCCACTTGTAGTGAGACCCGCGTTGTCCTTACTGTTCCAGGCAATCCTCGTGTTCGGCTCCAGGCGGGTGGTCTCGGCGTCCCATTCCACCTTGAAGCCAAGCGGCCCTCGCATCGTCCAGTGGCTGGTGCGATCGTCGACGTTCCTCACGGACTCGATGTTCTTCATGAACTGCGGGAAGTTCTCGAAGTTGGCCCACAGCTTGAACACAGTGGAGATGTCAGCGCCTACGAGAATGGTGCGAGTCATCTGTTCCGCCATCGATGCCTCCTGGTGTCTCGGGTAGCCTGATCGCGACCGGAGTCGTGGATGAACGGACGCTTGCGGCTACCGTTCTCCCTCTGCCTGGCTCGGGGTGTTCACCGCGTCACCCTGCCCCCCGCCGCCAGGATCCTCGCGCGAGCCCTTGTCGAGGCCCTTCTCTTCGAGGTCACGCTCGATCGTGCCGCGATCCCCTTCCGCCTGGCTGGGCGTCTCCCGGGTTTCGCCGGGGTCGCCGGGGACTCGCTGTGGGGCGCTGCCCCGTTTCTTCTCCTCGGGCATGGCTGCCTCCGTTTGTGCTGCATGGATTGCCGGCCGGCGAAGCACTCACCTGCCCCCGGGTGTACGAGCGGGTGCAGATGAGTGCTTTCCGGTCGAGAGCCGCGCCGCTGCCGGCAGCGCGGCTCGGCTCCGTCAGGCTACGTCTTTGATTGCCTTGCTGACGTCTGACGGGCGGGTGTACTGCTGCTCCGGCAGCTTCTTCAGCGCGCCGCTGATCACAGCGTCGGCGCCGTTGGTCTCGGCACTCTTCATCAGGTCCTTCTTGGTCGCCGGATACTTCGTGCCTTTCAGCGCCTTCTGCAGCACGATAGGGTTCACTTTAGCCATCAGGTGATCTCCTTTCAGGGTTTCAGTACAACCTTGATGCACTGATCTTGTTTATCGCGAAAGATCTGGAAGCCGCGCGGGGCCTCGTCCAGCGGCAGACGATGGGTGACGACGAAGCTCGCGTCCAGCTCGCCGCGCTCGATCTTCTCGAGGAGCGGTCGCATGTAACGCTGCACGTGCGTCTGGCCCATCCTGAACGTGAGGCCCTTCGCGAACGCTGCGCCAAAGGGGATTTTGTCCAGGAAACCGCCGTACACACCTGGGATGGATACCACCCCACCCTTGCGGCAAGCCTGGATCACTTCGCGCAGCACATGAGGTCGATCGGTTGAAAGGCGAATGGCCTGCTTTGCGCGGTCCACAACCGCATCCACAGTGTTTCCATGCGCCTCGAGGCCAACGGCGTCGATACACGCGTCAGGGCCGCGGCCCCCGGTCATCTGCGTGAGCGTCTCGATCACGCCGGCATGTTCGTAGTTGATGACTTCTGCGCCGGCTTTCTCCTGCGCCATCTGGAGACGCTCGGGAGTACGGTCGATGGCGATCACACGCCCCGCGCCGAGGGCCCGGGCGCTCAGGATCGCCATCTGGCCGACCGGACCGCAGCCCCAGACTGCGATCACATCGCCCGGCTGGATGTCACAGGCCTCTGCGGCCTGGTAGCCGGTGGGAAGGATGTCAGAGAGGAACAACACTTGCTCGTCGCTGAGGCTTTCGGGTACCGGCAGCGCCCCCACATCGGCAAAAGGCACTCTCGCGTACTCGGCCTGGCCCCCCGCATATCCCCCGTAGAGGTGCGAATAGCCATAGAGCCCGGCTCCCGAATAGCCGTACATCTCTTCGAGCATCCAGGCATTCGGGTTGGTGTTATCGCACAGCGACCACAGGTCGTGCTGGCAATACCAACACCGGCCACACGAAATCGTGAACGGGATGACGACGCGGTCGCCCACCTTCACCTTGCGGACGTTCTTACCGACCTCCACGATCTCACCCATGAACTCATGGCCGGTGATGTCTCCCCGCTGCATACCGGGGATGAAGCCGTCGTAGAGATGAAGGTCGGACCCGCAGATCGCGGTGGAGGTGATCTTCAGGATGGCGTCTCCCGGATTCAGGATCTTCGGATCCGGAACCGTTTCGACGCGCATCTCACCCTTCCCGTACCAGCAGACTGCTTTCATGTGTTGCTACCTCTTGCCTCGAAGCGGCTTGCCGGCGCCAGTCTGACCGGCCTGACGTCGCCTCTCATGCGGGCCGGTCGTCGTCCGCGTCTTCCTTGCGCCCGCTCGCGTAGCTCGGGGGATCGCTGGCGGGGAAGGAATCGCTGGATGCCTTCTCCACCACGTCGTAGCGGTGACGCCGGTCATTCACGGCCGGAGGCGGTGTGGACGGATGCAGGCCGCTCGTGCCATCGTCCGCCCCGCGGCCCGACGGTTGGCCCGCCGCCGTAGCGGTCTCTCCCGTCTCCATCACCTCCTTGAAGCGCCGCATGTCCTCTTTGATTTGCTGTGCGGTGACTTTGTTGAAGATGCGGGCGAAGGCCGCCCCGGCGGCGCCCAGCGGCGGCCGGTAGGCCATGGTGACGTGCACTTCAGTTCCTTGATCGCCCGGCGCCGGCCGGAATTTGACCGTCCCGGCGCTGTTCACCGTGGAGCCGGCCAGCGAGGACCACGCGATCTTCTCGTTCGGGACATCCTCGGTGATCTCGGCATCCCACTCCACCTTGACCCCGCCCACGGGAGTCCTGGCGATCCAGTGCGACCGCTTGTCGTCCAGCTCGCGAATAGAGTCGACGTGGTGCATGAATGTCGAGAGGTTCTCGAGGTCACGCCAGTACTCGTACACCTCGGCCAGCGGCCGGTTCACCGTCACCGAGCGCTCGACCTGGATGCCCTTCTCCGCCGGCTGGTCGAGCAGGGTCAGCCGGTCTTGCTCCGGCTCCTTCTCCGGCCGGTCACGCGAGTCGTAGTTGAACCGCCGGTACACGGCGCAGCTGCCGGTGTATCCGCGATACACCAGATAGCCGCCAACGGCCGCCATGAACAGGAACCGGAGGGAGCGGCGCAGCGCCCACAGCGCCACGACACTTCCCAACACGACGGAAACCATGCGCTCGTTATCGTTGACATTCATCGCCGGCGCTTCCTGCGATTGCCGGTTTTCATCCATCATCTGCCCCCTGAATACCAGCGTACCTTCGAGCGGCCACGGCCCCGCGACGATGATCCAGGTGTCCGGCCCCGGCGCTAGCCGCCGGAACGTCCTTTCAGCAGGCGGAAGAGTGGCTGCTCGAGCGAGCGCTCACGCACGGATGGCGGGTGCGCATGCCGGGCATTTCTCCGTAAAGTGCGTGAGCTCACGTACAGCCCCAACGCTGCGCCCAGCAGCGTCCCGGTCACAGCCCGCTGCACGGGCGGGTGAAGCTGCCACCACGTGTACAGGCTGAACGCTTTCGCCTCGTCTGTAAAGTCGCCTTTCACCCGAAAATCCTTGTGCGCAGGCACATACAGGTTGTCAGGCGCCTGTTCTGACTTCGGCTCGTCGCTCATCTGGCCCCGGAACGCCAGCCTGCGCACCACGCGGTCGGCAAGGCGGGGCGACAACCGGCGCGTGATCATGAGCAGCTTGCCTGCGCCGCCAACGACCAGGTCACGTACCGGGTGCTCCGCCGCATACAGCACGGCGCCGGCGACCAGGTCCGGCTGGTAGATGGGCGGCACGCCGCGCGGCTTCACCCCCAGCCTGGTGCGAGCGTCGGAGTAGAAGGGGGTGTTGACCGAGGCCGGCTTGACGCTGGTGACGCTGATGTTCTCACCGGCCTCCGCCAGTTCAAGCCGTATGGCATCGGCCATGCCATTCACCCCCTGCTTGGTGGCAGCGTAGGCGCTGTGGAACGGCATGGCGACTTCTGCTTCGACAGACGAGATGAAGATCAGCCGCGCCGCCGCCCGCCCGCCGGAGATACGGCAGTGCCGCCATGGCTCCATAGGCCGCCCCGTTCAAGTTGACGTCGATCACCCGCTTGAACTCCTCGCGGCTCATTTCGGAGAACGGGGAATAAACGGACACGGCGGCCACCTGCACCCAGGTATCGATGTGGCCAAAGGCGCGAGCGGCGGCATCGGCGACGGCCTGGACCTGGCCGTAGTCGGCCGCCTCTGCGGGTACGGCCAGCGCCTCACCGCCTGCCTGCCGTATCTCTTCAACCAGTGATTCAAGCCCGTCCTCGCTGCGAGCGGCCACGACGACGCGTGCACCGCGTTCGGCGAAGCGCTGCGCGGTCGCTTTCCCTATCCCGCGGGACGCACCGAAGACGACAACCACCTGCTGTTCTACCGGTTTCAGTCGCACGCGGCCTCCCTCAGACCCGGCATGCCCACTCCCTAATTTCGCGCTGCACGCACGGCGATCTGCCCATTGCGGAGGCGCGTCTCGAACAGCGGCTGCGTATACGTCGAAGGCCCGTCCAACGCACGACCGTCCTCGAGCGCGTACCGGGAACCGTGACACTCACAACGCACGCTATCCCCTTCAAGGTGTCCCTCTGACAGCTTGCAGCCGAGGTGCGAGCATACGTCGCTCATAGCGTAGATTCGCCCCGCGTGCCTCACCAGCAGCACGGGCTCCCCTTCGACCTCAAGCCCGACAGGCTCGTCGTCGCGCAGCTCGCCGCCGGCATAGACGTCCACGAACTTCTTCGGACCCTTGCCTTTGTCAATCGCCCGGTTGGGACCAATCCCCAGGGCAAAAACCAGATGCCCGCCCAGGTAGGAGGCCGCTCCCAGGAGCCCCAGTCCTGCGAACGCCATGAAGTGCCCCGCGGGCCGTTGGCCACGTTTGCGTAACGACTTCGAGGAGGCATAACAGGCGATTGCCCCGATGTTCAGCAGGGCGTGCAGCGCGCCGGTACGGCGAGATCCCTTTCCTCGCAGCACGTACCAGTCGGTGACGCCCGCAAGCGCGGTGCCCAACGCTGAGATGAGCCCGGCGGTGATCGCCACGTCGGCGGCGGGCGCCATCTCTTTCCGCCCGGCGAGCTCGAGGGTGTCAAGAAGTCCGGCGCCGGCCCAGGCGGATGTGGTCACGTCGGTGAGCACGGGATGCAAAGGGTGTCCCAGCCACGTGCCGTGCAGGAGATTCTGAAGCGGTTGGCCTGCGCCGCCCAGTGCAGAGTACCCGCTTTTGACAACCCTTTGCAGGCCCGACGCCACCGGGTCCAGCCATCCCTGTTCGTCGATGATGCGATCGACCGTCATTTTTGCCCTCCTCTGGGTCTATCCAAAGCTTCGTCGCTTGCTCGTCCACCGGCCAGCCGTTGGCGCAGAATGGTCAGCACACCC
The DNA here is from genome assembly GCA_963783655.1 of uncultured Chloroflexia bacterium. Lineage (GTDB taxonomy): Bacteria > Chloroflexota > Anaerolineae > CG2-30-64-16 > CG2-30-64-16 > CAWAOA01. Next base: position 356,736 of record CAWAOA010000002.1, read on the forward strand.
ATCTCCTCGAGTTGATACCCGGAAGGAGGCCCCTCGCCTGCCGGCCCGAACCCGGCAAAGACCGAAACGAGCTCGCCTTCCATGTATGCGGAGATCACCACGGGGTGCACGTAATACTTGCGGCATATACCCGGCTTATTGCCGAGATGGTTCGATACCTCGCGGATTGCGTGCGCAACCATCCGCTTCGCCTCGGCCTCCGATTTGTACGGCCAGAAATGGCGCAGCCGGCCGGCGGCGAGTACCGTACCGCCCCACGTCCGGTAATCCTTGGCGCTGAAATCCTTGCCGGTAATCTCGCGCAGGTAGTCGTTCACGTCGGATGAGCCGATCGTTTGCCGCTCCCCCTCGTCGTCGATGTATTGGAACAGGTTGTGGCCGGGCAGATCGCGCATCTGTTTGATAATTCGCGCCAGCCTCCGGTCTCGGATCTCGATCTCGTGCTTCTGGCCGCTCTTGCCGCGAAAGCGGAATTTGAGCTTGCTGCCTTCGATCTCAACGTGCCGGTCTCGCAACGTAGTGAGCCCAAAAGAATTGTTCTGGCGGGCGTACTCCGCGGTTCCCGATGCGGATGAAGGTGCTTTCGAGCAGGCGCACCACCACTGCCAGCACTTTCTCTCGGGGCAGGCCGGGCAACGCCAGATCGCGCCCGACCTGGTCGCGGATCAGCGGCAAGGCCTCACCGAATGGGAGCATGCGCAGGAACTTGCTCTGGTTACGGTATTCTGACCACAGACGGGTGGTAGCGGTATTGTTTGCGACCCTTTGCGTCACGCCCGGTGGCCTGCAAATGGCTGTCGGGCGTCGGGGAGATCCAGACGTCGGTCCAGGCGGGAGGGATGGCCAGCGACCGGATACGCCCCAGCGTCTCCCGGTCGCGAACCGCCTTATCGTCAGGTCCAACATAGCTGAAACCGCGCCCGCGCCGGACCCGCCGCAATCCGGGTACGTCATCCCCCATGTATTCGAGCCCCGGCACATCGGTGGGAGGGCTCACCAGCGTAAGCTCGATTGAGACGATCGGTCACTTCTTCTTTCTTTCTATGGCTGCCAGTCCAGTGCGACACGTCTTTGTCATGCATATTGCCGCTGGGTATAAGGCGAGCGTCGCGGTATCCCCAGTCCTCGATGTCCATCAGGTATTGGGCACGCGAAATCAGCGTTCCCTGGCACAACTGCTCGGTGCTTCCCGACTCGCCCAGCTCCCCGGCCAGCCGTGCGATCAGTTCAGACATCACACGTTCGGGAATGCGGTGCCGCTCGCTGGGATAGACGAAGCCGAAAAGAACGAGGTGGGAGAAGAGCACGCGCCAGTGCGGTCCGAAGCGTCGCAGCAGGCGCTGCCAGTCGAGGTCTGCCCGCGCGCGCAGTAGGTGCATGATGTCGGCGCCGTCGAAGCGCTCGCGCTCCATGATGAAACGCCTTCGACCAGATCATCTCCTCGGGCGGGATCAGGAGAACGGGCACGTCCAGAACGACCTCGTCCCAGCCGTGCTCGAACCATGAATCATCGACCACCGCCACGCCGTTGCCGGACGCTGAAGATAAGATCCGACGAAGTAGTCGCCCTGGAATAGGCTTTGCCGAGCCAGTGCGGGAAGGTCAGATCGGTGTGGTAGCCGGCATCGCGCCAGCACCTGCAGAGCCTGCTCGATCTGCTGCGGGTGCACGAAGATGATCGAAGTCTTTGGTGTGGCGGACGATGCCGGTGTAGCGTGCGAAGGCATAGGCGCCGCCGACCAGATAGGGCACGCCAGAACGCTTGATGATGGCCAGCGCGTCCCGGTAGAACTTCTGTGCCTCGGGTTCGAGCCCGCGGCATGGTATCAGATGCCGGCATCCGGTTCCTCTCCGCCGGCGAACGGCGGCAGTGCGAACAGGCAGTACGGCGGACGGTCGGGATAGGCGCGCTTCAGCACCTGCATGGAAACGTTATATACCGGTACACCACTCCGTGTCCGACCTTCTGGCTGCCCGTTGTGGGCGTGCCCGTGGAACGCTACCGACACCGGAAAGCGGGCCAGCGGATCTTCCAGCCGGCTGCACCCCAGGAACGGAAAGATCTCGCTGTTCTCGCCCTGGACCGTGTCCCGGATAGGAGCGTAGTGGAGGATCGCGACGCGCCGGTCGGTAGCCAGCTTGTACAGGGCGCTTTCCAGCTTCAAAGCCTCCGCCACCGACTCCTGGACGAACGATTTGATCGTCGCCTCGCCCCACGGAGCGAGAAGCCACTGTTCGAAGCCACCGCAGAAGCCCTTTACGCCTGCGAATCCGACGCCCTCAACCTCGCAGCTCTCGCCGTCCAGCATGATGACGCCGGCATCGATCATCACCTGCCGCACGTCGCCGGCCTCGCCTGACTCGTAATCGTGGTTGCCGAGCACCGCCAGCACCGGAACGTTAACGCTGGCCTGCAGATCTTTGGCCAGGGTGCGGGCTTCATCGGGGAGACCGTAATCGGTCAGGTCTCCCGCCAACACGATGACGCCGGCCCTGGTCGACATCTCTGCGAAAAGCGCCTGCAGCGTCCCCTGCGACGTTTTGCCGTAATGAATGTCCGCGACAGCGGCGATGTACAGTGGTTGGCCGTTCGCCATTCCTCTCCTAACCTGTCGAACCCGCACAGACGACGGCGGACTCGCTCACGGAATCACTCGCAACATACCCCATCCCGCACGGGTGACAGTAGCGCGGGCTACCGTCGAAGCGTGCGCAGGCGCCCGTAACTCGCCCGTGGGGAGATGGCGGATACGGGGGGCTGCCGGGCCGTTACCTGTACAAGAGCGCCACGGGGAAGGCTGCCAGGACCTCGGATACCAGGAGCCCGAGCTTTCCGTCGTAGGCCCTTGGCTGCACCTGCCGGCCGGTAAACAGATCTGTGAACGTGCCGCCGGTGGAATCGGGCGGAAGCCAGAGCCGGGTGTCGCCCCACACCTCGCTTCCCACCGGTGCGCCGCTCAACTCCTCGCATCAGGGTGTGAACCAGACGAGGCGCAACGGTGATCGCCTCGGAATCTCGCCGGCGCAGGAAAGCAACCAGATGGTCTTGCGCTTCGCCGGTTGCCTGCGCGGGCACATAGTCGCCGTGGGTTATCAGCTCCCGGTGCGACCGGCGAAACCTGAGGGTGCGGGCTGTCAGGTAGAGCTTGATTCGCCCGTCCCAGCCCGTCTCGAGCAGCTGCTCGATCAGGCGCAGGGTATCGCCGCCGTCAATCTGTTCCTGGATCCACGCGAGGTTAGCCTGTCGCCGTTCGTAGTCGACCGGGCGCCGGTTGTCGGGATCTACCAGGCTGAAGTCCCACAGCTCGTTCCCCTGGAAGATGTCCGGGACTCCCGGTGCGGTAAGCTTGAGCAGGGTCTGTGACAGAGAATTGAACTGCCCGAAGAACGCCACTTTGCGCAGCATCCCCGCCAGCGCCGGCAGGAAGCGGTTGGAGCGCCCGGGCGCAAGCGCCCTCTCCACAAAGGTGCGCAACGCATCATCGTACTCGTTGTTCGGGTTGATCCAGCTTGTATGTATCTTCGCCTCGCGTGTGGCCTTCTCCATATAGGCTCCGATGCGCCGGCAGAAATCAGAGTACTCCCGGCTGCCATCGGGCGGCTGCAGAAAATGCGGCCACCCACCGGCCACACCTGTGCTGGCGGCAGCCGGCGGCCAGGCGCCCAGGACGGTCTGGTAGAAAAGGTACTCATCGTTCCGGTCGGGTGCGAGCTGGCCGCCCGCGTCACGCTTGTTGGCCGTATTCGCACGTGACCACTGCGTGAGCGACGATCGCCACTCGTTGGGTATCTCCGACAGCACGTTGATGCGGGCGCGCACGTCCTCGCTGCGCTTTGTGTCGTGCGTAGAGGTGGCCAGCATGCTGTGGGGCCAGCTCCGGCGACGCCTCGTATTCATCTGGTGGAATTCCGGCACGCTCGAGCCAAATTGTGCCGGGCCTCCGCCCACTTCGTTCAGCGATGCCAGCCGTACGTAGAGATAGAACGTAGTGTCCTCGATGCTTTTCGCCATCACCGGCCCGCTCAACTGCTGGAATTTCATGACGAACGCGATCAACTCCTCGCGGTCCTCGAGGCTGAAGTCATCCATCGACTCCAACAGGAGCGTGCGCCGGAGAAAGTCAAACAGCGACGAGGGGCACGCGTGCTGCGCCACTTCGCGCTTCTGATTGCCTGCTCGACGAAATGGCGATCACGCGCCGAAACCGGCCCGCTTTCGGCGTCGATGTACGTGCGGTAAATCGATAGGTTTGCCATCACCGACCGGAGCCCGTCCCCGATGACCGCTAACGTGAAATCGCGGTAACGGCGGTTGCGCTCGGCGAGCCGCCCGAGCTGGTACGCGAGGGCGTTGATCTCGCCTGCAAGCGAGTCGTTCATGACCCTCATTTTGGCGGCGTACATGATGTCAGGCAGCGACATCCGCGGCGAATGAAGCGCTCGTACAAACGGGTAAATGCCCGCTCGTTGCGTGCGTCCACAAACAGACCGTTCACTGAGGCCAGGAAGTCGTAGCCGCTGGTGCCGTATACCGCCCAATCGGGAGGCAGCGGCTCGTCCTCGCTCAGGATCTTCTCGGCCACCACGTAGAGGGGCCAGGGTTCTTCCCCGGCGAGCGCCCTCTGCATGCACGCAGCAACCTCTTCGGTGCTGGCGCCCGCATTGCGCAGGCATTGCTCTTGAAGCTCACGGAAGTAAGCCGGCGGCCGGTAGAGGCCGTCCGGGTGGTCGATTCGCAGCCCAGTGACCTTTCCCTCCTGGATCAGGCGAAACGTGAGGCCGTGCGTCGCCGCGAAGACGTCGGGCAGCTCCACGCGCACTGCAGCCAGATCATTGACGTCGAAGAACCGGCGGTAGTTGATCTCCTCTCCCGCTACCCGCCAGAAGGCCAACCGGAAGACCTGGGATTCCAACAAGGTGTCGAGCAGGTCGAAGCTATGCGGGTCTCCCGGGCTGCCGTTGAAGCGCTCGACCGTCGACCCGAGCACGCGGGCCACCGGCTCGCTGGCCTCGCAGAGCGCAAGCAGCCGCCGCTTGATCACCTCTTTCTCCCGCTGCCGCTCCAGAAGCCGCGCCGGGTCGGTCTCTGTCCGCGGCGGAAGGTATCCGATGGAGGTGATGATGCTCTGAAATTCTCCGTAGCCCTCATCGTCTGGCGGCAGCTCCGCAGCGAGCAGGTCGTCAGCCAGGTTGAGGATCAGAGCGTAAGTACCGCGGCGCCACGGGCAGCCGGAAATCCGCATAGGTGACATAGAAGGAGCCGCCTTCCCAGCCCAGCCTCAGCTTGCCGCTTTCCAACACGACGCCGTACTGGTCCTCCAGAATCGGCAGCAGCACGCGGTTCTCCAACTCGGGCTTGACCGGCTTCCATTGGATGTCGAAGAAGCGGGAAAACGGCGAGCTGGGGCCGGTCTCAAGCACATCCATCCACCAGGCGTTGCACGAGTCCCAGATGCCCATATGGTTCGGCACCGTGTCAAGCACGAACCCCATGCCGCGCTCAGAGAGCGCGGCGGCCAACGCGTCGAATCCCTCTTCTCCGCCCAGCACGGGTGCGATTTCGTTGGGATCGCAGACGTCGTACCCGTGAGTACTCTCCGCCCGCGCCCGCAGGATCGGGGAGGCGTAGCAGTCGGTTATCCCCAGCGCGTCCAGGTAGGGCACGATCCGGCGGGCATCCGCGAACGTGAAGCCGGCGTGGAACTGGAGGCGATAGGTGGCACCCGGAATCCGGGGCGGAAACGAGGGCGCGCAAGGGCGGGGTGGTTGAGCCTGGGACATCTACGAGGTGGCCTCTCTGGCAAACAACACGAACGCTTCGGGCTGCAAGGAAAGCGACAGACCTTCGCGCGGCCACCTGGACAGGCACCGGCGATTCTCGCTTGACGGTAGAGAGCAGCGTTCGCAGGAGCGAAGGCTCAGTTGCTTCGAGCGCGCGGCGTTCCTCGTGCCCGAGCTCCCATCGCTGGTCGGCGGAATCGAACAGCTTGCGCCACGAGCCGTCGGGCACCGGCAGGCTCATGCTCTGGCGCTCGCGCGAGAAATTGAAGGCTGCCCACACTGCATCATCGCCCGAGCCGCGCTGGAGGAACAGCACCTTCTCGTGCTCGAACGGCTGCACGATCGTCTGTTCCCGGTCGAGGCGCGAGCGCGGGCAGGGCGCGGCGCAGGCGCAGCAGCTCCTGGTAGAAGAGCCACAGGAGCTTGTGATGGCCGCCGGTGCGCAGATCGAGATTCAGTTTGGAGCGCATGAAGGTCGACTCGTCCTGCGGATCGGGAACGTCCTCCTGCCATGCAAAGGCCGCGAACTCGTTCCGGCGACCGGCGCGTACCGCCTCGATCAGATCGGTGTCTGAGTGGCTCACGAAGTATTGGAAAGGGGCCTTTTCGCCATATTCCTCCCCCATGAAGATGAGCGGGATATAGGGCGCCAGCAACAGCACCCCCGCTCCCAGTTTCAGCCGCTCGAACGACACGCTCGCCGAGAGTCGATCGCCGGCGGCGCGGTTGCCGACCTGGTCGTGGTTCTGCAGCGACACGATGAAGCGGTGGCCCGGCACGGAACGCGCCGAGTTGCCGTGCCGGCGGCGGCGGACGCGCGAGTATTGGCCAGAGTAGACATAGCCGTCACGGATGGCCCGGGCGAGCGTGGCCACGTGCGCCTCCCCCTCGTCCCCGACGAAGTCGGCATAGTAGCCGTTTTGCTCGCCCGTCAGCAGGGTATGGAGCGAGTGATGAAAATCGTCGCTCCACTGTGCGTCCAGGTCGTAACCGCCCACTTCGCGCGGTCGCACGATGCGAGAGTCGTTCAGATCGCTCTCGGCGAGAAGATAGATCAACCGTCGCAGCGAAGTACGGCGCTCGTCGACGACCGCCGCGAGCTGTTCCAGAAACGTACCGGCTGAGAAGTCCAATATGGCGTGCACCGCATCCAGCCGCAATGCGTCTACGTGGTGCTCTTCGATCCAGTACAGCATATTCTGAACGAAGTAGTCGCGCACCGGGTCGCTGTATGGACCGTCAAAGTTCAGGGATGCGCCCCACATCGTGTGGTAACGCTCCGAGAAGTAAGGCCCGAAATCGGCGAGATAGTTGCCCTCAGGGCCGAGGTGGTTGTACACGACATCCAGTACCACGGCGAGGCCGCGCCGGTGGCAGGCATCCACCAGCCGTTTCAGCCCTTCGGGTCCGCCGTAGGTGGTCTGGACTGCGAAGGGATACGCTCCGTCGTATCCCCAGTTGCGCGGGCCCGGGAACTGTCCGACGGGCATAATCTCGATGGCGGTGATCCCAAGCGAGCTCAATGCGTCCAACTGCGGGATCACCCCCTCGAAGGTGCCCGCCGGGGTAAACGTCCCCACGTGCAGCTCATAGATGACATAGTCCGGCAGTGGGATGCCACGCCAGTTGCCGTCTGTCCATTCGAATGAGAGATCGGGGACCTGCGATGGGCCGTGGACACCGTCCGGTTGGTGGCGCGAGGCAGGATCGGGCCGCTCCAGGATCCCACCGTGGCCGTCGTGAAGCAGGTAGACGTACAGGCATCCGGGCTCGACATCGCCCGCGATGAGCTGCCAGTAGCCCCCCGGCTGCCGTTCCAGCGGAAGCACACGTTGGTCGCAAGCCACCAGCTTAACCTCGACTCGCTCCGCAAACGGAGCCCAGACGCGGAACGAACAGCGGCTTTCGCCCAGGCAGCGGGCGCCAAGCGGGACCGGATTCACCCTCTCCCCTTGCATCGTCAGCATCGCGATTACCCTTCCTTGGCGTGCACGGACAGGCCGGCGCAGTACAGCTCTTCCATGCTCCAGCCGGGAGCGAGCTCAGACACGCCGGAAAGCACCTGCGCTCCGTATTGCTCCAGGAGACCGGCGATCACGTCATGGTCCTCGTAGAAGATCACGATCAGCTCCCCCTCGCGCGCATCACGCAGCGCCGTCGCCAGCGCTTCCGATTCGTCCAGTATCACGCTCACCTCTCGATCAGGCGCCACGTCATGCACAGTCTGGCTGAGCAGTTGCGAGATCTCACCCGTCTTGCGGCCGCGCAAGTCGCGATCCTCTCGGATGATCAGGCGATCGAACCCACGGGCGGCCACGGCAGCCGCATCCCGCACCACGTGATCGGCACGATCTCCCGGCACCGCGATGATACCGGTAACACGCTGCCCCTGCCGGCGAACACGCTGGCCCAGGCGGCATATCGCCTGGAACGCCGGCGGATTGTGGCCGTAATCCACCATGACGTAGCTTCCGCCCACGCGATAGAGGTTCGAGCGGCCCGGGTTGTGCCATTCTGCCCGGAAGTGTGGCAGCGCCGAGGCGATCTGATGCGGGGTGAGCCCAAAGGCGCGGCATGCCGCTACGGCCGCCATCGTGTTGGCGACGTGGAACGAGGCATTACCGTCCAGAGTCAGCGGCACTGCAGCAATCTCCACAATCTGCACTACCTCGTGACCGGCTGCCTCCACGATCCATCCGCCGGACGGATAGTACACAACGCTGCCGGCGAGCAGATGCTCTTCAATGGCGCGGCTGTCAGGGCACAGCGTGAAATAGACGATGCGCCGCTGAGGGCTCTTCACGCGCTTGAGTGAGGTGATGCGTGGGGTCTGCTCGTCGTCGAGATTGAGTATCAGCGTGCCCCCTTCTCGCACCCGCTCGGCCACGACGGACTTGATGTGCATCAGGTCATCGATGCTCTGGATGCCGTCCTGGCCCACGTGGTCCAGCTGGATGTTGGTGACGATGGAGATGTCGGACCAGTCGTACCCCAGCCCGGATCGCACGATCCCGCCTGCGCCGTTTCGAGGACCGCCACCTCCACGCTCGGATCTGCGAGCACCGTCCGTGCGGATCGCGGGCCCGTCATGTCGCCGCGCACGATCTCCTGCCCGGCGATGTAGATGCCGTCTGTGGTCGTCATGCCGGCGAGAAGGCCGGTCGAGGCAAGGATGAACTCAATCAGCCGCGCCGTCGTAGTCTTTCCGTTGGTGCCCGTCACGGAGATGATCGGGATGCGTCCCGAAGCCCCAGCCGGGTAGAGCATCTCGACGATAGCGTCCCCAACCGGGCGTGGCTTGCCCTCAGCGGGGTACAGGTGCATGCGAAGGCCGGGGGCCGCATTCGCCTCGACGATCCCCCCGCTGCCCGACTCGACCGGCGAATGGATGTCGGGCAGTACCAGGTCAAGGCCGCAGATATCCAGGCCGATGACGGTGGCGGCGCGCTCGCACGTACGCACGATCGCAGGGTGCAGTTCGTCTGTTACGTCAATAGCGGACCCGCCGGTGGACAGGTTGGCGCCCTGCCGCAGGGACACGACCTGTCCCGGCGCAGGTACGGATGAGACAGCCATCCCCTGCCGCTCCAGCCACGCCAGGACAATCTGGTCTATCCGGATGCACGTCAGCGGCTTTTCGTGGCCGTCTCCCCGCAAAGGATTTTCATTCTCGCGATCGACGAGTTGCTGGACGGTGTGCAGCCCGTCGCCGATAACTTGGGGCGGCACCCGGCGGGCGGCAGCGACCATCCGGCCACCGATCACGAGCACGCGGTAGTCCTCGCCGGTCAGATACTCTTCGATCATGACGTGAGACGAGAACTCCCGGGCGATCTCGAACGCGGCCAGCACCTCTTCGGGGGTCGTCAGTTCGATGGAGACCCCTTTGCCCTGATGCCCGTCCAGCGGCTTGACGACAACCGGCGGCTTTAGCTCCGCCAACGCCTCGAGCGCCTGTTCCCTGTTCGCCACAACTCGCCCGCGCGGAACCGGAAGCCAGGCCTGCTCGAGCAGCGACTTGGTCATCTGCTTGTCGCCGGCTATGTCAACCGCGATGGCGCCCGTGCCATCCGAAAGGGTCGCCTGCACGAGCTTGCGGTGTTTGCCATGACCGAGCTGCACCAGGCTCCGCTGGTTCAGCCGCCGTACCGGTATCCCGCGGCGCTCGGCCGCGTCCACGATGGCGCGCGTGCTGGGGCCCAATTCCGTACCGCGATGATCCGCCGCGCCTCTGTGAGATGAGGTTCGATATCGAACGCCTCGTCTCGCAACAGCGCCTCTGCGAGCTTGACCGCCACGGTCAGCAGGTAGCGCATCGCCTGTTCGGCTTCGAACTCCACGATCAGGGAGTAGACTCCCGGGGCGCCGGCGTCGATCGTCCTGCCGAAATGGGCGTCCTGCCCCGACAGGCCCGCTAGCTCCAGCGCCGTGTGCTCGATCACGTGACCGAAGTATGTGCCTCCCAGCAACCGCTTGATCAGGCCGCCCGGGCGGCCGAATGCGCAGTGATGGTCATGAAGACCGGGCAAGAGCTGCAGCAGCCGGTCGTTGAACCCGGGAAACTCGCGGGTCTCGCGCTCCGATAGCTCTTCCAGGTCCAGCTCCATGATGATAATGGGCTCGTTCAGGTAGACATTTGGGCCCTGCAGCGTCCGCATGCTCACGATTCTCATATGAACTCCTACCCCTGCGATCCGGACCAGAGGCTGGCGGGACAGGGCAAGTGCGGAAAGCGTTTGACGCCGCCCTTACCCGTTGGATGGTATCGGTTGTTCGTGCCTGTTTCTGTATGAGGTTCTGCTGTTTGGGGGCAATCCGAGCGCAGAATACCGAAAGATGAAGAGGTGCACGCCGGAGCGGAGAGGGGGTGGCGGAACGCCGCCACCCCCGGCCCTCGTGCTGCTCCTACGCCTGCGGCTTCCGCTTGCGCGGCTCGTCGCCCGGCTTGGTGAGCGGAGGCTCCTGCTCAGAATCCATCTCGCCCGAGAGGCGCTTTGCGGGGTCGGTTCCCTGCGAATGCATCTCTTGCGAGTGTGGTCCCTGCGCATGCAGGTCATGCGAATGCGTGCCACCTTCGAAGAGGCCCTGATCCTCGCCGGCTCCGGTGTGAGCCGGGTTGGAGTGCTCGCCCTCGCCATAGGTGTGCTCGTACCGCAACCTCTGCTCTTCGCTCTTGCCGGGTTTGCCCGCGCTGCCCGTCTCGGATATACCCGTGTCCCATGAGGTGGTGGTCTGCCGGCCGCCCTGGAACTCCTCACGGTGCACGGTCTTGCCTTCCGTCGTCGTCTTGCCCTCCTCGATCAGCGACTTGAAGCGGGCCAGATCTTCGTCCATTTCGTGTTTCGGATCGCTGCCGAGCACCGACGCGATCGTGTGACCGAGAACGCCGGCCGGTGGGGTGTACGACATCCGGACGTTGATCGCCGTACCGCCGTTGGCGGCCGGCGAGAAGCGCACCGAGCCCTGTGTCATTACCTCGGACCCTTCGACGCTGTGCCACGCAATCGTGTCATTTGGCACCAACTGCGTCGTCTCGGCGTCCCACTCCACGTGGCTGCCGGCGGGGCCGCGCACCACCCAGTGCGAGCGATTGCCGTCGAGCCGCCGGATCTCCTCGATATTCCGCATGAACCGCGGGAAGTTCTCGTAGTTCTTCCAGAACTCGAACACCTCTTCCACGGGGGCGTTCACGACGATGCTCTTCGTTACGTCGACCGCGCCTTCCTGCGGATTCATTCCGAGCAGATCGCCCAGCTGCTTGTTGTAGACGCCGCGTGCCAGCAGGCCGAGTCCCATGACGCTGCGCACGCTGCCCATGAGGCCGCCGCGCATCATGCCCGTCAGGAACAGCATGCCGCCTGCCCCGCCGGCCAGCATGCGGATTCCGGGACTCCACTCGCCCTTCATACCGCCGCCCGTACTACCCACCATCAGGGCCGGGAGGTTCCCCTCCGGAGTGCGAGGGTCCAGGCGATTCCGGACGCTCTTCACCCCGGGCATCATAGCAACGCGAGTCAGGAGTGCAGCCTCGGAGTTCGATTCTACCGGACCCGAGAGTATGACTGTACCGTCCTGCACCTCCAGGTTGATCAGGCGGGTATTCGACATGAAGGTGCCGAGATTCGAGCGCACACGCTCGATCAGCACCGAATCGTCTACCGGCTCGTTCTGAAAGTGAGAACCGGTCATTGACCGTACGCCCTGCACGCGGTTGTCCAGGTCGCGCCTGGCCTTGCCGTACATGGTCATACTGTTGGTACGCGAGCTTTGGTAGCGGTCGCGCAACTGCGTGCGCCGCCGCGTGCCGTTTTGAGGATCGTAGAGATACATCAACCCGGCGCCAAAGCCCATTCCGTACATCAGAGCCTTAAGTTTGTTCATGTGGTCACTTACTCCTTGTCAGGACGCCAACCCAGCCGGCAACTAAGGCTGGCATCTGCGGTGCGTTCCTAGCCGTTGACGATCTCGCCACCGTTGGGGGTGGAGTACCTGTCCCGAAATGAACGACGAATCGTCGCTTGCGCTCGCGCATTCGCTCGACGTGCTGCGCTGCCTCTACCAGCGCGGGGATTACCGGCCGGGCTACCTCTTCGCTTTCGTAGGCCGCGACCACTGCGTTTGGCATCGCAGTTCCCCCTTCAGGGAAAAAAGAAGACGCCTGACTGGGCCATCGATGCGTGGATGCTGGCTCGGTCTGGGCGTCACAGAGCACCATAGTGAGGCCGGCAAGCCGGCAACTGTTGTCCGCAGGAATGCTGCCTGCAAAAGGGCCGCGAGATCTACCTTTCAAGACCGGGAGATGGGGCGACTTGCCCGCCCCATCTCACCTTAGTGGCATCGTGGCTGAGCAGGCATTGCCTGCCATTGCTCGCCGTCAAATGGCTCCGCCCGCGGCAGCGCTAGATGCGCGAACGGCCGGGGAGAGCACGAACGATCGCGACCAGAACGATCGCGCCGAGCGTCGCAACCAACAGGCTGCTGATGTTGAACCCGTTCACCGGGTCGGGTATGCCAAACAAGGTGGAGGCCAGGAAACCTCCGATCAGGGCGCCCACGATGCCAAGGAGGATGTCTCCGATCAGCCCGTAGCCGCCACCCTTCATCAACATGCCGGCCAGCCAGCCGGCGATCAGACCCACCAGAATCCAACTTAGAAGACCCATCAGAATCACTCCGATCTGCTACCAAGCCACCGCCTCAGCGGTGCACGGTTCCCACACTCCGCCGATGATTGCTGTGGCCGCGCGTTGGTCGCGTGCGGCCACGTCCGTAACTGACGCTTACCGCCGCCGGCGTGCGTATCTGGCGCCCTTCGGCTCGCCCGGACGCACCGGAACCGGCGCCGGTTGCGGGAACCAGCGACCGGGCTCGACCAGGCCGGCCAACTGGCGGATGACACGCTTTAGCGACTCCACTCGTCTACTCCACAATTCGTGTGAGTTCGGCTGGCAGGGCTGGAGCCGCATTGGCGACTGATTGGGCGGTCCAGCGTGATGCGGCCGAACAGGCGGCTGTGCTTACTTGCTCTTCGCGACCCTACTCTTGATTGAGTTTAGAAATATAGTATAAATTCAGACCGGACCCGCTGTATTGCCTTATACAAATGGGGGGTGCAGTCTGGCGTATGGGAAAGCGCCTTACACGCACGAGCGCGCCGCCAGGCGGCGCGCTCGAGGCGGTCCAACTCTAGCGGTCGAACGTGTTCATGCGGCGATCAATTTCCGCCTGGGCCTGCTCTTTGTTCCACCCGTATCGGGTCTGCAGCTTGCCCAGGAGTTGGTCCTTGTTGCCGCCAATCTGTTCGATGTCGTCGTCGGTGAGTTCACCCCACCACTCTCTCAACTGTCCCTTCAGATTTCGCAAATTACCCTTGATGATGTCGTCCACTCATGCCTCCATTGGATAGTTGGCGGTGTAGTCAGTCTGTGACCGTCGCGGGCGAGTCACCGCCAGCCCCACAACGGCTCCCAGCAACAGCACGGCCACAGCAATCGACCACGGGTTCTGCCGGATGAAACCGGTGATCCCCCGCGGCTGCTGTCGCCGGCGTACCCGCTTCATCATCTTGTCTACGTACTTCTCGGTGTTCTTGTATTCGTGCCCGATCGTGTCGAGCAGTTCCTTGGACTTGTTCATGGTTAATGTACTCCGTTTACGTGGGTGATCCTACTGGCATCCGGCCGAGCACTTTCTCTCATACATATCAGCAAAATCGTAAACGCAAAGCGGGCCTTTACCCAGTACCCTGATATACAATTGGTGAGAACCGCTCCCGGAACTAACCCCCACGCGGGGATTCCACCGACTGCCTGGCAAGCGCCTGGCGGGTAGGAGCGCGGAGTTTGTGAAGCACCTTGTGCACGTGGTTTTTGACGGTGCCGACCTCAATGGTCAGCCGTGCGGCAATCTCGCGGTTGCTCAAACCATCCGCCAGCAGAGCCAGCACTTCCTGCTCGCGTACCGTGAGATGGCCCTCACCCTCGATATCGCCGTCACCGGGTACAGGCGCCAGCTCAGCCAATCGGGACATGAGGTCAGGTAGGAGATCGGGCGGGAGCAGTGCCTCACCGCGGGCTGCCGCCCGCAGCTTCTCGCCAACCGCCGATAAGGGCTCGTTGGCGAGCACGAACCCAGCGGCTCCCGCCTCGGCGTAGCGAATGGCGGCATCAGGATTGGCCGGCAGCCCGAGAACGATGATGCGCAGCCGTGGAAAGCGATCAACCAGGTCGCGGACGCGCTGCAGGGAGTCACCCGAAATCGCTGCGCTGACCAGCAGGATATCGGCGTCTGCGAAGAGGAGCCGGGCCTCGGCGGCATCCGTGGTGACGCCGGTGACGGCGATCCCACTCTCACCCCGGAGCGCGGCTGCGAGCGACTCGGCCAGCGCTCGCACTTCGTGCACCACGACAGTCTTTGCCGGCCCCTGGGGACCGCCCTGATCCTGCATGTCGTCTCCGGAGAAATGTCAGCGCCTGCGCCTATCGCCGCGGGGTGCAACCGGCTGGCCGGCGCCCGGGATTCGTTACTGCCCGCTCATCGAGCTCCGTCCTCGTCGCCAAATTCCACCGTGAAACGCCCGCGACGGGCGCCGCGCAAGTCCACCATCTCCATGAAGGTCTGCGCTGCCGCGATCAGCTCATCGTCATTCGCGGCGCCGGCTTCGACCAATGCGTTGGCTAACGTGTCGCCGTAAACGTCGGGCGCGCCCATGTACCTGTCCAGCAGGTCGTGCCCGCCGGCCGACTCAAGCCTGGCGGCGACCAGCTCGGTGAAGTCACCGTATTCATTGCGGATGTCGTCAGGGATCATCGTCTGCATGCCCACATCTGGGGCGTTGCCGTGCTCGAGAGCTTCCAGAATCAAGGTTATCGGATCCATGCACATCCTCCGGCAAATGTGGTAGCATTATCGGCATCCCTCTTCGTAAGGGAAGGTTCCCGGCTTCCAAAGTAGACGGAGATGAAATGCGCAGTAGGAAGCGGTGTGAGAAGCTGCTGGCGGGCCTGCCATATTTCGCGGGGCTGGACGACCATGCTCTTGGCGGTGTGGCGGAGCGCGCCACCGAGCGCAGCTTCCAACCGGACGAGGTGATCTTTCTCGAGGGGGACGAGACGCAGGGCCTCTGGGTGGTCGAGGACGGCACCGTGAAGATCACCAAGCTGACGCCCGAAGGGGATGAATACATCCTCCACCTGCGCGGGCCCGGCGATTCGTTCAACGACGTCGGCGCCCTGGACGGCGGCGGAACCGCCGCCAACGCCATCGCCCTCAGCATGGTTACTGCCTGGACGCTGGCGCCCAGCTGCCTGGACGAGGTTCTGCTGCAGTATCCAGAAGTGGCACGGGCGTCTCTGCGCATGCTCGCCGGCCGTGTGCGTGTGCTCAACCGGCAGCTAGAAGAAGTAACCCTCTACCCCGCCATCGCCCGCCTCGCACGATTCCTGTTGTCGCAGGCAGAAGACCCCAACCTCAGCGGCCCCGGCATCACCCGCAGCGCGATAGCCGCGCACCTCGCAACCACGCCGGAGACGGTGAGCCGCGCTCTGGCGAAGATCCAGGACGCCGGCGCCATCCGCTTTGACCGCCACCGGATCCTCATAGTTCAAGAAGAGCTCCTCCGTTCGATAGCGAATCTGTAAAGCGACGGTTCTGCGGAATGGGCCATTGATACCGTAAACGCAGCGCAGGCGGGATTGGCATTTGGTACCGTATCTGCCCAGCTGGCGGCGGGGGCCGTTGATCCCATTGATCCCATTGCACCCATTGATCCCATTGATCCCATTGATACCGTAGCTGCAAAGCAGGCGGATATGTGCGTCACGGGAGGCAGATGGGCGCGCTTCCGCCAGCTTTGCCGTCGCATTGCCGCGCGATGCGCGGGACGCGGCGCGATCGCGTCGACCAGAGCGCGCCGCGTCCTGGGCATCGCAACCCGCGCCGCGACCAACACCCCGTGCCTGCCCGGCAGGGGCAGGTGCGCCCACGAGGGGCTGACCTCCGGGTAGATCGAGATGGTGCTCCCTCACCTCTCGCGTACCTGTAGTGTAGCCCCCTTGTGGGGCGTCGGGACGCGGCGCGGCTTCGTTAACCAGCTCGCGCCGCGACCAACACGCCCCACAAGGGGGCTACACTACAGGTGTTGGGCGCGGGGGCGTGGCACCGGCGCCCGCGCCGCGACTTGATCTATGTCAACTACATTGACGCGCATCAATGCACGACCTCGCAGAAAGTCGTATGATCCAATCGTAACAAACGAAGGGTGTGGGGTAATGGCAAACGATCTTCTTCAGCCGGTAGTTAATCCAAGCCGTTGCATCGGATGCGGCGACTGCGTCGCAGCATGCCCGGTGCAGGCTCTGGCGAAAGGACCCGGCGTGGCGATTGTGGCTAACGCCGACGCCTGTAACTATTGCGGCCTGTGCGAGGACGTTTGTTCTCGCTATGCCATCGAGTTGCCGTATCTGGTCTTGTTTGAGGAGCACGAATGGGCTACGTGATCAGGGGAGGAACTATGTCGCGCGATCGTATCTACTATTCATTTGTAGTACTGGCGCTGTTCGGCGGGCTCGGATTGACCGCGCTTGCCGGCGCCACGTGGGCGCGCACGAGCAGGCCGGCGCCGGCCAAAGCAGCGGCGCCAGCCAAAGCAGCTGTTGCCGGCGCTGCTGCCCCTCAGGCCTCGCACGCAATGGCGCCAATGCAGGCCGGCGCCCAGACGGCGACGGTCAAGTATACGCTGGTCACGGGCGGCGGCACCGGGAAGCTGGTGTTTGTGGGACGCGGCGGCGCGATTGACGGCGTCACGAACCCGAAATTGACGGCCAACCCGGGAGATACCGTGCAGATCACGCTCATCAACGAAGACGCGATGCTGCACGACTTCATGATCGACGAGCTCGGCGCCAAGACGGGGCAATTCGCGGAGCGCGGCAAGCAGGAAACGATCACGTTCAAGGTCGATAAGGCAGGCGAATACGCGTACTATTGCTCGGTCCCGGGCCACAAGCAGGCGGGAATGGTGGGCAGCATCGTAGTCGGCCAGCCGCAGGCGGGCGCCGCGGTGAAGGCCACCAATGACGGCGCGAACATCGTGCGCAATCCGGCGGACGTACCGGCGGCGACCGGGCGGCGGGCGCCGCAGACGGTGGATGTCGAGCTGGTGGCGAAGGAGGTCGTGGGGCAGCTGGACGACGGGACGACCTTCGGCTACTTCACCTTCAACGGCACGGTACCGGGTCCAATGCTGCGGGTCCGCGTTGGCGACACGGTGCAGCGTGCACTTCCGCAATGACACGACGAGCAAGCTGCCTCACTCCGTGGACTTCCATGCCGCCACCGGACCGGGCGGCGGCGCGGTCTACAGCAACCTGACACCGGGTCAGGAAGCGACCTTCACCTTCAAGGCGCTCAACCCGGGGCTGTTCGTGTATCACTGTGCGACTCCGAGCGTGGCGCACCACATCGCAAATGGTATGTACGGTATGATCCTGGTCGAGCCGGAGCAGGGGCTGCCGAAGCGGTCGATCGCGAGTTCTACGTCATGCAGGGCGAGATCTACACGACCGAGCCATTCGGCACCAAGGGTCTGCTCAACTTCGACCACGAGAAGATGTTGGCGGAACAGCCTGAGTACTTCGTCTTCAACGGAGCAGCCGCTGCTCTGACCAAGGAGCCGAATGTGCTGAAGGCGAAGCTGGGCGACCGGTGCGGATCTTCTTCGGGGTGGGCGGCCCGAACTTCACCTCGTCGTTCCATGTGATCGGCGAGATCTTCGACCGGGTCTACAACCAGGGTTCCTTGACGGCGGCGCCGCTGACGGACGTACAGACCACCCTGGTGCCGCCGGGCGGTGCAGCCGTGGTCGAGTTCAAGACCAACGTCCCGGGCCGCTACATCCTGGTGGACCATGCGCTGAGCCGTGCCGAGCGTGGACTGGCAGGCCACCTGATGGTAGAAGGCAGCCCGCAGCCGGAGATCTTCAACGGCACGTTGACCCAGGGTTCGGGGCACTAGGCAGCACCGGAGCGGTACCGGCGAGTCGAGAAGCGGGGGTGGGAGCGGGTTCCCACCCCCGTTCTTGTTGGATTGTGGGGCTTGGGTGCGTTGCAGGCCGTGCTCCGCGTGGTAGGGGGCGGGTCGCCCGCCCCGGGGCTCGCTATGCTACGCGATCTCCGGGGCCGCGGCGCGCACGCGTTGCCCGGGACGCGGCGCACACGCGTTGCTCTTTCTCGCGTGAACCGAAGGCCAGCCCCTCGTGGGCGCACCTCCCCCTACCGGCAGGTACGGGGTGCTGGTCGCGGCGCGGATGGGGTGGCGGGGCGTGGTCGGCATTGATGCGAGTCGGGCGAGCAACGGGCGTACTTCGTCAGGCTCAGTATGGAGTAGGTAGATTTGAACGTCGATGCGTATGGTTCCGTTCAGGGGTACCGGCAGTCTGTTGCACCCAAGTGCGCGGTCCCGTGACCGCACCACTCGCATCGTCGGTAACCCCTATCGCCTCCATCCTGAGCCTGTCGACACTTGCACCTGTCACTGCAAGTGCAGGTGAGGACGCCCGTCGCCCATCCAACTCACAGTCGAAGCACGCCCTTCGGCCCATCCAACTCACAACGGAGCACGTCTATCAACTAACGTTATGAAGCCAGTTCATTGCCGTATTCGTCGACCGCTTCATAGAACGCCACCAAATTCGCAAACGGGGTGAAATCCACATCGTACGCCGGGGCAAGCACAAGCCCGTTCGGTCCGAGCGTTTCGATGCGATGCTTTACCTCTGCCCGTATCTGGTCCGGCGTGCCGTGGTCCCACAGCCAGGCTGAGCCGGCGGTCCCCCACAACGCCAGCCGGTCGCCGAACTCCCGCTTGATGGCGGCGGCGTCCATGCAATCCGGTTGGACCGGGTGGATCACGTTCACGCCGATGTCGACCAGGTCGGGCACAATACGCGTGAAGTTCCCATCGCTGTGGTAGAAAACCAGCAGGTTGGGCGCAACCTCGCGCGGCACCCCGGATGATGGCGGCCAGGCGCGGTTTGAACAGCTCGCGCCACGTGCCGGGTGCGAGGATCATGTCCGTCGGCATCGCCACATCGTCGTCCAGCAGCAGAATGTCCACGCCGGCCCCCGCCAACAACCGCACCGATTGCAGCGTCAGAGCCGTGAGCTGGTCGAGCAAGTACTCCGCGAGCGGCCGCCGGAACCGGAGGTCAACCAGAAAGTTCTCGAAGCCGCGCAAACGGTAGGCCGACTCAAAGAGCTCACCCCCGAGATGCGGAGGTGAGCCTGCCACCGCCAGTCCTCGCTCGTGCCACCCGGTGGCCTGCCGCACGAGCGCGGCGCCCTGAGCCGGATCGTGCGGCCCCGGAAGCGCCAGTGTGTCGAGATCGCCGGGCGATTCTACAGCGGCCAACCGGTAGCTGCCCGGCATCTCGGGGTGGTAGTTCCACTGGTGATACGCCCGCAGTTGGGCCGTCGACCCGACATGGATGTCTGGCGGCAGGGAGCCGAGGTAGCGCAAGAACTCGGCCTGGCCCGGAGGCGGATCGAACTCGGCGAAGCGTACGTCGAGATGAAAGTAGTCGGAAGTGCTCTTAGGGGGCGATGGCAGGCAGCGACTCTTCCCAGAACATGAGGGCTTTCGGGATCCGGTCCGGCGTCCCGCAGGTCAGCGCACACCGCATGCGCTCGAGAGAGTTCATCGCCACCCCCTTTGAAGGAAGCCGTCACGGTCCATTCTGCCACTCTCCTACGGTGAAGCCGCCCTCGGCATTGATCGCCACGTAATGAAGTTGGTCAAATCCTTCGTCGAGGGCCGGGAGCTGCAGCCGGTGGTACTTCGCCGCGATCCCCTTTACCGGCACGACGGCCGAGGGCGCACGGGCGCTGTTCCGGTCGATGCTGGCGCCCAGGCTCGACTGGAAGTAGTAGCCCAGGATCCGGAAGCCCGCCGCCCGTGCAGGGACGATGTAGCGTGCCCGGTCATCCCGGGTCACGTTGGTGTTGTCTACGACGAACGGCTGGCGGGCAGCGAGGCACGCTTCCACCAGCAGCTGCTCGCGATGGCGGGTCCGGAGCATGTCCAGGTTGATACGGATGTGCGTCGCGAAGAACCGCTGCAGGTAGAATGTGGATTTGCCCGACGCGGGTATGCCAATGAATATGACAGCTTCCATGGGCAACCTTAAGTTCGGAAATGGCCACAATGGACGGGCCAACGCGGGTTTCCCAAAGCGAACCGGGGGCCAGACCGGCGCCGGCAATCGAGTGGTTACGCCCCGGTTCTATGGACGTTCAATACCTGTAGAGTGTACTACCCGGGAGGGCATCAAGTCCAGCGGGCGCGTTTTACAGGTTCTCAACTCCTGTGCGGCTCCAGCGCATGCCGGGGCCGCACAGGCGGGCTTGATAGCGTTTGGCTCCGCCTTCCACCATGCCCGAGCCGATGACCCAGTCTTCCTCACGCATCTCCAGGTAGTTCATGCGCTGCTGATGCTGGCGGAAGTAACCGGCCTCGCGTTTCAGGTCCTCGGCCACTCCGCCTTAGCTGGCGTCGCTTGTTCCAGCTCACGAGCAATGCGTTCAGCGTGACCCTGATACAGCGCCGTTTCGCGGCGGTTGAACCACAGCCGATAAGCGGCTGTGCCTTCACCCTTGAAGAAACGGGCGGCTGCGGCCAAGTGTTGTTTAGCATGATACGAGTCTACCAGTTGCCGGCTACTGCCGAAATGCACCCCGACCTGGTTCCAGATCCACACGGCGCCATCGCCAATCACTGCGTATCTTGCGCCTGCTCCTAGCCCCGCCGGCGAGCCTCGGTGAAAACCAGCTCCCAAAGACTTCGGGCCCGCCCAAATGCGCGGCATAACTCACCTGCACCGCATGCGCCGCCAGCCCACGTTCGCCCGGTGTTCATCGCGCTTGAGCGTAGCGCCAGCTCGAAGACGGCCCCGAGCTTCATTTCCTTCCAGCCCTCGTCGCACAGGTGGACCATGAAGCCATCCATCGCTACCCCCATACGCTGATCGGACTGCTGAGCCCGGCTGGGCGGGTCCATTTTTCGGGCAGGGCGGTGGCCTGCGCCCGTTCGGCTTCTTCCAGCGCTGCAAACTGGCTGCCAGCTTGCTGTAATCGCCGCCAGATACTCGTGGCCGGCAGTGTTACCTGCCCGATCTCGGCCAGGATGGCCTCGGCCTCCCGGTAAGGCACTAACCCGGCTAACCACACGGCCTGGCGGGCGACATCTGCCGTCAGATGCTCAGCGACGACATCAAGCTGAGGACCCAGGGGGAAAAAGCCCACGTTCGCAGTGGGCACAGTGGTAATAGCCCCGCTCGACCTCGATCCCGCCGAGTCGGGTCTCGATGTCGATCCCTTTTTGCCCCTTGTAGCGCATCTCCGCCCCACAGGTCGGACACTGCGGCGGTGCAGCCGGCTGGCGCGCCTCCTGGTCCGCGATCATCGCCTCCAGCAAGCGCTGGCCAAACCGTTGCCGCACGGCCAGTGCCTTTTCTTCCATCTGACTCAGCTTGGGTGCACCGGCTTGGCGTTCCCAGGCCACCAGTTCGGCAATCAGCGCCTGGGCTTCTGCCATCAATGCCGCTTCGAGCTGCTCAGCAGTGCGTCGCATCAGTCCACCTCATGCGGTCGGATGGACCCGAGCCTAGCACCCTTGCCCACCGCTGTGTGTGCTCATGCGCCCGCTCTCGCCCAGTTCACCGGACTTGAGGCAGCAGGCCGGCTGCTCACCTGCACCGCATTGCCCCCAAACTGAAACGCACCCCGGAGCGCGCCGGCACGAGGCGTGCGTACCTGCACCGGGCCTGCGAAGCACGGGCCGGTGCTTCGACACGGCCTGCGGCCAGTCAGCATGGAGGCGATAGTTGTGGGCGTTGTCGTGAAGGGTTCCGTCGAGGGGCACCGCGGGTTTGTGGCACCCAACCCCGGGGTCCCTGTACAGTACCACTCACATTGCTGCCTACCCCAAGCTACTCCATCCTGAGCCTGTCGAAGTACGGGCGTTACCCACCCCACTTACATTGAAGTCAGCCGCGCTGCCACGGGCGTCCTTCGAGAGCCTCAGGATGGCTGCGTTGGTTGTGGGCATCAATGCGATTGGTTCCGTCCACGGGTAGTGATGGAGCTTGGCACCCAACTGCGGGGACCCTCCACAGCACCATTCGCATCGTCGCAGACAACTAACTACTCCATCCTGAGGTTCTCGAAGGACGGGGCGTTGCCCGCCAACTCGCATCGAAGGCAGCCGCGTTACGCCGGGGGTGCTTCGTCACGGCCTGCGGCCAGTCAGCATGGAGTAGTTAGCCAAACCAATGAAGTGAGGGGTTGCTGTACAGGACCAGCCGCATCCGCGTCGCCGCCAGCGCGACCAGAGGAAGCCTTTGAGTTGAGAATGTCCCGCGGCCAGCCAAACCGCATGAGCAGCGGTGCGCGGTCGCGGGAAGCCAGGGAAAGCAAGCCACGGGGCGGCGGGGAGGGGGCAACCCAGACGGCGTGCGGCCACGCGGCCCGGGGCGAAGCACCCGCAGACGTGGTCCCGTCACCGCACATCTCCGGCGGGTGCTTAGCCCCTACTGTTCCCTTGGTTACCGCCAGCGACATACGCGGCGAGGGAGTGACACCTGCAGTGCCACCGACCTCTGACACATCTCCGGCGAGGCCTAAGCGCTGCACCGTGCCGCGGGTTTGCGGCTACGAGCATCCGCGTGCATGGACAGCGGGGGAGTGTAAGAAATCTATCAGCATCATCGCTGCCTTGTGCGATAACGTACGGATTCCGCGTTGTCACAGCGACTGCGTTGCGGCGCGCAGGTGTTGGTCCGATAACGTCAGGTGTCACGGCGCAATCCGAGTTCTGGCTCGTACGTATCGTTGCGTTCTTTGGGGCTGCTTCAGTGCTTGTCGGATACGACCGGCAGTTCTCCTGGGAACACCATCGTTGGTACTCGCCTCTCCCGAGCCGGCGGAACCCCATGCCCAGGCCGTAACCCTGTCTCAACGGATGGAGGAGCAAGTGAGGCTGCCCATTCTGTATCGCTGGAAGGTACGCTGGCTGAAGACTCCCCGCGGAACCCGAATCTGGCGGTACTGGCGCAAAGCACGAGGAGACGACACAGGAGGGCCAGGCCGGCTGGAAAAGACTATCGGCGCTTTCGCAAGGCAGCGAAGCTTTGCGGACATCGGATGCATGTGGGGCGTCGACGGTGGCTACTCATTTCTCGCTGAGCAGTCAGGCGCCCTATCGGTGAAAGCCGTGGACGTTTTCGGCCCGACCGAGGCGTTTGAAGCGACACGCCGGGAGCGCAACTCGGGCGTAGAGTTCATCCTGGGGGACGCCACCCGGCCCGAGACGATAGAGCGCGTCGGGGTGGTCGATACGGTCTTCTGCTCGGGTGTGCTGTACCACCACCCCAGCCCTTTTGACCTGCTGGTCGCGCTGCGGCGCATGTGCGCCAAGACCCTCATCCTGCGGTCAGCCACCATCCCCGAAATGGACGGAATGCCCAACGCAGCGGTGTACTACCCGATGCTCGCCCCCCGCGACCGCGAGTTGTGGAACCTATCAAGCCTGGGCGTGGGACGGCAGGTGGGTGTCACCGGCGCCTTCGAGCCGCGCGAGGGCTATGGCAACTGGTTCTGGGGGCTGACGCCCAGCTGCGTGGCGTCGATGCTCCAGACGGCCGGGTTTCGCGTGGACGCGCGCGTAAACGAGCCCTTCGTGCAGACGTTCATCTGTTCCGCCGTGGACGTTCCCTTCGAGCACCGGCTGGGGGATTAGGATGCGGTACCAGATCGTCGAGCTCGAGGTAACCAGGCCGATACCGGCCATCCAGCTTGGACCCGATGACTCGGGTGTGGCGCTGGTAGTCCGCCGCAAGGGGCGGCCGGTTGGTTTTGAGATGCGCAACCTGTCTCCCGGCGCCACGCTCGGCGCCGAGGAGGTGTCACGGCTGCTCGGTCCGCGGGTGCAGGACGAACTTCTCGCCGCAAGTGTGCGCGAAAGTTTGGCCGCACCCGGCGCGTCTCCGCCTTTTCCCTCGCTGACCGTCGCCATCTGTACGAAGGATAACCCGGACCTGCTGATGCTGTGCCTGCGTGCCTTGCACGAGGTCGCACCCCAGGCCCCAGCCGGCGCGAATGGGGCGGCCGGCGCGCCCGGCTTCGAGATACTCGTGGTGGATAACAACTCCTCCAGCGGCCGCACCCGTGAGGTGGCGGAATCGTTCCCGGGGGTCCGCTACGTGCACGAGCCCCTCACCGGGCTCGATTTCGCACGCAATCGCGCCCTATGTGAGGCGAGGGGCGAGCTGCTCGCGTTCATAGACGACGACGCCACGGTAGATCGCGACTGGTTGGCGGGGTTGATCGAGGCCTGGTGTGAGAACCCGGATGCCGGCGCATTCACCGGCCCGGTACTGCCTGTCGAGCTCGAAACGCGCTCCCAGATCCTGTTCGAAGAGCGGCTCCGGGACGGCCACGGCTTCGAGAAACGCCGCTACGGGCGGGTTCTCCCCGGTAACCCCTTGTACCCGTGCGGTCCCGGCCTCCTGGGCACGGGAGCCAATATGGCGTTCTCCGTCCGGGTGCTGAACGACCTGGGTGGTTTCGACGAGGCGCTGGATACGGGGCGCCCACTGCCTGGGGGTGGGGACATCGACATGTTCTACCGGGTGATCCGGGCGGGATATCCACTTGCGTATGAGCCGCGTTTTCTCGTGTTCCACAAGCACAGGCGTACGTTGGCGACGCTCCGGCGGCAATATTGGAGCTGGGGACTGGGGCTCATGGCATTTATCGCCAAGTCCTTCCAGAGCGATCCGGGCAACCGCAAGAAGCTGGCGCTGATGGTAGGCTGGTGGTTCCAGGACCAGTTCAAGATGCTGGTTCGGGCCCTTCTGGGCCGGCACTCGCTCCCGCCGGGCATGGTCCTTGCCGAGATCTGGGGCGGCGTGACGGGGATCTGTGGTGAGTACGGGAGGTCGCGAGCACGCAGCGAGCTGATCAGGAAGCGCTACGAACGAAATGTTCGCGATTGACCTGATCGTGTGCACCTACAACCACGCCCCGATGCTTGACCGCATGCTGGCGAATCTCGCGCGGCAGCGGGCGCCCTCCGATGTAGAGTGGAGGGTGCTGGTGGTGGACAATCGCTGCACCGACGAGACGCCCGAAGTCTTGCGGAAGCATCGGGCGGCGGGCCAGATCCCAGAACTGTCGGTGGTCGGCGAGCCCGAGCAGGGGCTCACGCCGGCGCGCCGGCGTGGCGTGGAGCACACGTCGGCGCCTTGGCTCGCCTTCGTCGATGACGATTGCTTTTTGCATGACGACTGGGTCGAGCAGGCAGCGGCTTTTGCCCGTGCCCACCCCGGCTGCGGCGCCTTCGGCGGCCGCGTCACGCTGGAGTGGGAATCGACTCCCCCACCTTTCGTCGAGCCCTTCCGCTACGCGTTCGCCGAACAGGACCTGGGGGACCAACCCCGCGAGGTCCCGTTTATCTGCGGGGCCGGCGTGGTGATCCGCCGCTCCGCCCTCATGGAAACCGGGTGGCTAGACCGGCAGTTGCTGGCCGACCGGACCGGCACGCGGCTGATTTCGGGCGGCGACGTGGAACTCGCTCTGCGTATCGGCGCCCTGCACCCCTTGTGGTACACGCCGGCCTGCCATCTGAGACACCTCATCCCCGCCTCGCGCACCACCCTGGAGTACCTCGTGGCGGTGAACCATGGGCTGGGTGCATCGCAGGCGTACGCCGACGCCATGCTGTGGCCCCGGTCCTATGCGGCATGGTGGCCGGCTTTCACCGTGCGAGCGCTGCGCGACGGCGCGCGCTTCTCCGTGAATGCCCTCGCCGCGCGTCTTGGCCGTGCGTCTGGTGAGGAGACAAAGATCGCGCGCAGCTTCTTGAAGGGGAAGTGGGCCGGCGCCGCCCAGGTTGCCCGCATGGACCCCCGGCGCCGCCGTGCACTCTTCGGGTGCGGCGTCCCGGCGCCAAGGGAGCCGGTCGCATGATCAAACCCTGGAGGATACTCCACTTCGACCTGAGGGATCCCCTCCCCGCGATATCCGGCGAGCCGCGCTACGACCGGACGCTGGTGATCTTCTGGTGGGGGGACCTGCCACTCGGCCACGTCGAACTGCTCGCCGCCGAGCTCCCCATACCGTCGTTCGAGCTGACGACCCGCGCAGCCCGCGCCGTTGTCCCCGCCATCAGGGCGCGCCTCTTCGGCGACGACTGCCCACCCGCGGGCACAGCGCCCTCTTCCGGCGGAGATGGCATGTTGGCGACGTGCCTGCGCGCGCTGGCGTCACTGGAAGGACCCCTCACCGCGTACGGCGAGCCGGCTGCGGCCGGTCTGGATGAGGGCACGGAGCTCGATGTATCGGTGGTGATCTGCACGCGCGACCGCCCCGAGTCGCTGGCCCAGTGCTTGAGGAGTCTCGAAAAACTGAGGACCCGGCCCCTGGAAATCATCGTCGTGGACAACGCGCCGAGCAGCCCGGCGACGCGCGACGCGGTGTCGGGGTTTGACGGCGTCACGTACGTGCGCGAGCCGCGACCCGGTCTGAGCGTGGCGCGCAACACCGGCATCCGGGCGAGCCGCGGCGATATCGTCGCATTCACAGACGACGACGTGGTGGTCCACCCCCAGTGGCTCTCGGCGCTCTACCAGGCGTTCGACGATCCCCAGGTGGTGGGAGTGACGGGGCCGCTCGTACCCGCCGAGCTCGAGACCGAAGCGCAGGTCCTCTTCGAAATGCTTCGAGGGGTACTGGGCGCAGGATTCTACCCGAGACTGTTCGGCGACGCGTTCTTTCAGTCGACAAAGCGCCGGGGAGTGCCGGTGTGGCAGATCGGCGCCGGCGCCAACATGGCGTTCCGGCGCGAGGCGTTCCAGCAGGTGGGGATGTTCGACGAGCGGCTCGGGGCAGGGGCGGCGGGCTGCAGCGAGGATTCCGAGCTGTGGTACCGGTTGCTCGTGGAGGGCGGGTCGATCCGGTACGAGCCGGCGGCGGTCGTCTATCACTATCACCGTCGCGACCTCGAGGGTCTCAGGCGCCAGATGTACCAGTATACTCGGGGGCACATCGTCGCGTTGTTCGTGCAGTTCGCCCGCTATCGCCACTGGGGCAACCTGTATCGCGTGTTCGCCGGCGTTCCTTATCACTATGCCAGCCGGGTTCCGCGCGTCTTGCTGCGAGATACCCCCGAGCGCCGCCGGATCTGGCTCGCCGAGCTCGCGGGCACGATAGCAGGACTGGCATATATCCTTCCGCGACGCGGGCGGAGGAACCACCCAGCGCCGCTCGCCCCGGAGCTCGAGTAGTGCCCGCGGTGTGCACTTGCCACGCTCTGCGCTCCCGCCCGCTGCGGCGCACGCCGAATTCAGGGCGGGGAAGTCGCCGGTGATGCCGGACGCCTCGCCGCAGATCCCGCGGCAGACGATCATCCGCGCCTCCGGCGCCTGGAGTCTGTCCGAGCTGCGTGAGCTGGTCGACTACCGGGAGATCCTCTACTTCCTCGTGTGGCGGGACCTGAAGGTGCGCTACAAGCAGACCGTCTTGCGAGGCGCGTGGGCCGTCATCCAGCCCTTGACCAGCATGGTGATCTTCAGCATCCTTTTCGGGCAGCTCGCCAGGATGCCCTCCGGCGGCTTGCCGTACCCCGTGTTTGCCTACACCGCGCTCGTGCCCTGGACCTATTTTGCCAATGCGTTCGCGCAGGCCAGCAACAGTCTCGTGGATCACCAGCACCTGATCACCAAGGTGTACTTCCCGCGGCTGTTCATCCCGCTGGCTTCCATCGTCGCCGGGCTGGTTGACCTGGCGATTGCCTTCGTGGTCCTGATCGTCCTCATGCTTGCCTACGGGATCGTGCCGGCGCCGGGTTCCTGGGCGGTACCCCTGCTGGTGCTGCTCACAGCCACGATCGCATTGGGAGGCGCGGTGTGGCTGTCGGCTCTCAACGTCCGGTATCGCGACGTGCGCTACCTGGTGCCGTTTCTGGTCCAGGTGTGGCTGTTCGCCTCCCCCATAGCCTATCCCAGCAGTCTGGTTCCCGCGGAGTGGCGGCTGTTGTACGGGTTGAACCCGATGGTGGGAATCGTCGAGGGCTTCCGGTGGGCGCTGCTGGGTCAGGGCGAGGCCCCCGTGGCCCTGCTTGCGGGCTCGGCGATTGTTGGGGCCGCGCTCCTGTTCAGCGGGCTGATTTACTTCCGCCGCGCCGAAGAGAGATTTGCCGACGTGATATGAGCCGGAATGACGTGGCGCTCGAAGTTCACGATCTGGGCAAGCAGTACTCGCTGGGGCCTTTGCGTCCAAATGGCGCCCTGGGCGAGTCGCTGGCGCGCGCCTTCCGGAGACCTCTCCGAGGCGGGCCACCGGCGGACGCGCCGCGCCCCGCGGCCGGGAGCGCGGTCCGGCGCGACCGCATCTGGGCGCTCAGGGACGTGGGCTTCGAGGTGAAGCGCGGGGAGGTGCTTGGGATTATCGGTGCGAACGGAGCAGGCAAGAGCACGCTCTTGAAGATCCTCGCGCGGATCACCCGGCCGACGACCGGATGGGCGTCCATTCGAGGCCGCGTGAGCTCGCTGCTCGAGGTCGGCACCGGCTTCCACCCCGAGCTCTCCGGACGCGAGAACATCTACCTCAACGGGGCGATCCTCGGCATGCGTCGTGCAGAGACCCAGCGCAAGTTCGACGAGATCGTAGCCTTTTCCGAGGTCGAGCGCTTCATCGATACCCCGATCAAGCACTATTCCAGCGGGATGTACCTGCGCCTGGCGTTTGCCGTGGCCGCTCACCTGGAGCCCGAGGTTCTGATCGTCGACGAGGTGTTGGCGGTAGGGGACGTGGCTTTCCAGAAGAAGTGCATCGGGAAGATGGGCAGCGTGGCGGGAGAGGGGCGGACCGTGTTGTTCGTCAGCCACCAGATGGACAGCGTCCAGCAGTTGTGCCCCCGCACGCTGTTGCTCGACGCGGGGGTCCTGGTAGCCGACGGCGACACCCCCTCGGTGATTGGACGCTACCTGGCGCGCTACGCATTCCAGAGCTCACCCCACGAGCCCATCGACCTGACCACGCGGGTGCGCGAGGGCAGTGGGGAGGCGCGCTTCGTGTCCCTGGAATACCACAGCCCCGAACCGGGGGTGGGTCACCGGCCGTTCTCCGACGGGCCGCTCGAGATCCTGTTGACGGTCGAATCGGATGCACCTCGCACCGTCGGGAGCATGGCGGTGTTCCTGTCGACCCCACTCGGGCACAAGCTCCTGAACGCCGACACGGTCGCGCAGGCGAAGCCAATCCGGCTCAGGCAAGGCACAAACCACATTCGCTGCCGGATCGAGAGCCTGCACCTGAACCCCGGTACGTACCGGTTGGGCCTGTGGCTGGCGGACCCGATCAGCTCACGCGCCAACATGCCGTACGACTACATCGAGTCGGCGGCCGAGCTGGACGTGGTTCAGGCGCCCAATGGCGCATCGGAGCTGCAGCCGCGCGCGTACGTCACCTGCGACTTCACCTTTGAAGAGGACTGATAGCTCGTGATGCCCGGCGAACCGGCGACTGTTGCTCTTCTCCCCTGGGGCGATCTGTTCGAGGATTTCCTCGACACCATCGGCGTATCGCTCGACACTTTTTGTGACGAGATGTCGGGCGGGTGGTTGTTCGGTTACGTGGAGGCGCTCCAGACCGCCGGGGTGCGACCGGTGATCGTGATCGTCTCCGCAAGAGTGACCCGGGTCGAGCGCCGCGCCCACAGGCCCACCGGGGCGACGATCATCATTCTGCCGGCCTCTCGTGCCTATCGCTCGCTGCGCGCCGCGTTGCAGCGGTTGGGCGCCACGGACGGCGCGCACGGATCCGTGCGCGCGGATGGAGTCCGCGGTGGCAGGCTCCGCGTCGCCGCCGCGCATCTCCTCGCGCGCACCCTCCCGATGCTCAACACCCCCGTGCCCGCCCTGGTGCGGGAGCTGAAGCGAGAGCGCTGCAGCGCCATCCTGTGCCAGGAGTATGATTACGCGCGCTTCGACCTGTGCGTCGTCGCCGGGCGCCTGGCGCGCATCCCCGTCTACGCGACCTTCCAGGGCGGCCTGGATAACCGCTCGGGCACCGGGCGCCTCGTGCGCAGGATGGCGCTGCGCTCGGCTGCGGGCGTCATCATCGGACCAGAGCAGAGAGGCCCGGCGCGTTCAGAAGAGCTACGGAGTCCCATCGCGAAAGATCGGGCGCATATTCAACCCACTCGACACCGGCACGTGGCGTGCGATGCCCAAAGAGGAAGCCCGCTGCAGCCTGGGGATCGCAGCGGATGCGCGGGTGGTGGTGTGGCATGGGCGCATCTCGGTGTACCACAAGGGGCTGGACATCTTGCTCGAGGCGTGGGAGCGCGCAAGCGCCATGATGGCCGGCGCGCCCGTGCTGCTGTTGTTGCTCGGCGCCGGGCCCGACGCACCCGAATTCCGCCGGCGCCTCTCCGCATGCGCCGCCCCAATCCGCTGGGAAGCGGAGCACGTACACGACCGCGACGAGATCCGCCGCTACCTCTCCGCCGGGGACGTCTACGCCTTCACCTCGCGCCACGAGGGATTCGCGGTGGCGCCCCTCGAAGCGATGGCCTGCGAACTGCCGGTCGTCACGACGGACGTCAGTGGCGTACGGGAGATATTCGGCGATGGGGAGGCGTCGGGGGGCATCATCGTCCCGCAGCAGGACGCCGCAGCAGTGGCGGACGCGTTGGTCCGCGTGCTGCGCGACCCAGCGTTGGCCGGGGAACTTGGCAGGCGCGCCAGGCGGCGGGTGGAAGAAGGCTTCTCGCTCGAGGCGGTCGGGCGCGCGCTTGCAGGGTTCATGAGGCTGGCATAGCGAGAGCGCGGCGGCAGCCGGCCAACACCGGCGTGCCCCGCTAGTTGGCGAGCGCCGCCTCGATCTCGGACCGCGCAGTCTCCCCTGTCTCCATCGCCAGCGCCGCATCGAGCGCACGACGCGCTTCGGAGCCCGCCGATCCGCCCGAGCGCCCACGCCGCATGCCCGCGCACCACTTCGGCCGGGTCGCTCAGAGCGGCGACCAGCGCTGGGACGGCTGCCGGATCGCCGACGTTGCCCAGCGCGATGGCCGCGTTGCGCCGGAGGAGGTTGCGATCCTTGATGTAGTTGTACATCAGGGGCTGCACCACGCGGGCGTAGTAGTCGCCGGGCATGCCGAGCATCGAGACGAGATCGAACTCCGCGGCGATCCGTTCCAGGAAGGGGTTGGTGCGCAGCTTCGCCTTGAGCTTGGGCTGGTTCTTGGGACAGGCTGCCTGGCACTCGTCGCAACCGTGCACCCACGTCCCCAGCTTCGGGCGGAGCTCCATGGGGATCGTGCTGGAGACCTTCGTCTCCTCGCCGCGCGTGAAGAAGTTGTTGTAGGCGATGCAGCGCCGCGGATCGAGCTGCAGATCGGTCAGTGCGCCGGTGGGGCAGGCGTCGCTGCACTTGTGGCAATCGGTTGGACAAGAAAGGTCTTCGGTCGGGCTGTCGTATTCCAGCTCGGCATCCACCACGAACGCGTGGATCATGATCCACGACCCGATGCGGGGCGCATAGACAAAGTTGTTGCGCCCAAAGTGCGCCACTCCGGCACGGGCGGCCGCGCGGCGGTCGGGCACGCCGGTACGCCCGCCCGGCCACGGCGCCACCCGCACCCCCTGGCTCTCGATGAACTGGCGCATCAGGGCGGGGCGCTGCCCGTTGATCCGGTGCGGCGGGGCCGAGTAGCAGCGGGACTGGTAGAGACGCCCCACCTTGCCCACCAGCTCGGCCGGGAACCCCTCGGTGAAGTAGTCGTAGACGGCCACGACGATCGAGCGCGCCTCCGGCATCGCGTTGTGCGGGTCGGCAAAGGGCGGCAGGTACGAGAGCGTGGCGTACGATTCCCGGCGCTGTTCCAGGATGCGGGCAAACTCGTCAAACGGCTCGGCGCCGGCGATACCCACCGAGTGGTAGCCGAGATCCAGCGCGAAATCCTTGATGGCTCGGGTGAGAGACATGGTCCTCCCTTGGGGTTCTACATGGGTCCCCCCGGATTCGAACCGAGGACCAACCGGTTATGAGCCGGCCGCTCTAACCGCTGAGCTAGGGACCCAACGCCCGCATTGTACCATCCCACGGCTGCGGGCAGCAACCCAGAACACTCTGGTGCTTGACATTCATTTCACAAGTGGTATGATGTGGCCGTAATGACGCACTGCGTCAAAGCTGTGTTCGCATCCGGAAGGACCGGCTGTAGCACTAGGATCAGGCCACGGAGGGATACGAATGAAACTCAAAATGATCGGCATGAAGGACGTCAAAGCAGCGAGGCGTGCGACGATGAGCAAGGTGCGTTCCGTGCGCATCCATCTGCCCGTTAAGCCGGTGACGAAGGTCGCCCGCAAAACCTGGTTGGCCGGCGCCGGTGCCGTCACTATGGTGTGGGACGGGGTGGAGTCGATGGGCTCCCGGCTGCTGGATCGCGGGGAGATGGTCGAGAAGGAAACCCGCTCCATGGTGCGGTCGGTGGGCCGCCGGCAGCGCAAGGTCACGGAAACGGCGGAGATGGAGCTGGACAAGCGCCTGGGCGATCTGGTGGCCCGCATGAAGCTCCCCACGATCGAAGCCATGCAGACGATGAACAGCGAGACGCGCGCGGTCGTCGAGAAGATGAACAAGCAGACCCACGCCGAGATCCAGGCCCTGGACACCCGGATCACCGCCTTGAACCGGCGCATCACCGAGCTCAAGAAGCTGGAAGAGCCGCAGATCGAGCAGGTCGAGGTTATTGCCGGACACGTCGAGAACCTGACCGGCCAGATCGAGGAACTCAAGGCGATGGAAGAGCCCAAGGCCGAGGCGGCGAAAGCGGTCGCCGGGAAGGTGGGCACGCTGACGCGCAAGGTCAACGAGCTGCAGAAGGCGCAGGACGGGAAGCCGATGGAGCCGCCGAAGAAGCGCGCTGCCCCCTCGAAGAACTAGCGAGCCCGGCCGGGCCGCCATAATCCGCAACCAACAATGCGCCCTGGGTGACCTCACCCAGGGCGTTTCTTTTGCCGAATCTGAGGGAGCCGGCCCGGCGGGCACGCCGCTGAGAAACGCAGCCGCCCACGCGGCAGAGCCATAAATGGCCCGCCGTGAACAACATACTGTATGGCCGGCCAGGCTGCGCTCCCCCCACATGGCGGATGTTGGATGCAATGTACCCTGCTAGAGTAGGCGCACCGTTGCACCAAAAGCGTTCGCATCCGCGAGCGCACCGGCTATCTGTCTCAGCAACCCCGCTTCATCGAGCAGATGACAGCCCGCGAGAATTTGGTCTTTACGGCCGGCTCTTCTTTAGTGGTCCGCGGGCCGGCCTCAGAGCGTGCTGCGATCAGATGCTGGAGCTGGAGCGGGGATGTCGTCGCCTGGCACTGGCGACGTTTGAGGAGATGGATTGTTCGCGGTGCTGAACCTGGGATCTATGGTGGCCGCGGTATCGCCGGTTGGTGCCAACCTGCCTGCAGAAAGCTCGAGCGAAGGGAATTAGCTATGAAAAAGAAGGCGTCTATTGTGTTGTTCACTTTCGGCGGTCTGGTCGTCGCGGCTCTCATGGTCTTCTCCAGCCGTCAAATGCTCGCGGGTCGCGCGATTGAATCCGAATGGCATACGACGCCTGCAGTAGTTCCCCAACTGGCAGAAACCTCCCGGCTGGAAATCGTCCCGCTGTACGAGGAGGCCGGCGCGAAGGGCGATCTCGTCATTGGTCACGGCGTGTCGTATCTGATCCGGACCGATTCCGCCACGATCCTGCTCGACACCGGCAACAACCCAGACCAATCAACCGTCGCACCATTCATTCAGAACATGCGGACGCTTGGCATCGACTGGGCAGAGATCGACCGGATCGTGATCAGCCACCCGCATCCCGACCACGTTGGCGGAACGAAAGCCTGGTGGGACCATACGGTCTCCATGGGCAATCTCGCACTGCCTGATAGCCTGGGCGACCGGCTCATCTTTGTCCCCGCGCCGGTGACGTTCAAGGGCGCCGTGCACGCGACAATACCCGCCTTGCCGGCGCCCGATGCGGCGACGACAGGGGTTATTTCTTACCCAGAGGTCTTTCCTTTGTCCATACGGCAGCCGAAGGGCAGCGAGCAAGCTCTGGTTGTCAACGTCGCAGGAGAGGGGCTGGTCGTGATCACCGGTTGCGGCCATCCCGGACTCGAAAAGCTGGTCGAGCGGGCAGAAACGCTGTACGGGCAGAGGGTGGCCGGTGTGGTGGGTGGCTTGCACTATGGGAATTCGACGGCTCGGGACCTCGAGCCTCACATCCGGTTCCTGCAGACTCGACAACCGGGGCTGGTAGCGCTGTCACCGCATGATAGTGACGCACCGGCTCTGGCGGCGTTCGAATCCGCCTTCGGAGATCGCTATCACACACTGCGCGTGGGCGAGACCATTCGGTTTCCTTAAGAGGAAGTCGTCAACTTCTTCTTCCGTCGTTGACAACGATCTGCAAGAGTCGTAGAGTTGGGCGGCAAGGGAGGTGGGCCACGGGAGGGGTGATTGTCAGATGAACCCGGCCACGCCGCCCACCGGTACAATGAGGGTCAGGAAGCCGCACGTCGCGTGCGGTCAGGTGGCTTCTCCGGGGCGTCCTCGTCCTGCTTGCGGCGCCCATCGTCCTGGCGATTCTGGGGGCGCTGTATCAGGGCGTTGCGACGGCGATCGACGCACGCAGCTATCCCGCCCCCGGGGATGTCGTCGACGCCGGCGGGTACAGCTTGCATCTGTACTGCGTGGGCCAGGGTTCTCCGGCAGTGATCCTGGACGCGGCCAACCAGGGCACCGTGTCCAACTGGGCGTGGATTCAACCGGAGTTGGCCAGGACCACGCGGACCTGCGCCTACGATCGCGCCGGGTTGGGGTGGAGCGATCTCAGCCCGGAGCCGCAAGACACGCAGCAGAACGCGGGGGCCCTACATGCGCTCCTCGTGGACCGCGGCGTGGCTCCGCCCTATGTGCTGGTGGGCCATTCCCTCGGCGCCCTCTACACCCGGACTTTCGCGGACATCTACAAAGGCGAGATCGCCGGGGCCGTCTTCATCGAGGGAACCCACCCCGACGCGCTGCGTGCGCTGGGTCTCCCCGACACCATGCCCAATGCCCCCGACGCGGGTATGATCAATGCGGCGCCCGTGGTCAGCCGGCTCGGTCTGCTCAGGTTGATGAACTTTCCGCCTACCGACCCGGACCTGCCCGACCGGCAGAGCACGCGAGCTGCAGGCGTACCTCGCCTCGCCAAAATGGGCCGAGCTTATCAAGCGGCAGTACAACCTGTTCCCCACGCTGCTGGCCCAGGTGCGTCCGCTGTATGGCGCCGGCAGCCTCGGCGACATCCCGGTTGCGGTCGTGCTGGGAAGCAAGGGCGACGGAGGCGTAGCCGCGCTGACTCCCCTGTTCGAGCAGCAGGCAGCCTTGTCGAGCAGCGGTGCAACCTACCGCGTTGACGGGGCAACGCACATCAGCCTGGTCGACCGCAAGGAGCATGCGGATCAGACGCGGAGCGCGATCGAGAGGGTAGTGGCGGCCGCCCGTGGGGGGGCGAGATGATGCGCTACCGCCGGCGATCAGCCGCTGAGCCCTGTTGAGCTTTGATCGATTCCGTTTTTGCCAGACGGCACTTACACCCAACCACCGATTACGGACCCAGGCCCGCCGGGATGGCCCTCGTTGCCGCGGCGAGAGCCGGCCCCGGCAGACGCATTATGTCCGGCCCCCGCCGTGGTACAATCGCAGCGTGACTGCGAGGATGGCGTGCGACCATCCTGCCCCGAAAGGGGGACACTGGACATGAGCGCGGCGAACACGGAACCGAAGCTGCTCAACGGCCGCATGGCGCTGACGGTGCTCCTCGGCGTGCTGGTCCTCGGCATGGCCGCCTGCCTGCCCGCCGGCCGCCTGGACCTGCCGTGGGTGTGGCTGTTCGTGCTCAGCTACGGGCTCTCGACGATCGCGCTGGTGCTGATCGTGGACGACCGCGCGCTTTTCGCCGAGCGCCGCCAGCCGGGTGCGGGCGTGAAACGCTGGGACTGGTGGCTGTCACGCGTGCCGGGGTTGTTCATGGTCGTGATCCTGGTCGTCGCCGGGTTTGACGTGCGTTTTGGGTGGTCACCGCCGGTATCGCCCGCCGCCAGGGCGGTGAGCTGGGTGGTCCTGATCCTCTGCTTCGCCCTCACGACGTGGGCCATGCGCTCGAACACATTCTTCGCGGCAGTGGTGCGCATCCAGACCGAGCGCGATCACCGCGTGGTATCGGCGGGACCCTACGCCTACGTGCGCCATCCAGGCTACCTCAGCATGGCCGTGATGAACCTGGCGCTGCCGGTCATGCTCGGTTCGCTGTGGGCGTTGCTCCCCGGCGCGGCGGCCGCGGCGCTGATCGCGCTGCGCACAGCCCTCGAAGACCACACCCTGCAGGCCGAGCTACCCGGCTACCTCAAGTATGCAGGGCGCGTGCGCTACCGGCTGCTGCCGGGGGTGTGGTGAACCGGTGGCGAATAGGGCCAGGGTGACAAGCAGAACCTATGATCTTGGCCCTTGCTGTTTCTGCTCATATCGTCCTCAACACCCTGTTCAGCTTTGCGAACGACGGTCGCAGCGAAACATAGAGATCCCGGTAGATCTCAAACAACTCCCCGTAAGTGGCGTGCGCGGCCGGGTCGGGCCGGACGATGCCCCCGGTCCTGACGAAGCGCCTGATGTCGCTCCAGTCGTCGAATATGCCTGCTCCCTTGCCGGCGACGAAGGCAGCGCCCAGCGAGGAGCCGGGATGCCCGACGATCTCTCGCAGCGGCTGCCCCAGGACATCGGCCGTGATCTGCTTCCACAGGCGTGATTGCGCGCCGCCGTTCGTCACAGCCACGTTCGCAGGCTCGAGCCCGCGTTCGGCCATGACTTTGACGTGGTGCAGAAAGCCATAGGCCACCCCTTCGAGCACCGCCCGGTACACGTGTCCGCGGGTATGGCTGAGGGTCAGCCCGAAAAGGGTTCCGCGGGCCAGCGGGTCGTTGATGGGCGTCTTTTCGCCCAGGAAATAGGGCAGCAGCACCAGCCCATCCGCGCCGGCCGGGATCCCTTCCGCTTCCGCGTCGAGTTGGGCGTAATCGCAGTCCGGCGCGAACTGGCGCTGAAACCACTTGATGATGCTGCCGCTGGCTGCCATACAGCCGTTCAGGTAGTACTTGCCCGGGATGACGTGATAGTCGAGGTACAACCGTGGATCCACCACTCGCTCGTTTACGCTGAGGAGGATATCCCCCGCGCCCCCGAGCTTCACCAGCAGATCGCCGGGCTCGGACACGCCGGCGGCAAAGGCCGACGCGATGTGGTCACCGCTCCCCGCCACCACCGGTGTGCCGGGGGCCAGCCCGGTGGCTTCGGCGGCCGCACCGGTGACGTGGCCCACGACCTGGCTTGCCCAATGCACTTCACCCAGCCGGCCGGCATCGATGGTGCTCAGGCTCAGAAGCTGCCCGTCCCAGCCCTCGCGCTCCATGTCAAACAGCCCGCTCTCCAGCGCCCAGTTGCGCTCGCAGCTCACCTGACCGGTCAGCCGGAAAACGATGTAGTCGTAGGAACCCAATACGTGGGTCTGCGCGAGCCATATCGGCGGGCATGTGCCGGCGCAGCCAGAGCAGCTTGGGTCCGATGCTTTGCTGGGTGACCGCGCTCCCCGTCCGTCGCAGGACGTCTGCCTCATCCACCTGGCTGCGGAAATGCGCGATCTCGTCGAATGCGCGGGCATCGTTCTGTTGGATGGAAGGGCGAATGACCTGACCGCCGGAGTCGAGCAAGATCAGCGCCGGCACCATGCCGCTGACGCCGACTGCCGCCACGCCGGACGCCGGCACGTTCGCCTGGGCCAGGCACGAGCGGCACACGATGCCCACGTTCGCCCACCACTCATCCGGATCCTCTTCGGCCCAGCCGGCCGCGGGCGAGACCAGATTTGCCGGGCTGGACGCCTCGGCCACAATTCCCAGATCGGAATGCAGCAGCAGCGCCTTCGTCGCGGTGGTCCCGATATCGATTCCCAGCAGGTAGTCGCCCACAGGCTTCATGCTCAGGCTGCCGCCGCAGGCCGCGTCTGGCGGCTTTCCCGCACACTCTCCATGAGGGCGCGGACGCGCTGCGGGTCGACGGGGTTCCAGGTGTAGCCGTCAACTTTGAAGAACGACCCTACGATCGCGCCGTCGGCCACGCTCAGCAGAGAGGCCGCGTTGCGAGGATTTACCCCCGTATTGGCAAATACGGGCACGGAAGGCGGCAGCGCGGCCTTCGCTTCCTGAATGAGGGCGAGGTCCGGCTCCATGCCTGCCGTCAAGCCGGAGACAAGGATGGCGTCTACCACGGACGAAACGGCTGCGCTGCGTGCACGTTGGGCCATACTGCGACTGCCCAGCGGCGAGGCAAATTCGGGCGCGATGTTGTCGAAGATCCGCACGTCTTCGGCGCTGATCTGGCGCCGGTAGCGGAACACGGCAGCCGCGTCGGGCGACCATAACCCCATGTCGCTCTCATACGTGCCCGTGATGACCTCGCGGATGAACGAAGCGCCGGTGGCCTTGGCCATGGCCAGCGCCGAGATAGCATCCCACAGATAATCGACCCCAAACGGCCTATCCGTGGGGTGCAGCTCGGTCACGACACGTGTCATGGCCGCCACTGCCTCGGGCCCGGCCCGGAACGTGTAGGGGCGGTCATCCTCGTTGCAGAACATGATGCCGTCAACCCCACCGTCCAGCAGGTGGCGGATATCCACACGCATGCGGTCGATCACCTGGTCCAGCCCGACCGAGCCGTCGTAGCGCGGGGTGCCCGGCAGGGCGGGCAGGTGAGCCATGGCGATAATGGGTTTGGCGGTGCCAAACAGTTCGTCCAGGAATGAAGACAGTTCTCCTCCGAGCGTTACAGGCAAGAGCATTCCGCTCTCGATGGTCGATCAGTGGGCGAATCATATTTTCCGGGGATGGCGTTGTCAAGCAGAGGAGCGAGATCTGCCGGTCACGTAGCGAAGTACAGGCGCTGCGTGGCTGTGGGTCACACCACGATGCGCAATGCTTGCCGGTTCACATCCCCTGCGCCTCGGCGCCGAAATGGGCGTTTGTGTTATCATGCACAAGCTAGCGTTTCGCCGTAGCCGGCCGCGCGCCATGCCGGCACCACGTCGAGGTGGTCACTCATGCATCGTCTCCCGCACCTCCACTCACTGCTCCTGTTTTGCATAGTTATCGGCTTCTCTGTCTGGCCTGCCGGACACATCAGCGCCGGCGTCCGGTCCTCAGTGGTTCAGCCGGGGCGCGCTTCCAAGAGCCGGGCGCCGGCGGCGTGCGTTCCTTTCCGGCAGCCGAACACGAGCGAACCGACGCCGCGCCGGCACTCAGTCCCGTCAGGAACCTGAGCCGCACACCGGGGAACACAGGCTTTTCGCAGATCGTGGCCAACGGGCGCGACGTGTTAGTGGCATACGAAGACCGGGGGCTCAGCAACGGGTTCGACCTCGAGATCATGCTGGTGGTTTCCCGCGATGAAGGCGCCACCTTCGAGCGCGCCGTCAACCTGAGCCACAGCCCCGGGCTCGACGATACCTTCCCGGTCATGCGGATGAGTGGCGACACGATCTACGTGGCCTGGGAGCAGCAGATGCCCGACGGCCCACACGACGTCTTCTTCACCGTGAGCTACAATCGAGGGAAATCGTTCTCGCCGCCGCGGAACATGAGCAATAGCAACGGCGATTCGGTCGATCCCCACCTTGCAGCCGACGGCGACTACGTCTACGTGCTCTATGAAGACCTGACGGGCGAGAAACAAGGGGTGAACCTGGCGCGGAGCGCCAACCGTGGGGCCAGCTTCAGCGACATTCATATCCACGACTGGTCGCTTGGCTACCAAGCTGATCTGGCTGCAGCCGGGGATCGCGTCTACGTCGCCTGGCATTGGGCCAACTGGATCAAACTCTACTCCGGCGCCTATGACCCGGCGGCGCCCGGTGGCTACCGGTCGCAAATTGTGGAGGTCGCCGACGACGTTTCGTACTGGGCTCGCCCCTCGGTCGCGGCTGCCGGCGCCCGAGCCCACGTGCTGTGGCGCCGGCAGTTCAGCCTGCCCCTGTCCGATGGCAGCTCCCGAGAGCAAGTCTACGTGCGCACCAGCGCCGACGGCGGGGAGACACTTGCCGCGCCGGTTGAGATTGGAGCTGTCCACTCAGGCTATTCGAATGGCTACTCAACCACACAGGCCATTGCCGCGGCAGGCGACCACGTGTGGATCGCCGCCGAGCTGGCCGATACATACCCCGGAACCGCGACCCCGCCCACCTCGGCCCTGCGATTCTACGGCTCCCACAACGGCGGGGCCGGCTACGGGGCGTCCGTAGCTCTGGAGGAGAATCTCGCAGACCAGATCCTGGGCAACGGCGGCATCCGCATCCAGAGCAACGGGCAGTTTGTCTACATGTCGTGGGTGGCCGGCGGCAAGCTGAAGGTCGCCTCCGGGATGAACTATGGCCGCGACGGGCTGGCCACGAATGTTGTCTACGAGCCGGGGGCCAACCCCGTGGATTTTGGGCGGGCCGAATTGGCCGCAGTGGGTACCGTCTTTCACCTCGCCTGGATGGACTACACGGCCGGCCCGATGGACATCTTCTACCGCTCGGGCTCCGGCGACACGGCCGATGTCGCGGTAACCGAGCTGAGCCTGATCCAGGCTCCGGTGTACCCGACGACCCTGGCGGCCGGCAAGCCGGCCAAGCTGCGCGCCTGGGTGAGAAGCTATTTTGGCAGCGCCATCCAGGTACCGGCCACCATAGCGTACGAAGACAGCACAGGGCGCCATGAGCTGCGCGAAGACGTGCGGATCGAGCCGGGCGCCAGTGTGGTCTACCTGCCTGCCAGGTCGAACGCCGAGTTCGGCGGCGCGTTCCTGCGTCCCGCGGCCGGCGCCTTCACGGTGACTCTGACCCTGGCGCACCCGCTTGACCAGGCGCCGGACAACAACTCGCTGACAGTTTCCCGCCCGGTGCAAGCCACCCGACCCCAGCGCATAATTTACCGGCCGATGGGGGCCGTGACGGAGACGGTGCCGTCGTGTGCCGAGGTGACGCGGCTGGCGAACGCCTCACAGCGCTACCTGGAAGGCATCTACCCGGTCGACGAGCGCAACATCACCACAACCGTCAACTGCGTGCCGATCCGCCTCGATCCGGCTCACTTGATGACGACGGTCGCCATAACTGCGACGCCAACGGTCACCGTCGATCCCCAGGTTTTTCAGAAGCTTGCCCTCGACGCCACGCAGGCGGGCGCCGACAAGATCGTGGGGGTGGTGAAGAAAGGCTGGTTTAACGACCACGGCATGAACGGCGTTCTGGGCCT
This sequence comes from uncultured Chloroflexia bacterium, assembly GCA_963783655.1. Classification (GTDB taxonomy): domain Bacteria; phylum Chloroflexota; class Anaerolineae; order CG2-30-64-16; family CG2-30-64-16; genus CAWAOA01. The sequence continues at coordinate 398,467 of CAWAOA010000002.1, forward strand.
GGCGCCCATTGGCGGTACCTCATCCATCGCCGACACGAGCACGACCTACGGCGTCCCCGCGCCGCACGAGGTGGGGCACAACTACGGTCTGATAGCCGCAACGGTGCCGGGCTCGAACGGCACCTGGCACATGGAGGAGAGCACAAAAGCTTCAGGCTACTGGGTGGCACGGGAGGAGAAGCGTCTGGGCGACTGGGAATTCATGATTCCCTACATGTATGCCGGCGGTGGCAAACCGGGTGGTGAGCACTGGATCGGCAACGCTACCTGGGATGTGCTGCTAACGCAGCTCGCCGTGCCGGCCCCTCTGCCGCTTCGCAGCGCGCGGGTGGAGAGCGACGGAGTGATCCAGGTGCAGGGCACGATCACACGCACCCCCACGCTGGCCGCGACCTTTGGACCCTGGTATCGGGTGGCCGGCAGCCCCGATACGCCGTTCGACGCAGCCGGCGCGTATCGCCTGGAGTACCGCGGAGCCGCAGACGATCTGCTGGCCGAGACCGGGTTTGACGTGAGCTTCGCAGCCCCACCCGACGGCGGCGCGACCGGCGAGCTCGACCGGGCCTGGTTCAGCCTGAGCATCCCGGACGTACCCGGCACCCAGCGCATCGTACTGAAACATGGGGGAACCGTACTCACCGAACGAGAGGTCACTGCCCATGCCCCGCAGGTGACCGTAACCTCTCCAAACGGCGGCGAACTTTGGCTGACAGGAGAGGCGGTGACGGCCGCCTGGACTGCGTCCGATGCCGACGGCGGGCCCCTGAGCTACCGGGTCAGCCTGAGCGCCGACGCCGGCAGCACCTGGCTGCCGCTGGCGACTGACCTTACGACGACGCAATTCAGTTTCACGGTGCCCGAGAACATTCTGAGCGAAGAGGTCTTGCTGCGCGTGCTGGCATCTGACGGTATCAACACCGCCGCGGACATCTCGGACGCTCCGCATTTCATTCGACGCACTGCGCAGACGGCCGGGTGCTTCGTCCCGGCGATCAACGTAAGCGAAACAGCCGGCAGCACGAAAGTCCCCCGGCTCGCCACCTCCGGCCAGCATGTCTATGCGCTCGCCTACGACCTGACGCCCGCGACGCCGGGCGGGCAGGAGGTGCCGAAGATCCTGTTCCGCGCCAGTCACGACGGTGGGCAAAGCTGGGACCCGGCACAGACCTTCCTCGAGAACCAAATCGACGACTTCCGGATGCCCAAGATTGCGGCCGCCGGACCGAACGTGTATATCACATGGTCGTACTACCCCGGCAGCGTGCCGCCCAGGGTGATGGTCAGCCACGATTACGGCCACACGTTTGCTCCTGCGCAGGCGCTCGACAGTGTGGTGTCTGCGCCGCCGGGCATCTACGCCAGCGGCGACGATCTCTACATCTGGTGGCTGCGCACCGGCGTGGTGGGGGCGGTGCCGGGTGTGCTGCGGGTAAGCCACGATGCAGGCGCCACCTTTGGCGAGCCGATCGCGGTTCTGACGGGGCATCCGGGCGTTGGCGAGTTCCACATGGCCTTCTCGAACGGAACATATCACGCCCTATGGACCGAAGCGGGTGAAAACTACGCGCCGTATTACCGCCGGCTGGATAACGGCGGCACGCAGATGGGGACGCCGGTGAAGCTGGGTGATGGACTGGGTACCCTGGACGAGTTGCGCCTGGCCGTGGCCGGGGATGCGATTTACGTGACCGGCCGCGAGGACGCCTATCCTCTGGATTATCTTCACTTCTGGCGAAGCGCCGACGGCGGCCTGTCGTTCGGTCCTGACACAGAGATAGACTCCTGGGGCTTCGGGTTGGCGCGGCCGCGGTTGGCCGTCTCCGGGCAGAACGTCTATCTGTTCTGGGTGAAGTGGGAGTCGGAGAGCTCGCCGGCAACAGATCTGTATGCTGCAGTGAGCCACGACTCCGGTCAGACCTTCGCCGCCCCGGTTCGCCTCAGCGGAACGGGAAAGCGATCGTACCAGCACGCCGAGGCCGTCCTTGGCGACCAGGTCTGGGTCACGTGGATCGAGGAGCCCACCCCCTGGCCACTGGAAGCCCCGTTATATGTCCGGGCGAGCACGGACGCGGGCGACAGTTTTGGGACGACACGGATGCTGTCGCCGAAGGCAGCCGTGGACGTGACGATGGCGCTGAGCGGCGAAACCATGCTCATGGCCTGGCCCGACCGGCAGGCCGATCCGCACCCGGACGTGCTGCTGGCCCGCAGCACTGAGTGCGAACCGTCCGGCACCCGGCTCAACCCGAACCCTGTGCCGCCGAAGCTCGATCCCCCGCAACTGCCGGCGTCAATCGCCGAAGGTACGCAGATCACCGTCACGGTAACAGCCGTCGACGCCAACTTCGACGACCTCATCTTCTCAGGGGCCGGCCTCCCGCCCTTCGCTGCACTGGATGACTGGGGCAGCGGAACGGCCGTCCTGACACTCGCGCCCTGGTACGGCCAGAGCGGAGTCTATACGGGTGCGCGCCTGGTGGTGTCTGATGGCGTTTACACCGACAGCCTGATCTTCGGAATCACGGTCACCGCGGGCAACCGGCCGCCCGCGGCGCGGGCCGGCGGCCCATACCTGGCGCCCGAAGGGGGCACGCTGCACCTGGACGCCGGGGGCTCGAAAGATCCGGATGGCGATGCGCTTGCGTACACCTGGAACATCCGGGGGGCGAACCATACGGACCAGAAGGTGGATCTCCAGTTTCAGGACGATTGGGCAGGACAGGCGGCCCTGACAGTCACCGACGGCCGCGGCGGGACGGCCGGCGACGCCGCGTTTGCGCAGGTGTACAACATGCCGCCAGTGGTCACAGTGGCGCGCGGCGGCACGGTCCTCGCGGCATTCCATGATCCCGGTGTACTGGATACTCATACCGCTACCGTTGACTGGGGCGATGGACGCGGCCCGCTGCCGGCAACGGTGAACGAAGTGGACGGGTCGGGAACCGTCTCCGCCACCGTGCCTGCACTCCGGCCCGGCGCCCGCGAGGTCACGGTCACGGTGCTTGATAAGGACGGCGGCCAAGGCAGCGCCCAGTTCAGCCTGACGGCGGCCAGCGTCTACCTGCCGATCGTAGTGCAGCTAAGGTGAGGGATTGACAACTGAATGTCTGGTGAGGCTGCCGGTCTTGCCATCGAAAGGATGGCGCCGCACTAACGGTGCTTGACAGCCGAACGCGTCCCATATATCGTCCGAACGGTTTCCGGCAAACCTTCAGACTGGCAGGGGGACGGATGTCACAGGTCATTCTCGGGGTCAATAACGGCTTTGCGCTCAGGCGGTGGCCGGAACCGGCAGCTTGGGCGAGCGTCGTGGCCGGGAGCTTCGGTCTCAAAGAGGTCCAGTTCTCCTTCGACCTCTTGGACCCAATGCTTCCGCCGCCTGCGCGCGCTGACCTCTGCCGGGAGGTGACGGGTGCTTGCGCCACGTATGGCCTCTCCATCCGTTCCACCTTCACCGGCCTGATCGTTTACGCCCAGAACCATCTTGCGCATCCGGATCCGGCGGTCCGGGCGCACGCCTTGCGCTGGTACGAGGCCGCGCTGGAGGCGACGAGCCTGCTCGGCGGCGAGGCCTGTGGCGGGCACATCGGCGCCATGAGCGCGGCCGATTACGCCAACCCGCAGCGCTTCAGCTACCTGCGCGCGTCGCTGGTCGAGTCGGTGCAGCAGTTGACCCGGATTGCGGCAAGCCTCGGGCAGAAGTATTTCCTGTGGGAGCCGATGCCGTCGCCGCGCGAGCTGCCGCACACGCCGGAAGAGGCCGCTGAGCTGATGACCGAGGTCAACGCCGGGGCCGCCGTGCCGGTGTACCTGTGCTTCGACGTCGGTCACTGCAGCGCATACGATCTCGCCGAACCGGGTGACCCGCACGTCTGGCTGGAGCGGTTGCTGCCCTGGGTCCGCGTGATCCATCTCCAGCAGACAGACGGCAAAGGTGACCGGCACTGGCCCTTCACGCCCGAGTTCGCCGCCCAGGGCATCATCGATCCGCAGCGCATCGTCGAAACCGCACGCAGTTCTCCCTTCGAGCAGATCCCGCTCCTCTTCGAGTTGGGACATGCCATGGACGCCCCTGACTCGCAGGTCATCGAGGACCACCAGCGCAGCGTGGAAGCCTGGGCCAGGTGGTTGTAGTGGCCGGGTACCGAGGAGGTCAAATGACCGGAGAGTCAGACCCACACCTGGAGCTGGCGTGCGCGGCCGCCCGCAAGGCCGGTGAATTGCTCAGGCAGCGCTTCGGATCGATCGGCGATGAGGATATCGAATACAAGTCAGAGATCGAAATCGTGACCTCAGCGGATCGCCAATCGCAGCAGATCATCGTCGACGCGCTGCGGGCGGGATTTCCCGAGATTCCGGTGATCGCCGAAGAGGACGACTGGACCGGGCGCGAATTCCCCGCCGACGCCTGGGTCGTCGATCCCCTCGACGGCACCAGCAACTTCGCGCACGGCCTGTCCCGCTTCTGCGTCTCCATCGCCCTCGTGCTCGGCAACCGCCGGGAGCTGGGTGTGGTCTACGCTCCGTTGAGCGACGAGCTGTTCACGGCCGCCCGCGGCCGCGGCGCCCACCTGAACGGTCGCTCGATCCACACGTCCGGAACCGCAGTGCTCAAGCAGAGCCTGGTTGGGAGCGGGTTCCCATACGACGCAGCGAAATACGGGCGCGACAACCTGCGCGAGTGGGCTGCCGTGACAAGGGCGGTGCTCTCCACGCGCTGCCACGGCGCCTCAGCCCTCGACCTGTGCTACGTCGCCTGCGGGCGGCTGGACGCGTTCTGGGAGCTGGACCTCGAGCCGTGGGACATGGCGGCCGGGACGCTGATCGTGGAGGAAGCCGGGGGCGTCGTGACGGATGCGAATGGCAGGGCGTTCAGCGTGGGCGGGCGGACGGTGCTGGCGACGAATGGGCGGCTGCACGAGGGGATGGTAGGGTTGGTGAGAGCGCGGTGAGTGGTGACCCTATGGATCATCAATCTCAGGAGATCCGGGTATTCGGCAGAGAGATCGCGGGCAAGCAATACGTGCCGCGCCCGGGAGCGTACGCAGTCATCCTGGACGGAAGACGGCTCGCCGTGATCCGCACAGCAGGCGGGTACTTCCTGCCCGGCGGCGGCTGCGACGACGGCGAAGCGCCTGTGGCTGCTCTCCGGCGCGAGGTGAGGGAGGAATGCGGCCGTGAGGTCGAAGCCGGCCAAATGATCGGCGAAGCCGTCGAGTACCTGTTTGCCGAGGCTGAGGGCCGCTACTACCGCATCGATGCCACGTTCTTCGAGGGCACGTTGGGCGATCAGGTTGCAGAGGCAAGCGAGCCGGATCACGTCCTCATGTGGCTCGAAGCCGGCAGAGCGATCGGCCTGCTGGCACGAAAGGGCCAGGCGTGGGCCGTCCAGCGAGTGATACAGAAGCGGTCGCCGAAAGGGGCGGGAAATGAACATCGAGTTTGAGGGTGAGATTTGGGCCTGGCGTGGTCCCGCCCCATGGTACTTCGTTACAGTTCCGGAGGAGCAGTGCCACGACCTGAAAGCCGTTTCAGGATTCGTGACTTATGGCTGGGGAATGATCCCGGCAAAAGTGCGGATCGGCAATACCGTGTGGACGACGTCGTTGTTTCCCAAAGATGGCAGCTACGTTGTGCCCATCAAGGCGAGTGTCCGAAAAGCAGAGAAGCTTGAGGAAGGCGATAGGGTGACGGTACGGCTGGAAGTCGGCTAAGATCGGGGATAGATTGCAGACAGTTGGCCGGCTGCGTTGATTGAGCCGAGTTGATAAGAGCGGGTGACGGGATTCGGACCCGTGACACTGCCCGTGGGGCGTGCTTGGAAGGTAGGGGATCTGCTGCCGAGGAACAAGGAGCGGGTGACGGGATTCGGACCCGTGACATCCTGCTTGGAAGGCAGGCGCTCTACCGCTGAGCTACACCCGCGACAGAGTGAGTATATGCAGGGCTACGCCGTCTGTCAAAAGTGATTCGATGGCGCCGGGAACGGGGACGCTGCGTGGGTAGTAAGGGAAACGCGCCGCGACCAACACGCCCACGAGGGGCTGGCCTCCGGATAAGAGGGAGGAATAATCGTCGGTCCCTGCCGGTTGGACAGCTTGCGTGCCTCTTGTTACAATCGGCCGGCGGAGGTGGAAGACAATGGCAAGAAGTAAGGTAGCCGTGTTGTTCACGCGGCCCGAGACGGCGCTCGCGGATCACGCGCGGCTGTTCGAGCTGGCCGGCGGTCCGGCGGCGCTGGACCATAAGGCCACGACGATCCTCAAGGACAATATCTCCTGGCACTACCCGATGCCGGGCGCCAACACCACCCCCTGGCAGCTCGAGGGCACGATCCTGGCCCTGCGGCAGGCCGGGTTCGACGACCTGGTCTGCGTGCAGAACAAGACCGTCGTCACCAACGCCTTCAAGGGCGAGGACCTGAACGGCTACATGCCCATCTGCCGCCACTACGGCGTGCCGGTGAAGTACAACTTCCGCGACGAGGACATGAAGTGGGTGCCGTACCGGCCGCAGGCGAAGATGCTGGCGCTGGACCACGTCTTCCCGGAAGGGCATCCGCATCCCGGACTACTTCTGCGGCAAGAACATCGTCCACCTGCCGACGGTCAAGTGCCACATCTACACCACGACCACCGGCGCGATGAAGAACGCCTTCGGCGGCCTGCTGAACCACCACCGCCACTACACCCACACCTGGATCCACGAGACGCTGGTCGACCTGCTGGCGATCCAGAAGGAGATCCACCCGGGCATCTTCGCCTTCATGGACGGCACGACCGCCGGCAACGGCCCCGGGCCGCGCATCATGAAGCCGGAGATCAAGAACGTCATCCTGGCCTCGGCCGACCAGGTGGCGATCGACGCCGTGTCGGCCAAGCTGATGGGCTTCGATCCGCTGACCATCCCCTACATCCGGCTGGCGCACGAGGCGGGGCTGGGCTGCGGCGACGTGCGCGAGATCGAGGTGGTCGGCGACGACGTCGCGGGCGAGAACTGGCACTTCGAGGTGGGCAAGAGCTTCCACCTGTTCCTGGCCTGGCTGGGCTGGTTCGGCCCGCTCAAGTTCCTGCAGCACCTGATCTTCCACACCCCGATCGTCGCTCATCCCGACCCTGGTCTCCGAGGTCGAGCACGATTACGTCCACTGGCCGCTGAAGGAGAAGCACGTCTACGAGCACTGGCGGAAGGAGACGGAGTGGGGGCGGTTGTTTGCGACGTACCGGGAGCGCGGGTACTTGGGAGCGTAGGAGACGATTTCGGGGGTAGTGCTGTGCAGTAGCAAAAGCCGGCTCGAGAGGGGTGATCCCCTGTCGAGCCGGCTTTTTTGTGTCGGGGCGAGAGGATTTGAACCTCCGACCTCGTGAACCCAAATCACGCGCGCTAACCGGGCTGCGCCACGCCCCGAACATGGGCAGTATAACGGAAAGGCGCGGGAGCGTCAAAGCGGCGCGGCGGGGTTCGCGGCGCACCGGCGGTATCTGCGGCGCCATCGATCATGCGACGCTGCTTCCCGCAGGCAATCGTAGCTGCAAAGCAGCCGGATATGAGGCTCGCAGAGCGCGAGGAGGCCAGCTCACCCACCGGTGGGCAGCTTTGCCGGGCTCGCATTGCACGACATCGTCTCGGGAAGCCGCGACCGTCGCGTCGTGCGGGTCTCGCCGGCCCAACGGCGCGGTTTCGGGCGGGATCGCGGCGGGATCGGGGGGATGGCGACGCGGCGGCCGGCGTCCTCACCGGCATGTATGTGTCGTCACGTCCTTCGTCAGGCTCAGGATGGAGTTGTTGGCCAAACCAACAGAGGCAAGGGTGGCTGTACAGGACCAGCCGCATCCGCGCCGTCACAACCTTGACCAGACAGTGCCTTTGCGTCTTGGGCGCATTGCACGCTGGGGGCACTATGTAGGATAGACATGCCGATGTTGTCCCGGGTGCGGGGCAGAGCGGGCTAGCTTGTTGCCGCCAGCCCGCTCTACCCCATACACGGGACAACATCGGCATGTTATCCTACATGTTGCCCCCAACGTCGGATGCACCCTTGCGTCTTTGCGCCTTTGCGTTAAGAGTCCGCACCGCCCGAGCACCCGCATCGGCGGCGTCCGGCAGCCGCGGCGGCCCGCGGGAGCAAGGGATTCGCGGGGTAGCGAGACGGGGGCAACCAAGGGTTGTGTGGTCACGCAGCCCGGGGCGAAGCACCCGCACGAGTGGTTTCGTTAACGCACATCTCCGGCGGGTGCTTAGCCCCTACAGTGCTCCCTCTAGCGGCTTTCGGAAGACACGGCGCCGCGAAATGATAGCAGCTCGTCGCCGGCGGCGTTGAGGATGCGAGCCGTGATTTCTCCCGCAGGTGTGCCGGCAAGGGTGCCGGTGAAGGGCTTGCCGGGGGCGGCGGGGCCTTCTGCTGCGGGCGGGTTGCCGGGGGCGCCGGACAGCTCGATCCGGTACGTTCCCGGGCGGACGGGCATGAAGTCGAAGCGGAGACCGGCGGCAGTCGAGCGCAGGTTGAGCGCGCCGTGCTCTGATGCGGCGACGACGCCACCGGTGCCTGCGGCGGGGAACCAGGTCTCACCCCAGGTCACCCGCTCGCCGGGCGGCAGCTCGTACCACTGTTCAAAGTCAGGCATGAGCCCGCTGTGCAGCTCCACGTAGCCGCTGCCGTCGTCGGTCCACTCGGTTGCGGGCAGCGGGTTCTTCCAGCCGGCGGCGAATGCCTTGCGCGCCGCGCGCCGGGCCGCCGGCCGAGACTCTCAGCATCCCCTCGTCCGCCGCGGTATCGTATGCGCCCGAATAGGCTACGGGAGCCGGCGCGAAGAAGCCCAGGTAACCGCCCCACGTGCCTAGCCGGCTGACGTCGCGCCCGCCGTAGAGCGGCCACGACATGCGCTGCCCCGGCGCAGGGAGAGCGGGGTCGCCGCTGCTGTGCACGAGCACTTCGCGGGTCGGGAACAAGAGGCGCAGGTCGGGGCCAGGTGCGTTGGCCTTCCCGGGCGCTAGCATGGCGTTGGCCCAGAACTTGAAGCGGAACGGCTCCTGGCCCGGGTTCGTGATGGAGGGCTCCACGAGAAATGCCGCGCTGTCCGGCGCCAGGGTGACGTCGATCGTGACGTATGGCCGGGTGGCGGCGGAGCTGAAGAGACCGACCGTGATGCTGCCGTCGTCCCCCTCGGTGTGGTCGTACGCCCACTTCGTCCCGAACACGAATCCGTGCTCCTCGACCGGGAACGCCCACTCCATGCCCCCGGCAGCGAGCCACCAGTTCGAGCCGGCGGGATAGGGCGGGTGCGGCGGTCCCCAGTGCGTGGGCTTGACGACCGGGTTGCGATAAAACTCGTTGTTCCCGGTGGGTTTGAAGACGCATTCGTAGATACGCCCTCCCAGGTCGGGCAGGAGGGTCAATCGCAGATAGGCGTTCTCCAGGATCACTGCCTGATAGGCGACCGGGGCCGGCCGGGGAGACGAGGCTTCGTACGCCGCCCAGTCCAGCACCTGGGCCGGTTGCCCGGTCACCGGGTCCTGCTCGGTGCGCAGGAAGCGCGCGAACGGATAGGTGGCGAGGGTCACCTGGGTCTCGCGCAGCGTCACGGGCGCATTCGCCGGGCGCGGCGTGACGGGATCGGGCGGCTCAGGAGTCGCAGTCTGCCCGGTGGGCAGCAGCGCGCGTCGTCGTGGCGGCCCCGGGCCGCGGCGTTGGCGATGGCGAGAGGCGCGTCGCCGGAGGAGTCGCGGCCTGCGCCGTGCTCCCGGCGAGCGTGGCTGCCGGTGACGCGGGCGGTGCGAGCGCGGGCGTGGCAGGCGCCGTGGCTGCCGCGGCTGCCGGAGGGGACGCGGTGCGTGCCCCGCACGCGTGGACGCCGGCGACCCCGCACCGGGCGCGGGCCGCCCGCCCGGCACGCACGACATCACCAGCAGTGCCGGCAGCGCGAGCAGCGCCAGCGCCGCCAATCGCCCGCGCATCATCGACGAGCGACCGGCGCCAGTCTGCGCAGCACCGCAGCGATCGAGTGCGGGTGAAGCATGCCGCCCAACACGTGGCGATACGGCGCGTGGGCCGACACTGCGCCGTAGAGGCTCTCGCGTACCCGCTCATCGTACTTGGCGGCCCGGACGATCGAGTCGAGCAGATGGGCGCGCAGCGAGGCATTCACGAGCACGCGTGTCACCCTGCCGTATGGCAAGTCGTCGATGATGTCGGCGTTTGCCGGTACGTAGTGCGAGCGAAAGGCGGCGGCGGAAATCCCGGCTTCGAACATCGTCTCCGCCGCACGGATGCCGGTGAGCATCCCCGATGTGGTGCCCTTGCCCTTGAAGGCCCGCATGAGCCCGGCAGCGTCCCCCACCATCACATACCTGTCGCCGTAAAACCCCGGCGCCAGGGAGCAGGGGAAGTGGCCGCGGAACATGGGAGCCCGTTGCAGGCCCGCGCTCGGGGGGCAACACCTGGCGCACCTGCGCCCACGCCAGGAACGCGCGCAGGCAGGCGGCGTCTACGTTGCCACCGGCGATGTTGACGTTTATGTGGTCGACCTTCGGGGTGATGGCGCCGAACTCGATCCGCGGGTGGCTGCACAGGAACGCGTGCACCCACGTACCGAACTCCTTCATCTCCTCCTGGGAGGCGTAGAGGCGTGCGAGCACGGCGGTCATCGCGCGCGGCCGGCGGTAGGCGGTTTCCTCCTCGAACAAGTGTGGCCGCACCCTGGTCCAACCCGAATGCGCCTACCACCACGTCAGCGTGAACGGTAGGACCCTCTGTGTAAACGCTGACGTAGTCTTCGTGGAACCCCACACCCACCGCCCGCGCGGAGCACTTCGATCCCCTGCCCGGCGGCGGCTTCGAGCATATACCCGTCGAATCCGGCCCGCGGCATGGTAACCGAACCGCCGTCCTGGTCGGCCAGCTGGATTTGCTCGCGTTCCGTGTGCAGCACGTATCCCGGCACGCAGCCCTGGACCAGGTGCTCGGGAAACGGAATGCCCAGCCTACCGGTTACGAGCTCCCGGATCGGGGGAGAGAAGACCCCTGCGCAAAGATTGTGATGCCCGCGGTTGAAGCGCTTGCCTTCGATCAGGTAGATACGGACGTTCTGAGCGCGGTCTATTGCGATCCGATGCAGGGCCAAAGCACAGCCGGCCCCGGCCGGGCCGGAGCCGATCACCGCCACGCTCGCTCCGTCACGCAGCGGCCCCAAATCTGCCATTATGCGGTCCTCGGTTCCCGAAACGATCGAGCCAGGCGGATGAGGGCGCTGGGTCGCATCATCAGCCGGTACAGGCTGGCGTACGACTCATCGCCCGTGAGCATCCCCCAGATGAAGCGTGCGTAGATGCGTTTCTCCGCCGGCAGCTTACCCTCGGCGCCGACGGACCGGGCGACGGCGCGAGCCAGTTTCCCCCAGCGCATCGAGCGGTCGCAGGCGGCGTACAGCAGCTCGCCCAGCCGGTTGTCCGCAGCCAGGGCGTCACAAGTGGGCCGCAGGTAGTGGGTGAAGTCCCCCTCACCCACGCCCTCTTCCACCGCTGCCTGAGCTGCGGCGCGGGCGATGAGAAACGCAGAGTTGATGCCGTCCTTATAGAGCCGCGACGTGGCCGCGTCGCCGACGGCGGCCCACCGGTCTCCATAGAAACGCCCTGCGAGGTTGACCGGGATGCGCGGCTTGCAGCCGCACATGCTCTCGGCGGGAACGGGGCAGTAGCCCGGCAGGTAGCGCGATTGCGCATTGTAGAAAGCGGCTGCGCTCTGCCCGCCCTCGCGCCACAAGAGAGTGACGTTCAGGTGCTTCCCCTTGGGCACCATTGCCCCGAAGACGAGTCCGGGGGGTTGGGCGAAGAATCCGACCACCGTATCGGACGGCCAGCACTCCGGGCGCGGCAGCTCGTCTTCCTCCATGCGGGCCGTCTTGGGAGGCCGGTATCCAAGCTCCGGCGCCAGAGGCGACGCGGCGTTGACCCCGGTGGCCAACAGCACGAGCGCCGCGGTGAATTCTTGACCGCCGGCTACCAGCACCATGCGGCCGTCGCACCCGGCCTCCACCGAATCCACGCGCAGCGGGAGATGTACCGCACCCCGCGCGACGGCCGCATCGAGCAGCCAGGCATCGAAACTCGGCGCGCGTCCCTCGGCCAGGCGCGGACCCGAGCCGCGGTAGACCGTCACGATGCGGTGGGCAGGTTTTGGCTGGACCACGTCGATCGGCCGGCCGGCCAGATGGACTGTGTAACGCGCCAGGCGCGATTGCACGAGGGACTCCGGCATCTGCAGATCGAGCGATTCGAGATTGAGGAGCGATGCGTTGGAGAGCACGCCGGCGCATCCCTTACAGCGCCAGGCCCGCCCACCGCCGCCCGGGTCCTTGGGCTCAAAGACGAGGATCTCGAGGCGCAGGCCCCGCCGGCGCGCGTGCTCAAGCAGATGTAGAGCCGCGAAGCTGCCTGAGGGCCCACCACCGATTATGCAGACTCGATCACCATCGACGAGACGAGGAGCCACGAAGAGGATCCTCCATTGCGCTGGACATGCGGTCGTGCGGATTATAGCACGGACGAAACCGGCGCGCACGCGGCTCCCGCCGCACCGCCGCACGGGTGCGTCTGGCATTGGGGGCAATATGTAGGATACGCTATGCGTGCCGATGTTGTCCCGTGTGCGGGGCAGAGCGCGCTAGCTTGTTGCACCAAGCTAGCCCGCTCTACCCCGTACACGGGACAACATCGGCACGCATAGCGTATCCTACATATTGCCCCCAACGTCGGATGCGCCCCCGCCGCACGGGTGCCCTTAACGGTGGATGCGCGAACGCGGGGATGCGAGACCGTAGGGGCGGCGTCTCGCCGCCCGTGGCTGCGGGGCATCGATCTGTTGGGGGCGCGGCGCTGGTGCGGGGCCCGGAGCCACACCGCCGGCTTTGATGCGAATTGGGTGGGCGACGGGGCGTGCTTCGAGAGCCTCAGCATGGTTGCGTCAGGGGTTACCGACGATGCAAGTAGTGCTGTCCAGGGACCCCAATCGTGGCTGCACAGACTACCAGTACCCCGGGACGGAACCATTCGCATCGATCCTCACAACTAACGCAGCCATCCTGAGGTTCTCGACACTTGCACCTGTCACTGCAAGTGCAGGTGAGGACGCCCGGTAGCCATCCAATTCACACTAATGGCGACCACGCTGCATCCCGGGTGCCCCACCCGCGCCGCCGCCCCAGCAACGCCGCCCCGAGCCACGGGCGGCGAGACACCGCCCACCAGACGGCCCAACACTGCGACTCGTTTGCCCAACCGCCGGCTAGCGCGCGGTAAACCGCACCCCTGCCAGCGCCGCGCTCGAACTCCTCGAACTCGGCAGCCGTGACGTAGTATGTCCCAAACATGTAGGTCGCCGTTGCCGCTTTCACCAGCACCCGCCGGTCCCTCGTGTTCGCGTTGCCTTCCCACACCCTGGAGTTCTCGATCACCACACCGGGCAGGCCGTCCACAGTCGTGTCCGGCAACCGGGTGAAGGTGGAGTAGCCGGGCGTGCCATCGGTTGTGAAGCTCTGGTTGGCGGGGAGCGCCATGAATGCCTTGACGTGCTCTTCCGAAATGAAGTTGTACGCCGACGCATCCGCGTTGGTGAAGCCCGGCGGCAGCGCCGTCACGTAGAACCTGGGGAAAGCCGGGCCGGCCGCGGCGGCCTGCTTGCGGCAGAAGAGGCGGCTCCAGCCGGTGTTCTGGCACAGTTCCCATTCAGAGGGAACGGCCAGCGAGAAACCCAACTGGCCATCGGTATAGGTCTGCCCACCGGCCGGAGCCGCCGTCGCAGGCGCAACGGTGGTCATCCGGCCGGCGCGACCGTGCGGGCGCAGCGGTGCCCGTTCGGGCCGGCGCGACCGTGGCAGCGGCCGTCGTGGGCCGGCCGCGGTCGGCGAGGCGGTCGGCGCAGGCGCAGCCGTGGTCGCGCCGCAGGCGCGGGCGCAGCAGTGGGACTCACGGCAGCGGCAGCCGGTGCAGTGGCTGCCGGCGGCGCCACCGGTGTGGGACCGACGCAACCGGCCGGCAATAGCAGCACGGCAAGAAGTAGAAACAGGCAGCGAACACTTCACTCGGACCTCCATTCAACGCGACGATCGGGCATGCGATGGAGTTAACGGAAAGCAGGTCGATAGCGTTCCAAAGCAGCTTCCCCCAGATGTGGAACCGGCGCAGTCAGCACGACACCGATCTGGGAATGGGAGGGCGCATCCGACGTTTGGGGCCGAATGTAGGATACGCCATGCGTGCGATGCGCCAATGGGAACCGTTCTTGATGCCCTGTCGTTCAGGTGCTATGATTGCCCGTCAAGTTTTTTTGGAGCCAGAAGGAATGCCCTATACCGATACCGAAAAAATACGCCGCCGGTACCGCCCCGATGTCGCTTTTGCCCACGTCCGGTCAATCAGCCAATTTCATAGGATCCAGGCCAGTCCCGGTTACCGGGCTGCGGCGCACTACGTTGCCGCGCAGCTGCGTGAGGCAGGGGTGCAGGTCGAGGTACACAGCTATCCCGCGAGCGTGAGCGCCCGTTTCTGGGGTTCTCCGCTCCTTCCAGGAGTGGTGGTGCGACGGCGCGACCCTCGATCTGCTGGACGGCGAGAGCCGCGAAGGCAAGTCCGGCGACCGGTTGTGCGATTTCGACGCGATCCCCATCAGCCTCATCCAGCGCAGCGCAGCGCTGAATGGGGACTTCGAGGTGGTTGCGCCGCACGGCTGCCGTGGCAGCGAGGGGGCCGATTATTCGGGCCTCGACGTCCACGGCAAGCTGGTGCTGACGCGGAATTCCCCGCAAGAGGTGTACCACGAGGCGGTGCGGCAGCGTGGCGCGGCCGGCATCCTCTTCTTCGGGATGGGCGCCGGCGGGCGTACCGCCGCCGACATCCCGGACGGCCGCCAGTACAGCTCGTTCTGGTGGGCGGGGGTGGATCGACCGGATGCCGGCGGCTTTGTGCTGACCCCGCGGCAGGGGAAGGCGATCCGCGACCGGATCGAATGCGGCGAGCAGGTGCGCGTCCGGGTGCGGATCGATGCCCGCTTCTACGATGGGCATTTCGAGGTGGTGGACGCTTTCATCCCCGGGACCGGTGGCGACCAGGAAGTGCTGCTGCTGAGCCATCTGTGCCACCCTGCGCCGGGCGCGAACGACAACGCCTCAGGTGCGGGAGCGCTGATCGAGGCGGCCGCTACCCTGGCCGGGCTGCTGGAAGAGGGAGCGATCGAGCGCCCGCAGCGTGGGATCCGCTTGCTGTGGGTGCCGGAAATGCTCGGCACGTACGCGTGGCTGGCCCAGCACGAGGACGAGGTACGCGCGGGGCGCTGGGTGTGCGGGTTGAACCTGGACATGATTGGGGCCGACCAACTGCAGACGGGCGGCGCCTGGCAGTTGGTGCAGCTGCCGAATGCGGGGGCGGCCTTTGCCGATCACCTGCTCAGCTGGCTCCGCGAGCCGTTTCTGCCTGCGCAGAACACGCTGGCGCGTGACGGCGGGTGGCGGCACGAGGAAGCATCGTTCGGCGCCGGCTCGGACCACTACATCCTGTCGGACCCCAGCGTCGACATCCCGACCCCGATGCTCATCCAGTGGCCCGATCTCTACTACCACTCCTCGGAGGATACGGCCGATCGCGTGAGCCCGGCGAGCCTGGCGGCCAACGGTGGGCTGGCGGCCGCATACGCGCTGTGGGTGGCGGCGGCAGGCAAGCCTGAAGCCCGGTGGCTGGCGCATTGGATGAGCGTGCGGCTGCGCGAGCGTGCGGGCAAGCGGGCTGCGAAGGCAGCTGCGGCGCTCGCAGCGGGCGCGGCGGGCGACTGCGAGCACTATGCGTCGCTGCACGCGTTTTATCTGGAGCAGGACTGCCGGGCGCTCGGCAGCCTGGCCCGCCTGGCGCCGGACATGCAGGCCGAGGTGACGGCGTGGCAGGAGAAGCTCCGGGCCGGCGCCGAGCAGGAAGCGGAGTGGGCAGGGATCGTGGGCGAGCCGCCGGCATCGCCGCGGTCAGGCGGGCTGGTGCCCGTGCGGCGCTGGCCGGGGCCGGTCGACCTGTCGCTGGCTCTCGGCGGTAAGGCCGAGGCGCTGCGGGCGGAGATGCTGCAACTGGGAGACGATTACCACCACGTTTCGGACCTGCTGGCCCTGCTACAGTATTGGGCAGACGGACGGCGTACCATTATGGAAATTGCGGAGCTGGTGGCTCTGGAGACGGGATACGACGTGCATCCCCTTGCAGAGCGATTCTTCCGGCTTCTGGCAACGTTGGAGTGCGTAACATTACATGAATCAGGTGGACTTACACTGTCACACGACCGCATCGGATGGGATCTTCTCGCCGACCGAGCTGGCACGCTACGCCTCACGCCTGGCGATGGAGGTGATAGCGGTCACGGATCATGACACCGTCGAGGGTGTGGCTGAAGCGCAGTTGGCCGGTCGCCCCCTGGGGCTAGAGGTCATCCCGGGCGTCGAGATCAATACCGATGTCCCGGGCTCGGAAGTACACGTGCTCGGGTACTTCGTCGATCTGGAGCACGCGGAATTGAAATCCGAGCTGCAGCGGCTGCGCTTTGGCCGCGTCGGGCGCGCCGAGCGCATGGTGCAGAAGCTGAACGCCCTGGGGGCGCCGGTCGAGTGGGCGCGCGTGCAGCAGATCGCCGGCGAGGGATCGATTGGACGCCCGCACGTCGCACAGGCCCTGATGGAAGCGGGACACGTCGGCTCCTTTTCGGAGGCGTTCGATCGCTACATCGGGCGGCAGGGACCGGCGTACGTGGAACGGCTGAAGTTTACGCCCGAAGACGCGTGCCGGCTGATCCGTCGTGCCGGCGGTGTGCCGGTCTTGGCGCACCCGGTGATCTTCGGAAAGGGCGGCGTCCCGAAGGGACCGCTTGATCTTGACCGCATGATCGTATCGCTGGTCGAGGCCGGATTGCTGGGCATCGAGCTGTACTACCCCGGCTACGATCCCGCTACCGTGGATTATCTGCTGGGCATCGCCCGGCGCCACAACCTCATTCGCACCGGCGGCAGTGACTTTCACGGCGCGCCGAGCGAGCGCCCGGACCTGGGCAGCGTGTACGTGCCGCTCAAGGTGGTGCGTAATCTGCGCGCAGCGTGGGAGTACGCGGAGCAGCAACCTGTGTGACGGACGGCAGGTAGCCAGATGGAAAAGACCCCGGAACAGGTGCGCCGGACAGAACGGGCAGCGTTCTTTCTGCTAAAGTCCGTGCAGCGCGCCGTGCGTGAAGCGCAGATGATCCGCCCGGATGACGGCATCGCCGTCGGCGTGTCGGGCGGGAAGGACAGCCTGGCGCTGCTCACGTTGCTGCTGCGATACCGCGAGATCTCCCCGGTCCCGTTCCGGGTCGCCGCAGTACATGTCAGCGCGGACGGCAGCGGGGCGCTGGCGCACCATGCGCCCCTGCTCGATTGGCTGGCGGGCATCCCCGGCCTGGCGCTGGAAGTGGTGGCTCCGGAAACCGGCCCCGAGGAGAGCCTGCCGCTGACGTGCCAGCGCTGTTCGTGGCTGCGGCGCAAGACGCTGTTCCAGGCGGCGGACCGGTTGGGGTGCAACGTGGTTGCGTTGGCCCATCACGCCGACGATGCCGCACAGACCACCCTCCTGAACCTGTTGTACGGAGGCGCGGCGCGCAGCTTCGCCGCTCACGCCCACTATTTTGGCGGCAAGTTGAGGTTGATCCGCCCGCTGGTCTACACGCCCGAGAGCGACCTCCGCCGCTTCGCTGAACTGAGCGGCTTCCCATCGCCCCCGCCTGCATGCCCGCGCGCCGGTGGCTCGCGCCGGGCGACGGCGCGAGAGATGCTGCGGCTGCTTGGGCGCGATTACCTCACCCAGGCGCGGCCCAATCTCGTCCGGGTCGGGCTGGCTGGAGCAATAGGAAACAAGTAACATTCGCCTCGACGGGTCGCCCGTGGTATACTCGGGGCACACCCAACCCACGCACCGCTGGAGACCCGATGTATATTGACCGCCGGTATCACGACCGGCGTCGCCGTCGTTCCCGCTGGCCCTTCCTCCTGATACTGGCGCTGTTTGCAGCCGGCGCCTACCTATTACTCACGCGCACGACTCTCGTGAACTCCCCGCTGGCGCCGCCGACGATCACACCCACCGCAACCCGCACCGCCGCGAGTTTCGCGTCCGAAGCCGCCGAGCATTATGCGTTCGGACGTCTGGCCGCCGCGGGCAGCTCCTATCTGCGCGTCACCGAGCTGGACCCGCTCAACGATGAGGCATACAGCTGGCTGGCGCGCATCTGGGTCTACCGGGGCATCCCGAGCGCGCCCTCCCGATGGCGCAGAAGGCCGTGGAAATCAACGGCAGCGCGATGAATCTGTCGATCCTCGCTATGGCGCTGGACTGGAACGAAAAGTACGAACAGGCGATCCAGTCGGCGCTGAAGGCGGTGGACAAGGATCCGATGCTGCCGGAAGCGCACGCCTACCTGGCGGAGATCTACGCGGACCGCAACAACTGGCTGCGAGCGCTCCAGGAGAGCGACCAGGCGCTCAAGCTCCAGCCGAACAACTCGACCGTCCAGCGAAACCGGGGCTACGCGCTGGAGATGCAGGCGCGTTACCAGGAAGCGATTGCGGCGTACGACAAGGCGATCGAGCTGGAGCCGCAGTTGGGGTACGCGTACATCGGCGCGGGCAACTGTTACCGCGCCCTCAACGATTTTGGGAATGCGATCGGCTACTACCGGCGGGCCATCGCCGCGAACCCCGATAGCCCCGTGGGCTACGATGCGTTGGGCTCCACCGCCGCCATGGCGGGCGATTTCGACCTGGCGCTCTCTTCGCTGCGCCGCGCAACGGAGATCGATCCGATGTTCGCGCTGGGGCATGCACACCTGGGCAAGCTCTACTATACCCGCTACAACTACGAGGCGGCGATCGAATCGTACAAGCGGGCCATCGACCTGGGGCTCGACAAGGAAGAACACTATTACGGACTCGGGCTCGCCTACGCCAACCTGGATATGTGCAAAGAAGCATTGCCCTGGCTGAATAAGGCGCTGGAGGTGAACCAACAGTCTATTCCGGCCAGGGACGGGCTGAAAGCGTGCGGGCGGTGACGACCTCTGGAACCAATCCAGTCTGAAAGGCGTCACTCCATTTGATCCACATGTTGCAGGTGGTATAATTCCGCCTGCCTGTCCCCGGCGCACCGTGCGCCGCCGGTATCTCCACTCTCCCTTTGAGGTGATATTTTGATGCGACGTCCCACTCTGCATTTGTTGGCCCTGGTGATCGTGCTGCTGCTCGGCGCCTGTTCGCCGGCCCCCCAGCCGAGCCCGGTGCCCCCAACCAGGACGCCCATGCCGACCTTCACGCCCACTGCGGTCGTCCCGACAAGCGTACCGGCCGCGACGAGCGCACCGGCAGCCCCTGCAGCTACGACGGCAACCAGGGCGCCTACGGCAGCGCCCGCTGCCACGACTGCGCCCGCAGCGACCGCGCAGCCCGTAGCGACGGCAGCTCCTGCCGCCACTGCAGCGCCGACGGCCACCTCGACCCCGACGGTGACCCGCTTGCGCGCCACGCAAAGTGTGAATGTGCGTCTTGGCCCGGCCACGGCCTACAACCTGCTCGGCCAATTGCAGCAAGGGGCAACGCACGAGATCACCGGCATGAATTCCGGCGGCACGTGGTTGCAGTTCAATTTCCAGGGGGACGCGGGTTGGGTGCTGCGCGAGCTGGTGGCGGTCGAAGGCGACATGGGCCGCGTGCGTGTGGCGCAGAACATCCCGGCTTTGCCGACGGCTGCCCCCGTACCGACGCGCGCCCGCAGCCCACGGCCGCGCCCCAGCCGACCGCGGCTCCGCAGCCCGTCGGCTACCCGTTCCAGCTCGCCAGTGGCTCGGCGCGGTGCGAGCCGAACGCCGGCACCACCTATTTCAACGGCTCCGTGAAGTATAGCAACGGCTCGCCGCGCAACGGAGTCTGTGTTCACATCGCCTTCTTCGGGCCCCGGCAGACGAAGTGCTCGGGCTGTGGCGGCGTTGGCGACGGCGCCTGGGGCTTCTCGCCCTTCGGCGGCGGCCTGCCGCCCGCGACGACCGTCGAGGTCTTTGTCGTCCAGTGCGCCGGCGGCATGTCTGAGGGTGGGCAGGATACCAGCACCGGGTTCGGGCCACTGACCCCTCTATCGCCGAAGTTCGCGATCGACGTGACCGGCGGAAAACAGTGCACCAACATCACATTCGTGGGTGACTGAGCGGTTCTCCTTCGTGAAGACCACGGTTGCTCGCGGGTGGCCGTGGTCTTTCCATCTCCACAAGGCGGATGTTGTTGCCAAGGGTTAGCTCGAGCGGTGTGATCATTCTTACGGCCGGCATACTGGTGCTTGCAGGCCTGCTGTTGTTCTCTGCCGATCTGCCCACGACCCTCTTCTCCCTGACCGGCGAGGAGCAGACCTTTGCGCAGGTCAAGGGATTGACCGACCTGGCGGCCGGCATCTTCCGCCAACCTCTGCAGCTCGCAAACGATGTGCCGGTCCGCTACGCTGACGTCAACCCGTTTGGAGTCAACGTCTTCCTCAACCAGGAAGTGGAGCCGGCGAAGCGGGAGCGAACGGTGCAGCTGGCGGCGCAGGCCGGCTTTCACTGGCTGCGCCAGGAATTCCCCTGGGAAGACATCGAGATCCACGGAAAGGGCGACTTCGAGGACAGGCGCACGCAGCCTCCAAAGTCCGCCTGGGACAAGTACGACCAGATCGTGGCACTGGCCGAACGTCACGGCATGGAGATGATCGTCCGGCTCAGCACGCCACCGGCATGGAGCCGGGCCCGCGGCCGTGAGGTGGGCGACTTCGCGCCGCCAGACCAGTTCGAGGACTACGGTGACTTCGTCAGCGCCGTCGTGACTCGCTACCGGGGGCGGATTCGCTACTACCAGATCTGGAACGAGCCAAACATCTACCCCGAGTGGGGCAACTACACCATCAATCCTGAGAACTATACCCAACTGCTCCAGATCGGCTCTTCGCGCGCTCGCGAGGCTTCGCCCGATGTCGTCATTATCAGCGGGGCGCTCGCCGGCACGATACGGATGCAGCCGGACCCGGCGCCGGGCGGCAACGCGATGAGCGACCTGCTGTTCCTGCAGCGGATGTACGACGCCGGCGCCGGGCCGTACTTCGACATCATGGCGATGCAGGGCTACGGCTTGTGGTCCGGGCCGACGGACCGCCGCATGCATCCGCGCGTGATCAATTTCAGCCGGCCGCAGTACGTCCGCGACCTGATGGTTGCGAACGGGGATGCGGCCAAGCCGATCTGGATCAGTGAGATGGGATGGAACGCCGTTCCGGATGAAGTGGTGGACAAGCGCTTCGGGCAGGTGAGCCCGGAACAACAGGGCCGCTACGCCGCGCTCGCCTACCAGCGCGCCGCGCAGGAGTGGCCGTGGATGGGCGTGATCAACACCTGGTACCTCAAGCGAGCGACCGACGAGTGGGAGCGCGAGCGGCGGCCCGAGGCCTACTTCAAGCTCCTCGATCCGGACTTCACGCCGCAACCCGTCTACGAGGCGCTCAAGAAGGCTCTGGGCAGCTATACTCCCGTCGCTGTACCCCGGTTCCCACGCGCTTGACGCCTGGGCGGCGCGCCGCGAGGGGGAGTGGCAGGCAGCCCCCAACCCCGATGCACCGTACGGCGCCGTCTACCGGGCCGGCCCGGGTGCGCGGCTCTCGTTCACGTTCGACGGCACGGAAGTGTTGGCCGCATTGCGCTGCTCCGCCGCTCCCTGCAATGCGCGGCTGCTGGTGCAGATCGACAGCGAGGAACCGCGGCCGGTAGCGGTCGCGCAGCAGGAGAAGGAGAGCCTGCAGACGCTCGCTCGCGGCCTGCCCGATGGGGCGCATGGGATTTCCCTCGAGGTTCGTGAAGGCATCGTGGACTTTCTTGCGCTGGTGGTAGAGCGCCGCTCATTCCCGATAAGGCTGTCGAGATGAAGTTCAGCCGGCGAGATTTCGCCCTGCTGACTGCAGTCTTGATGCTGCTTCTCATCGTCGCGACGGGCGTTCGCTTCTACCAGTTGGCGCAGCAGAGCCTGTGGTCAGATGAGGGGAACAGCGCGGCGCTGGCGGGGCGTACTCTGGCGCAGATCAGCCGTGATGCGGCCGCCGACATCCACCCGCCGCTCTATTACTGGATGCTGCACCTGTGGGCGGGCGTAGCCGGGACCAGCGAGTGGGGGCTCCGGTCGTTCAGCGCACTCCTCGGCGTGCTGCTCGTGCTGGCTACAGCCGAGCTCGCCCGCCAATGGCACGGCGAGTTCGCCGGGCTGGCAGCGGCGCTTCTGGCGGCGCTGTCCCCATTCCAGGTCTACTACAGCCAGGAAGCGCGCATGTACGTGCTGCTGGCGCTCTGGGCTGTGCTGCTTATGTTGGTCTTCTGGCACTACGTGCGCGCCGAGGAGCAGGCATTGGCGGCGAACCGCGCCCGGAGCTTGCCCGGCTGGCGCGGTCTGCTGTTGGGGCTCGTGGCGGCTGCCGGTCTCTACACCCATTATGTATTTCCGCTGATGATCGCGCTGGTCGCCGGACTATACGTGCTCTGGCTGCTGAGCACGCGCCGCGCGGGCATGCCGGCCAGACGCCTGCTCGCGTTTGCCCTTTCGCTCGGCGTGGCGCTGCTCCTGTATCTGCCCTGGGCAGGGGTCGCGATACGGCAGCTATCGTCCTGGCCGTCGACCGGGCCCGCCGAACGGGGACTGGCAGCCATCCAGTCTGCCATCGCGATGCTGCTCTACGGCCCCGCAGCGAGTCTCTCGGTACAGCCGCTCGTGATCGCGTTGGCCGGCATCGTCGCGCTTGTAGGCGCGATCCCGTGGCGTTGGGTCGCGAGTCGCGTCCCGCGCGCCAGGCCTAACCGGAGCATCTACTGGATGCGCTGGCTCGCGCCGCTGTTGTGGGCGTTCGGGCCGCTGCTGATGATGCTGGCGTTCGGGCTGTTCAAAGATGCCTACATGAAGTTCCTGCTGCTGGCCAGCCCCGCATGGGTGATCCTGCTGGCACGCGGGCTCACGGCCCCCACCCATGCCCTGCGTGCGATCCTCCCCGACCCACCTCCGGGTCGCCCGGCATTCCTCGCACCGGCGGTCATGTTCGGGAGCGCCTGGTTCGTGGCCGGCGGATTGGCGGTGGCGCTGGCCTCGGGCGCCGCGCTTGCCCGCGCCTTCGAGGACCCCACAGTCGCGCGCGACGACTACCGGGGTATAGCGGACTTCATCACCGCGACCGCGGGGTCCGCCGACGCAATCTTGCTGCACGCTCCGGGCCAGAGCGAGGTGTTCGACTACTACTATCACGGCCCGCTACCCATATTCGCCCTGCCCCGCCAGCGCCCCCTGGACGTAACCCAGACCGAACGTGACCTGGACCAGTTGGTGAGCTACCGGAAGGTGTATGCTCTCTACTGGGCCACGGCGGAGGCGGATCCGGATGGGCTGATCGAAAGGTGGATGAATACCCGCGGCTACAAGACACTGGACCAGTGGCAGGGGAATGTGCGCCTGGTGGTGTACGTGATGCCCGAGCAGCGGCCGCCTGATGAATCGGTGGATGGCATCCGCATGCAGTTCGGAGAGCAAATAGCGCTTACGGCCTACCGGTCCTGGAATCTGCAGCCGATGGCCGGGGAAGTGACGCAGCTTCAATTGGAGTGGCAGGCAAGCAGCCGGCCCGTGCGTCGCTACAAGACCTTCCTGCAGCTTCTGGACGAGCACGACCACGTGATCGCCCAGCGCGACGCCGAACCGGCCGGGGAGAGCAATCCCACCGACCGGTGGCAGGCAGGAGAGGTGGTGACCGACAACCACGGGCTGCTCATCCCACCCGGAACGCCGCCCGGGACGTACCGCCGGATCGTGGGAATGTACGACCGCGAGACGATGGAGCGCCTGCGCCAGCCTAACGGCGAGGATCATCTCGATCTGCCGCGGGTCACGGTGCGGCGGGCAGCGAAGCCGCCTTCGCTCGCGGCCCTGGAGATGCAGCACACGCAGCGCTTCGAATTCGGAGCGATCACGCTGCTCGGGCACGACGCCTACAAACGCGACTACCGGTACGCACCTCAGACGCCGCTGTACCCGGGCGACCGCCTGCACCTGACCTTCTACTGGCAGGCTCAGATCAAGCCGCGCGCCGATTGGTGGCTCCTCGCGACACTGAACGACGGATCGGGTAATCCGGTCGCGCAGATCGAGGGTCCAATCGCCGGCGAACAGTACAGCACCACCGCCTGGGAGGCAGGGGACATCGTGCGGGGCGAGCACGACCTGCTGCTGCCCGCCGGCCTCAGCCCCGCCGAATACCGGCTCACGTTGACGCTGTACCCCGACACGAACACCTCCGCCGGCAGCGCTAACCTCGGCACAATTCCGGTCACCGCTCCGCGTCTGACACGTGTAATAGGCGTCACTTCCCGCCCGGCCTGATGATGCCAAGATGGCGCGGTCCTGTTTACCACGTTCTGGGAGAGCTATACCGTTATGATCGTTGAGACAGTCGTCGTTGGCGCCCTGCAGGTCAACTGCTACGTGCTGGGCTGTGACAGAACCGGCTCGGCAGTAGTGATCGACCCCGGTGACAACGCGCCCGCCATTCTCGGTGTGTTGCGCAAGCGCGAGTTGAAGCTGGAACGGATCCTGGCTACGCATGCGCACTTCGACCACATCCTGGGGGTGCGGCCGCTCCAGGAGCTCACGGGGGCGCCGTTCTGGCTTCACCCCGGCGACCGCCCTTACGTCGAGTCGATCCGCCAGACCGCCATGTCGTGGCTGGGGGTCGATCCTGGCGTCCCACCGTGTGTGGATGGTGACCTGGAGCCCGGTGAGGTGGTGACCTTTGGGGACGAGACGCTGGAGATCCGGCACACACCCGGTCATTCGCCCGGCGGCGTGACCTTTGTCGACCAGCGGGGCGGGCGCTGCTTCGTCGGCGACGCCATCTTCGCGGGTTCGGTGGGCCGGACAGATCTTCCGGGTGGCAGCGCCCGGACCCTCATCGACGGCATCCACCGCGAGATCCTGTCTCTGCCCGACCACTTCGTGCTGCTGTCCGGGCATGGTCCGGCCACCAGCGTGGGGCAGGAGCGGCGGACCAACCCCTTCCTCGACCCAACGCAGTTCGACGCCTGGTTCTAGCGGTGCGCTTCCATCTGCCGGAAGCGTTGGCGCAGGAGATCGTGTCACACTGCCGGGAAGAGTGGCCGCGCGAGGCTTGCGGGCTGGTGGCGGGTTCGGATGGGAAAGCACAGGCAGTCCACCGCGGCCGCAACGTCTCGCCGGCCCCCGAAACCGGCTTCGAGCTGGATGTAGACAGCCTGCTCCGCATGCTGGAGTGGAGCGATGCCGGCGTCGGGCTGGCGGCGATCTACCACTCGCACCCCCACGGCCCGCCGCACCCCTCTGCGACCGACCTGGCGCTCGCCCTCTATCCCGACGCGGTGATGCTGATCTGCGCCTTCTCCCCCAACGGCTCCGCCGAGCTCCGCGGCTTCACCGTGCGCGACGGGCGGGTAGAGCCGGTGGCGGTGGATTCCGGGCGGTAACAGCACTCGCCGGGATGTAAAGATCCATGCGCATCGTAGCCGAACCCTTGTGGCGCGCTGCAGGGCTTAGCACTCGCCGACCGTGTGACTGTCTACCAATACCACCGTAGCCGTAAAGCACTCGCCGGAGATGTAACTTTAACGAAACCACGAGCAGCGAGTGCTTTACCCGTGCCCACACCCCCCCAATACCCGGCTACCCGTGACACGACCCCTGCGGGACGCGGCGTTCGCTGCGGGTTGGCCGGCCACGGAACATCCTCAACGCAAAGACGCAAAGACGCAAAGGCTTGGTCTGGTCGCGTGGGTGGCGGCGAAGGATCTGGTAGCTCCGGTACAACAACCCGTTCCATTATTGTTTTGACTGGCTACTCCATGCTGAGCCTGTCGACACTTGCACCTGCGATGCGCAGGCGCAGTGCAGGTGAGCACGCCTCGCCACCAGCAACTCCCACCTACGCGCTCGTTCCATGCCTGGCTGGCCGCAGGCCGTGTCGGCACCTGCTCCGCTTCCCTCGGCGAGTAATCTCGGCAAACAGAGATTTGTAGCGATAATAGGGGGCTACGGCTGCGGCTTGAACTTCTGCGCCGCGGCCGGGGAATGCTATTGTTCAAGCGGGAACTTTACCGCGGCCGGTTTCGTCAGTAGGCATGGTCGCGGGTCGTTTCTGCAGAGAGGCGCGCTGCAGTGCGGCGCGCCCACTCACCAGACAGAGTCAAGAACTCATCGCTCGGAGGTACTATGTCAATGTTTCTCGGCGCGCTGTTCGTGTTCGTCATGCGCGTCACCGATATGTCGCTCGATACACTGCGCATGCTGTTCACAGTGCGCGGGCGAAAACTCCTGGCCGGCGCAATTGGGGTCGTGCAGGCAACAGTCTTCATTGTGGCCGTAAGCCAGGTGCTCAAGGGTCCTTTAACGGTCTGGAATGTGACGGGCTACGCCCTGGGTTTCGGCCTTGGTGTGGTGCTGGGAATCGCTGCCGAAGAGCGACTGGCCATCGGCTACGGGATGTTCCGCATCTATTCGCCGCTGCACGGAGCGGAGATAGCGGCTGCCCTGCGGGAGCAGGGTTTTGCGGCAACGGAGATCATGGCGTTGGGCCGCGATGGCCAGATGATCGTGGTAAACTGCGCAGTGGCACGCCGCGACGGTTCCAGGGTACGAGCGATCATCGACGCGGTGGACGCAGCCGCCTTCGTGACTGTGGACAACGTAACGCCGCTCCAGCATGGCTATTTCCGGCATTAGTGTGAAGTGCCCCAGGAGACTGAGCCGGGCAGGGCTGCCGCGATGCCATACGTCGCCGGGCACCATTCATGGCATTTCCACAGCTTTTTCGCATATCTATGTTTGACAAATGTTACACAGCCTACTAGAATAAACTCCGAGTTGAGGAGATAGCTAAGCACGATGATTTGGACCTGGACCTGGCACTCAAACAAAGGGCCGCTTCGCACCTGCTCGTGTATGTAGCGGGCAGCCGGCACGACGCCGGTCATGCCCGCTGCGCATTGAACAGGGCGACGTGTCGCGCGCAGTGCCAGGCGAACAGGTCACCGGATCACTCCGGCAGGACTTGCTGACAACATAGCATCGACCGCCAACAGGGATTGGCGCACGTGAGACTCGTCAAGGGCTTGCTTCATGCACGCACGCCGCCCGGACGGGTCTCTCTTTTTGTTCGCAATCCAGGCAGTACCCAGGAGACGATTCTGATGGCAAAGATCGCTGGAAATGTGTCGGAGCTGATCGGCAATACCCCCCTTCTGCGGTTGAACAAGGTCACCGCAGGCATCAACGCAGAAGTCCTTGTAAAGCTCGAGTTCTACAACCCCGGTGCGAGCGTCAAAGACCGCATCGGCAAGGCGATGATCGAGGCGGCCGAGAAGGATGGCCGCCTGACACCGGGCACGGTCATCATCGAACCGACCAGCGGCAATACGGGCATCGCATTGGCCATGGTGGCGGCGGCGAAGGGCTATCACTGCGTGCTGGTGATGCCTGACAGCGTCAGCATGGAGCGGCGCAAGATCTTGCTCGCACTCGGCGCCGAGATCGTGCTCACACCGGGACCCGAGGGGATGAGCGCCGCCATCCGGAAGGTGCAGGAGCTCAAGGAGCACTACGAGCACTACTTCGTGCCGCAGCAGTTCGAGAACGCCGGCGAATCCGGAGATCCACGAGCGCACCACGGCTGAGGAGATCTGGCGTGACACGGACGGCCGGCTAGACATTTTTGTCTCGGGCGTCGGAACAGGTGGCACCCTGACGGGCGTCGGCCGGGCGCTCAAGCCGCGGCTGCCCGGGCTGCGGATCGTCGCCGTGGAGCCGACGGCGTCGCCCGTGCTCTCGGGCGGCTCGCCCGGCGCCGCACAAGATCCAGGGGATCGGCGCAGGATTCGTGCCCGAAGTGCTGGACACCGGGATGATCGACGAGATCGTGCACGGTCACGAACGAGGACGCGATCGCAATGGCGCGGCGCCTGCCGCGCGAGGAGGGGCTGCTGGTCGGCATCAGCTCCGGCGCGGCGGTGCATGTCGCGCTGCAGGTGGCCGGTCGGCCCGAGAACGAGGAAAGCGAATTCTGGCGATCGTGCCGTCCTATGGAGAGCGCTACCTCAGCACGGTGCTGTTCGCCGACCTGGAAGGGTAAGAAATGATGCAACTGCTCCGGCAGGACGTACAGGCGGTGCTGGATCGCGACCCTGCCGCCCGCAGCGCCCTGGAGGTGGTTCTCCTGTACCCGGGACTGCACGCGGTGTGGGCTGCACCGGATAGCGCACGCACTGTGGCGCCGCGGCTTTTACTTCATTGGGAGGGCCCTCAGCAACTTCTCGCGCTTCATGACCGGGATCGAGATCCATCCCGGCGCGCAGATCGGCGCCGGCTTCTTCATCGACCACGGCATGGGGACCGTGATCGGCGAGACGGCCGAAGTCGGCGCCAACGTTACGCTGTATCACAACGTAACGCTCGGCGGTGTGAGCTGGGCGAAGGTGAAGCGGCATCCGACCCTCGAAGACCACGTGGTCGTGGGCGCGGGCGCCCAGATCCTGGGCCCCATCTGCATCGGCGCACACAGCCGCATCGGCATCGAATTCGGTGGTGGTCAAAGATGTGCCGGCCCAGTCAGTTGTGGTCGGCGTGCCAGGCCGTGTTATCATGCGCAATGGCGAAAAGTTGAACCGGCCTGACATCGACCACGAGGATCTGCACCACGACCGGCTGCCGGATCCGACGGTCGACATGCTGCGCCACCTGACGGCACGCGTGGTCGCGCTGGAGGCTTCCATGCAGCGGGTCCAGCTCGACGAGGACCCGAGGCAGGCAGATGCGTGGGTGACGGTGGGCAGCGACATCTAGCTGAGGAGCGGGATGCGCGTAAGCGTTGTGTGTACCGTGCTGAACGAGGGAGAATCCGTCCGCCGTCTGATGGACTCCCTGGCGGCGCAAACACGCCCGCCGGACGAGGTAGTGATCGTCGACGGCGGCTCGCACGACGATACGATCGCGATCCTGGGCCAATACCACGACCGGCTGCCGCTGAAGCTCCTCACGAGCCGGGCGCTAACATCTCACGCGGGCGCAACGTGGCGATTGAGACCGCATCAGGCGACTTGATCGCCGTCACCGACGCCGGCGTGTGGCTGGAGCCAGACTGGCTGGCCGAGCTGATCAAGCCGCTGGAAGACGGGGATGGGCATCACGCCCCGGCCGTCGTCCGGCGGTTTCTTCGTTCCCGACACGACGCACCCCGTTCGAGATCGCCATGGGCGCCACCGTGCTGCCGGCAGTCGCCGACGTCGAAGCCGGACACTTTCCTGCCGTCCAGCCGGTCGGTCGCGTTCCGCCCGGCCGCATGGGCAGCGGCGGGCGGTACCCGGAGTGGCTGGATTACTGCGAGGACCTGGTATTCGACCTGCGGTTGCGGGAAACGGCCGGGCCGTTCGGCTGGGCGCCGCGGCGCCGTGGCCCATTTCCGCCCGCGTGGCGACATGCGCAGCTTCTTCCGGCAGTACTACCGGTATGCGCGTGGCGACGGCAAGGCCGACCTGTGGCGCATGCGGCATGCCATCCGCTACGGCACCTATCTGGTGGCGCTGCCGGCGTCTGCTGCTCCTGCTTCGCCTGCGGCCGTGGCCTGGCCTGCTGCTCGCGCTGGCGGCAGCGGCCGCCTACGCCCGCCGCCCTACGCGCGCCTGCGGCCGCGATCTGCCGCGACTCTCACCCCTGCAGCGGGTCGCAGGCGCTGCTGCTGGTGCCCGCCATCCGCGCTGGCCGGTGACGTGGCCAAGATGTTGGGCTACCCGGCGGGCTGTGGCCTGGCGAGCTCCGCAACTGGGCGCCGGAAAGAGATGCACTGGCGTTAGAAACTCGCCACGCTTTTATCCGCGCTGAGCCATTCATAGCAATCATCGGGGAGGAAAACGATGGAGATGCTGAAGGAGCGCATTTTGCGCGATGGCGTAAACATGGGGCACGGCATCCTGAAGGTGGATAGCTTCATCAACCACCAGGTGGACCCGGCCTTGATGCTGGCGGTGGGCGGCGCGCTGGCGGCGCGCTTCGCCCATCTGGGCGCCAACAAGATCGTCACGGCCGAGATCAGCGGCATCGCGCCCGCGCTGACCACGGCGCTGGCGCTGGGCATCCCGGTGGTCTACGCCCGCAAGACGCGGCCGGTCACCATGCACCCCAACACGATGCTGGCGCACGGCCCCGTCGCACACCAAGGGCGTGATGACCGAGCTGATGATCTCGCCGGAGTACCTGGGGCCGCGCGACCACGTGCTGGTGATCGACGACTTCCTGGCCCGCGGCGAGACGATCCGCGCCCTGGTGAACCTGGTGCACCAGGCGGGCGCCAGCCTGGTCGGCATCGGCGCGGTCGATCGAGAAGCGCTTCGAGGGCGGACGCGCAGGCGCTGGCCGACCTGGGCGTGCCCATCGAGTCGCTGGCGGTGATCACCAGCATGGACAACGGCCGGATCGAGTCCTGCGAGGCGTAGACGATGGATCGCCCGTGACGCTGCAGCACACGACACCATCGCCATCCTGGACTACGGCTCGCAGACGGCCCAACTGATCGCCCGCCGCGTGCGCGAGCTGCACGTCTACTGCGAGCTGATCCCCTGGGACGCGCCGGCGGAGCGCTTCGCAGCGCTGCAGCCCAAGGGCTATCATCCTCTCCGGCGGCCCGGCCAGCGTCTACGAGCCGGCGCGCCGACGCTGCCGCCATTCGTGCTCGGAATCCGGGCTGCCCGTGCTGGGCATCTGCTACGGCATGCAGCTGCTGGCCCACAACCTGGGCGGCAGGTCGACTCCGGCCGAGCAGCGCGAGTACGGCCACGCCGACGCTGGACTGTCGTCCCCGGCGATGCGCCGCTGCTGGCCGGCCTGCCGCAGCGGCCTGCCCGTCTGGATGAGCCACGGCGACCACGTCATCGACGCTGCCGGCCGGCTTCGTACCGCTGGCGCAGACGCCACCTCGCTCGCATGGCGGCCATGGGCGACGATCGCGGCGGCTCTACGGCGTGCAGTTCCACCCGAGGTGCAGCACACGCCGCAGGGGCAGCGATCTGCTGCGCAACTTCGTGCTCGACATCTGCGGCTGCCGGCCCGACTGGACCCCGGCGACCTTCATCGACGAAGCGGTGGCGAGCATCCGCGAGCAGGTGGGCGACGGCCAGGTGATCTGCGGGCTGAGCGGCGGCGTGGATTCGGCGGTGGCGGCGACACTGGTCCACCGGGCCATCGGCGACCAGCTGACCTGCGTCTTCGTCGACCACGGCCTGCTGCGCCAGGGCGAGGCCGAGCAGGTGCGTCGAGACCTTCCAGCGCCACATGGGCATGCAACCTGATGGCCGTCGACGCCAGCGAGGAGTTCCTGGCCGACCTGGCCGGCGTGACCGACCCGGAGGCCAAGCGCAAGCGCATCGGCGCACGCTTCATGCGCGTCTTCGAGGCAGCCGAGGCGCGGCGCTGCGGCCGGCGACGGCGGGCGACCGCGCACGTTTCCTGGCCCAGGGCACGCTCTACCCGGACGTGATCGAGTCGCCAGCCGCGACGGAGCAGCGCACGGCGCGCACGATCAAGACGCACCACAACGTCGGCGGGCTGCCCGGCGAGATGAAGTTCGAGCTGATCGAGCCGCTGCGCACCTGTTCAAGGACGAGGTGCGGGCGGTCGGCGAGGCGCTGGGGCTGCCGGAGGAGATCGTCTGGCGCCAGCCCTTCCCCGGCCCCGGCCTGGCGATCCGCATCATGGGCGAGGTGACCTGGGAGCGGCTGGAGACGCTGCGCGCAGGCCGACGCCATCTTCCTCGAGGAGCTGCGCGCGGCCGGGCTCTACCGCGCAGATCTCGCAGGCCTTCGCCGTGCTGCTGCCGGTGCGCTCCGTGGGCGTGATGGGCGACGGCCGCACCTACGCCGACACCGATCGCCCTGCGCGCCGTGACCACCGACGACTTCATGACCGCCGACTGGGCGCGCCTGCCCTACGACCTGCTGGCGCGCGTCAGCAACCGCATCGTCAACGAGGTGCCCGGCGTCAACCGGGTGGTCTACGACATCACTCGCAAGCCGCCGGCGACGATCGAGTGGGAGTAACGGCTACGGTTCGCAGCTTCCCCACATGCAGCCGCCTTCGGCCCGCATCTCGGGCATGAAGATCTGGGCTTGGGGCAGCGTATTCTGGAAGTAGATGGCCTTCAGCACGGGCGCCAACGCCGGCCCCAGCCACGGCGCGTAGTGATTGTAGCAGGACACGCGCCGTGTCTTCGGGGTCGTCGGGATAGATGTTCTGGCCCAGCAGCGTCCAGATGTCCGCAAAGCCGCTGCCGAGCGTGTCCGCGCCATCGATGTTCGCATCCTCGATGTCGTACAGCGCACCCGCGACCCGACCTTCGACCGCATGACCGTGCTGCGCGCCGGTTGGCACCCCCCAGGTCTGATTCTCGAGGTCGTCGTGCCAGCCGGTGCAGGGTTGCCAGGTCCTGTGATCGAAGCACTGATCAGGGCCGGCGATGAGGGATTCATTAGCGACCAGTGCCAAAAAGTGCCCCCACCCTTCGGCGAAAGCGCACTTCTCATTGTACGATTGCCACACCTCGTGATTGCGGCAGTCCCAATATTGCGGGGCGTCCAGGTAGAAGTTGATAGTGCCCACTCGACTGTGTAGGTAGGCATGACCAAGCTCGTGCAGGACCACATCGGGCGATGATACCGAGCCATGGGCAACAAACACTCCGGAAGGGCTCCAGTTTGGTATGGGTATGTAGCAGGAGCCAGGGCAACCGAAGGTTTTCTCGCGACCTTCTTCCCAACCCACGTGTGGATACACGAGTGATATGTCGCCACCCTTGCTGGCGAGCCAGGCGGCTGCGCGCTTCATGTCATCAAAGAGCCACCACGCTTCGTGGTTAAGATCAGCGTTGGACCAACTTAGATTCCAGCTATCGTAGGTGCCCGAGGGGGCGTCAACCTGCGTTGGCGTGTTGAACGAATACACGTTCGCCCATATATCGGTGACAGCCAGCGGTCCAACTGATGAAAGGAGCCGGCGAGTGGGCTCGAACCTGACATAGAGGTCTTCTTGCCCGCCGTCGTCGTCATTGTCTGGCCGTAGTGTATAGATAGGAAGCGAATAGAAGCCCCACTCATTGACGAGCACCTCGGTGTTCACAATGTCATGGTCATAATCGAAACAGTCGTCGTTTGCGCCTTCGCGTTCCCAGATCAATTCAGGATCGTCGTCACACAGCACTACTCTTGCACCCGCCAACGCCCTCCAGCTTCCGTCCCTTACGTGGTGCTGCGCATAGCCGCTGATCTTGACTTGCCCGGGTCCGGGCTCGTCACTCCGCTTGGTGTCCCACTGTTCCGCGTGGCACGAGACGATAAAGGGATTGATTGCCGCAAACACAAGCGCCGCTATTGTCGCAAGGAGCATTTGTCGCCTGCACATGTCAGCCTCCCGTCCAGGTACTGCCTACCGCAAAGCGCTACTCGCCGGGGTGAACGAGGAAGAGCGCTGGAAGGGGTTGCGGCCCCCACTCATGGTACAGCAGTCGGGGTCTGGGCAGTTCCCGCGGGGGAACGTAGGTCACGACCAGCGGGCCCTGTTGCTTCGAGAACACGGGCCTCGCCGTTGGGCGCAAGGTATAACCATTGGTGCGTACATCGACTGCCATGCCATCGTCATAGACGCCACCGCCAGAGGTCCGAATTGACGCATATACGTCATAGCGGCCAGGATGAGGGAAGGCGAGACTGGTCGTCAGGATGGATGTATCGCCGGCACGTAGATCACCCAGTACCCACTGCGAAGGACCAGTCACGACAGGTTGAAAGGCTGGTTGAGGGAAGTCGACGCGCGCCTGAACACCCGTCAGATCCATAAGCGCCCGTATGGAAACAGTCACCGACACCGGCTCGCCGACGCGGATCGGTTCGCCAATCTGGAACTCCATGCTGACCCTCGGCTGTACGCGCAGAATTGTAGTCGGCGAAGCAGAGGAAGTGACAGCGGGGGTGACACCAGGGCTGGGGGTGGCGATGGGCGAGACGGCGGTGGTCGCGGGTAGCTGCAGGGCGCAACCCACGACGAGCAGCAGACAGGCACCCACGAACCAGCACCACAGCGGCGCGGGCAGGGATCGCTTCATCGCTGGCCTCCCAGTCTCTCGCAAGGCGGATGGAACCGCGAAGCAATCGCAAGTGCACCTTATCACGAAATAGGGGGGCGTCAATAGCTGATTCGCGCCAACCCTGCCGTCGAACGTGCCATCGGCAGCAGGCAGTGACGATTGAGTGGGAATGAGCGTGAAGCGGGCTGGTTTCCCGTCCGGGGGCGTCGGGGGCAGCGCAATGTCTAGGGCGCGGCGCAGGTGCGGTGGACGGGTACAGGGCGGTTGGCTTTGATGCAAATTGGGTGGTAGACGGCCGTCCTTCGAGAACCTCAGGATGGTTGCGCTAATTATTAGCGCCGATGTGAATGGTTCGGTCCAAGGGTAGCGAAACAGTTCGGCAGCCAAGCGCGGGTCCCTGAGCAGCACTACTCACATCCATGCGCACAACTGGCAACTCCATCTTGAGCCTGTCGAAGGACGCCACGTCTACCAGTCAACCCCCATTCGCGCACGTGCCTGCACTTGCTCGTCTACCGGCCATCCCCCATCGGCGCGCGACGCAGTCTCGAGCGCGGGCGCACCCGCTACCTGGCCCTCGACTGCGTAGCCCGGTTGAGCACCGGCTGGAATCCTCCATTTGGCGTCTCCTAGTATCACAACCGTAGTTCGGCCAGTATCGCGGCATTCGGTTTCAAGCGCAGCCGCCGGGCTGCGGCTTGATGGCGAGGATGCCCCCTTCTTCATCTTCTGTTGCCACTCCGCCAAAAATGAAACGTTCCAATTGTACTCACCCATCCTAAAAAGCCATTGACAAGTCCCGATAATGGCCGTATCGTCCCATTGGGTGATCTTTCACATATGGGGGATGCCCGCATTCGTAGAAAGGATGTGTCCCAATGTCCGCAAGGTACGAAACCCCCACCGTCGTCGCCTTGGGTGAGCTGGCCCGCGCCGCTGGAGCCTGTACGGCCGGAAGTGGAGATACTATTGATTGCACGGCCGGTGGTCTGGCAAACAATGCTTGCACGGCTGGGCCCATCAATAATGGAGCGACTTGTTCGGCCGGTGGGAGTGCAGCCCCTACTTGCACTGGTGGCGCTCAACCTGGGTAATTGAGCCATTTTTGGCCGCAATATCCTGTTCTTCCCAGCGGCTTAGGAAGGTCAGCCGGGCCGTGAAGCCCTCGCTGTCGCTCAGTTCCCGGGCGATCTCTTCTTGTTGGCCGGAACCGACCCAAATCCTCATGGCCACGAGCATACAGCGCTTGAACCGGCCTTTGACCGGTCGCGGGCGGCCCCGGGCATCCCGGCGCCCCTCGCCATCCCGGCGCAGTTGCGTGATGTAGGCGCCGTCGACCGGAAATACGGGCGGAGCCTACACCGTCGTGAGACCGGGTGCCGAGGTCCGCAATGGAAGCCAGCGCCTGTTGAGCGCGCTTAAGCCCAGAGGAACGACGTTGGTATGCGCCAAGTCCCGGCGCTTCCGTCGGAAGTTGAGGCTCAGTGCGCCCCACCGCTGGATGAGCACGTCCACCTCATCCGTCAGGCTTTCTTGGGCTCCAGCCGGCCTTGGAGATTGAGCCTGACACTACCGCCAAACTGGCACTTGACCCGCGGCCGGCGTATCTGGATGGGGTCCAGCCAAATCATGGGCCGGCGCTTACCTTCGGCGTTGCGACTGGAGTTGTGGCTATGTCTCGAAGGGAGAGAACAATCCATGAATCAAACGGATAGACCGATTGCCAATCCTATCGTTGTACTCCGGGAGGAGTTCGATGACTGGGCCATCCTCTTCAACCCGGATACGGCCGCTGCCGCCGGAATTAATCCCGTCGGTGTGGCGGTATGGAAAAGGATGGATGGAAAGAGAAGCCTCAACGAGATCGTCTCGGAGATCAAAGGCGCTTTTGAGGACGCTCCAGAGGCCACTCTCGAAGAGATCACCGCCTTTGTCGACACGCTGGCCGCACAAGGCTTTGCCGGGCTGGAATTGTAGGCCAATAGCCGATGCCAGCGCCACGTAGGGTCCAAACAGAACCAGCGATAGCCGGATTGATGCGTACCCCCCGCACCGTGGACATCGAAATCACCCCACGCTGCAACCAGCGCTGCCGCTATTGCTACTTCTTCAACAATCCGGCGGTAGTCTATCGAGAGTTGCCTACGGACGAGTGGCTCAGGTTCTTCAACGAACTGGGGTCCCTGGGTGTAATGAATGTCACCCTGGCAGGCGGAGAACCCTTCATGCGCGATGACCTGCCCGGACTTCTCGAAGGTGTCGTCCGCAACCGGATGCGATTCTCCCTCCTGTCCAATGGTACGCTGATTGACGACGAGATCGCCGCATTTATCGCCGGCACTCGTCGTTGCGAGTATGTCCAGGTGTCGGTGGATGGTTCATGTGCAGAGACACACGACTCCTGTCGCGGCAGAGGCTCTTTCGAAGGCGCAATCCGTGGCATCCGCACCCTGCAGCGCCATCGGGTGAACGTGGCGGTGCGCGTCACCGTTCATCGGAACAACGTGAATGATCTGGAGCGTATCGCTCACCTGCTTCTGGAGGAACTGGGGCTGGCGGATTTCAGCACCAACTCTGCCGGGTATCTGGGCACATGCCGCCTGAATCCGGATGATGTGCTGCTGAACATACAGGAGCGGAAGGTAGCGATGACGACATTGCTACGCCTGGCGGAAGAATACCCGGGCCGCATCTCGGCAAACGCCGGCCCATTAGCGGAAGGGCACGCATGGCTCCGGATGGAAGAGGCACGCCTGCATCGTGCGCAAGCTTTTCCCAATGGTGGACGCCTCACCGCCTGCGGCTGCACGAGCAAGAAGATTGCGGTGCGCGCCGATGGCGCCATCGTTCCTTGCACTATGCTGGCGCACATGGAGCTGGGTCGCATCAACGAGGACCTATTGCTGGATGTGTGGCAGCACAGTTTGGCCCTGAACCAGTTGCGTCGCCGGCATACGATCCCGTTGACCGGGTTCGAATTCTGCGCCGGTTGTTCATACATTCCCTATTGCACAGGCAACTGCCCTGGGTTGGCCTACACTCTAACAGGTACTGTTGACCATCCCAGCCCGGATGCCTGCTTGCGACGCTTTCTCGAGGAAGGCGGTGCCATTGTATGAATCTTTTGAGCAGTACGGAACCGCAAAAGACGGGCCAGGCTGGAATGCATCCGCTCAGCACTTTGTATTTCTACGTAACTGAAGGGTGTAATCTCGCCTGCCGGCACTGTTGGATAGGACCGAGGTTCGAGGCCAACGGCAACCATTATCGAACCTTGCCGGTTGAATTGTTCGAGACGGCCATTCGCGAAGCCAAGCCCCTCGGCCTCAGCAGCGTCAAACTCACTGGCGGCGAGCCGTTGTTACATCCCCACTTCACGCGTTTATTGGAGATTCTCCGGCAGGAAGAGTTGGGATTGATGCTCGAGACCAATGGCCTGCTGTGTACGCCGGAGATCGCCGCTGAGATCGCCAAATCCACCAACCGATTCGTATCCGTAAGTATCGACGGGACCGACGCTGCGACCCATGAATGGGTGCGCGGCGTACCAGGATCCTTCGCAGCAGCCCTACAGGCGGTACACAATCTTGTTGCCGCTGGCACCAGGCCGCAGGTCATTTTCTCGCTGATGCGCAGGAATGCCGGTCAAGTGGACACCATGGTGCGACTGGTCGAAGAACTCGGTGCGGCCTCACTCAAGTTTAACGTGGTGCAGCCCACCGCTCGCGGCGAAACGCTGCATGAAGCCCAGGAGACCCTGAACATCACAGACCTCATTGCGCTGGGGCGGTATGTGGAACAGGAACTGGCGTCCAAGACCAAGTTGAAGATGTTCTTTCATTACCCTCAGGCGTTTAGAGCTATGCATAGCATAGCCAGCGGAGATGGGTGTGGTAATTGCGGCATTTTCGGCATCCTGGGCGTCATTGCCAGCGGACATTATGCCCTGTGTGGCATCGGCGAGCAGGTAACGGATCTGGTCTTTGGCGCGGTAGGGAAGGATAGACTGGAAGTTGTATGGCGAGAAAATGCCATCCTGATGGCTCTGCGGGAGGGACTGCCAGGGCGACTGGAAGGGGTCTGCGGCTACTGCCTGATGAAGGGACGCTGCTTGGGCTCGTGCATTGCTCAGAACTACTACAGCAAGGGCAGCCTGTGGGGGCCATACTGGTTTTGTGAACAGGCCGAAGCAGCCGGTCTCTTTCCAGCGTCACGTCTGGGAACAAGATCAGCATAGTCGTTCAACCAATCATCGCTCTCTGTCATGCCGTTGCAGAATTGTACCCCGCAGGTGTCTTCTCATGTTGCCACCGTAATGGGGTTGGTCCGGTCTTGATGAGTATGAGCCAGAGAGAGTTTGACACCGATCATAAACTCGGGAACCCCCCCGGGACCATGTTCTTCGCCTCTTATGTTGGCCCAAGCATGAATCCCACACTGCACGAGCCGGAAATCATGGAGATCATGCCCTACGACAGGACGCCCTTGCGCGTTGGCGATGTGGTCCTCTTTTTGTCACCGGAAACTGATCACCTGATCGTACACCGCATTATACGTCTGACCGCTGCAGGCATATCCACACTTGGTGACAACAACACCCAAGTGGATACTCTTCTCTTGCAGCCAGTGAGCATTCAGGGCCAGGTGGTGGCCGCATGGCGAGGTCAAAAACGGCGGAAGATCGCGGGCGGGTACCAGGGCCGGCTGACCGGCCGCTGGCTTCATTGGCGACGCGCCCTTGACCATGGCCTGTCTCTTCTGTTGCACCCCTTTTATCAGTTCCTATCTCACTGGGGATTGATCGCCTGGGTATTGCCTGCTTCATTGCGGCCGCGAGTCGTCGTCTTCCACGCCCGAGGCCGGGATCAGTTACAACTTCTGCTGGGACAGCGTATCATTGGGCGATACGATGACCAGAGGCAACTATGGCACATCCAGCGGCCATTTCGATTGTTTGTGGATGAAAAAGCGCTTCCGCGGCAGCATGGCAAGGACCGAATGAACCGTCAAGATTCGACCGACCAGCAACTACGATGACGCATGTCCTGATGATGCAGGGAGTACATTATGAACTCAACCTGGCTGATGGCAGCTGTTGGGGAATTGCCGCCAGAAACGAGGAGGCCATGGCCATCGTTTCACAGCTGGGTTGCATCATGCAGCTACGCAGATGTTCAGGCGCACTCGAACCTGCCAATCACGGCAATCCGAACCGCCTTCTCGTCCAGGTTGACGCACACGCGTCCGTGGCAGATTGGCATACCCCGTTAGCATCAGAAAGGGACGGGGTTGTCGTCTGCGTTCTACGTCCATCGGATTTCTGGGCGGAGGGTACGTAAATTACGTGAAATTATCGCTCGTCCTTGCTCATGCAGCGCAGGCCCACGGAGGAGTCCTCATACACGGTGCGCTCGCTGAACGGGACGGCTTTGGCGTGATCCTGGCAGCGCCGGGCGGGACGGGGAAGACCACTGCCAGCAATCGGCTCCCGGTCCCGTGGCGTTCGTTGTGCGACGATACCACGCTGGTGGTACGGAATCCGCAAGGGAACTACTGGGCACACCCCTGGCCTACTTGGAGCCGTTTCCTGGACGGGGGACCGGGCGGCACCTGGGACGTGCAAAAAGCTGTGCCTGTTAAGGGCATCTTCTTCCTGGTCCAAGCGGATAAAGACCGGGTGGACCGGGTAGACCCGGGGCGGGCAGTCGGCCTGCTCGAGGAGTCCGTGGGACAGACCTCAGCGTTCATGGCATCGGGCTTGTGCAAAGAAGAGCTCCGCGCTCTGCACCTGGAACAGTTCAATAACCTTTGCACCTTGGCCCGGGTTGTACCCGCACACACGCTTCGCATTAGTCTGACCGGAACCTTCTGGCAAGAGATCGAGCAGACGCTAGAGAGAACATTGTGAAGACACATGAGACACGATCAGGACTCACTGAAGCAGAAGAGCGACATGCTTAACAACATGGACCACTGAGAATCCATGTCCTTCAGTCCCAAACTCCAACGCCTACTGCTGATGCGCCGCGCTGTAGGCCTGGTGTGGCAGTCCGCGCCGGGTTGGACCCTTGTCAGTCTCGTCCTGCTCATTGCGCAGGGCCTGCTGCCGCTGGCCTCGCTCTACCTGTTGAAACTGATCGTGGACGCGGTCACCGCCGCACTAAAATCCTCCCAGCCCGATTTCAACCAGACCTTGTGGCTCATCGTCGCCATGGGCGCTGTGACGCTGGCGGGCGCCATCGCCTCTTCGCTGGCCGCGCTGGTGAACGAAGTGCAAGCGCAATCCGTCACCGATCACATGGCTTCAGTCATCCAGGCCAAATCGGTGCAAGCGGACTTGGCGTACTACGAGAACTCGCACTACTACGATACCCTGCACCGTGCCCAGCAGGAAGCGCCCTATCGACCCACCCACATTGTCAACGGCTTGGTGCAAGTCGCGGCAGAGCAGTGTCGCGCTGATCGCCCTCGTGGGGCTGTTGCTGTCGTTGCACTGGATCGTCGCCGCGGTCCTGTTGGTTGCGGCAGTGCCCGGCATCTTCGTGCGCCTGCTTTATTCGCAACAACTTTACGCTTGGCAGCGCCGGCGCACCTCCGCTGAAAGACAGGCATCGTATATCCAATTACTCCTGACCAACGAAGCGCACGCAAAGGAGATCCGGCTCTTCAATCTGGGTGAGCTTTTCATCCAGCGTTACCGTGACTTACGTACCAACCTGCGCAACGAACGCATGCGCCTGGTGAAGCATCGTTCGCGGAATGAGCTAATTACACAGTCCGTGGGCACGCTCGCCACCTTCGGTGCGCTGGCCTTCATCGCCTATCAAACAGCGCGTGGCACGCTCACGCTTGGTGACCTGGTTATGTACTACCAGGCTTTCCAGCGCGGTCAGACTTACCTGCAAAATGTTGTCGGCGGCCTGGCAAGTTTGTACGAGGACAGTTTGTTCCTCACCAACCTGTACGAGTTTCTCGATCTGCAACCGCGGATTGTGGAGCCCTCTTCCCCGCGCCCGCTTCCTATGCCGCTGCGCCAGGGCATTGCCTTCGAGAATGTCTGCTTTGGCTATGGCGCCAGCGATCGGCCGGTGCTCGACGATATCACACTGACGATCCGTCCGGGAGAGCACATTGCGCTGGTCGGAGCGAACGGCGCGGGCAAGACAACCCTGGTCAAACTGCTCTGCCGCCTTTACGATCCCTCTGCCGGGCGCATCATGCTGGATGGTGTGGACCTGCGCGAATTCAATACCACGGATCTACGCCGCCAGATCAGTGTTGTCTTCCAGGATTACGCCCATTATCAGCTCAGCGCGCGTGAGAATATCTGGTTGGGAAACACTGCCATCCCCCCGGACGACGGCAAGATTGCTGAGGCAGCGCAGCTCGCCGGCGCGGATGCCCTCATCGGCAGCCTTCCGCACGGGTACGATACCCGGCTGGGCAACTGGTTTGATGATGGTCATGAGTTGAGCATCGGCCAATGGCAAAAAGTTGCCCTGGCACGCGCCTTCCTCCGCGATGCACAAATCCTCGTGCTGGACGAGCCAACCAGCGCGTTGGATGCCGCTGCCGAATATGAGGTTTTTCAGCAGTTTCGCCACCTGGCCAACGGGCGTGCGACCATCCTGATCAGCCATCGCTTTTCAACCGTGCGCATGGCAGACCGTATCTACCTACTGGCGAACGGCAGGATTACGGAGGCCGGCTCGCACGCGGAACTAATGCTGCTAGGCGGCGAATACGCCCGCCTATTTGAGTTGCAGGCGGGGAACTACCGTTGATCTCAGGAACAGGCATGAACGAAAATCCACACCGGGACATCCTGCTGCGACTGTTGTGCGCTGAACGGGTCATTGCAGAAACGCCGGAGCAGTGGCTTGCAGTGGTGACCCTCGCGCAGCAGCACGGGGTTAAAGGCTTTGTTGTACCGCCAATTGAAAACACTTGGAATGACCGACCAGCTTCCGCCAGGAATATTGCAGACCTTGCGGACTGACTACCTAAACGAAGCCAATCGAAACCTACAACTGTACCGTGAACTGGGCAACGTTCTCTCGGCACTTCACCGCGAAAACATCCCGGTGATTCCCCTCAAAGGCGCATATCTGGCTGAGCATGTCTATGGCAACATCGCCGTCCGACCGATGAGGGACGTGGACTTGCTGGTGAAGCAAGAAGACCTGTGGGGAGTTGAAAAGATATTGACGGAAATGAGCTATGTCCGCATTTTTCCGGGCAAAGGTGAAGACGCGAGCCGCCACGTTGAATACCAGCAAGCCCAACTCGGAATCAGGGTCGAAATCCACTGGGATTTGGTTCCAGAGGCTACGGGCGTCCGCGTGGACATTCAGAATTTATGGAATCGGACAAAGCCGGCGACGGTTGCCGGTGTTGGAGTTGCAGCAATGTCGCCGGAAGACCTGCTACTTCATCTCTGTATTCATGCCTCCGATCACGTTTTCGAAATGGGGCTGCGACTTGTTTGCGATATATCGGAGACGCTTCGGCACTATCAAAGGGAGATAGATTGGGTGTGTATCCAACAACGCGCTCAATTGTGGCGAGTAAATAACTGCACGTATGCCAACTTGTGGCTCGCGAAGAAGCTATTGGGTGCGCCAATACCAAATCACTTGTTGGACTCGCTCAAATCGCAGGAATCTGATCAGCGTTACATGACACTTGCAGAAAATCACCTCTATGCAAGTGTTGAGAAACCTGACAAGGCCTCGCAAGCCTCGCGCAATATTGTGCAGGTATGGTCTGCGAAAAGCATGCTGGACAGACTTCCCATCATACTTAGGAGAATCTTCCTTTCGCGAGAAGTCATGGCAATGAAGTACCATGTGCGTCCCAACTCGCTGCGAATCTTGTTGTACTACCCGGTGCGTCTCAAAGGCTTGCTGCAAACGTATCGTCGCCTCGGCGGGCATCTCTTTCGCCGCGACGCGCAAATGCATTCTCGCGCCGAAGGTCAGAATGAAGCCGACGGGTTGAGAAATTGGCTGCTTTTGAGGTGATTACCGATTGTAAGGTTTTCTAATCTGGCGTGAATTCGGGACCAGATGTCTTCTTTTGAGTTGCGTGCGGCACCATCGGCATCGGCCGCTCGCCACCCGCAGTACCGCAGGGGTACGCCCTGTCGGATCAAAACAGTGCAACCAACTTCCGCAGCCGCTTCGTGACCGGCGTCCCGTCTGAAATGAATCGCAAAAACGTCTATTCGCTCTACGGTTCACAATCGCCGCGCCGTCGGGGGCACGGCACAGACGCGGCGCAAGGGATGCACGGCTGTCGCGCTCGATGCGAATTGGTTGGACCACGGGGCGTCCTTCGAGACGGCCCACGGCGCGTCAGGCTGTCAGCGTTGATTATCGACGTTGATGCGAAGGGTGTGGTTCAGGAACCCCGCACGGCTGGCTTCGATGTGGATTGGGTGGGCGACGGGGCGTCCTTCGACAGGCTCAGGATGGAGTAGTTGATTGTAGACGTCGATGCGAGAGGTTCTGTCGAGGGGCAGCGCCAGCTTCTGCCACCCAAGTGCGGGGTTCCTGGGCAGTACCACTCACATCCATGTCCACAACCA
This sequence comes from uncultured Chloroflexia bacterium, assembly GCA_963783655.1. GTDB lineage: Bacteria > Chloroflexota > Anaerolineae > CG2-30-64-16 > CG2-30-64-16 > CAWAOA01. The sequence continues at coordinate 442,286 of CAWAOA010000002.1, forward strand.
ACAACTCCATCCTGAGCCTGTCGAAGGACGCCCCGTCACCGATCGAATCCCCATTCGCGCACCTGCCTACGCGTGCCCATCTACCGGCCATCTCCCATCGGCGCGCGATGCCCCGCGCTCACCGCATCGGTGCGCGGGCGCCGGCGCCGCCGCTGCTCAGGCGGCCCAGCACGGCGGCCAGGTCGTCGCCGTACTTGACGAGATAGGTGGGCACGTTGCTGGTCTGCAAATCGGCAAGCACCGGCGCGTAGTCCGGCGCGGGCCCGAAGGTGCGGCCTGCCAGCAGAACGCCGATGCCGTGGATCCCGCGCACGCGCAAGCCGCGCAGCACGGCCACCCACTCCGAATCGGTGGACGGCGTGATCGTCACCAGCATCGTGTGCCGGCCCAGGTTCATCGCCTCGCCCGCCAACACCTGCCCGATCGGGATGCTCCCCTCGGCGTCGATGACGGCCAGTACTTCCATGAGCCGGTCCATCTGCCGCTCGCCGCGATCGGGCTGGATCACCTCGCGCGATTGGCCGTAGCCGAGGAATCCGACAGAGCGATCCCGGCGCAGGAAGTACTGCGCCAGGGAAGCGGCGATCGTCACCGAGTACTCGACAGTGCTGGGCGGCAGCTTGACCCGCACATCCTGGCGGTGCATCCACGGCAGCGGGTCGTCCTCGTCAGGATGCCCGTTATCCTCGCGCTCGGCCTGGCTATCGCGGTGCATGTCCAGGAAGATCCAGACGTCGGCCAGTGGATCGAGCTCGAACTCTTTCGAGATCAGCCTCCCGGTGCGCGCGGTAGACGCCCAGTGGATGCGGTTGATGCTGTCACCGGGAGCGTAGTCGCGCACACCCGAGACGGTGGTGGTCACATAGGGCGTGCGCCGGTGGATCACCTCGCCCCCGGCCAGGTAACCAGTTGGCGGGCTGAAGTCGGGGATCTCCACGGTGGCGGGAATCACGAGGAGCGGCGTCACCGCCGGCGCTTCGCGGCGGAAGCGGAAGAGCCCCAGCGGGTCGCCGCTGGTCAATACCACCGGCCCGAGCGTGAACCGGCCCCGGTAGTAGCACAGGGTGCGTGCCTGCCAGCGGGCGTCGGTGTGGCCGCGCAGGGAATTGACCACCCGGCTGACGTGGTGTCCCGGAAGGTCGGAGAAGTCACGCACCTCCACCCACAGCTTGGGGATGCGGGACCGGTTGTTGAGGACGATCGCTTCCTCAAAATACTTGCCGACCTGCGTCCGCTGCAGGCGGGGCGTCCGCCGCAGCTCGAGGCCGCGCAGGTTCCCCCACGCCCACAGCAGGGCGATGACGATCACCCCGGTGATGAAGTAGAAGAGGTCATAGGCCAGCTCGCGCCCGGTGTTCAACGCGAACACCAGCGCCAGCAGCCAGAACAGCAGGATCACCCAGAGGTTGCGCATGCTTCTCCAGCTTATGCCCGGACCCGTGTGCCCGGTACCGGCACAGAAGATGCGATCTCTTGTACGACAGAACGCGCATCCACATTCTTGATGCGCGCCGACGGGCTGATGATCAGCCGGTGCGCGAACGTCGCCTCCAGCAAAGCCTTCACGTCATCCGGGATGACGTAGGCACGGCGCTCCAGCGCGGCGTAAGCACGTGCACCCTTGAAGAGCGCCAGGCTGCCGCGCGGGCTGGCCCCCAGGTACACGTCGGGATGGTTGCGCGAGGAATTCGCCAGCGAGACGATGTACTCCTTGATGAGGTCGTCGACGTAGACGCTGCGCACCTCGGCCTGCGCCTGCAGCAGCTCGTCCGCCGAAACCACCTGCCCCAGGTCGTTCACCGGATGGCGTTCCTTCTGCGACTCGAGGATCTGCATCTCGTCGGCCGGCGCGGGATAGCCGAGGCTCACACGCATCATGAAGCGATCGATCTGCGCTTCGGGCAGCGGGAAGGTACCCTCGTACTCGATGGGATTCTGCGTGGCGAGCACGAGGAACGGCCTCTCCATCTGGTAGCTGACCCCGTCCACCGTCGCCTGCCGCTCCTCCATCGCCTCGAGCAGCGCGGACTGCGTCTTCGGCGTGGCGCGGTTGATCTCGTCGGCCAGGACGATCTGCGCCATCAGCGGACCCGGCCTGAACTCGAACTCGCGCGTCTTCTGGTTGAAGACCGACACCCCGGTGACATCGCTCGGGAGCATGTCAGGTGTAAATTGGATGCGCTTGAAGGTACACCCGATCGAGCGGGCAATCGAGCGGGCAAGCATCGTCTTCCCAACGCCTGGGACGTCCTCGATCAGCAGGTGGCCTTCGCACAACAGCGCGATGAGGGTCATCTCCACCTCGCGCCGCTTGCCCATGATCACCCGTTCCACATTCTCGGTCACTCGCGTGGCGAGGGAGGAGAGCATCGTCGTATCAACCGCCATGCTTCGTTACTCCTGACTGGGCAGGTATGCCATCATCGATATTTGCGGGGCCTACCGCACCACAACGGCGTTGACGCCCAACTTTCCTGGATGCTAGAATGGTTGCGTCTGGGGAGAGGTCGAGGAAGGCGGGCGCCGGTGGCATAGAGGTAAGTATCCGCGGCGACTTGCCCATTGACAGTAGCTATCTTCCCAAAGCGCATCCGATCGACAGGAGAGCCCGTGAACGCCCCCCTGGAATATGAAGTGGGACGCCTGCTCCAGCACCGCCACCTCACGTTGGCGTTCGCCGAGTCGTGTACGGGCGGGCTGGCGTCCAACCTGATCACCGACGTACCCGGTTGCTCGGCCTACTTCCTCGGCGCCGTTGTGTCCTACGCCAACAGCGCAAAGGAGGGAGTTCTCGCGGTGAAGCACGAGACACTGCTGCGCCACGGCGCGGTGAGCGCCGAGGCCGCTTCCGAGATGGCCCGCGCCGCCCGCCGCGTGCTCGGAGCGGACATCGGGGTCGCGATCACCGGCATCGCCGGACCCGATGGCGGGATCGAGGGTAAGCCCGTGGGGCTCACCTACATCCACCTGTCCGCTCACGACGCCGAGATCCGGCAGCGCCACATCTGGCAGGGAAACCGCCTCGACAACAAGCGGCTCTCGGCAGAAGCGGCCCTGGGGCTGCTGCTCGACTACCTGCGCGGCGACGCAGTCGCGTAAGTCACGTCGTAGGTCACGTTTGTAACGTGACGCCGCCGCGTTGCCCGGAAAAATCCGGGCTGCGCAGACGTGTCACGTTACAAACGTGACCTACGACGCCACAATGGCCCGCGATTCCCCAAACATCGCGGGTCGCGGAGACGTGTCACGTTACAAACGTGACCTACTTCACTTTGCGCAGGCGGGCGAAGCTGGCTAGCAGCGTCTTGGTGCCCTGGCCGGCGAAGGCGACGGTGACCTCTTCGTCGTCGCCGCTGGGCTTGGATCTGAGCACAATCCCCTGGCCGAACAGCCCGTGTTCCACACGCTCGCCGGGTTTGAACTGGAGCGCCTCCGTCTCAGCGGCCGGTTTGGGACGGGGGGCCGGTCGCGCGCCGCTGCCCCCGGCGCGCACAACGGCCGGTGCGGACGGGGCGCGATGCGGGGCCCATTCGGTCACGGAACGCGGCACAGCCCGGCCGAGTCCGGATCTTTCCCGCCGCTGGCCCGATTGGAGCGCTCCGGGCACGTCCTTCAGGAAGCGTGACGGCGGGTTCGTTTCGGTGCGACCGTAGAGTGTGCGGCGGAAAGCGCGGAGCAGATACAGGTGGTCTTTGGCGCGCGTCACGCCCACATACAGCAGCCGCCGCTCCTCCTCCATCTGGTCCGGGTCTTCCAGGCTCCTGCTGTGCGGAAAGATGTTCTCCTCGAGGCCGGTGATGAAGACGGCCTGGAACTCCAGCCCCTTGGCAGCGTGGAGGGTCAGGAGGGTCGCCTTGTCTTGCTCTTCGGCGAGCGTATCCTGGTCCGAAACAAGCGCCACCTCCTCCAGAAAAGCGGTCAGACGCTGGTCGGGAGGGAAATTGTCGTACTCGGCGGAGACGCTGCGCAGCTCGAGCACGTTGTGCCAGCGATCCTCCCCCTCCTCGGTGCCGTCGCGCAGCCAGGTGGCGTAACCGGATTCGTCGATTACCCGGTCGAGCAGGGACGCGACCGTCAGGTCGTCGCGGGCGGCCAGCCACGCTTTCAGCATCCGGTAGAAGTCGAGCAGCGCCTTCTGCGGCTTGGTGGTTACCGGGCTCTTGGCGATCGCCCCCTTCTCCGGCAGGTCGCCCGCCAGCCAGGCGAGCGCCTCATAGTTGCTGAGCCCCGAGTCGTCGGCCCACCGGCCCAGATCGGCCATCGTCTTGTCGCCGATACTGCGCGGAGGCACGTTGATGATGCGGGCCAGGCTCATATTGTCGTGCGGGTTGTGCACCAGGCGCAGGTATGCCAGTGCGTCCTTGATCTCCTTGCGCTGGTAGAAGCGGGTGCCGCCAACGAGCTGGTAGGGGATGCCGCGCGCGACAAAGGCATCTTCGATGGCGCGGGACTGTGCGTTGGTGCGATACATGACCGCGCACTCGCGCAGGGTCGCCTGCCCCTGGCGCACCAAACGCTGCACTGTATCGGTGACGAACGATGCCTCGTCCAGCTCGTCGTACGCCTCGTGCGATACCACCTGCACGCCCCCACCGCGCTGTGCCTTTAGCTCCTTGGGCGTACGGTGGACGTTGCGAGAGATGATGGCGTTGGCCGTGTCGAGGATGACCTGGGTCGAGCGGTAGTTGGCGTCGAGCACGACGACGCGCGCCTCGGGGAAGTCGTCGCGGAACTGGCGGACGTTGCGATAGTCTGCGCCGCGCCACCCAAAGATCGACTGATCCTCGTCGCCGACGCAGAAGATGTTCCGGCGCTTGCCGGCCAGCATCCGCACAAGCTCGTACTGGGCAGTGTTGGTGTCCTGGAACTCGTCCACGAGCAGGTATTGGTATCGCTCCTGGTAGCGCGCCAGCACCTCGGGCCGTTCCTTGAACAGGTAGGCGCTGCGCGCCAGCAGATCGTCGAAGTCGAGCGCACGATTCTTCGCCAGGATCTGTTCGTACTGCGCGTAAATACGGCTCACCACCTCTTCCCAGTACGTGCGCGCCTGGTAGACCTCCGGCCGGATCAGCTCGTTCTTGGCCAGCGAGATCGCGTTGCGCATCGCCTCGGGGCGATAGAGCTTCTCGTCCAGGCGCAGATCCTTCAGCGCCTGGCGCACTGCCCCGAGCTGGTCGCCGTTGTCAAAAATCACGTAGCTGGCGCTGATCCCCGCCTCCTCCGCCTCCTGGCGCAGCAGGTACGCGCAGATGGCGTGGAACGTACCGATCGTGAGCCCCTTCCAGCCGGGGCTGCTGGCGACCGCGGCGCCCGTCAACCGGCCGATGCGCTCACGCATCTCACCCGCAGCCTTATTGGTAAAGGTAACGGCCATGATCGAGCGCGGGTCCGCTGCGGCCGCCTGCAGCAGGTATGCGACGCGATGCGCCAGGACGCGCGTCTTGCCGGAGCCCGGCCCTGCCAGAACCAGCACCGGCCCGTCGATTATCGCTACCGCTTCACGCTGGGCCGGGTTGAGCCCGACCAGGAGATCGTCGTGCAAAAGGTCACTCCGCCTAAAAAGATGCTACCCAAAGAGAAGAGTGCGCGCCCTGGCCGCGCCGGGCTCAGCCGAGCGACGGGCGGGCGGGGGATTCTAGCACCCCCCGCGCCCGCTGCGCAAGCAGCACTGACCGCTGCTCGCTTCGCAGGTGGCGATGACGCCGGCCGGGATGGCGACCCCGGCGTTCGACAGCAGCTCGGCGAGGAGGCCCAATGGCAGCCCCATGATACCTGCGTAGCACCCTTCCCATCGCTCTACCGGCGAAAACTCGGGGTGCTGGATGGCGTAGGCGCCGGCCTTGTCGAGCGGGTCACCGGTGGCGATGTACGCCTCAATCTCTGCGTCGGAATAGTCACGCATGTGAACCTGGCTGCACGAGAGACGCGTGCGGTCGAAGGCGGCCGTGCACACGCACACGGCGGTGTAGACATCGTGGCACCGGTTACGCAGCGCGCGCAGCATCTCCCGCGCTCCGTCGGGACCCGCCGGCTTGCCCAGGATCTGCCCGTCGAGCACGACGACCGTATCGGCCGCAACGACAACCGAATGCCGGTACAACTCGGCGATTGCCGACGCCTTGCCCTCGCTCAGGCGCATGACCAGCTCTTCGGGTTCTTCGTACAGCCGCGTCGACTCGTCGATGTCAGAAACCAGCACGTCGAACTCGAGCCCCAGCGCGCGCAGGAACGCCTGCCTGCGCGGCGAAGCGGAAGCCAGGATCAAGTGTGGCACGCTCACTCCTCGCGCTGGAGCACGTCCAGCACCTCGCATGCGACTTCGTAGCGGCCGAAGCTCGGCATCAGGTAGACTCCGCGCACGCCCGGCTCGTCCTTCAGCTCCAACAGCAGCTCCTGCGCCATTTTGACCCCTTCCCTCCGCCCGTCAGCGCCTGCCTGCTCCATGCGGTGCAGCGCCGGTTCGCTGAGGGTGATGCCCGGCACCTCGTTATGTAGAAAGGTGGCGTGCCGGTGACTCTGCAGCGGCAGGATGCCGATCAGCACGGGAACGGGAAAGGGACCGTGGCGCTCTTCGTACAGCCGGTAGAACCGGCGCCACACGTCGACGTCGAAGATCGGCTGCGACATCGTGAAGTGCGCACCGGCCGATACCTTCCGGTGGAAGCGATCTGTCTCCAGATCCAGGTCGGGACGGGTCGGGTCGCAGGCGCAGATGATGGTGTAGCCCGCCCGGCTGCCGAACGCCTTACCGCTCCGGTCGAGCCCTTCGTTGAAGCGCGCCAGGATGTGGATCAGACCGACCGAGTCCACGTCGTACACCGGTTTGCTGTCCGGCTGATCTCCGAGCGTCGGCGGGTCACCGGTGAGAGCCAGGATGTTGCGCACGCCCAGCGCGTGGGCACCCAGCAGATCGCTCTGCAGCGCCATCAGCGAGCGGTCGCGTGTGGTGAAGTGCAGGACGGTCTCGATGTCGACCTGCTGCTGGATCAGGGCGCACAGCGCCAGCGCGCCCATCCGCACGCGCGCCATCGGGCTGTCCGCCACGTTGACGGCGTCGGCGCCGCGCTCGCGCGCAATGCGCGCCCCTTCGATCATCTTCTCCGGGTTGAAGCCGCGGGGCGGGTCCACCTCTACGCTGATCGCGAAGCTGCCAGACTGGATCTTCTGCAAAAGCCCCGACAGCGGCGGCGCTTCCTCCGGACCCGAAGGGGTCGCTACCGGCTCGCGCACCATCGGCAGCGCCGGCTGGGGGCTCCCTTTCGCGGCCGGAACCGCGGCATCCACCGCCTCACGCATCGCCTGGGTGTGTGCCGGGGTGGTACCGCAGCATCCTCCGGCAAGCAGAACGCCGTTCGCAAGCAGCGCTTCCACGTGATGGGCGAAGTAGATGGGCGAAGTAGGATAGATGATGCGGTCGCCCGACTGGAACGGGAAGCCGGCGTTGGGCATGGCGGAGAGCGTCAGGCCGGGCTCCGCTTCGTGCATGGCAACGATAGCATCCAGCACGCGAGCGGGCCCCTGCGAGCAATTCACGCCGCCCACGTCGACCCCGAGCGCGGCGAGCGCATGCGCCACTTCGGCCGGCGTCGCGCCGAGCGCCGTTACCCCTTCGTTGCCAAAGGTCATCTCGGCGATTACCGGCAAATCCGTCTCGCGCGCCGCTTCCACGGCCAGCGCCAGCTCATCCAGGTCGGAGAAGGTCTCGATGATGACGGCGTCGCACCCGGCTTCCCACAACACGCCGGTAAATTCGCGGAATGCGTCGCGCACGAGGGTCTCGTGCAGGCGCCCGTCACGGCTGCGTGCGCGGCGCCCGAGCGGGCCCACTGATCCGCCGATCCATGCGGATTGGCCGGAGATCTCACGCGCCTCGCGCGCCAACTTCACGCCGCGGAACACGATGTCACGCACGCGGCGGCCCAGCCCCACCTCCTCCAGGCGCGGGCGACCGGCGCCGAAGGTGTTTGTCTGGATCAGGTCTGCGCCCGCTTTCAGGTAGGCGAGGTGCAGCTCACGCACCCAATCTGGCTGCGACAGATTCAGCTCTTCCAGGCACGCTTCCAACGGCGCGCCGCGTGCGTGAAGCATGGTGCCCACGGCGCCGTCCGCGAGCAGCGGGCCGCGGCGCAGACGTTCGAGCAGCGGATGCATCGCCGTCCTTTCACGCAAGAATGATCAGGGGCTATTGTACACGAGATTGGCGGGTGCAACAGAGCATGTTGTATAATGCCGTCGCCCGCCGGGTGCAATGTCCGCCGGCGGGCCTCCTCAAGCCTTCCTATCCGGCCCGCCTCACGAGCAGAGCGAGCGGAGGTGCTCATGTTCCGTAGATCCGTTCTCCTGGCGTGCGTGCTCTTACTCCTGGTTGGAGCGCTTGCGCCGGTTGTGCTGGCGCAGTCCACGCCTCCGCAGCAGCGGGCCCGGCGTCGTAGCTCCCGCCGCCACCCACGCGCGTTGCGCCTGACTCCGCCAGGCAGGGCGCGCTGGCGCTGGCGAGGGTATACCTGGAAGGCGGCGACTACAGCAATGCCGCCCGCATCTATGCCGGTGTGTTGGAGCAGGAGCCGGGCAACGCCGAAGCGGCGGCCGGGCTGAGGTCGGCCCTCGCCGGACGGAATCGGGCATCGGATCCACAGGCGATCAGCCTTCTCGACAGCATATCCGCCAAGACCGCGAGCTGGGAGTGACTGTGGCGGCCGGCCTGATCCTGCTGGCGCTGGTGTTCCTGCTGGCACTCGGGTTGCGCTGGGCCCTCTATGGGGGTCGCGAGCTGTGGCTCACACGCGGGCTGCCGCTCACGGGCAGGCCGGCGATTGACGCGCCGTTTCTCATGGGCGAGTTCGTGGATGCCGTCGCCGAGCCGGGGCTGGCAGGCGGGCAGATCGTGCGGCAGGCGTTGACCGAAAAGCTGTTGGCCTGGAACCAGCTCGTGGAGGTGCGCATCACGCCGGTGGAGCCGGCGCTGCCGCCGCATCTGGACAGCGCAGCATGGCTGCGGGCGTTCTGGCAGTGGGTAGCGCCCCCTTCCCGCGGCTATGAGGTGCGCGGCTCCCTGTATCGCAACGGGCAGACGTACGGGCTGGCAGTGCAGCGCATCTCGCTGCGCAGGCGGCGCGTGGATTGCGGGCAGACGTTCGAGAGCACCGACGCGCCGGCAGCCGACGCCTTCCGGGCGATGGCCGGAGAGGCCGCGAAATGGCTGCTGCAGCCGGACGACATGGAAGCGGCGGCCGCGCCGCAGGGCTCGCGTGCGGTCAGCCCCGACGGCCCGCTCCCCGACCAGCTTCCGCCCACCGCCAGCGAGGCGTTCGACCGCGCGCTGACGCTGCTGCTCCCGGTTCGCCACATGCTCCAGCAGGGCGCCCTGAACGAAGCCGACGCCCTCTGCCGCCTGGAAGAAGCGCGAGAGATGGCCGAGCAACTCCCGGCCCAGTCAGGTCTGCGGCGCGAGATCGAGGAAGTGGTGGGGGAGATCGGGAAGCAGGTCAGATAGGCAGACGAACCACCTCCGCGCGCATCGTAGGGGCCACGCGAACCGTAGGGGCTAAGCACCGGGTGGCAGCGCGCGGTGCGAGACGCGTGGGTTGCCGGTGCTTCGCCCTGTCGCATGGCACGCACCCCCCGCGGGATCACCCGGCTATCGTTGCGCCGCGCTCCGCGCAGGCGGCGCGCCTCGCTCCCCCATCACCGCGGTGGCAACCTTACCTCCGCCGGCGATCGTTCCCCTTCCCCTTACCACCGTAGCGGCAAAGCAGGCGGCATTAACCCCAGACAGAACGCGGCGCGCTTTGCTTCCGCCAGCTTTGCCGTCGCATCGCACGCCCAGCTCGCGGGACGCGTCAGCAGGATTGGGGACAACGGAATGTCGCCGGCCACGCGCCGCGTCCCGCGCGCCGTCGGGTAATGGGGGTGGGGCAGCGCACGCCTCCCGGACGCCCGCGCATCTCGCTGCCATGTGACAGCAAAGCTGCCGGAAGCAGAACTAACCGCGTCCTGCCTGGGGTTAACGCCGGCTGCTTTGCGGCTACGGTGGTAAGGAAAGGTAATGCGGGCCAACAGAGCGGAGACGAGCGCCACGCTGGCCGGGTCATCCTGTGGGTGGTGCGTGCCATGCGACAGGGCGAAGCACCGGCAACCCGCAGGTCACGCAGCGCGCGCTGCCACCCGGTGCTTAGCCCCTACAATTCGCGTCGACCCCTGCAGTTCGCGTCGCGGCGGTGGGCGGCGGCGGGTTCCTCGCCGGCGAGGCGAGCATGCGCGGCTCAGGCCGGCAGCATCAATTTCAGAAACTGCCCCGTATACGACTCCTCCACCTTTGCCACATCTTCGGGCGTGCCTTCGGCGAGGAGTTGGCCGCCCTCCACGCCGCCTTCGGGACCGAGGTCGATCACCCAGTCGGCGGCTTTCACCAGATCGAGGTTGTGTTCGACGACGATGACGCTGTTGCCCGCGTCCACCAGGCGCTGCAGGACGAGCAGCAGGCGGGCGGTGTCGGCGAGGTGCAGACCGGTCGTCGGTTCATCGAGCAGGTAGAGGGTGCGACCTGTGGAGCGGCGTCCGAGTTCCTTGGCGAGTTTGACGCGCTGGGCTTCGCCGCCGGAGAGCGTGGTGGCGGGTTGGCCGAGCTGCAGGTAGCCCAGGCCCACATCCGACATGACTTGCAGGCGGGATGCGGCGGCGGGGACATCGGCAAACAAAGCCAGGGCTTCCTCCACGGTCATATCCAGCACCTGCGAAATATCGTAGCCGCGATACTTGACCGCCAGGGTCTCACGCTTGAAGCGGCGTCCGTGACAGGCGGGACAGCGCACTTCGACATCGGGCAGGAAGTGCATTTTGACGGTCAGCGTGCCCGCGCCTTCGCAGCGTTCACAGCGCCCGCCCGGGACGTTGAACGAGAAATGGCGCGCCGTGACCTTGTTCTTCTTGGCTTCGGGCGTGGCGGCAAAGGCCTCGCGGATGGGCGTGAAGGTGTCGGAGTAGGTGGCGGCGTTCGAGCGCGGGATGCGCCCGATGTGCTCCTGGTCGATGGTGATGACCTTGTCGATGTGCTCCCAGCCCGTGATGGAGTCGTGCTCGCCGGGTAGCTCGGTTGCGCCGTTCAGGCGTTGGCGCGCGGCGAGGTCGAGGATGTCGAAGATCAGCGAGGACTTGCCCGAACCGGAGACGCCCGTCACCGCCACCAGCAGCCCGAGCGGGATCTGCACCGTCAGGTTTTTCAGGTTGAACTGGCGCGCCCCGTGGATCGTCAGCGCTTTGTGATTCGGTTCACGGCGGCGTTCGGGAATCGGCACGGTCATCGGTCCCGGCGATGAAGGCGCCCGTCAGCGAGCCTTTCGTTCTGGATACTTCGGCGGGCGTGCCAGCGGCGACGATCTGCCCGCCGTGCTTGCCCGCGCCAGGTCCCACGTCGACCAGATAATCGGCGGCTTTGATCAGCTCGAGGTCGTGCTCCACCACCAGCACGGTGTTGCCCAGATCGCGCAGGCGGCGCAGGACGTTGATGAGGCGATGCGTGTCGCGGGAGTGCAGGCCGATCGTCGGCTCGTCGAGGACGTAAAGCACGCCGGTCAGACCCGACCCGAGCAGGGCAGCCAGCCTCAGGCGTTGGGCTTCGCCCGCAGAGAGAGTCGGCGAGGAGCGTTCGAGGGTCAGGTAGCCCACGCCCACTTCGAGCAGGCGCCCGACGCGCTCGTACAGGTCATCCAAAATGGGACGGGCGATCAGCATTTCCTCCGCGGTGAAATGCGGCGGCAGGGTCTTGAGCCAGGCGTCGAGGTCGTTGAGCGGCAGTTGCGAAACGGTGATGATGGACTCGCCCGCCACGGTCACGGCGCGGCTTTCGGGACGCAGGCGCGTGCCTTCGCAATCCAGGCAGGGCTGGGAGGTGAAGAGGTGCTCCAGCTTTTCGCGATAGGCGGCGTTGGTCGGCGTGCTCGTCGTAGCGGCGCTGCAGGTTGGTGACCACGCCTTCGAAACGTCCCTGCGCGTTGGTGGCGGGCGGCTTGACGTTCGGGAAGTGGCGGCGGAACTGCGGGCTCTCCGTGCCGTACAAGAAGCAGGTCGCGCTGGATGGGCGTGTAATCCTTGATCGGCTTTGGACGGGTCGAACTCGAAGCCGAAATACTTGCCCGCGTTCTTCAGGATCTGGCTGTAGTAGTTGACGTGGAACTCGATCCAGCCGTCCACGGCGTTTTCGGGGATGCTCTTGCTCTCGTCGACCAGGCGGCTGACGATGACCTGCCGCACCACGCCCAGCCCCGTGCAGGTGGGGCAGGCTCCCGCCGGTTTGTTGAACGAGAAGTTGGCCATGCCCATCTCTGGCACCGCTGCGCCGCAATGCGGGCAGGGATACGTCCCATCGGGGCTTTCGTCGGATTCGTCCTGCCAGTCTTCGGCGGCGGATTCATAGGTGGGCGGCGGCACATCCTTTCCGCACTTGGGGCAGGGGCGATGTCCGAGGCGGGCGTACAAAACTCGCAGATAGGTGAAGACTTCGGTGGCGGTGCCAACCGTCGAGCGGGGGCTGTGATTCGTCAGGTGTTGGTCCACGCTGATGGAGGGGGACAGGCCGACGATGGAATCCACCGGCGGCTTGGTCAATCCCCACGTGACCATGCCGAGCGATTCCATGTACTGGCGCTGGCTTTCCTTGTGCAGGATGTCGAAGGCCAGGGTGGATTTCCCCGAACCCGACAGCCCCGTGAGGACGACGAGCTGGTTCTTGGGGATTTCAAGGGTGACGTTTTTGAGGTTGTGCAGGCGGGCATTGCGAATGGTGATTGTAGGATTCATAAACTCTCCGATTGGCGTTGCACGAAACGGTGCATTCTCCTATTGTACAACCCTGGTGGGCCAATGGAGGGTTTGAGGAGTGGACGTCGCCGGGAGCGAGGTAGAAGGACGAGGCGGACACATGTGAGACCGCTACGGTCGCTGAGAACAGCTCTTCAAGGTGACGCTACTCTCCTGGCTATCAGCTCTTCGATCAACTGGACGACTTGATGCGCTATTCGTTCCTGTCCTCCTAAGGTGGTGAGCCAGTGGTCGGCGGCGGTGAAAACGTCTTCGTCTGGGCGCGGCGCATCGAGGAGCTCTTCAAGTCGCTCGCGGTTCCCCCATCCAATTCGATGAACATGCGCAGCATCGCCATGTGGCTGTAACCCGCGCTGGCTGAGCATGCGGATGATGCGCAGGCGCTCGATTTCCATTTTTCCAAAGCGGCGGTAGCCGTTGTCCGGGTTGCGGGGAACCGCAATCAGCCCGTCGCGCTCCCAGTTGCGAATCACATCGAGGCTGACGTCGAGCAGTCTGGAGACTTCACCGATGGCGAGCGGTTCTCCGCCGTCATTGTCTTCCATGTCTTGCGCCCAATGCTCCAGCAGAGAGGCGGCGGCGTTTGCCAGCTCCAATTCGGACTGGACCGAGGCAAGGTGCTCAAAGGCTTTTTCCACGCGCACCGGTCCAGTCATCCACCACGGCACGCTGGATGATCTCATGGCCCGAAGCGCGCAGCGCCCTGCCCGGGTATTCCGCAGCATAGATCAGGCGTGCCAGCCGCAGGCAATCGAGATGTTGCTGGGTGAAGAGACGGTATCCGGACGGACTCCGCTCGACGGGCGGAAGCAAGCCCCAGTCCACATAGAGGCGGACGGTGTTCGGGTGAATCCCGACGGCGCGGGCCAGGTCTGAGGTGCGAAGGAATTTGGATGGCATAGTTCGAATCTGAGTGTATCACGGCGTGGCATGTAATGCTTGACTCCGCGCCCCAAATCCCGGTATAATCAGCGCAATTGATCGATTCAAACGACATCGAACCGGAGGAGTAGGCAGCCGGCCGTCGCCAGAGAGCGGGGGTCACCGGGTGCAAGCCCCTGCCGATGTGAGCGCTGCCGAAGGTCGCCGGGGAGTCGGGCTGCTGAAAGCCGGCGCCTGCCGGGCAGTAGGCGGCCACGGGTACGCCCGTTACAGCGCATGAGTGGGCAGCGCGCCGCTGTACTGGAGCGGGCCTGCCAAGCAAGGTGGTACCGCGGAAGCGCCCTTCCGTCCTTGAGACGGAAGGGCTTTTTATTTGCCCTGAGACGGAGGAGGACGAACCATGGCCGACTTCGAAATGCCCAAGACCTACGATCCGAGCGCCTCCGAGCGCCGCATCTACGAATGGTGGGAGCAGTCCGGCTTCTTCAAGCCGGAGATCGCCGGCGCCGAACGCCGAGCCGTTCGTGATCACGCATCCCGCCGCCCAACATCACCGGCGAGCTGCACCTGGGCCACGCCATGTTCGTCTCGCTGGAAGACCTGATGATCCGCTACAAGCGCATGCGCGGCTACGCCGCGCTGTGGGTGCCGGGCTACGACCACGCCGGCATCGCCACGCAGCTCCAGGTGGAGAAGATGCTGCGCGCGCGAGGGCACCAGCCGGCAGGAGATCGGGCGCGAGGAGTTCCTGCGCCGCACCTGGGACTGGAAGGAGAAGTACGGCGACCACATCGTGCGCCAGCTGCGCCGCCTGGGCGCCTCGTGCGACTGGGACCGCATGCGCTTCACGCTGGACGAGGGGCTGAGCCGGGCCGTGCGCGAGGCGTTCGTGCGCCTGTACCGCATGGGGCTGATCTACCGCGGCGAGTACCTGATCAACTGGTCGCCCGGGCTGCAGACCGCGGTCAGCGACCTGGAGGTGGAGTACAGCGAAGAGGACGCCACCCTCTACTACTTCAAGTACCCGATCGCCGGCGCCGACCTCGAGCGATGGGCCGGGCAAGGGCTACATCCCGGTGGCGACCACGCGGCCCGAGACGATCCTGGGCGACACCGCCGTGGCCGTGCATCCCGACGACGAGCGCTACCGCCACCTGATCGGCGCGACCTGCCTGGTGCCGATGCTCAAGCGCACCATCCCGGTGATCCACGATACCTACGTGGATATGGAGTTCGGCACCGGCGCGCTCAAGATCACGCCCGGGCACGACCCGAACGACTTCGAGATCGGCCAGCGCCACGGGCTGCCGATCATCAGCGTGCTGGACAAGGACGCGCACATGAACGCGCAGGCGGGCCCGTACGCCGGCCTGGACCGCTTCGAGTGCCGCAAGAGGCTGTGGGCCGACATGGAGGCCGCCGGGCTGACGATCAAGACCGAGCCGTACCGCACGCAGGTGCCGCGCTCGCAGCGCGGCGGCGAGATCGTGGAGCCGATGGTCAGCACGCAGTGGTTCGTGCAAGATGAAGCCGATGGCCGAGATGGGGCTGGAGGCGGTGCGCTCCGGGCGCATCACGATCATCCCGGAGCGCTTCACCAAGGTGTACTACAACTGGCTGGAGAACATCCGTGACTGGTGCATCAGCCGGCAGCTGTGGTGGGGCCACCGCATCCCGGCCTGGTACTGCGCCGACTGCGGCCACATGACCGTGGCGCAGACGACCCGGACCGCTGCGAGCAGTGCGGCTCGACGCGCCTCGAGCAGGACCCGGACGTGCTGGACACCTGGTTCAGCTCCGGCCTGTGGCCGTTCTCGACGCTGGGCTGGCCCGACGACACGCCCGACCTGCGCCGCTACTACCCGACGACGGTGATGGAGACGGGCTACGACATCCTGTTCTTCTGGGTGGCGCGCATGATCATGCAGGGGCTGCTGTACACGAACGACATCCCGTTCGAGACGGTGTACCTGCACGGCCTGGTCCGCGACGACCAGGGCCGCAAGATGTCGAAGACCACCGGCAACGTGCTGGACCCGATCGCGCTGCTCGACGGCGCCGCGCCCGAAGAGCTGGACGACTACGTGCGCCAGCAGTATCCCGGAGGGCATCCCGGCCATGGGCGCCGACGCCCTGCGCTTCACGCTGCTGACCGGCTCGACGCCGGGCAACGACATGAACCTGAGCCTGCAGCGCGTGGAGGGCAACCGCAACTTCACCAACAAGATCTGGAACGCCACGCGCTACGTGCTGGCGCAGCTGGGCGAGGAGGCGACGGTCCGGCACGAGCGCCGCGGCGCCGAGCGCTCGTCGGCCGGTCGCTTGCCCGAGCGCTGGATCCTGAGCCGGCTGTCGGCGACGGTCGCGCGAAGTGACGCGCCTGATGGACACCTTCCAGTACGGCGAGGCCGGCCGGCAGGCCTACGAGTTCTTCTGGAACGAGTTCTGCGACTGGTACCTGGAGATCAGCAAGATCGCGCTGTACGGCGGCGACGCGGCGGCCAAGGCGCGCACGCGTGCCACGCTGGTGAAGGTGCTCGACGAGTCGCTGCGCCTGCTGCACCCCTTCATCCCGTTCGTGACCGAGGAGACCTGGGGCTATCTGAAGCAGGCGGCCGGCAGCTGAGGCAGGCTGGCCGGCGGCGCTGATGGTGGCGCCCTGGCCCGAAGCCTGGCCGCCGCGACGGCGATGCCGAAGCCGACATGGGCCTGATCATGGAGATCGTGCGCGCGATCCGCAACGCCCGCGCCGAGTACAACGTGCAGCCGGGCCAGCGCATCCCGGCGACCATCGTGGCAGGCGAGACGCTGCCGCTGCTGCGCGACAGGCGGCGTGCTGTGCGCGCTGGCGCGGCTCGATCCGGACCGGCTGACGATCCAGGCGGAACATGCGAGCGCCGCCGGCGCTCGCTGACGCTGGTGGCGGGCAGTGCCAGTATCTACCTGCCGCTGGCCGGGCTGGTGGATCTTGGAGCCGAGCGGCAGCGGCTGGAGAAGGAACTGGCCGAGGTGGAAGCACAGGCGCAGCGCAGCCGCGACCTGCTCGCCGGGCCGTTCGCCGGAAGAGCACCTGCGCAGGTGGTGCAGCGTGAGCGCGACAAGCTGGCTGAGATGGAGGAGCGACAGGGGCGGCTGCAAGCGCGGCTGCGCGATCTCCAGTAGGAGATCGCCGGGGAGTATGATGCACGTCATGGCAGGCGCCAGGGAGGTCGAGTAGACTGCGCCCCGTACTACGGGCGCATGGGCATCGACGCTTCATCGCACATCGCAGCTTCAACGCACTCGGCCAACTCCTGCGCCCGCCCTCGCGGTCATCCGTCAACGGTCATCCGTCAACCGTCAACGGTAAATCGTTACCCGTAGACGCAACGGTCACCCATAGGGGTCATCCGGTGGTTGCGTCTCCCGCGGGTGCGTTGCGGATACGGTCGGCGACGTTCGTTTTGGCCCTGGGCCGCCTGTGCGGTTGCCCGGGGCTTTTCTCTGTTTGTGCATTTCTCGGGTATTATGCCGTTCGTACAGATACTGCCCGCCAGCCCAGGCGACGGGCAAAGCACTCGCTGCACGGCTGTTGCGCACCGATGATTGGGCGGCGAGTGCTAAGCCCTTGAGATGAAAGCTCAAGGGTCACGCCTACGGTGGACGACACAGCAGGGAATGGTGCTTTATGCCTGACAATATCGAAGAGCCTGGCCGGCGCTCGGTGGTTACGGTTGGCGGCCAGCCAATCAACCTCCGCGGCGGAAGCGCTCCCTCTGCGCCGGGCGGTTCGGCCGGCTCGGATCTGCATGTGGAGTTTGGGGCAAGGCCGCTGCAAGAACCGAAAACATCACGGCTGACCATCCGCCGGCGTAACCAGTTGATTGCGATGGCCCTGACCCTGATCGGGGTTGGCGTGGTGCTGGGCGTTATCGCACTCACCAAGTGGCAGCAGCGCAAGCGCGTTTCCTGAGCATCCATGGCTCCGGGCACGGTTCGCAGGTCGTGTTCCCTGCTTGTGATATATATTTCTAATCGGAACTCGCCAATCTCATGACAAAGATCATATAAGTGAGCCGGTCGATTTGCTATAATGACCCATTGTGTCATAATGCGCATTCTTTATTCGCGCACCCCATCTTAGCGCTTCTGCCAGGGAGGAATAGTATGATTCAAGCTCGCCCTTGCCAGCGGGCCATCCGCTGGTACTTCGCGGGCGCCGCCGTCCTGCTATTGTGGATAGCACTGACGGGCCGAGTCGAAGCTCAGGCAGCAGATCCAAACGAGGCATGCTACACCTGCCACGCTCAACCGGGTCTGACCGTGAAGCTGACCAATGGGGACATTCTGCCCTTGACGATGGACCCCAACGTGTTCCGCAGTTCCGTACACGGAAAGGCAGGTCACTCCTGCACGACATGCCATACCAATATCACGGGCTACCCGCACCCACCACTTACCGCAGGTGACCGGCGCAGTTTCCAGCTCGAGCGCTATACGCAGTGCAAGCCCTGCCATACGCAGCAGTACAACGAAACCCTCGACTCCAATCATGCGCGTGCACTCGCGGCCGGCGATCGAAACGCAGCCGTGTGTACCGATTGTCACGGCGCTCACGACATCTCGGATCCCAAAACGCCGCGCGTGAAGATGGCCCAGGTGTGCGAGAAATGCCACAGCGCCATCTATGGGCAGTATCGCGACAGCGTGCACGGCGCTGCGCTGGCTGAGGAAAGCAACCCTGATGTGGCCACCTGCCAGGACTGCCATGGCGTCCACCGGCAAGAAGACCCGACCACGGCCGCTTTCCGTCTGAAGTCGCCCAACATCTGCGGAGGCTGCCACGCGAACGACGCCATGATGCGCAAATACGGCATCTCTACGGAGGTGTTCGAGTCGTACGTGGCCGACTTCCACGGTACGACCGTGCGCCTGTTCGAAAAGCGATCGCCGGATCAGCCTACCAACAAAGCCGTCTGCTACGACTGCCACGGAATCCACAATATCCTGCCAATCACCGACGAGTCGGCAATGGTTGCCAAGAAGAACCTGCTTACCACGTGTAAGGCCTGCCATCCAGATGCGACCGAGGATTTCCCGGATAGCTGGGTGGGTCACTTCCGGCCGAGCCCGACCAACAACCCACTCGTCTATTACGTCAACCTCTTCTACCGGATCCTGATTCCGACAGTCATCGGCGGCATGTTGGCCTTCGTCCTGCTGGACGCCTTCCGCCGGATCGTGAACCGCTTCCAGCGACGGGGAGCCTGATCTATGGCAGACAAAATGCGCGAGTTCGTGCGATTTACCCTCGCACAGCGAATTGAACACATCATCCTGATCTTCTCCTTCACCCTGTTGGCGGTCACCGGTCTGCCGCAGAAGTATGTGGGAAATGCGTTCGCCGAAGACGTAATCGTGTGGATGGGCGGCATCGAGCGTGTTCGCCTGCTGCACCACTTCGCGGCGATCACGTTTGTGGTGCAATCGATCTACCACCTGCTGGTGTTGGGGTACAAGATCTTCGTGCAACACACCGAGATGTCGATGTTGCCCGGGGTGAAAGATATGAGCGACGCAATCGCCGTCGTGAAATTCAACCTCGGGTTGACCAGGGAGCGCCCTCTGCTCCCGCGCTACAGCTTCGAGGAGAAGGCGGAATACTGGGCGATGCTGTGGGGCACGGTCACCATGGCGGTCACCGGTTTCGTCCTGTGGAACCCGATCAGCGCCGCGCGGATCATGCCCGGAGCCGTCATCCCGGCAGCTAAAGCCATGCACGGCGGCGAGGCGCTGTTGGCAGTCCTGGCGATCATCGTCTGGCATTTCTACAACGTCCACGTCAAGCACTTCAACCGCGCAATGTTCACCGGCAAGCTGGATGAGCACAAGATGCACGAAGAACATGGCGCGGAGCTGCAAATGATCTCGTCGGGGCGGATGCGACCCCGCCCTGAACCGGAAGTCGTGCGGCGACGCCAGCGGGTCTTTCTGCCCATCGCCGGTCTGGCAGCAATACTGGCGCTGGCCGGCGTGTTCTGGCTCGCCACGAACGAGCGCACGGCGATCGCGGGAATGCCGGCGCCGCAGAGCACCGCCCCGGTCTTCGCACCGCTGACCCCCACCCCGGTTGCACCCGGGGTCGCGCCGGCTCCGGCCGCGACGAGCGCACAGGGGGCAGGTGCGCCGCAGGTGATCCCGCACCCGATCGAGGGCCGCGAGGACTGCCTGTTGTGCCACAAGCTGGACGGGATCCAGCCGATGCCGGTGAACCACGAGGGGCGCGGGAATACTACCTGCACCGCCTGCCACAAACTGGCGGCGGGCGTCACGGGTGAACGCCCTGCAGCGGGCGGGACGCCTGCTCCGGGTGGGACGCCTGCAGCGGGTGGTGCGAGCGGCACGGCGGCAATCAGCGCCGTCCCGCACGCCATCGCGGGGATGGAGAAGTGCGACACCTGCCACGGGCCCACCGGCCTGAAACCGTACCCGACAGACCACGCCGGTCGCCCGAACGAGCAGTGCACCGTGTGCCACAAGCCGCAGGGCGCGGCAGGAGGCGCGGCGACGACCGCCGGCAGCCGGCGGAACCCCGGCCGGCGACCCCCGCTGCTGGTGGAACCCCGGCCGCGACGCCCGCCGCAGGTGGCGCGGCGCCGGCGACTGCCGGCATCAGCACGATTCCCCATGCCACCGCGGGCATGGAGCAGTGCAGCACGTGTCACGCCATCGGCGGCATGAAGCCGTTCCCGGCAGACCACGCCGGCCGGCCGGACAACCAGTGCACCGTGTGCCACAAGCCGAAGAGCTAGATGGAATAGAATGACGGCCCCGCGTGAAGACCGCGGGGCCGGTACAGGAATGCACGATGCGAGCAGCGGCAGGTCGATGACCTGCCGCTGCTCGCGTGATGTGGAACGGTGCACCGGGATCGTCCTAACCTACCATGTTGATCGAATTGGTGCTCCCCGTCTCTCACGTAACCCGTAGTGTAGCCCCCTTGTGGGGCGTGTTGGTCGCGGCGCGGGTGCGGCACCCGAATGCCGCGCGGTCGCTTCTGAAACGAATTGGATGGGCGACGGGGCGTCCTCACCTGCACTTGCAGTGACAGGTGAGGACGCCCCGTCGCCACCCAACTTCCATCCGTGCGAGCCGCGCCGCGACCAACACGCCCCACAAGGGGGCTGGCCTCCGGGTGTTGTGAGAGAGGGCGACCCTGCGGGTAACGATAAAGGGGTCGCGGTGCGATTCGCTTTAAGCGGTCGCGCCGCGGCGTGGCAACCCATCCTGCCGCTCCCCGCCGCGCTGCCGGTCAAGCGACGGCAAAGCTGCCGGAACCATCCCTCGCCGCGTTCCGTCAGCATCATATCCGGCTGCTTTGCAGCTACGGTATCAAGGGATCCGTCAGCATCATGTCCGGCTGCTTTGCAGCTACGGTATCTATGGTCGGCCACGCCTACAACTCGAACCAATTGCCGTTTGTACGCCCCCGCACGGCTCGCGGCGAGGCGTGCGGTATAATGGGCGCGGCGCCGGGCGGCATTCACCAACAGGAGGCTCCAATGCATGTTCTGGTTACGGGCGGCGCGGGTTATATCGGCAGCCATACGTGCGTGCATCTGCTTAAGGCGGGGCACCAGGTCACGGTTGTCGACAACCTGAGCAACAGCAAAGAAGAAGCCTTGCGACGCGTGGAGGAGCTGGCGGGGCGGAAGCTGACCTTCTGCCGTACCGACCTGCTCGACCGCGAAGGGTTGCGGGCCGCCTTCGCGCCGGCGCCCGCCGACGCGGTGATCCACTTTGCCGGCCTGAAGGCGGTCGGTGAGTCGGTCAGGGAGCCGCTCCGCTACTACCACAACAACGTCTTCGGGACGATCAACCTGCTGGAGGTCATGGCCGAGGTTGGCGTTAAGACGATCGTCTTCAGCTCGTCGGCTACCGTCTACGGCGAGCCGAAGAACGTGCCTATCACCGAGGATTTCCCCCTCGGGACGACCAATCCCTACGGCCGCACGAAGCTGATGATCGAGGAAATCCTGCGCGATGCGCATGTCGCCGACCCGGCGTGGCGCGTGGCATTGCTGCGCTACTTCAACCCCGTCGGCGCCCACGGCAGCGGGCGAATTGGCGAGGATCCGTTGGGGATCCCCAACAACCTCGTACCCTACATCGCCCAGGTCGCCGTGGGCAGGTTGCCCGAGGTCAAGGTGTTTGGCGATGACTATCCCACGCCAGACGGCACCGGCGTGCGCGACTACATCCACGTGGTGGATCTGGCAGATGGGCACCTGAAGGCGCTTGAGAAGCTTTCCGAGGGACCGGGGGTACACACGTACAACCTCGCGACCGGACGCGGGCACAGCGTTCTGGAGATGGTCGCCGCTTTCGAGCGAGCATCGGGGAGAGACATCCCTTATCGCGTCGTCGACCGGCGCCCCGGGGACGTGCCGGTTACCTATGCCGATGCCGGCCTGGCGGAGCGTGAGCTCGGCTGGCAGGCGCAGCGCGGCATCGACGAGATGTGCGCCGATGTCTGGCGGTGGCAATCTGCCAACCCGCTGGGATACCAGGGATAGCGCAGGGGTCGAACGGAGCGTACGACGATGCCAGGGACGCGCGTGCTGGTCGTATCTGACGACACGCTCGCGTGGGCCGGGCTGGGCGCTTTGCTGGCGGGTGAACCGTCTCTCATACTCGCCGGACAGAGCGCCGGCGGCGCCGCCCTGGCCGCCGCGGTGGCGGCATACCGTCCGGACGTGCTGCTGGTAGACGCGGGATTCGGCACGGCACCCATCGGGGGCCTGTCAGAGATCTCGGCGCTTGGCTTGCCGGTAGCGGTGCTGCTGTCTGGCCCCGAGACGGCACCGGAAGCGTGGACGTCGGGCGCCCAGGCAGTACTGCTGCGCTCTGCGACTCCCGCTCAAATCGCTGCCTCGCTGGAAGCACTGCGACACGGCCTGTCGATCGCCGGCCCCGGCCTTCTCCCCCGCAGTGCCGTGCACGCTCGCACCCCCGAAACCCCTCAGGTGGAAGAGCTGACTCCCCGAGAGCTGGAAGTGCTGCGCCTGCTCGCCGAAGGGCTCCCGAACAAGAGCATCGGGCAGCGTCTCGGCATCAGCGAGCACACGGTGAAGTTCCACGTCAACGCCGTCCTCGGGAAACTCGGCGTGCAAAGCCGGACGGAAGCGGTCGTTCGCGCCGTGCAGTCGGGTTTGATTCCCCTGTAGCCCGACCGGCCACCTGATCATTTTTCCAGGTAGCCACCCGCGCCAACGAGCGATGCGCCGTGTCCCCGCGCCTGCTATCCTCAGCTCAATCAAAACGCACACACACGTGTGGCGGGGAGGGTTAGCATGACGGTTCTTGCAGATCTGTCAGCGGCGCTGGCAGAGGTGGTCGAGAATGTAGGCGCATCGGTCGTGCGTGTCGAGGGACGACGCCGGGGAGCTGCCAGTGGCGTCGTCTGGTCGGCCGACGGCCTCATCCTGACGGCACATCATGTGCTCGAGCAGGATGATGATCTCCAGATCGGGCTATCCGACGGGCAGCGCGTGTCCGCCACACTGGCGGGACGCGATCCAACAACCGATGTCGCGCTGCTGCGCACCGAGGCTCGCGGGCTGCAGGCAGCTCGTTGGGCGGAGGGCAGCAGCCTGCGCGTGGGCAATCTGGCGCTGGCGCTGGCGCGGCCAGGCCAGACCACGATGGCCACGCTGGGCATCCTCAGTGCGGTTGGACATTCCTGGCGAACACCTGCCGGGGGCAACGTTGAGCGTTACGTCCAGACCGACGTGGTCATGTACCCCGGTTTCTCGGGTGGACCACTGGTATCGGCAGATGGGCAGTTCCTCGGCATGAACAGCTCGGCGCTGTTGCCCGGGGTCAGCATCGCTCTACCCGCCGAAACGCTGCGCCGTGTCGTGGAGGCGCTCGCCGCCCACGGTCATGTGCGCCGCGGCTACCTGGGGGTGGGTGCGCAGCCGGCGCGGCTTCCCGCTGGGATCGCCGAGCAACTCGGTCAGGAGGTTGGGCTCCTGCTCGTCTCCATCGAACCGGGCAGCCCGGCGGACAAAGGCGGGCTGGTGCTGGGCGACACCATTGTAGCGATGGACGGCCAGCCGGTGCGCCACCTGGACGACCTGCAGGCCGGGCTCACGGGCGACCACGTCGGCCAACCGGTGGCCTTGCGGCTGCTGCGAGCCGGGCAGCTGCAGGAGGTGAAAGTGGTGGTCGGCGATCGGGAACAGGCAGGGAGGACCGGGTGAGCGAGCGGATTGCGGCAGCGGTGAGCGGCGACCTGGCGAGCGTGGTGGACGAGGCGCGGCGCAGCCTGGTGGCGGTGCATCACCGGCGAGGGTCGGGCGCCGGCACGGTCTGGCACCCGAAGGGGCTGATCGTGACGAACGCGCACGTGGCCCGATCGTCTTCGCTGGAGGTGACGCTGCCAGACGGGCGGCGCGTACCCGCCCGCTTGCTGGCACGCGATCCGCAGCGAGACCTGGCAGTGCTGACGGTGGATGCCGGTGAGCTGCCCGCCATCCGGCTGGGCGATTCGCGGCTGCTCCGGCCCGGCGAGATCGTGATCGCAGCCGGGCATCCGTGGGGCGTTTCAGGCGCATCCGTGGCGGGTGTCGTCGTAGGCGCCGCAGAGGGATGGGCGGGATGCCCATTTCCGGAGCTGGAGTGGGTAGCGGCCCGGCTGGAGCTGCGGCCGGGGCACTCGGGCGGCCCCCTGGTGGATGCAGAGGGCCGGCTCGTGGGCATCAACACCATGATCAACGGCCCGCATCTGGCGTTTGCCGTCCCGGTGAACGCGGCCAAGGCTTTCGTGAAACTGGTGCTGGAAGATCGGGCAGGAGTCCAATCTGTACAGCACCCAGAACCGTGGCGTCGCGCAGCGTAAAGGCACAGAGCGCATAGGACGGAGAGCGCATGGGAGGAAGAGATGGGTATCTCCGCCGCCTGTGCGCTCTTCGCGTGTCGATCGTTTCTGTCCCCTAGAGCTTGATCGCTTTCGCGGCAGCGAGTTCTTCGATCTCCGCCGCCGACAGCCCCGCAGCCTCCAGCACCTCGCGCGTGTGCTCGCCGTGGTGCGGTGCGGGACGCGGCGCGGCTGCCCCCTCAAAGCGAAATGCGGGGTTGGCGCGCGGAGTGCGGCCCCGTCGCCGGGCGCCTCGGCCAGCCCGCGGGCCTGAACCTGCGGATGCGAGAAGGCAGCCAGCGGGTCGAGCACCGGCTCCACGCATAGATCGCAATTCGCAAAACGCTCCACCCACTCATCGAGCGTCGCCGTGCGGAACAGCGCGACCACGTCGGGTACCGCCGCCGGATCCAGCCCGCGATTCGCCAGGTCCGGCCGTTCGACGACCTGGCAGAAGCCGGTCCAGAAGTGCGGCTCCAGCGCGCCGACGGAGATGTAGCGGCCGTCGGACGTCTCGTAGACGTTGTAGCTCGGGAGATGACCTGCGAGCGGCAGGTGCCCGCGCAGGCCCGCGGCCGGACCGGCGATCATGCCCGACAGAGGCGCCAGCCACGAGATGACCGAATCCAGCATCGACACGTCGAGGTACGCACCTTCCCCCGAACGCCCCTTCCGCCATAAGGCCCCCAGGATGGCGACCGCGGCCAGCATTCCACCGGCCATGTCGCTGATCTGAACGGCAGGTGGGACGGGCGGGCCGCCGGCGGCGCCGTTCAACCCGAGCAGCCCGCCAACCGCCAGGTAGTTGAGGTCGTGCCCGGCGCGATCGCGGTACGGACCTTCCTGACCGTAGCCCGAGAGCGAGCAGTAGACCAGCGAATCGTTGGCGGCTCGTACCGAATCGTAGTCCAATTTCCAGCGCCGCACGGCGCCGGGGCGGAACGTTTCCATCATCACGTCGGCGTCAGCCAGCAGCCGGTACAGCAGCTCGCGGCCCGCGGGGGTTGCGATAATCCAGTGCGATGCTCTTCTTCCCGCGGTTTACCGCCTCCACCATCTCGCGCCCGCCGAAATGATCCGGGATGCGGCGAGCGTAATCGCCGACCACCGGCGGCTCGATCTTGATCACCTCGGCGCCCAGATCGGCGAGCAGCAATGTGCAGTACGGTCCCGGAAGCAGGCGCGACAAATCGATCACGCGCACGCCTGACAGCAGGTTGTTGGCCAAAATGTTCTCCTTGTGCCTATAGATGGCCCTGGCGCAACTCGTCTATGTAGGCCAGGTAAGGTTCATGGGGTTCTCCGTGCTCGAGCCGTCGGAAATAGTCCTGAGCGATCTGCGCCTGCTGCTCCCGATTGAAATGCCGGTAGCTCCGGCCGGCGTTGCGCACCCGCTCAAGTCCTTCCTCGCCGTCGTAGCCATACCCTTCCGACCGCTGCGCCTGCAGCGCTTCGAACACGTACAGGGAGCCCAGCCGCTCGTACTGGTAGACGTGAATCAGCTCGTGGACGATGAGCGATCGATCCGCACGCAGGTAGGCGCCGCTCGACGAGAGGTTGATGGTGTGGAAGACGGCGAAGGGCCGGTTGCCGTTTGCGGAGAAGATCGCCTTCAACAGACCCCCTTCTGCGATCCGCACGTGGTCGTAGCGGAGCGCGTCGGGTCCCAGCACCCGCCGCGCAGCGTCGATCTCCTCGCGAGACAGCGGGCTGGTACGTGTGGCGGCGCGCAGAAGCCACTCCAGCGCCTCCGGCACGCCGGCAACGTCCAGTGCGCGCGATAGCACCACCACCACCGCCGGCACCCGCGCCCGCGGTTTCGCCAGCCACCAGGTGCGCAATCCTGTCCGGCCGCCTGCGCCAACCGCGCGCACCATGTCTCCCGCGTCGTGCGCCACCGTGCGCGTCGCGGCGACGAGCGCGCGCTCGAGGCGCCCGGCCCGCCGCGGCAAATATGTGACTAGCGTGGTGAGCCACAAACCGGTATCACGCCAGCGCCCACCCAGCCATGCGAGTATGGCCGCACCGGCCGGCGCCAGGCGATCGGTAGAGGGTAATCGTGCAGGCATTTTCTACCTCCGGGAAGAAGGTACCTGATTCGGGGCTGCGCTGCAAGTCAGCGCCCTCACGCGGGCGGAATAGGGAGAGCGGCCGCGGGACGTTCTCAACGCAAAGGCGCAAAGACGCAAAGGCTTTGTCTGGCCGAGGTGATGGCGGCGCGCATGCGGCTGATCCTGTACCGCCACCCCTCACTTCAATGGTTTGGCCAACTACTCCATGCTGAGCCGCGTTGGTGGCGGCGAGAGCCCCGCCTGGTTCGGTGCCGGAAGCCCTCACACTGATGGTTTGTCTTGCTACTCCATCCTGAGCCTGACGAAGGACGCCTCGTGGCCGCGCGGCTCCCTTCGATGCGAGTTGGCCGGCGACGCCCGTCCTTCGTCAGGCTCAGGATGGAGTCGTTATAGGTTGCCAACGCTGTGAATGGCGCTGTCCAGGAACCCCGCGCGGCTGTGCCGCAGGCTACCGCTGCCCCTGGACGGAACGATTCGCGTCGATGCTCATAACTACCGCAGCCATCCTGAGGTTCTCGAAGGACGCGGCGTTGCCATCCAACTCGCATTGAAGGCTGCCGCGCGAACACGGGCGTCCTTCGAGAACCTCAGGATGGCTGCGGTGGGGTTACCGACGATGCGATTGATGCGGCCCAGGGACCCCAAGTTGGGCTTCAAGAACTAGCGCTGCCCCTCAACGAGACAATTCGCATTGATGCCCACAATTAGGGCAGCCATCCTGAGCCCCGTCAGCCAACTCAGCCCTCGCGAGCCGCGACATCCCCGAGAGTCTTCCGCGCCAATCACGCACGCCTGCGGACGAGAACCGCGGCCAGGACTGCGAAGACGAACAACGGAACGACGAACAGCGCCGCGTTCTCAGTGCCTGGTTGTGCATTCTGGCCGGCCGGTGCGGCACCGGTTGGCGCGGCGAGGACGGCTGCGGGCATCACGGTCGGGGTTGGGGGAGCGGTGCCGGTGGGAGACGCCGTGGCCGGCGGGAGCGGAACCGATGACGGCGAGGCTGTCGGCGAAGGCGTGGCTGTGGGTGAAGGCGAGGCAGTGGGCGACGGCGCGAGAGTGGCGGTAGCGGCGGGGCGAGTGGGAACAGCGCGAGTAGCGGCCGGCGAGGTGCTGGCGCGTGGCGTCGCGGTGCTGGGCGTAGACACAGGCGTGGACGTCCGGGTCGCGGCCGGCGAAGTGGGAGAGGCAGTGGGGGCGATGGCCGCTTGCAGCGCCAGACGCCCACCGGCGTTCCCTTCCTCGAGCAGCAGACGCGGAGCGCCCCCAATGAAGCAGTCGCCGGACGAGCAGGTAGCGCCGGGGAGCGCGATTTCGTATGCGCCGCCCCGCGCCACGAGTTCCCGGGCCTGTCCGGTCTCGTCCACCAACTGCGCTCGCGGTGCGATCGCGAGTACCGGGACATTCACCGCGCTTCGTCCCGTCGTCCACAGGATGGTGGTCGTCGTCTGCCCACGATCGAAAGTCACCGCGTAGAGGGGACCGGAGACCTCCAGACGCGCTGAATGGAATCCGGAAACGTGTGCAACCAGCGTGCGATACGCCGCAAACGCGGGCCGGCGCGAGCCGTCGCCGCGCACCAGACCAAACGGCTCGATCGATTCGGGATGGTCGTGGCTGTTGCGCAGCTTGTAGAGCTCGACGCGGGCGGCGCCGGAGGCGAATGCGAGGGCGAATTCCTGGATCACGAAGGCGCTCTGCTCGGGCAAGGACACGCCGAAGCGCGCTTTCGCCCAGGGCGGCTCCTGCGGGTCGGCGGAAGGCGGAGCGTTGGTCTCGTTGATCCAGATCTCTTTGCCGCCTATCGCGTGCGCGGCCAGAAGACCCTTCGCTGCAGAGATCACCTGGGGCGTCTGCCGCGGGTTGAAGTAGAGATGGTAGACGACGGCATCGAAGTAGATGGCCGTGCTCACGTGCTGTGGGGTCAGCAGCAACCACGTCCAGCAGGCGATCCAGGTACTGCCGCCGCCCATGGCTCGAGTCCCAGAAATAGGTCAGCCCTGCCACCGCCACCCGAGACTCGGGATCGACTGACTTGATCGCGATCGAGCCCTCTCGCAGCAGCTCGTAATACTGCTCCACCGTCCCGCCCCAGGTGTTGCCGGGATGGCCCTCCTCCCACACGTCCGGCTCGTTCCAGATGACCCAGTGGCGGATGCGGCCGCGGTACTGCTGGGCAATCCCCTTCACGAACGAGCGCCAGTCGGACATGCGCGGCACCGCCCGCGCCCCGTCTTCGGGGTGGTCTGTGGCCCAGGCCGGCGTACCGATCAGGATGGCCATCACCTGCCGGCCGGATCGCAGCTCGGCGTCGATCAGCGGATCGGGCACATTGGCCGGACGCCAATCGCCCGAGCCCGACGGCTGCACCACGTCCCACCGCAGGATGATCCGGGTGTACCCGGCGCCGAGCTCGGAGGCGGCAGCGGGATCGGCGATGGCCTCGACGACCCCGAAGCGGGGATCGGGAGGCGCCGCCTGGGCATAACCGGCGCGTGGACCGCCGAGGATCGCAAGCAGCACGCCGGCGGAGAGACAGATATGCAGCAGTAGTCGGGACAACGAAACCTCATACGGGGCGGCCTGATCACAGTAGAATTCACATACGGTATCTTCTGACGGATCGCCGGGCTACGCTACATCTGCAGGAAACCCAGCGCCAGAAAACCGCCGTCGATGACCAGAGACTGGCCGCACATGAAGTCGGACTCTGACGATGCCAGGAAAACAGCAGGGCCGGTCAGGTCCTCCATGCGGCCGATGCGGCCCATCGGGGTGCGGCGCTCGATGGCGCCCAGGTCGAGCTGTCCGATCGCGATCTGGTGCTTGACGACGTCTGTCTCGAAGTATCCGGGCGAGAGAATGTTGACGTTGATACCGTGCTGCGCCCACTCGACACCCAGCGCGCGGGTAAGCCCCACCAGCCCGGTCTTGCTGGCCACATAAGCGGCGCGCGCCGGTGCGCCGCTGTGCGCCTGCATCGAGCCAACCATGATGATCTTGCCATATCCGGCCTGTCGCATCGGCTCGAAGACCCGCTGGCTGCACAGGAAGCTGCCCGTCAGGTTGGTAGAGATCACCTCTTCCCAGCGCTCCAGGGGCAGCTCGCCCGACGGGTAGACTGCCCGGGCTCCTGCAGCGTTGAAGAGGATGTCCACGCGGCCAAACCGGCGCAGCGTCTCGGCCACCAGGGCGTCCACCTGTTGCGCGTAGCGGACGTCCAGCGGGAACGCGTGCGCTTCGCCTCCCGCCGCCTGCACGGCAGCGACGGTCTCCGCCAGCTGGTCGCGGTTCCGCGCCGCCGCGACAATCGTCGCGCCCTCGGCAGCGTAGGCAAGCGCAACGCTTCTCCCGATGCCGCGCCCGGCGCCCGTTATGATCGCTACACGATTTGCGAGCCTGTCGTAGACCATCTTGCTCTCCCTACGGTCACTGTAAGCGCAGCACCCTGCCCCATTCGCAGAATTCGATTAGAATAGCAGGAACGACCGGACGCCAACGAGGGGAACCGTGCAGGACGATGACCGTGGTCAATTGACGAACCGCCGGCCGCTGCGGCAGCCCTGGGTGCTCGGAGCGCTTGCCGTCCTGGCGGTAGCTCTGGGCGCCTTTGCATTCGCCTGGTTGTGGCAGCTATCGGCTCAGCGCACCGGCAGCGCTCGAGTCGCCCCTCCGACTTTCACACCTGCGGGACGCTCCGTCGCCGCACTTCCTGCGGTTGCGACCAACACCCCCGCCGCCACGCGCACCCCGACCCCGCTGCCGACCGCCACGCCCACCTCTACCCCGACGCCCACTCCGACTCCGATTGTCGTGATTACCGGCGTGCAGCGGCTTGGCAGGCTCGAGACTGCGCAGTTCCACATGCAGACCATCGTGGACCTGGAGAACCCGCCGCGTAACTGGGCCGATGCCCTGGTGGGCCAGGACAAACTGCTACTGGTGGCGGAAGGGGACGTTGTGGCGGGGTTCGATCTGCAGAAGGTACGCCCCGCCGATATCATCGTCCACGGCACGACGGTCACGATGACGCTGCCGCCGCCCGAGATCCTCTACAGCCGCGTCGATAACGATCGAACGTACGTATACCAGCGCCAGACCGGCGTGCTCCGGAAACCTGACCCCAACCTGGAAAGCGAGGCGCGACGCATCGCCGAGGAGCGACTTCGCTCGTGGGCGCTGGAGCGCGGCGTGCTGGCCCAGGCAAGCCAGTTCGGGAAAGTGTACATGGAGGGGTTCCTGCGCTCGCTGGGATTGCAGGAGATCCATCTCCAGGTGCGCCCGCCGGAGTAATAGCAGCCGGGGTGGGCCCCCACTGAGACCGCCGCGGCTGCAATGCGATTAATACCGTAGCTGCAAAGCAGGCGGCGTTGAGGGTGGCAGGGCGCGGCGAGGGCTGGTTCCGCCAGCTTTGCTGTCGCTTGTCCAGCAGCGCGCCGGAGGCAGCGCGCTTGCGTTGCCCGGGCCGCGGCGACAGATACCTCATTGGTTAACGGGATTCTCGCTCTGTTAAGCCGTCGATGCGAGATGGCTGTACGACGGGGCGTGCTTCGAGAGCCTCAGCATGGTTCCGTTGAATATCGACATCGATGCGAATGGTTCCGTCCACGGGTGGTATTGGGGCTCGGCACCCAAGCGCGGGGTTCCTGTACCGGACCATCCGCATCGTCGGTAACCCCTAACGCAACCATGCTGAGGCTCTCGAAGCACGCCCCGTCTACCACTGAACCCCCATCTGCGCGGAGTGCAGGTGAGGACGCTCCGTTGCCCGCCCAATTCGCATCAAACGCGACCGCGCCGCGCCCCGGCAGCGCGTCCACGCCGCGTCCACATAGGTGCGGCATTGGGGCACGGGGCGGGTGACCCGCCCCCTACTGCATTGCCGGCGGTTTGGTCATCCCCGTCCCGTGCGGCATTGCAGGCGGTTTGGTCATCCCCGGCCCCGTGCGGCATTGCAGGCGGTTTGGTCATCCCCGGCCCAGTGCGGTATTGCCGGCGGCTGGTCATCGCCACCCCGCGCCGCCTATACTGCCAGCTTCGCCAGCGCCTTCTCCACTCGATCGCGGTCGAAGTCCACGATAATCTCGCCGCCGACGTCGAAGGTGGGGGTCGTCTCGTGGCCGTTGGCCCAGCCGCGCACCCGCTGCGCCGCCGCACGGTCGCGCGAGATATCGACTTCGGCGAACGGGATGTTCCGAGCTTCGAGATACGCGCGTGCGCGCCGGCAATCGGGGCACCAGGGCGTGCAGTAGATGACGACCTGCGCCTGTGGCATCGCGGGCGTCTCTGCCGGCTGGGCATCCACAGGGCGCAGATTTGGCTCGATTTGCTGCAGCACGCCGAAGAGAACTTCGTTATCCGGCTGCTGCCCGATGTCATGTACGTCGATGTAGCGAATGATGCCGTGCTTGTCGATGACAAAAAGGGCGCGCTCGCTGTGCCCTTCAGGGCGAAGCACGCCGTACTGCTGAGCTACCTGCCCATGCGGGTAGAAGTCGCTCAACAGCGGGTAGCTGATACCACCCAGGCTTTCAGCCCAGGCCGCCAGGCACGGCACACTGTCCACGCTCAGACCCAAGACCTGGGTCTCCATCCCCTCGAAGCGGGCACCCGCCGCCTCGTATGAGGGGATCTGGCTCGTTCAGACGGGTGTCCAGGCGAGCGGGAAGAAGACCATGACGACGTTCCGCTTGCCGCGGAACTCGCTCAACATGATGGATCGCCCATCATGACTGTTCAGGCAAAACTCCGGGGCAACTCTCCCCACGGCTAAAGGCATTGCAGTCCTCCTCGGGAACTACTCGAATCACTCAATGTCCGGCGCGTTTGGAGCGCTCGGCGAAGGCATCCCACTCATCCTCGCTCAACGTCTCGAGGTGCGTGAACTGGCCCGCGCCGTGCAGCCACTCACCACCGTCGATCACCACGCACTCGCCGTTGATGTATTCGGAACCGTCGGCGATCAGATACGCTGCCAGGTTGGCCAGCTCCTCGTGGCGTCCGACACGCCGCAGAGGGATACGATCGATCGCCTGCTCCGCCAGGCGCGGGTCGGGCAGCAACCGCTCCCAGGCGCCCGGTGTGGGAAACGGCCCGGGCGCGATGGCGTTCATCGTGATCCCGTGGCGCGCCCACTCAACCGCCAACGAGCGGGTAAGGGCGAGAACACCGGCCTTGGCGGCTGCGGACGGGGTGACGTAGGCGGAGCCTGTCCATGCATATGTCGTGACGATGCTCAACACGCGTCCCCGCTGTCCGGCAGCAATCCACCGCTTGCCCGCTGCGAGTGTACAATAAAAGGTACCATGGAGCACAATACCGAGCACCGCATCCACCGCCCGGTGCGAGAGACGCTCGGTGGGGCTGGCGAAATTGCCCGCTGCATTGTTGACCAGCACGTCAACACGCCCGTAGTGATCCCACACGGCCTGCATCATCGCGTCCACGGCGTCGGGGTTGCGAATGTCGCAGGGCGCCGCAAATACTTCCCCACCGTGGGCCGCCTCCATCTCCCGCGCCGCCTCTTCCAGCACGGGCACCCGCCGCCCCGCAATCGCCAGCCGCGCCCCAAGCTGTAGGAATCGCTCGCCCATGGCGCGGCCCAGGCCGGTTCCGCCGCCGGTGATCAGCACGACCTTACCCTGCAGAAGATCAGGTTGGAACATGAAACCCCCTCAGTAGTAGCCGTGGCAGGCCCAGGCGTCGCCGGGCCGGATGGTGCAGATGTTCATACCGGGACCGGTGTACTGGAAGCGAAGCTCGTACGAGCTGCCGTTCTCCAGGCTGCGATAGCTGAATTCGACCTGCGACGCCTCGGCGGTCGCACGCGCGAGAGCGGCGGCAGGCAGCGCGCTCAGCGCTTCCGGGTAGCTCCCCGTCTGCTGCCTGTGCGCCTCCAACGCCTCCTGGACCGGTTGCGCAACTGCGTAACCGGTCTGTGCCTTGCGTCCCTCTCCGGGTTTTTCGCAGCCGGCCAGCAAGAGGAGCGCACACAGCAACAGCGAGCAGTGAAGCAGCCAGGGGCGACGCCTCATGCCACCCGTCATTTGGGCTTGTACAGGCCGGCCGCGATTTGTCACGAGCGTGCCGGCGCGATAAGTCAGGGCATCCGTGGGCGCGAGCGCCTCCGCCATCTCGGGAGTGATCAGCGGGATCGATCGCATCTTCCACAGGCGCCGCTCTACCTCGTCTGCGCCGGCATCCGAGCCCATCCAGTCGTACCGGTCGAGCGTGGCCAGGTTCAGCGGGCGCGCGTAGGCGCGCAGGGTCTTCTCGCCCTCCACGTTGAAGAACGAGTCGAAATAGCTCATTACGAGCTCGCGGAGGGTCCGGTAGACCGGTTCCCGGTAGCGCAACCCGACGAAATTGGACTTTGCCACGGCGCCAAAGCCGCCGTGACGCCGGAAGATGGCGAGGACGTGGTCATCATCCCGGCCGGGTTCGGGCAGGATATCCACCACCAGCGGTGCATAGCCGAGCCGCCTCAGCCCCAGCGCGGCGAAAAGGCCGCCGTCGAGGCAGTGCGCCACCCGGTCGCGGATCACGTTCAGCGGGCAGCGATTCCGGTTCTCGGGACTGTAGGGCGTGCCGTCCAGGTAGCTCTGGATGGCGACGGGCGAGTCGAGCGACTCGAGAAGAGCCTGTTCCTCGCCCGTGAGGTGTTCGTCGAATGGAGCCCAAATACCCACCTAGCTCTCCCTCGTGTCTGGGTCTAGAAGGTTGTCTCCCGCCTGTATGAACTCCAGGCGGTTTCCAAACGGGTCCGCGCAGTAAAAGCGGCGTACCCACGGCAGGGAATCATCGGCGGTAACGGCTGCCCCGGCCGCCTCGAGCCTTGCCCGCAGCAGCTCCAACTCCCCTACGACGAAGGCGGGATGCGCCTTGCGCGCCGGGCGGAAGTCCGGCTCGATGCCCAGGTGCACCTCTGCCGTGCCGGAGCGGAACCGA
Organism: uncultured Chloroflexia bacterium; assembly: GCA_963783655.1. Lineage (GTDB taxonomy): Bacteria > Chloroflexota > Anaerolineae > CG2-30-64-16 > CG2-30-64-16 > CAWAOA01. Next base: position 476,903 of record CAWAOA010000002.1, read on the forward strand.
CAGCCGCCGCGCGACCGCAGTGGAGCCGGCTTCTGCAGCTCTCGCATACCGAGCAGCCCGGCGTAGAATGCCCGCGCCCGCTGCTCTTCGCCTGCCGGCATCGCGAGCTGCACGTGGTGGAGGGCAGCGACGAATGATACCGGCCCAAACATCTACTTCACCGGGTGCGCGACCACGATGACGCGATGGGTGTTGTTGTTGTACGGCCAGCAGGTCACCAGGGTCAGCCGCTCCTCGTCGAAGGGTCCAATCCAGCGGGCGTTCTGCAGCTTCTGCTCGTACGAGACATATTTCTCCGGCAGGATCATTCGCTGATCCACGCGATAGGCGTGAGTCCGCGCACCGGAGTGAAGCGTGATGGTGTCCCCAACCTTGAGGTTGACGACGTACCGGAAGACCTCGCCTTCGATGTTGTGGTGGCCCGACAAGACAACGTTGCCCCCTTCGCCCGGCCGGGCGCTGGAGACGAACCATCCGGCGGCGAACGCGGGCACCACCCATTCGGACCGGACGATTCCGTCGGCGCCTCGCACGTCCCGCCAGCCGGATCGCACCACACGGGCATTCAGCCGGATGCTGGGAGCGACGATGCGGTCGGGATCGGATGACACCCGGGGCGCCGCGGTAGACACCAACGGCCGGCTGACCCACCCCTTCAAGGATCCCGGCGCGCTTACCTGCAGCCAGTCGCCGGCGGCATTGGCGCCCTGGACGGCCAGCTCGCTGCCCAGTGAGACGCGTCCGGCGATTGGGTAGCTCGTTCCGGGGCCCTGTCGCACGTTGAGAACTGACACGTTGACGTAGACACTGCCGGTCGCCTCGCCGGCGAATGCAGGTGCAGCGGGCCAGCCAAAGGAAACCAGAAGGGCAAGCGCCAGGATGATGGCGGCAGTGTTGCGCATGGGAACCCTCTGTTACCTGATGGCCGGGATCGCGGCGATCCCGAAGGCGGGTAGAGTAGCTACGCGGCCTCGCGTAGCGCCTTGCGGTGCAGATGGCATGTCGTCTGCCCCGGAAGGGCGCGCAAGCGGCAGCGGGCGCCGCTGCGTGTATATGCGCTGCACTGCCCGGCGAGGGGCAAGGGGGCCCCCTGGGCATCCGGCGCGTGCTCTGCGAGCGGCGTGAGATGCTCCGGCTCCCAGGGTGCGCTTGCGACCGCAGCGATGCCGCCGGCGCCGCGGCGCCCGGCCAGCCGGCGGATCCCCTGGTACTCGTCGTGGAAGTACTGGATGATGGTGGACGGGTCGGGAACAAGGCCTGCGTCCGTCGCGAGGCCGACGATGATCTCGCCCGCATAGCTCATGATACTCAGGCCCAGCCCCAGAGAGACCGGTTGGGGCACCCAGAAGAGCACGTGGCGGATCGGCCGGCCGGCCAGGTAGAGCCGTTCTCGCGGTCCGGCCACGTTGGTCATCACCAGGGTGCCCTTCATCGCAAATGAGTTGAAGACCAGGTTCTCGATTGCCTGCACGGCGAAGCCGGTGGCGGTGAGGATGGCGTAGGTCACGTAGGCCTCGGGAGACGACTTCAAGGCGCCCATGCGCTGCTTGAGCAGCCGCATCCTCTCCTCAGGATCGGCAGTCCCGGTCGGCAGCACGAGAAACACCAGCCCGAAGCGATTGCCGACCAGCGAATCATCACCCTCCGGACGGATGTTCACCGGCACGAAGGCGCGCACGTCGACGCCGTCCGCATCCTCGCCGTTTTCCTGCAAGTAGCGGCGCAGAGCACCGCTGGCGGCGGAGAGCACCACGTCGTTGACGGTCGCCCCCATCGCCTTGCCTACCGCCTTCACTTCATCCAACCGCAGTGGTTGCGACCACGCAGCCGCCTTGGTGACCCCGCAATGCCCGCGCAGCATGGTCCGGCTATCGGGCAGCATCAACGCCACCCGGCCCAGCGCCACTGCGGTACCGGCGCCGAGCAGCGCCAGGTCGAGCACGCGACTGGGCTTGCGCACCACGCGCCTTCCCTCTCGCAGCAGCTTCCCCGAGATGCGCATCGCCGTATCCGCCGCATTCAAAGCGGCGCTCGCGGCGCGCACCACCAGGGAAGCGTCGTCTTCGAACGGGAAGGGCGATGCCTCGTCAGAGGACCCGTCTTCCTTCTCCGTCATCTTCAGGAGCACTTTCATCAAGGCCACGCCGTCGGCGATAGCGTGCGACAGGCGCACAATCAGCGCCGAGCCTGTGCCGTACCTCACCAGGTGCATCTGCCAGAGTGGGCGCTCGGGGTCGAGCTGCATCGCCATGAGATCTGCAATCACTCGCTGCAGTGCGGCCTGGTCACCCGGCTCGGGCAAAACCGCCTCGCGCACGTGCAGATCCACGTCGAAACAGTCGTCGTACTCCCAACGCGGCAGCCCAACCACCGGCTTTCGGACGCGCTGCCGGAAGCGTTGGTTGGAGCAGAGCCGCTCTACAACGACCTCTTTCAACCGGTCCATGTCCAGCGGTTGGTCGAAAAACAGGAGCCCCGTGGCCGTCACCAGGTTCGTGGGGTTCTCCATGTGGAGCCATGCAGCGTCCACACTGGAGAAGTATGCACCGCGAGGCATAAGCGCTGCTCCTTTTGGGTCCATGTGAAGAGAGGACGGCACTCTGGCAGCCGGCGGCCACCTTGCGCCCGGTTTCGGGCGGGTTCGCACCGGTACAGGGCTATTATACGACGGTTGCGCCTATGTGCAATATGTCACTCGCCGGCAGCCGGCTCGCCGGCACGCCTCAGGCGCGGGGAACCATGGGCGCACCAGAGCACCCGGCCGTCGGCCGGCATGCCCAGAGCGGTGTACACGAACGGCTCACAACGGATCTCCGCCATCCGGTGGTCAACCGAGATCACCTCGCCCGGCGCCCAATCGCGAACCAGCTTGCCTTCACGCAGGTGGTAGCAGTACACCTCGACGCGATCTCCCACTTCATATCTCGTGCGCGGCACGGCGATTCCTCCTCGCCCGGCGGAGCCGGGCGGGCCATCCGGCTAACAGCCCGGGCACCGGCACGAATGAGCCGGCGCCGGCAGCCAGACCGGCGAGCTGCAGTCCCGGCAAATCGACTGGCTAGAGAGCTTGGATGACGTTGTTCACCCAGCGTCGTAGAGAACTCGCCAGACGCCCATTGTGAACTTGGTCGCCTCATCGGAGATCACCATCAATACCACCCAGTGGACGGGCAGGTGCAGCACGAATCCGCCCAGCAACGCCATCGGGATCCCGATCAGCCACAGAGGAACCGTATCGATGAAGAGCGCGAATCGGGTGTCCGCGCCGCTGCGCAGGATGCCTACGATGATCACCATGTTTGCGGCTTTGATCCACAGCGCGCCTGCCATCACCAGCAACACATTGTGCACGTAGCCCTGCGCTTCGGGCGTGATACGGTAAAGCTGGAGCACAGGGGTCGAGATGGCGGCAATGAGGCCGCCGACCAGCACCGCGCCGGCTACCGTCAGGCGGAGGAACTGCCTGGCCGTCTTGTCGGCGTCGCCGGTCCTGCCGGAGCCGATGTAATTCCCGAGCGTGATGGCACAGGCGTTGCCGAGACCCATGAAAGGAACAAGTGCGACATTCTCGATGGTGCTGGCGATGTTGACGGCGGCCACAGATTGCGTTCCGATGCGGGCGTAAATGGCGCTGTAGGTGGTGATGCCCAACGACCAGACGACTTCGCCGATGATGACGGGCGACGCCGTATGCAAGACTTGCGTGACCAGAGCACGGTTGAAGCTGAACATCTCGCGCAGGCCGGCCGCAGCGGGCAGCCTGCGGATGTACACCACCGATAACATACCTACGCACTCGAGAATGCGCGCGGCGGCGGTGGCGGTGGCGCCGCCCACGATGCCCATCTGCGGGGCGCCCAGGGCCCCGAAAATCAGGACGTACGCGAGCACCGACTTCAAGGTGAACGCACCCACGCTGACCGCCATGGGCGCCTTAACATGGCGGCTGCTGCGCAGCGCCATCCCGTAGATCTGGCTGATCGCCGTAGGTACGTAGGCGATGCCGACGGTGCCCAGGTAGGGGATACCCGCTGCAATAACTGCGGGATCATCGGTGTAGAGCGACAATACCCAACCCGGCGCAAACACCGCGGTGGCGCTGAAGACGGCAGCACCGCTCACGCCAACCAGAAGAGCCAGCCCCAGCACCCTCCGGTAGTTGGCGATGTCGCCTCGGCCCCAAAACTGGGCGGAAAAGATGGCGCAGCCGCTGCCGACACCGAACAGGAACAACGCCATCAGGAAGAAGACCTGATTGGAGAGCCCAACGGCCGCGACGGCTGTGTCGCCGAGCTGCCCGATCATCAGGACGTCGATGGCGTTGAGCGCGTTCATCACGAGCTGCTGGGTGGCGATGGGTAACGCCAAGCGCAGCAGCGTAGAACGGAATTCGCGATCGCCGAGGAGCCCGGTGCTTATGGCAGCGGAGCTGAGTCTACTCCGCACCGGGCGCCGGCATCAGTGTCAGGAAGGTGGACTGGCGCGGGTCCTTCGACAGGAAGCGGCCAATCCAGTATTGCCCGGACGGAGATGCGGTCACCTCGCCAAACAGGCGCGCATCGTTCTCCATCCCGCGCCGGAACCCGTGCTCGTGCCCGAAGCGCAGCGCCTCCAGGGCCATGCGACCGGCGTAGCGGCGCGCTGCGAGCAGGTCGCCGGCGTCTTCCGCTGTGGGCGCGACCGCACGGCGCAGCGCCGCTATCTCGGGGCGCTCCCACAATGCTTGCAGCTCCCGGGGCCGGGACAGGCTGTCCCACGTACGGAGCGGCGGCGCCTGCTCTCCGGTCGCCATCCGCACGGCAGCGGAGAAGGCGGCGCGCAAAGCCGAAGCCGCCGGGTGGAATTCGTCCGCGAGCCCGATCGTTACCGCCGTCCGGCCGCCAACCGGCTCGCCGTTCAGGACGATCTCGGCCGCCCGCTGCGGGCCGACGAGGCGCGGCAGCCGCTGCATCCCGCCGTATCCGGGGAAGATGCCCAGCTTGATCTCCGGTTGCCCCATCAGGGCATTCTCGGTCACGATGCGGTAGTGCGTGCTCATCGCCAGCTCGTTCCCGCCGCCGAGCGCAAAGCCGTCGACGAGGGCCACGACCGGCACGGGCAGCGCCTCCAGCCGGGCAAAGAGCGCCAGCACACGCGCGGCGAGACCGGCGACCCCCGCAGCGCTGTTGCCGAAGAAGCCGGTGACATCAGCGCCGGCCATGAAGGCGCGACCGGCGCTGCGCAGCAGCAGCGCGCGTACACGGGTGCCCGCCGAGTGTCTGCCGTCCTTCGACCTCGTCCACCACCTCGGCAAGCTGCGCCAGCAGCTCCTCGCTGAGTGCGTTCAGCGCCTCGGGCCGGTCGAGCGAGACGATCGCGATCCCCTCGCTCACGCTCAGACCGGTGTAGCTCCCCGCGCCGGCTCCGACGTGCCGGACGGTATCGCCCAGGTACGCGGCCTCGTACTCTGCACGGGCCGCCCGGGCTCGTCGAGCCTGGACCAGCGCCACGCCCTTCGGCTTCTCCATCCGGCCATCGAGCATCTTCTGTTGGATCTCTCGCAGGCCGCCGAGGTCCGTGATCTCCAGGTCCTCCTGCTCCATCACGATGCGGCGCTCCGCCAGAAGGCGCACTACCTCGCGCGCCTGCCCGGCGCGGTACATGTGCGAGCCAAGGATGGACAGGTCTGAAGGGCCCTTGACGATGACCCATCCGCACGGAAGCTCGTCGCGCTCGTCGTAGTCGCGCGCAAGGAAGCTGCTGAAGTGCAGCGTGCTCTGGTCGGGGCGGTCTACCACGAAATCGGGGCTGGTGCGGGGGCCGAACAACCTCCCATGCGGCGCGCCCAGGGCGCGAGCCTGATCCATGAAGCCGGGCCCGTACGCCGGGTTGGAGCGTCCCTCATCGGTGAGGGGATCGGGCATGTCGTCGGGCAGCGCGAAGCGGTCGCGGTCGATGATCTGTGCGGGCGCCAGCCCCATCCGTTCGAGCTCGGCAATCCCTTCGGCCTCTCCCGTGCGGGATGCGATGACCCCGACCGTCGCGGCGCGCTCCAGCGCCGCAGCCACGAACTCGCCCGCGTATTCGTCAGCGCCCCACACGAGCCCCTTGCGCCCAGGCGGCAGCTGCATCTCGGAGAAGATCTCCGCGCGCCGGCGCGGCGGAAGATGATCTGCTTTTGTCGCATCCACACCCAGCGGGCGTCGACGACAAACCGGCGACCGGCGTAGAAGAACGTCTGCTTGTACTCACCCTTGAGCCCGCCACCCGTCGCGCCGAAGAAGGCGAGTGTGCCGCCTTCGGACAGGGCCGACACGAGCAGCGGGAAGTTCTTGCCGCCCGTGTGTTCGAAGATCTTGTCTACCGGTCGGCCGTCATTCGCCTCGTAGACAGCCTGCCGGAACGGCTCGGTCCGCTGCTGCCACTCGTGGAATGCTGTGCCGGCGGGAATGACGCCGAAGACGTCCGCCGGGATCGAACGGCGATCGATGAAGGCATTAGCGATGCCGCGTTCGATCAATGACCGGCCGAGCGAGCGGTTCGAGCCCACCAGGATCACACGTGCACCGAGCGCATGGGCGATCTGTGCGCCGGCATAGCTGGTACCCTTCCCGCCGCCCATCAGCAGCACGGCATCGCCCGGACGCACCGCCAGCCGCTCCACCACAGCCCGGTAGGCGGTGCCGTAGGTGAGCAGCAACGCGGCCAACTGCTCCGGCGAGTGCCCGGCCAGCGCAGCCGGCACGGGGATGGCGCGCTCCTGCTCGACCAGGGCGAACTGGGCATTGAAACCGTCGTGCGTCTCGTACCCGCGAATGGCGCCGCTGCCTGTCCAGGAGTCGAGGATGACCGCCTGGCCCACACGCACGGTCTTCACGGACGGTCCCGCATCGACGACGATGCCCAACGCATCGCTGCCCGGAATGTGCAGGGTGGCGCTGTCCCCACGACCGAACACCGGCACCGGCAGCCCGAGTGCTGCGAAGTTGGTGTTGAAGTTGGGACCCGAAGCCAACACCGCCACCAGCACCGCCGTCCCGTTCTCCGGATGGATGGCCGGCGCCGCTACGTTCTCCAGCCTGATCGCGTCGGCCGGGCGACCGTAGTCGTCGCGATGGATGGTTAGCGCATGCATGCGTTCGGGCAGCGGCAGCGCGATGGTGGGCCGGCACCCGAGGGGCCATAGTTCGGCGGTGCGATGCGTCATGGTAAATCCTTTTCGGGCGCGGGGTTGCGAATTCCAACGCGTCTACAACACGGACGATTGGCGCAGCATCAGACGTCTCTCATGCTCTGACCGCGAGGGAGAAATCTATTCAGACGCCGCCCACGTCACGTCGCCGAACAATCCCTCTCTATCTGGCCTGAGCAGGAACGCCTCGTACTCACGGCGGGCCGCTCCAATCGTGGTCGGTTCGCCATGGCCCGGGTGGACGACCAGCGCGCCATCGAGCGGCAGCAATTTGCCGGCGAGGCCCGAGATCAACGTGCGGAACTCCTGCCGCGAGTACGTGTGTCCGGGACCGCCGGGGAAAAGCAGGTCACCCGCCAGGATGTGGCCCGGCAGCACGAACGCGACATGGCCGGCGGTGTGACCGGGAATGTGCAGGACGCGGACGGGCTGGTCCCCAAGAGAGAAGGCATCGCCGTCGCGCACCAGCACGTCCGCTCCGCCGGGAATACTCTCGACTTCGAGCGGATGCGCGAGCACGCGGGCTCCCGTTGCGTCGCGCAGTGGTTGCAGCGACGCCACGTGGTCCGGATGCGCGTGGGTGATCCAGATGGCGTCGATCCGGTTCCCGGCAGCGTCCACGATACGCTCCGGCTCGCCTCCGGGATCGACGATGGCGGTGGCGCCCGTGCGGGGATCGCTCACGATGTAGCAGTTCATCGTGTAACCGGCTTCAGGGTTGGATACTTCAAGTCGCTGAACGACCAGATCGGCCATGGCAGAACCTCCAGGGTTGCAGACAGTTGCATCCGGAGTCTAGCATCGCAGTGCAGCTTGTGCAACGATCGGGGGAGATCGCGCGCTGGAGTTGGGTGAATGAGTAGGGGGCCAGTCGCCGGCAATAGAAGGCGGGGCAGGCATACGCGCCTGCCCCGCCGTCGTTATGTCGAGCCGTCACCCGGCCGGGCGACGACTGCCGTGCTGCCCTCTACTGTGCCGGACGTACTTCGAGTTGCATGAAGCCGTCCTGAGAACTGGAGGAACGCACGATCACCTGTGTGCCGGTGTTCGGGTTGATCACGCCCGCAGTAGCCGTTTGCGGGTTGTAGTACTGCGTGCGGTCGTCGAATACCGGAGCCGCCGGCTGGCTCGGGTGATTCGTGGGTTGGCTGTTGAAGTGAAGCGTAAGGGCGTCGGTCGGCTGGAGCCCGAACGTTGAGTCGAACGACTGGATGCGAGCGCGCCACGGGTTACCGTCGGCGCGGATCATCGCTGCAGGATGCGCATCGATCGGCAGGATCAGCCCGGCGCCGGGATGGGAACTCGTGTTGTTGTCGGACTGCGAGCTATCCCAGTAGCTGACCAGCATGCCGTCCTGGTACGGGAAGTGCTCGACCAGCTTCTGGAGCGCTGGATTGTCGAGGAAGCCGAAGTTGTACGGGCCGGTCCGCAGCGACTCGTCGTAGCCGCGGTACTGCCGGAACTCGGCCACGTAGGCGTTGAAGAACGGTATCTGCTCCGTGCCGGTGGTGACGCGGAAGCCGCCAGATGCAGGATTGAAGGTCCAGCCGGCATCTGTTTCGGCGCCATCGGTGGGCGATCCGGTGACGGCGATCTCGTCAACCATGAAGCCCGGTTCGACCGTCGCCCCGTCTGTCCAGTAGCGGAAGCCGAGCAAGACGTTGCCGGTATATGCCGACAGGTCGGCGGTAAGGCCGGCCCAGTTGCCGCTGGTGGTCCCCGTGATGCCGTTGCCGAAGTTCTGGCTGTTCGGGTTCGTGTTAGTGGATCGATTGGTTGCCACGTGGTTCCAGGTGGCGCCGTTGTCAGTCGACACGACCACGTACGCGTAGTCCCAATCCGCCTCAATCTGATACCGGACCTGAGCGGAGAGAGATGCCCCCGCCGGGAGGTTGAACGACCTGACCATGAAGTTGTCCAGACCGTCGCCCGAGCCGCTGTAGTAGAAGTGATCGCCTGCGAACGGAGGTCCGAAGTTGAAGGTCACCACCTTGTCAGGGAGCACTACGAAGAGACCCTGCGCCTGCTTGGTGTTCGTCTCGGCCGGGCCCAGCCTGTGGACGGAGCGGCTGCCGGCGAATGCCACCTCGTAGTTCAGCCAGCCGAGCTGGAACTTCTCCCAGGCGCCCAGGTGCGTCGGCCTGGTGCCGAGGTCCTGGGTGCCGTCGTTGCCGTACGAGCCGCTGGACATGAGGGTCCAGAAACCGGTCGAATTCTCGCAGGCCGAGCCACAGGTGTTGCCGGCCGTGTCATAAAGGTCGGGCAGGCCGAGGTCGTGACCGAACTCATGCGTGAAGACCCCCACGCCGCCATTCTCCGGCTCGATGGTGTAGTCGCCGACCCAGAAGTTGCTGCCGCCCACCTGGACGCCGCCATACTTGTTGAAGGCGGGTCCGGTGGTCCCGATATTGTTGTAAAACGCGTACCAGCGGTGGCTCCAGATAGCGTTGCTGCCCTGCGCCCCGCCGCCCGTCTCCTCACCTTCGCCGGCATGTACCGACTGGAAATGATCGATGTAGCCGTCTGGCTCGTTGAAGTTGCCATTGCCGTTGTAGTCGTAGCGATCCCACACGTCGTACTGTGCAAGATAACGCGTTGATCTGGGCCGGGGTCTTGCCGGCGGCGATCTGAGCGTTGTACCAGGCGTTGAGGGAGTCGCGGACGAACAGCCACGTGCGGGCGCATACGATGCCGCCGCAGTAGTTGCTCCCGTAGTTGGCCTCGTTGAAGGGCACCTGCACCCAGTCTGTGACCTCGCCGTTGACGGCGTAGCGCCCGGACGACTGCTCGACGTAGTAGCTGCGCATGGAGATGGCGGGCGGCTCGGCAAAGAGGAGGTTTCGAAGTAGGCCTGGCTAAAATCGGGTTGCCAGATAGTTGTGTTGTCTACAGAGCGATCGGGTTGCGGAATCTGGTTGTGCAACGGACCCGGAGTACCACCATAGGTGGGGTTGATCGCGTTACCAAACTCGCCGAGCACCGTCCAGATGGTGTCCTCACCCTCACGCGCCAGTTCCACGAACTGGCCCTTCGCCACCTCGTAGATCTTCCCTACGGGTTGGCCCTTGAGCTTTGCCTGCAGCGCCTGCTGTCGCAGGGCGCGCTGCCTGGCGCCGAGGGGATGGGAGATATCATCGCCCCTGCCGCCGCGGCCCACACCGCTGTCCGCTTTTCCGGTGTTGACCGGCGCAGCCAGCACGGCCGATGACAACGATGCCGTCAGCAAGACGGCGACGAGGAACCCGCTCCACAAGATACGGCGCATACTCAATCCTCCGGGTAGAGTAGCGGGCAGTCGCTCGGGCGAGCGCCGTCCGCGCGGAAATGCAGCGGGCGCCATGTGCCCGCCGCTGACCTTTCAAATCGATTCACGTGCGTCTGTAGCAAACGATGGACTCTGACTGTTGTAGCTGCGCGCCGGAAAAGTCTGAGCAAACGCCGGTGTAGGCAGTGCGGCACCGGATGGTTCTCGATGAAGACGCGCCTTCGTCCAGTCGAATGCTACTGTATCATATAGCACGGTGCAGATCAACTACTAGTTATGAACGAATCTGGTACAGGTGTAATACGTGCCGATCGTGCCCGGCTTCAGGCATAGGTGTGAGCGGGCAGAGACGCTGTGCGGGGCAGCGCGGCCGGCGAGGACGGGGGCTGCGGGGAGGACGGGGCGTGCTCACCTGCACTGCGCCTGCGCGCATCGCAGGTGCAAGTGTCGAGACGGCCTACAGCACGTCAGCATGGAGGCGTTAGTTGTGAGCATCGATGCGAGAGGTTCCGTCCCGGGGCTGCGCTGGCGCGGGCGTATGGGATTTGGGTGGTAAACGGGGCGTCCTTCGAGAGCCTCAGGATGGTTGCGTTAGAGGTAGCCACCAATGCAGATGGTGCGGTGCAGGAACCCCGCACTTGGGTGCGACACTCTACCGGTACCCCTGGACGGAACCAGTTGCATCGATGCTCATCACTTTCGAAACCATCCTGAGGCTCTCGAAGGACGATCCGTGGCAGCGCGGCTGCCTACCATGCGACTTGCCGGTTTGACGACGGTCCTCACCCAATTTGCATCGATGGCGACCGCGCAGCGTCCCGGGTGCCGCACCGCGCAGGCGCCCGCAACCGGTGTACGCAAGCCGCGCCGCGACCCCTCTCTCGTTTCCCGTAGTGTAGCCCCCTTGTGGGGCGTCGGGGCCGCGGCGCGGATGGGTTAAGCGAGCCGCACCGCGACCAACACGCCCACGAGGGGCTGACCTCCGGGTATTGGGAGAGGGGGCATCCCACCCGCGCCGCGTCCCCAACACATCGGCGCCCCCCAGCCACGGGCGGCGAGACGCCGCCCCTACGCACGAGCGATGGGAGCGTTACCCCAAACGGGTGACCGCCATCGATGACCCATGACCCTTCGGGTGACGCATAACCCCTACGGCTGACTCCTGCGGCTGACCCCTGCGGGTGACCCCTACGGGTGACGAATGACGAATGACGGTTGCCGAATGCGTCTCAGGAGCTCGGTGAGTACGATGTCGAGGTTATGTAGCAGCGAGATGGCCTCGGGGAGCGAGAATTTCGTCTTCTTGAGCGTGTTGAGGGTTGCCGAGATGGCGTAGCCGGTCGCGCCGGTGAAATCGGCCTCTGTCAGGTTGGTGTGCGAGAACCTGCTTTCGGACAGATCCGTTTCGCCGAAGATCGGCCCGGGTAAGGTCGCACTCAGAGAAGTCGACGTTCCGGGCCAGGCACTTCGTGAGCCGGAGACCGTGCAGTTTCAGGCCGGTGAAGATCGAGTGGTTGAGTGCGCAGCCCGAGAAGCTCACAGGCTGGCGCAGCATGCTTTTGGTCCAGGCAGCCTCGGTCCAGTTGATCCCAACCAACTGGCAATCCTCGAAAACCGTTCCGGCGAAGACACATCCGTCGACATGCGCAAAGGTCAGATCACATTTACGGAACGTGCAATCGCGGAATTTGCAGGTCTCGAACTGTCCCTCACGGAACGAGCACCGGACGAAGGTACACGACTCGAACTCGATGCTATCAAGTCGAGTCCCGGGCAGAGTAAGTCCCTTGAACTCCTGACCGGTGTATTCGCGCTGTTCGGCCGATATGGTCATTTGCTATCCCGGCCCATCTCGTGGTGCCCGATCTGCGTCAAGAGGCGGCCCGCTTGTCGACCAGGTTGCGAAGCTGGGTCCCGTCACGGTAGCGGCGCAGATTGTCGAGGAAGATCGGCATGGCGCGCTCGTAGTAGCGCGGGGACGCGCCGGCGTAGTGCGACGTGAGGATGGCGTTCGGTAGATCCCACAGCGGGGACTCGGGCGGCAGCGGCTCGGTCTCGAATACGTCCAGGCCGGCGCCGGCGATCCACCCCTCGCGCAGGCTGCGAACCAGCGCCTCCTCGTCGATCAGGCGCCCGCGGCCGACATTCACGAGGAAGGCCGACGGCTTCATCAGGCGCAGCTCGCGTTCGCCGATCAACCCGCGCGTGGCGGAGGTGAGCGGTACCGCGAGCGCGACGAAATCGGCCTGGGGCAATACCCAGTGCAGCCGGTCGGGCGTGTAGAGAGCGTCCACGCCGGGGGGCGGCTCTCCCCCGCTGCGGCGCACCCCGATCACGTGCATCCCAAGCGCCGCCGCAACCTGCGCCGTGCGCCGCCCGATGGGGCCGAGCCCCACCATCAGCAGCGTGCGCTCGTACAGCTCGCCCAACCCTTCTCCGGGGAACGCCTTCCATTCGTGCGCCGCCTGCTGGCGTACGGCGGCGGGGAGCCTGCGGACGAACGCCAGCATGAACGCAAGGATGTGCTCGCCGATCTGGACGCCGTGCACGCCGGAAGCGTTGGTGAGCAGAAAGTCTTGCTCGATCGCTTCCGGATGGCGGCTCAGCCAGTCGGACCCGGCCATCCATTGCTGGTACCAGCGAAGCTTCGGCGCCCGAACGATCAGCGCGCCGAGCGGCCAACCGGCAGCGATCTCCATTTCGCCCAGCAGCGACTCCATCTCGTCCCGATCCTGTGTGACGCGGACGTCGTAACCGGGCATGATCTCGCGGATCTGGGCAATCGCTTCTGGCGTGACGCCGTGCGGCGGCAGGTTGATCAGGATGGTTGGCATGGCACTCTCCGGCAGAAGCTACAGCACCGAGGCAAGCGAGGCGCCGCCGTCGACCACGATCGTCGTGCCGGTCACCCAGCGCGCCCGGGGGACGCCAGATAGACCGCCGCCGCGGCGACGTCTTCCGGTTCGCCCACGACGCGCAGCGGCACGAACCGCTCGTGTATCGCCATCAGCTCGGCGTCTTCCCACAGGGCGCGGCTGAACCGGGTCTTGATGATCCCCGGGGCGATGGCGTTCACCCGGATGCCGTCTGGACCGAGGTCGCGCGCGAGCACCTGCGTAAGCTGGATGACCGCCGCCTTGGAGATGCCGTAGATGCCCATGTTGGCCGGCGGGCGCAGCCCGGTGATCGAGGAGATGTTGATGATCGACCCGCCTCCCTGCGCCCGCATGTGCGGGACGGCGGCCCGCGCCGTTCGGAAATAGCCCTTCAGGTTCACGTCCAGGATCTTGTCGATCTGCCCGTCGTCGGCGGTGAGGACCGGGCCGTAGTGCGGATTGGTGCCGGCGTTGTTGACGAGGATATCGATGCGGCCCCATTTCTCGACGGTCGCCGCTACCATCTCGGATACCTGCTCGGTGGAGCCGGTATGCGCCTGCAGCGCAATCGCCTGCCCACCGGCGTCTTCGATCTCGCGGGCCACGGCGGCGACATTCTCCAGCTTGCGGCTCGAGACGGCCACGAAGGCTCCCGCCTCGGCAAAGGCCAGGGCGATCGCCCGCCCGATCCCCTGAGAGGCGCCGGTGACGATCGCGACCTTATCGCGCAGACTCCAGTCCATCATCTCGCTCGACCTGCCTACTTCAGCACGAACTGCGCCAACGTCTTCTGCACGCCGACGATGTCGGCGCCGCGCCTGAACTCGCGTTGGTAGGGATTCGGATTCCCCGAGATGTAGATCTTCATCTCCGCGTCCATGTCGAAGGTGCCTGCCGTCTCCACGGAGAAGTGGCTGATCGACTTGTAGGGGATGCTGTGGTACTCCGCCTTCTTGCCGGTGATCCCCTGCCGGTCGATCAGGATCAGCCGCCGGTCGGTGAAGATGAAGAGGTCGCGCAAAATGCGGAAACCGCGAACCACCTGCTCCCCTTCGATGAGGGTAGCGTCGAGGTCACGCTGCAGGCTCGCCGCGTCGACTTCAGATGCGTTGCCGAACAATCCCTGGAACACGAGTTCCCTCCCAGAAAAGCGGGCGCCTGGCCAGGCGTGCCGTTCTTACGCAGCCGGCGGCTCGGGCGCCGGGTAAGTGCGAGCGCCGGGCGGCTCCGGCTCCGGGAACATAGCGGCCCCCGGGGGCTCCGGCGCCGGGAAGGTCGTAGCTCCCGAGCCCTCGCCACGAGGCCCGACCAGCGCGCGATATGCCAGCGTCCACACGGCTGAGGTGAAGGTGCCGAGGATGCTGCTGACGAATGCCAACACCAGGAAGAGCAGCAACCCGCCCCCACAAAGCGGGATAAGCGTCCACTCGCGGCCATTCGTGATACCTGCGGTGAACAGGACCGGGGCAATGACCGCCATGAACCCGGCCAGGGCAATAGCACCGAACACCAGCCCGATCACCAGGAAGACCAGCCATAAGATGATGGTGGGCCCGAGATGGGTCCGGAGAACGCGCCACCCACGGCGGAAGGCATCGATCCAGCCGAGCCCTTCCAGCATGGCAGCCCGCTCGCCATAAAGCCGGACCTGGTTCAGGACGATCGAGAGGAGAAAGACGACGCAGACAAGGGGGATGATGCAAGCCGCCAGCAGTAGCCAGCCGCCTCCCCGGAAGTCGCCGCCGGAATTGACGCTCGTCAAAGTGGCAAACGCCAGCAATGCCACGACCGCAAGCGCCAGGAAGAGCAGAAGCAGCGGCAGCGCCGCCAGCACGCCGATGCCGAAGAGGGTCCAGAAGCGGCGAGCGCCGGCGCGGAATGCCTCACCGAGAGTCAGGCGACCACCCTTCTCGATCTCGTCGACGGCGGCGATCAGGCCACCGCGCGCCATGACGGAAAGCACCCAAAGGACGATGCCGACCAGGAACGCGAGACATCCCAGCCCGACCAGCAGTCCTGAGACCTCCGGTGGGACGCGCATGTTGGGAACGTCGCGGTTATTGAACTGGTAGTTGACGCCGCTCCCACCGCCACCCCCACCCGCCGCTTCGCCCGCCAGAAATCCCAGGATCCAGAGGTATTTGTAACGCCACGTAATTTCCCACGCCCGTGTCAGGATCTTGCCATACTGCATTGCCGTACCATCCTTCCCTGTGAGCCGGCAGCACTATCCCTCGCGCCAGAGTTCTTCCATTTTAGCGTATGTCGCAGGAAATTGCCCGGTATATCGCAGCCAATTCGGGATGGGATAACGGATTCCACCCCGCTGCGTCGCCTCCAGCCCTTCCACCAATTCGTCCAGCCTGTCACCCGGCGCCGCGAAAGCCATCTCGTCATCCTGGGTCTGCGCAAAGACGCGGTCGCCGTTACACGGCAGGATCACCTGGAAGTCGCCGGTCTGCATCGTGACGATCACCTCGTCGGAGCAATCCAGCCGGCCAGAGAAGGAGGACTCGAGCCGCCCGCCGCGCTTCCACAACGCCCCCACGACCAGCCGCATCACCTGTGCTGCGTTCGCATATATCACTACGACATCGGGCTCGAAATCGGTTCGCGAAAGCGGTGCGACGATGAGATGCTCGAACTGCCGGTACCCGAATTTGGCCACGCTCTCCTCAGAGCGCACAGCGGCCTCCTCCGTCTCGGTGTACATGCCGACGCAGGTCATCCCCTGCCGATAGTAGTCCAGCACCGGTTCGAAGCCCCACGCCACCTTGGCCAGCGGGCACGAGATGTCCTCGCGCCCCAGAGCGAGAACCCAGCCGAAGCGACGGGCCATCGCCAACGCCTGGCAGATGGCAAACTTCTCGCCCATGTCTGCCAGCGGGCGTTTGACCTTGGCCGGGAGCGGCTCCCCCTCCCGCAGCATGCGGACGGCCGTGGGGAAATGTGTCAGGCGCACGTACTTGTCGAGCGCCTCCTGGAGCTTGCGCAGATCGGCCATCGTTCCCCTCTCTATCGCTCCGGCTCAGATGCGGCGGCGGTTTCGGACTCGCCCGTGTATGCGTGCTGCAGGCCCTGGTCCGGCCGGGCCGCCAGCGCTTCGCCCATCTCGGCGGTCACCGATGCGCCGTGGCGATACTGGAACGGCCACATGCTGCGCAGGTGGAAAAACGCGATCCGGTCGCCATCGGAGAGCACGTGCTCGAGATCGGGCTGCAGGCCGGGCATGGCGCTGAGTTTGCCGTTGATGAACGTGATCCCACGCTCCTCCGTGGGCATCGCCAGGTGCGCCAGCAGATCGCCGAACGGTCGCCCCGGGGGGTAGCTCCACGCTCAGGTTGGCGTGGCTCTTCCTCCTGGCCGCGCCGCCATACTGCGCAAGTTCACCGTAAAGCCATACGTCGAGCATTCAACCACCTCCGATGGGCGGGAAGATACCAACCTGGTCACCCGGCTGCAGGCGCCACTCAAGCGGGCGGGCGCGCCCATTCACGAACACGACCTTGACCTCGGCAGCCGGCAGGCCGATGCCGCCGAGGAGATCTGCGATCGCTGCGTCGTCGGGCAGTTCGACTTCAAGGGGGACGCCCGGCCGCGAACCGGGCACGTGACGGGGAAGGGAAGCAAACAGCTTGACTGAGACGCGCACAATCGTCTCCCTACAGCATCCCTGCCCCGACGTGGGGCAGGGATGGGAAACACGTGACGTTGTTCAGCGCCACAAGCCGGGGACGGTGGTCCCGATCCCCGGCCTGACCGGCAACCAGATTACAGAGTCTCGAATACGGAATCGAGTGCCTCGTCCGACACGTCGAAGATCACATTGTGCGGCGGGAGCGGCTCGTACTTCATGAACTCAGGCACCCGGTCAGCAGCCTTGCCCAGGCCGGCCGCTTCGTTGAACGCACGTTCCTTCTTGAGCACCGAGGCCCCGATGGCCACGATGTCGTTGCCGGTCCAGTTGGTGCCCAGGACGCCGTTCACTTCGTCGACCATCCCCTGGAACCCTTCGGGGATATCGAGGATGGCGAAGGCGATGAACAGGCAGTGCCCGCTGGTGTCGATGAAAGCGGTGGTGGACTGGAACGCCTGGCTGACGGCAGCCTTTCCCTGCGGATCGAGCGGGTCGGTCTTCCCGCTGACGCCGAGGATCTCCGGGGCGATCGTGTAGCCGGCCGTGTGGTCGGCGCCCATCGGCGAGGTAGCGTAGGTGATGCCGATGCCCTTGACCGCCCGCGGCTCGTAGGCGGGCATAGCCTGGTTCTTCACGGCAGGTACACGGATCACGCCAAGCGTGCGGCCCGCGTGCCCGGTGCCGCTGCCGAGGATGCGCCCCATCGGGGTGCCCTTGCCCATCTCGCGAACCAGGTTCAGCGCGCCTTCGGCATCGCCGAAGGGAACCACGCCGGCCTCCATCGCGACGCCCAGCGTTACGCCGGTCTCGATGGTGTCGAGCCCGTAGGCGTTGCAGAGCTGGATCATCTCGGCGATCATATCGAGGCTATCAATACCCAGGTTGGCGCCCAGCGCCCAATCCGACTCGTACTCGATGCACGACGAGATCTCTTTGCCGTCTTCGTCGTACCAAGTATTGGAGCACTGGACGGTGCAGCCGGGGCTGCAACCGTGGTTGTAGGTCTCCTTGCCGAGCCGCTCCTTATTCCCTTCGAAGATCGCCTCGCCGGCGATCGACGCCGCACCCTCGAAGCGACCGCTCGAGAAGTTGCGCGTCGGGAGCCCGCCCGCCTCGTTCATGATGTTGATCAGAACGGCGGTGCCGTAGGTGTTCAACCCACCCTTCGGCTTGGTGATGTCGTGGGAAGCGAGCGCCTTGATCATCGCCTTCCGCCCGCGCTCGAACACTTCCGGGTTGGCGATCGGGACCTTTGGCGCCCCGGTGGGATCCGTGATCAGCAGCTTCAGCCCCTTGCTGGCCATTACCGATCCCAGGCCGCCGCGCCCGGCGTAGCGAGTGGGGTGCTGGCACATGTCGTTGAAGGCGATCCCGGCGTTCCCGTAGCCGAACTCACCAGAAACGCCCGGCGCCGCCACCGACACCTTCTCGCCATACTGCCCGTAGACTTGCTCGTACAGGTCGTACAGATCCTTGCCCGCATGCTCGGTGGCATCGAAGAATGTCAGGGCGGGCCGCTGGGCGGCCGCGTCCCAGGCAAGATGCAGTCCCCAGTACTTGCCCTTTTCCTGCGGCTGGCCTTCCACCACGAGCGCCTTGACCTGCAACCTTGCCAGCGCCTGGGCGAACTCAGTTCCGCCGTTTGCTTCCTTGATTCCGCCGGTGAGGGGCGATTTGCCGCCGACGGAAACGCGAGCCGATGTCGCCGCCGAAGTGCCGGTGACGATGCCCGGTGCGAACACGAGCTTGTTGTTGGGGCCCAGTGGATGGGCCTGTGGTGGCACCTCTTCGGCGATGAGCGTCGAGGTGAGTCCGCGCCCGCCCAGATGCTTGTAGCTGTCTGGGGCCGCGTCGACGGAATACGAACGATCCGTCATATTGACGCGAATGAACCACATATTGTCCTCCCCGTGCTGATGAGTGTTGGGGCCCAAGCGCCCCTTGCGGCAGAAGTTGGTGGCAAGGCAAACAGAGGTGCGGCTGGTAGATAGGATGGTGATGCTGAAGGCATAGACCACTCCGTCCGCCGATCACGCGAAGATCAGAAGTATGGATGCCAGCTGCTGTGCAGCATGGCGTGGTTGGCTTTGAACGGGGCAGATGGCGCGATGCGGGGGAGCTGCGCTGGCCCGTCTGGTAGCTGCCAACCGGTGAACCGACCCCGAGCTGGGTCCGTTTTGAGACCCAACGGGGTCAGAAGCAAGCGAAAAAAACATACCATGAATTAGACTAACTGACAAACGCGCGCCGCTGCCTTCGATGCGGGTTGGCGGGTGGTGGGGGATTCTTAACGCAAAGGCGCAAAGACGCAAGGGCTTTGTCTGGTCGCGCGGGTGGCGGCGAAGATGAGGCTGGTCCGGTGCAGGAACCCCTCACTTCATTGGTTTGGCCAACTACTCCGTACTGAAACGTGTTGGTGGCGGCCAGGATGCGGTGGATCCGGTGCAGACACCACTCACACTGATGGTTTATCTAACAACTCCATACTGACTGGCCGCAGGCCGTGTCGAAGTACGCCCGGCGCCAGCGCGGCCGGCTTCGATGCGAGTCGGGTGGGCAGCGCTCGTACTTCGTCAGGCTCAGTATGGAGTAGCTGAAGGTAGACAGCTATGGGGATGATGCTGTGCAGGGACCCCGAACCTGTGTGCCTCAGGATGGAGTAGCAGGGGTAGACGGCCATGCGGATGATGCTGTGCAGGGACCCCGCGCGGGTGTTCCACAGGCTGCCGCTGCCCCTGGACGGAACCCCTCACATCGATGCCCATATCTAACAACTCCATCCTGAGGCTCTCGAAGGACGCCCGGCGCCGCGCGGCTGACTTTGATGCGAGTTGGGTGGGCAACGCCCCGTCCTTCGTCACGGCCTGTGGCCAGTCAGGATGGAGTAGTTGGTGGCCGGCGAGGATGTGAGTGGTGCTGTACAGGGACCCCCTTATGGTGTGCCTCAGGAGGCGGAAAGCACGTTCCCGAATCAGCCCCCCACGATGGGTGCATCCGACGTTTGGGGCAACATGTAGGATACGCCATGCGTGCGACGCCCCCCCACAATCCCGGATTCTCGCTTTTGGGCCGGTGGAGGTAGACTGTCCTTCCTGCCAGTCTCGATACTCGACGAAACCTCTTATTCTCTACGGAGAGCGCCTTGATGCGGAAGCTCTCGGATCTGCTGCGCAAACTCCCCGTTGGCGGCGGCGCGCCATACAGCCGGCAGCAGCTGCTGGTGGAAGCGCTCGTCGTCCCTGAACCGTCCCGCTGCGTACAGTGCGGCATCTGCTCATACCACTGCCCCATCGGCATCGACGTGCGGCGCCACTCGTGGACGGGTGAACCGGTGGTCGACAGCCACTGCCTGACGTGTGGCGAGTGCGTGGCGCGCTGCCCGCGCGGGGTGCTGCGCTTCGAGCAGAACGATCTGTTCCGGAACGGGAGTTAGGCGTATGGCTACGGGAGGACCATGCAGCGCTATGTGATCGTCGGTAGCGGGCCCGCTGGGGTATCTGCCGCGGAGGCCGTTCGGGCCCTCGATCCGAACGGAGAGATCGTGCTCGTGTCCGAGGAGCGACACGGCTACTACTCGCGCCCCGGGCTCGCCTACTATCTGACCGGCGAGCTGACCGAGCGGTCGCTGTCGCCGTTTCGGGAAGCGGACTGGTTGCGGAACGGGGCACACCTGATCGACGACCGCGCCGTCGCAATCTCCCCCTCCGCCGGCCAGGTGGAGTTGCAGAGCGGGAAAAGGCTGGCGTACGACCGGCTGCTGCTCGCTACCGGCGCGCAGGCGATCCCACTGCAAGCGCCGGGAGCCGGCCTGGAAGGCGTCTTCAAGCTCGATAACCTGGATGATGCCCGTGCTTTGTGCGGCACATGCCGGAAGGCCCGCACGGCCGTCGTTGCCGGGGGCGGCATTACGGCGCTGGAGCTGGTCGAAGGGCTGCGGGCACGAGGGGTGCGAGTACACTACCTGATGCGCCAGGACCGCTACTGGAGCAACGTGCTGGACGAGACGGAGTCGCACATCGTCGAAGAGCGGCTGCGGGCGGAGGGGGTGCAGATCCATCCGCGCACCGAGCTGGCGGAGATCGCCGGCCAGCGCGGGCACGTGGCGGGGATCCGCACGGTGGACGGGCGTACGATCGCGTGTGACATGGTGGCGACCGCCATTGGGGTGAGGCCACGGGTGGAGCTGGCGGCCGCGGCGGGACTGGAGATCCGCCGTGGGGTGGTGGTTGACGACCGGATGCAGACCAGCGCCGCCGGCATCTACGCGGCCGGCGATCTGTCGGAGGTGTTCGATCCATCGACCGGCAGCTCGGCGCTCGATACGCTCTGGTCGGTGGCGCGTGCGGAAGGGCAGGCTGCCGGCACGAACATGGCAGGCGGCGAGAGCTCATACCGCCGCACGGCGCCGCTGAACGTGACACGACTGGCCGGGATCACCACTACCATCATCGGCACAGTAGGGCGAGGCGCCGATGCCGACCTGGCCGGAATTGCGCGCGGCGATAGCGAGGTATGGCGGCGGATGCCCGATGCGCTGGCGAGTCAAAGCGGGTTCGACGCCAACCACTTGCGCCTGGTCATCGGCCCGCGCACGATACTGGGCGCCGTAGTGATGGGGGACCAGACCCTCTCGCGGCCGCTGCAGCAGCTCATTGCCGCCGAAGCAGACATCTCGCCTGTCTGGGACCGGCTGCTGGAGGGCGGTGACTCGCTGGCGAGCACAATCGCTGAGTTCTGGAGCCGTTGGAGGAACACGCGTGAAGTTCGGGAAGGCTGAGCTCTGGCTGGCCCTGGCTGCCGTGTTCCTCATCACGGCGGTCTACCTGGCGGCTGTTGCGCGGTCGGGTTCCGTCCCCGGCGCAAGTGGTCTGGCCGGGCACGGTCTCGGAGTTGCCGGCTTTGTGCTGATGCTGATGACCGAGACGCTCTACTCGCTCCGCAAGCGCAGCCGGCTGGCGCGTTGGGGTCGGATGTCCACCTGGCTCCGCTTCCATATCTTCACGGGGCTGGTCGGTCCCTACATGGTTCTGCTGCACACCGCCTGGCGCTTCAACGGTCTCGCGGGTGTAGTAACGATGATGACACTCATAGTCGTGGCGAGCGGCATTCTGGGCCGGTACATCTACACCGCCATCCCGCGCACCGCCGACGGAGCCGAGATGGAGGCCGGCGCGCTCGAAGCTGAGATCTCCGCCGCCGAGGCCGAGCTGCAGGCATGGCTGGCGTCAAGGCCGGAGACAGCGCCCGTCGCGGCCGGCATGTTAGCCACCGGACAGGTGGCTGCCGGTGACGCCCGCGCGGTGTTGGGGCGGGGATTCGAGGGAGCCGGCCACCGGTTACGATGGCTGCGCGCTCAGCAGGGCATGGACGCCGGAGCGCGGGAGCAGATGCACCGTCTGCAGCAGTTGATCGACCGTCGCCGCCTGCTCGATCGCCAGGTCGCGTCACTCGTGGCAGCCAGGCGCACGCTGGCGCTGTGGCACACGGTGCATATCCCGCTCGGCATGGCGATGTTCGCCGCAGCACTCGCACACATTCTGGCCGCCTTGTATTTCGGGACGCTTTCCCGGTAAAGGGACGCGCTCCGCGGGAAACCGGGCAGACAGGGCGATGGACCGGCCCAGGCCAGTGGACAAAGAGGACTACAGTGGCGCGAAGACGTCTCGGTTGCCTGACGGCTGGGGGGATCGGCGCAGCGCTGGCCGTATGGCTGTCGATCGGGCTGTTTACGCTGGTGCGCGGGGCGACGCTGTTCAGCCCCGGCGCGCTGAGCGCGACCGCCGGCAGCGCTGCCCTGGGCGGCGTGCTGGCCCACAGCGAACTCGGCGGCCGGTGCGATGCGTGCCACACTGCTCCCTGGAGCCGGCAGGTAATGGCCGATCGCTGCCTCGAGTGCCATACGGATGTTGGCACGGAGATCCAGACCGGCGGCGGGCTTCACAGTGCGATGCTGGGCAGAGGCACGCCGGCGGGCGGCGGCGTCGAGTGCCGGCCGTGCCACACCGAGCACCGCGGCCCCAATGGGAACCTCACCCTCGTCGACGCAGCGAACTTTCCCCACGACTCCACCGGTTTCTCGCTGGCCGCGCACCGGCAGACGTCCATCGCACAGCCGGTCACCTGCTCCGACTGCCACGGCGGGGACATCATGCGGTTCGACCCGGCTGCGTGCGGAGCGTGCCACGTGCGCCTAGACAACGCCTACATGGCGACCCATAGCCAGGCCTTCGGGCAGGCATGCCTGGAGTGCCACGACGGGGTCGATCGCTACGGGGCCGGTTTCGACCACAACCGCACCGCCTTCCGACTCGAAGCCAAGCACGTGCAGGTGGCCTGCCGGGAGTGCCACGCAGGAGCGCGGGCGCCCGAAGACTTCCGGAACACGCCGCACGCTTGCGAGGGCTGCCACGACGAGCCGGTTTTCCATGCGACCCTCTTCCCCACCGGCTGCGACTCGTGCCATACGGCAGGCGGGTGGGCGCCGGCGCGCTACGACCGGCCACACCGCTTCCCCGTGGACCACGAGGACGCGCAGGTATGCCGGGATTGCCACGACGACCTGCGAACGTACACGTGCGCCGGCTGCCATCCAGATAGGGAGATCGCCGGGCAACACCTGGAAGAGGGGATCCGCGACTTCAGCAACTGCATGGAGTGCCATCCCAACGGCCAGAAGGAAGAGGAAGGCGGCCGCGGCGGCGGAGGGGCGGCGAGGGCCGCAGTCGGGAGCGCAGGGGGGACGATTGATGGGTCACACGTCATGCGTCATGCGTCATGCGTCATCCGTCACCTGTCACCGTAGGGGCGCGTCCAGGGCGCGGCACGGGTGCAGTACCTGGGATGCGGCGCGGGTGGCTTCGATGCACGTTGATGGACTGGCATCAGGATAATCGTAGCCGTAAAGCACTCGCCGGAGATGTAACGTGCGGGAACCACGGGCAGCGAGTTGCTTTACCCGTGGCCTCACCACCAACAGGAAACCGCGCTCCCGCCACGTGGCCACCGCGGGACGCGGCCAAAGCGGGTTGGTGGGTGGTGGGACACTTTCAACGCAAAGGCGCAAGGACGCAAAGGCTCTTGTCTGATCGCGTGCGGATGCGCTGGTGGGGGTTGGGTGGTGACGGGGCGTCCTGTCGAGCAACCCCATCTACGCTGATGGCGTTTGAGCTTGTTACTCCATCCTGGGCCATCGCGGGTTTCGGCGACCAGATCGCCTGGTCCGGTGCCGAACCATCACGCATTGGCTTCGCCAACTACTCCATGCTGAGCCTGACGAAGCACGCCCCCGTGCCTGCCGGCTGCTTCAATGCGAGTTGGCCAGCAACGCCCCGTCCTTCGACAGGCTCAGGATGGAGTAGTTGGCCGTCGGTGAAGTTGCGATGGGATGCGGTCACAGGGACCCCGAAGTTGGCGTCCAAAGCCAGCGTTGCCCCTGGACGGACCACTCGCTCAGCCACAACCAGCGCGCCATCCTGACGTGCCATAGGCTGTCTCGAAGCACGCCCCGCTTGCCAACCAACCCCCATCGCGTGCGTCCACACGCACCAGACGAGCCTTTGCGTCTTTGCGTCGTCACGTTGAAAGTGCACCCGCCACCCGCTCATACCCGCATTAGCCGCGTCCCGCGTGCGCCAGCGGTCAGGGGGTGAACTGTTTGCGCTTCCCTACCGTGGCGCTGTAGACCAGGAACTGGTTCTCGCCATCCAGGCGCAGCAGCGGGTTCACCAGCTCATCGTGGAACGCTCCGATGGCGCAGGCGCCGCAGTCGATTGCCTCTGCCGCGAGATAGAGGTTCTGGCACACATGCCCGGCGTCGAGCAGGAAGTAGCGGTAGCCACGCTCTCCGTAGCGCCAGTACATCCGCTCCAGAACAGCAACCCAGAGGAAGGTAGCCGCGCTTTCCTGTACCATGTCCTGCCCGTAGAGCGCCGCCGTCATGCGGGCGGCGAGATCGGGGGCGCGGTCGAACTCCACGAGCTTGTGCTCACCCGCCACGAAGCGGTAGAGGCCGGGGGGCACGTCCGCCACCTTATTCACCAGCAGGTAGGTCTCGAAGGCATGCCGCGCCCCGGCGGAAGGGACAGGGCGCAGGGTCGCCGGCCGCGAAATCACTTTCTGCACACCTTGCGTGCACCATAATAACCACGACAACTCGTCGAGCGTCAGCGACTGGGCGGCGTAGGCGCGCAGCGTGCGGCGGTTCTCTATCGCCGTCCGCAGCGCGAGATCTGCAACCGGCAGTTGTCCGCCAGGCGGCAGCGGAATCGCCGGCGCCGAGCGATCGTAGTCGAGCTCGAGTGGGGGCTGCGGGAGGCCCTGCTGCTGCCGCGAAGGCTCGAGGAACCTGTATTCCGTCCCGTGAAAGAACTGCTGTCCGATGCCGCGTGTCATCTGCGTTGTCTCCTGATCGTGTCTGGCTCCGCCGCCACCGGCGTGTCTGGCTGGAGAAATTGACCGTGCGCCGGTCCGGCCCATTGTATAACGAAACAGCCGGTACCGGGTGATGCTGCTCCGGTCGCCGCGCCTGATTGCCGGCATATCTGCATCACCGAGACGTAGCCTACTGCAACATGCCCTTGACCGCGCCTTTGTTCGACGGTAGTATCACATTCGTGCCAGAGTAGTATCAAGACATCCAGTCAAGGTGGTCCCCTTCTTGCACGGTATGCGGTTCCAACGGCGCGGGACCGTACCGTGCATGCAGGGCCAGGCCGGGAACTCCCAGGCTGGAAACCGGAAGCGCGACGCGGCGCCACCGGCGGCAAGTGCGGATCCGTGACAATCAGGAGAGCGGCACCGTATGTCCCGTCAGACGCATCGAGAACTCACCCGCCAGCAGAATGAAGGTATCACCGGCGTTTCCGATGTCGCGGCGCTGTTGGCAACCGCCGAGCGCGCGAGCGCGGCCTTTGACAACCAGGTAGCGATCGAGTCGTATGGCCGGGTATTGAGCGCGGCGCAGGGATCCGGCGACCGGCGCGACCTCGAAGCACAATGCGATGCGTTGATGGGCCGCGCTGTTCTCCTTGGCCGCACCGGTGATCTCGACGCCCAACTGGCCGACCTGAGAGCCGCTGCGCAGCTGGCCGCGGGACTGGATGATGCCACTACGCGAGGTGGCAGCCTATTGCCAGCAGACGGAGCTATTCGCCACGATGGGCAGGCTCGTCGAGGCCGACCAGGCAGCCCGGTCCGCACTGGCCCGCGCTCGCCAAAGTGACGACCGTAAACTGGAGGCAGCCGGCCTGCTGGCGTTAGCCCGCACGTATTGGCGGTACGGTGACCTCGCAAATACCGTTCAGAACGCGGATGCGGCTCGAGCTTTACACGACACAGTCGATGACCCCTCCGGCCTTGTCGATGTTCTCCGGTTACAGGCGGCCATTCGCCAGCATTCGGGTCAAGACGCTGCAACAGTTCGGGGCTTGCTGGAACAGGCTCTCTCGATACTGGAGAAGCTTGGCGAAATACCCAGGCAAGGTAACGTCTTGAATTCGATCGCTCTGACTCACCAGGATCTGGCGCTGCTGCGCGCCTACGAAGAGCGAGCGCTGGCCATATACCGGCGCACCGGCGAAATCCTCAGCGCCGCCCTCGTCTCGAACAATTTGGCACTGGTCTATTGGCAGCTCGGTCTCTATCATAAGGCGCGCGAGATGGCCGAGGAGCCGGTGGATCTTGCGCGCGCCGCTCGTGCCCAGAACTACCTCGCTACCTTCCTCGACAGTCTTGCACGCTGCCAGGCGGCCCTCGGGCAGTATGGTGCGGCTCGCGATAGTTTTGAGGAAGGCCTGGCCCTGACCAGGGTGATCGGCAACGAGTTCCTGCAGGCCGCGTTCCTGGAGGGCATGGGCAGAGCAGCGATCGAGGGCGGAAACCCTGAAGAGGCGGTCGCTGATTTGGAGCTGGCATCTGCCCGGCTCGAGCAGATCGGTGCAGCGACTGAACTGCCGGGCACCGTGGCGTGGTTGGGCGGCGCGCACCTGGCTCTCGGCCACCTCGAGGACGCCGATCGCTACACCACAGATGCCGTCCGGCGGCTTGCCGGCTTGCAGGGAATCACTACTGAGTATCCTCCGCAAGAGGTGTACTGGTGGCATTACCACGTGTTGCTGGCCCGAATGCGTCTCTCAGTGGGAGACGACGCAGGACAGACAACAAGCCGGCAATTGCGTGACGAAGCATGGTCGATGCTCGAACAGGCGCGCTCGGCCATGATGTCCAGAATCGACACACTGAGCGACGAGGGCCTGCGGCGCAACTACCTCAACAAGATCCCCATCAACCGCGCCATCGTGCTGGAGTGGGTACGCCAGTCTGGCGCCCGAGGTGTCGCACCTGACGCAGACGCCGGGCCGCGGGCGGGCAACGTGCAGGACCAGCTGCGCCGGTTGATGGAGATAGCCGTACGCATGAACGAGCAGCACGACCCGGCCGCGCTGCGTGAGTTCATCCTGGACGAGGCGGTGGAGCTGAACGGCGCCGAGCAGGTGGCGCTGGCGCTGCTGGACGACGACGGCCACGTCACTGAGTGGTTCCGGCGGGGAAGCAGCGAGGACAATCTGCTCGCACCCCTGGGGACGGCGCCCGAGCGGGCAACGAACGAGCAGCAACCGCCCGAGCTCCTGCTTTCGCTCTTGCCCGGCGTCTTCGAAACGCACCGGAGTATTCTGCATGCTCCTGAGGGGGACGACCCCTGGGCGATCGCCGTGCCACTCCTCGCGGGGGAAGATGGTCGGGCTGCTGTACGCCGAGAACCGGCCGGTCTTCGGGCGCTTCGACGCGATCGACCTCGATCTGCTTTCGGTCTTCGCCAATCAGGCGGCCACTGCGCTGGATAACGCGCTGCTCTACCAGGAGTTGGAGGGGCGGGTTGCCGAGCGCACCGCGGAGCTTGCGGCCTCCAACTCGGCGCTGACGCAGCGGGCAGCCGAGCTCGAGATCATCAACACAGTTCAGCAGGGCCTGGCATCGCACCTTGATACCCAGGGCATTTACGAGCTGGTTGGCGAAAAGATCAGGGAGATCTTCGACGCCCAGGCAGTGTTGATCGTTGGGTTCGATCACGAGACGCGGATGTCGCACACCTACTACGCCGTGGAGAAAGGGGTGCGTCTCTACAGCGATCCGTTCCCCTGGTCACAATTAACTGAACACCAGGTCCGTACCGGCGAAGTCGTGCTCATCGATGAAGACGCCATCCGCGTTTCGGCCAACTACGGCCTGAAGCTCGTCGAGGGTACGGAGCCGCCAAAATCGCTCCTCTTCGTGCCTCTCCGCTCCGGGGGGAAAGTAACCGGCCAGGTCAGCCTGCAGAACATCGATCGCGAGCACGCCTTCAACGAATCCGATGTCCGGCTGCTCACGACGCTGGCCTCGTCGATGAGCGTGGCGCTCGATAATGCCCGCCTGTTCGACGAAACGAAGCGATTGCTGGCCGAGACGGAGCAGCGTGCAGCCGAGCTCGGGACCGTGAATGCAGTGAGCCTGGCGGTTACCTCGGAGGTCGAGCTGCAGGCGTTGATCCGGCTGATCGGCGATCAGGTGCGGGACATTTTCAGGGCCGATATCGCCTACGTGGCTCTCCACGACCTCCAGACCGGCATGATCAACTTCCTGTACCAGCACGGCGAGGAGATGCCTTCGTTCCCATTCGGCCAGGGACTGACCAGCGAGATTATCACGTCAGCGCAGCCTCTCCTCATCAACCGTGATCGAGAGACCCACTATGCCGAACTTGGCACTCGCCCGATTGGCCGTGAAGCCGGGTCATATCTGGGCGTGCCTATCCTGGCACGCGGTAAGGCGACCGGCGTTATCAGCGTGCAAAGCGTTCAAGAAGAAGGACGCTTCGATGACGGCGACGTCCGCCTGTTAGGCACAATTGCGGCAAACGTGGGAGCTGCCCTCGAGAACGCGCGACTCTTCGCCGAGACGCGGCGGCTCCTGGGCGAGAGCGAGCAGCGGGCCGAGGAGCTGGCCATCATCAACTCCACCGGCGAGGGGCTGGCCAAACAACTCGACACGGACGCTATCATCGAGCTGGTGGGGAGCAATGCCCAAGAGATTTTTGGCGGGCAGGACTGCTTTGTGGCGCTTTACGATCGGATGAGTGACCGGGTGTCGTGGCCATACTTCGTCTCCAACAGCCGGCGCATTCCCATCGAGCCGGCCGCCCTCGGTCCGGGCCTGACGGCCGCCGTCATTCGTTCGCGGCAACCGTTGGTGCTGGGCAGAGCCGCGGAGCACGAAGCATACGAAGTCGTCATCGTCCAGGACGGTAACCCGGAACGCACCCAATCGTGGATGGGGGTTCCGATCTTGATGGGTGACGAGGTCATCGGCGTCATCGCGGTACAGGACTACCAGGCGAACAAGTACAGCGAGCGCGACGTGCGTTTGTTGAGCACCATCGCGGCCAATGCGGGGGTGGCGTTGGCCAACGCCCGGCTCTTCTCGGAAACCAGCCGCCGCGCGGGCGAAATGGCGGCTCTGAACGAGATCGGCCGCGAGATCTCGGCAACCCTCGATCTGAATACCGTGCTGGTGAGCATCGCCGAGCGTGCGCAAGTCGTACTAAACGCACGTGATGTGTTATTGCGGCTCGTGGAGCCCAACGGCGAGATGCCGGCAGTGGTGGCCATCGGCAAGAACGCCGAAATCCTCCGCGCGAGCCGGCGCCGGGTCGGTGAGGGAATCACAGGGAGCGTGGCCCAAACCGGCGTCGCGCAGGTGCTTAACGATCCGCAGCGGGACCCGCGGCAGTGCACACCGCGGGAACCAACGCGCAGGAGGATCAGCGGGAGGCGCTGATCGTCGTCCCGCTGACGGCGCAGGAGCGAGTCATCGGCGTGATGAACGTCTGGCGGGACAAGCCGGCGAACGGCCCGTTTACCGAAGACGATCTGCGCTTCGCCGTGGGCCTGGCGCTGCAGGCAGCTACAGCGGTTCAGAATGCGCGACTGTTCAGCGAGTTGCTGCGCGCCAAGGCGGAAGCCGATGCAGCCACCCAGGCCAAGAGCGCTTTCCTCGCCATGATGAGCCACGAGATCCGCACCCCGATGAACGCAATCATCGGGATGAGCGGGCTCTTGATAGACACGCAGCTGAGCGCCGAACAACGCGATTTCGCCGAGACGATCCGCAACAGCGGCGATACCTTGCTCACGATCATCAACGATATCCTCGACTTCTCGAAGGTTGAGGCCGGCAGGATGGACCTGGAGGAACAGCCCTTCGACGTCCGCGAGTGCGTCGAGGAGTCGCTGGATCTGATGCGCCTCAGGGCGGCGGAGAAGCGGATCGAGCTTGCATACCAGGTGGAGACAGACGTGCCGGCTGCCATCCTGGGCGATGTCACCCGCGTACGGCAGATCCTGGTCAACCTGCTCAGCAATGCCGTCAAGTTCACCGGAGAGGGGGAGGTGGTCGTCTCGGTGACGGCTGAGGCCGCCACGGACGTCGATCCCGGGGCCTCAGAGCCAGGGGAGACGCCCGAGACTCCCCCGGTTCTGCTCCACTTCGTCGTTCGGGACACAGGTATCGGCATCCCGGCCGGTCGCATCGGGAAGTTGTTCGAGGCGTTCACCCAGGCCGACGCCTCGACTTCGCGCCGGTATGGTGGGACCGGGCTGGGACTGGCGATCAGCAAGCGGCTGGCGGAGATGATGGGTGGCACGATGTGGGCCGAAAGCGAAGGGCTGGAGGGCGGGGGAAGTGCGTTCCACTTCACGATCCAGGCATGCACGGCGCCGGAACTGAAGATTCGCCCGCACCTCCAGAGCGAGCAGCCAAGGCTGCTCGGGAAGCGCGTGCTCGTGGTGGACGATAACGCCACCAATCGTCGCATCCTCGTGCTGCAGACGCGAAGCTGGGGCATGCTGCCGCGCGATACCGGTTCTCCTTCCGAAGCGTTGGCATGGATCGAACGCGGGGACCCGTTCGACGTAGCGATCTTTGACCTCCAGATGCCTGAGATGGACGGCGTAGAGCTCGCGGCGCAGGTCCGCAGCCACCGCCCGCCGGAAGCACTGGCGCTGGTATTGTCCTCGTCGCTCGGACCCGAGATCAACCGCCAGACGGAAGCCTTCACCGCCACCCTGGTGAAGCCGATCCGTCCGTCGGTGCTGTACGACGTGCTCGTCGGAATCTTCAGCGACACGCCACCGGCGAGCCAGCCTGCGGCGCCAAGCAGTTCGGCGGCCAGTGCCGGTCTGGCGGCGCGCCATCCGCTCCGCATCTTGCTGGCCGAGGACAACGCGGTGAACCAGAAGCTGGCGCTCCGCCTGCTCAGCCAGATGGGTTACAGGGCCGACGTGGCCGGTAACGGGCTGGAGGCGATCCAGGCGCTGGAACGACAGACCTACGACGTCATTCTGATGGATGTTCAGATGCCCGAAATGGACGGGCTCGAGGCCACGCGCCGGATCTGTGCTCAGTGGCCGCGCCACCAACGGCCGCAGATCATCGCCATGACGGCAAACGCCATGCAGGGGGACCGCGAGATGTGCCTCGCTGCCGGCATGGACGACTACATCAGCAAGCCGGTACGCCCGGCCGACCTGGCTGCGGCGCTCGAGCGGAGCCAGGCGCGCGGATCGTGAGCAGCGCATCACTGTCGCCCGGGCATCCGAACCGCCCGCCGGGAGGTGAACTTGACCGAAGAGAGTGTTATCGATCGCGCCGCGTTCGACGAATTGATTGCCTCCACCGGTAGTGATCAGGAGTTCCTCGGAAACCTGATCGATACGTTTCTGGCCGATTCGATCGAGCTGCTGGTCCAAATGCAGGGGTCTTTGGCGGCCAACGACACCGAGGGCTTCCGGCGCGCCGCCCATTCGCTCAAGTCCAGCAGTGCCAGCTTCGGCGCGAATGGCCTCGCGACACAGGCCAGGGAGCTCGAGATGATGGCACGTGCCGGAACGCTGGACGGTGCGGGAGTGAAGGTCGCATACGCCGAAGAAACCTACCAGCGCGTGAGCGCCGAACTGGGGCGCCTGCGAGGGGCAGCTTGACGGAGTATCCATATGTCTAGCGAGCCGGGCCGCCTGCTGGTGGTCGACGACAACAAGGTCATTCGCCTGTTGATCGCACGCAACCTCGAAGGGCAGGGCCATAAGGTCGCCTTTGCCGAAAACGGGCGGCAGGCCCTTGACCTGATGCGTTCTCAGCCCTTCGACCTCGTGCTGCTCGACATCGAGATGCCAGAGATGGACGGGCAGGAGACTCTGGCGCAACTGGTCGTCGACCCAGACCTCAACAACATCCCCGTAGTAATGATCTCAGGGGTAGACGAGTTGACCACCGTGGTGAAGTGCATCGAGATGGGCGCCGAGGACTACCTGCACAAACCGATCAATCCGGTGCTGCTCAAGGCGCGCGTCAACGCCAGCCTGGAGAAGAAACGCCTGCGCGACATGCACCGCGAGCTGATCCGCAAGTTCGCGACCGACGAGGTGGCCGACGAGCTGCTCGCGACGGGCTTCTCGCTGGGCGGGAAATGGGTTGAGGCGACCTCGATGTTCTGCGACATCCGCTCTTTCACCACCATTGTCGAGGCACAGTCGCCCGCGGAGACCATCGAGCTTCTGAACGATTACTACACGCTGATGATGGAAGCGATCGGCGAGGAAGGCGGGATCGTCAACCAGATGGTCGGCGACGGGCTGATGGCGATCTTCGGCGCACCCCTGCCCAGGGCCGATCATTGCGTGCGAGCGGTGCGGGCCGCGGTTCAGATGATCGAGCTGATAGAGGGATATGCAACGGAGCGACAGGCGCTCGGCCGAGCTCCATCCGCATCGGCATCGGGATTGCCTCAGGGCAGGTGATCGCCGGGTACACCGGTACCCAACGGCGCGTCACGTACACCTGCGTAGGTGACACCGTCAATATCGCGGCGCGTCTCGAATCGCACACCAAGGTGGTGGGCAAGCCAATCCTGATCGACGAGTGTGTGTATCAGGCCGTGAAGGACCAGTTCGATTTCGACGACGAGGGCATGATTGCGCTGAAGGGCAAGGTCGAATCCGTGCACGTCTATTCAGTGCGGCGGTGACGGCTGCGGGTGGGCGGCGCCGGGCCGTCTCGTTCGGCTTCCCGGCTCGCGTTCCCGCCGCTACAGCCCCGTGTCCCGGTGCATCTCCACCAGGTAGAGCCCATAGACAAAGAATGGCGCGTGCTCGGGTACGCGTGCGTCCGTCAGCGATGCGAAGTTCAACGCGTGCTGCGGATCGTCGAACAGGTGGTGCTCGTTCAGCCGCGCAGCCCACTCTCCCCGGAGCGCAAACACTTCGTCTGGCGTGTATCCGCAGTTCATCAGCCCGCTGATCGGCGACCCATCTGCCACGTCGTAACCCAACCGTCGCCAGGCAGGATCCGGCTCAGGAGACGCCGTGCGTCCGTCTGGTAGAATCGGGGCCGCCTCGCGCCCGGGCGCAACCTTCTCCGCGATCAGGGTGATCGCAACGATGATTCCCTCCGCGCCGGGCGGCTGCCCCGCCAGGGAGTGACGCAGGCGCGAGAGATCCTGCCAGAGCCCGCCGGCAGCACCGCCATCCTCGGGCAGCGGAATGCCGTCGAATCCGAGCTCTCTCCGCTGCCCGGCCTGCATCCCAATGCCCTGGCCGGTGTCGAACAACGACGGCCATACCAGCGTGTCGACGGACAGCGGCAGGGGAACGGATGCATCCAGCAGGAAGAGGTCACGGCGGGCGTGATCCCACTGCCGGGAATGGAACCGGGTGGGGCGCCGGGCGTCGAAGCCAACCAATCTCTCACGGACCATTCCTCTCACCTCCAGACGGCTACTAAACTGAATCCAGGGTGAGGGCCACACGCTCCAGGCGCCATGACCTGCTGTAAGTACCGCCCTGGATTCAGTTTAGTGCCGGATGACCTCGATCTCCAGCTCTTCCCACTTTCCCGGCCACGGCCGCGATTTCCCTCGCTCCCAATCTGCATCGGTCCAGCCAGACTCGAAGATGCTGATCATGCTTACCGGAAAAGTGCCGTCGATCGGTGGAGGTGTCTGCGATGCGGCCGGCATGTGCCTCGTGCCGTATGCGATCGCTGCCTGCGTAGAGAAGATGAAGGAGCTCTGCTCGCTGTTCATCGTGGGATAGAGATCGTACCACGCCTGGTAGCGCGACGGCGTACCCAGGCAACCGATCACCCGTCCGATTGACGGCTGCGGCTCTTCGTAGCGCATATTGAGGAACAGCAGCTTGCCCTCGCTCCAGCCCGCCGTGTACGAAACGCCGCCCGTCTGCCAATCCAGGTTCCACCGGTCCTCGTCGCTCCGCCTGCCGACGCCGGCCGGGGAAATACGGGCATAGTTGGCAATCCGGCTCGCCAGCTCGTCCGGCGTCATCTCGGTGCCGAACCACTCACGCAGTGCCTTTCCCGACAGCTGATCGCAGCTCCTCTGGCCGGGAAGCTGGAGCGCAGCGCAGCCCGCGAGCAGAAGCACGGCAAGAAGTGGGAGAAGGTATCGGAGCATTGCGCCCTGCCTGTTACGCTCGAGTGGAAACGGATAGTGCACCGAAGATCCCGCAGCGCGCGCCGTGCGGCGTGCGGTTGGCGGCTGCGGCAATGATAGGGTGGATGCGGCGCGCTGTCAACGTGTCAGCGCGGAGGTGCGGATGCGGAGTATGGGGCGCGGTGTGCGCAGATGGGGGTTGGATGGGGCGACGGGGCGTCCTTCGTCAGGCTCAGGATGGAGTAGATAGATATGAACGTCGATGTGAATGGTTCTGTCGAGGGACCGCAACGTGGGTCGCGCCCAAGTCTGGGGCATCCTGAACAGAACCACTCGCATCGTCGCTAACCCTTATCGCCTCCATCCTGAGCCTGACGAAGGACGCCCCGTTGCACACGCAGCCCGCATCGAAGGCGGCCGCGCCGTCCTCCGGCCGCACACCCGCGCCGCCGCGTCCCGGGAATCGCGTGGTAGTGCAGCCAGCGGGGCGGGTGACCCGCCCCCTACCACCGGAGATCGCCGCCGGACCCGGCCTGCGCCGCGACCCCGGCAACCCACCCGCGCCGCGCACCAACACGCCCACGAGGGGCTGACCTCCGGGTATTGGGAGAGGGCATCCCACCGGCGCCGCGCCCCGGACGTCTCGGTGCCTCGCAGCCCCGGGGCGGGCGACCCGCCCCCTACCATTCGAGAGGGAGTCTGCCGGCGTAGGGACCCGCCCCCAGCAACCCGATGCGCGCCTTCGAGCCGCCGTGCTTGCGCGTGATCTCATCGTGGCCTATCATCGAGCAGACCCATTCGCGCGGTACACGGCAGCCAAGGAAGCCAAGGAAGCCAAGGAAGCCAGGGGAGCCAGGGGAGCCAGGGTACTTACACACGGAAGCTACACAGGAGAGCGAGAAGATGATGGCGGGACGAGACAGGCTGGTGTTCGTCGGCACGTACACGGAGCCGATCCGGTTTGGCACGGGACAGATATTGCAGGGCCAGGGGCGCGGCATTCACATCTACCGGTTCGATACGGTGTCCGGCTCGCTGGAGCCAACCGGCGTGGCCGAGGGGGTGCGGAACCCATCGTATCTGGCCTTCCATCCCTCTCGCCGCTTCCTGTATTGCGTGAATGAGATGAAGGAGTTCGAGGGCGCGGCCAGCGGGGCGGTGAGCGCGTTCGCGCTCGACCCCGACGATGGCACGCTCACCTTCCTTAACCAGGTGGCCAGCCACGGAACCGACCCGTGCCACATCGAGCTCGACGCGACCGGTGCGTTCGCACTGGTCTCGAACTTCGCAAGCGGGAGCGTGTGCGTGCTGCCGGTCAGGCCGGACGGCTCGCTCGGCGATGCGACCGACGTGGTGCAGCACCGCGGTTCCAGTGTCGATCCGGTGCGGCAGAAGGGCCCGCATGCGCACAGCGCGACACCCGATCCGCGGGGCGTAATTGGTTCGTGCCCGACCTTGGGCTCGACCTGGTGGTTGCTTACCGCCTCGATCCGGAGCGTGGCAAGCTGGAGCCCAACGAGATCCGGTGGGCAGCCGTGAAACCGGGCGCCGGTCCGCGCGGGCTTGTGTTCAGCCCACCGGGAACGCACGCCTACCTGGTCAACGAGCTGGATTCGACGGTGACGGCCTACCGTTACTACCCGGCAGAGGGCAGGCTGGAGGAGCTGCAGACCCTCTCGACCCTTCCTGAAGGCTTCTCGGGAGCGAGCAGCTGCGCAGAGATGCAGATATCGCCGTCGGGGGAGTGGCTGTATGCCTCCAACCGGGGGCACAACTCGCTGGCGATTTTTGCGGTGGACCGCGCTGATGGCCGGCTGGCCCGTGTGGGACATGAGAGCACTCGAGGGAGGATCCCGAGGCACTTCACCGTGGATTCGTCGGGCGAGTGGCTGCTGGCCGCCAATCAGGATACGAACAACCTCGTCGTGTTCCGGGTCGACGGCGCCAGCGGCAAGCTCACCGGAGGTGGGCCAGACTGACGCGCCCACTCCGGTGTGCGTGAAAATCCTGTAGCGGCGCGCGATCCTAGATCTCGATGCTGCTACCGGCGGATTGGGCGATGCGGCGAACCGTGTTCAGGTGGTGTTCGCGCGCAGCAGCTTCGGCGCGATCCGGGTCGCGTTCCCCCAGCGCCCGTGCGATGGCCCGGTGCTCCGCCAGGATCTCCTCATGGCGGCCGGGCAAATCCAGCCCCAGCGCTCGATACTGGGAGCTGCGCTGGTAATACTGCACGATCAGCGCCTCGAGGTGTTCGGCGTGGGCCGCGTGGTAGATGATGCCGTGGAATTCCTGGTTGATCTCGGAGAACCAGCTTTCATCGCCGCTTGCCAGGCGCCGTTCCATTTCGTCACAAAGCTTTTGCAGCTGCTCCACGTCGGCGGCCGCCACGGAGCGGGCCGCCAGCCGCGCCGCGACCCCTTCCAAAGCCGCGCGGATGCAGTAGATCTCGATCACTTCCTCGAGCGAAAGCTTCTTCACAAAGGCGCCGCGGTGCGGGATGTTGTCGGCCAGGCCAACCGAGATCAGCCGTGTCAGCGCCTCGCGCACCGGCATGCGGCTTACCCCAAGTTGTTCGGACAACCGGGTGGTGTTCAATCGCTCCCCCGGCTTGAGCCTGCCCGAAAAGATCTGGTCGCGCAGGGCCATGAACACGATGTCCTGCATCCGGCGGTAGTCGTCGAGCGGTGACGCCGAGTCCCCGTCTCGCGTGGCGTCCGAGTCGTAAGGGCTGCCGGTGTCGGGTATAAACGTCCGCTGTAGGGTGCCGTCCGAATTCATGGATCGCCTCGCGTGCTGATTGACGAACTCCCGGTCGATCGACCAGATCCTGCCGTTCCTGCTCTGACCTACCCCTTCAGCCCGCTCAGGACGATGCCGCGGATGAAGTAGCGCTGCAGAAGGATAAAGAGCACGGTCATCGGGATCATGGCGATGGTGGCCACGGCGAGTAGTTGGTTCCACATTGTGCTGTAGTTGCTCATGAAGAGCGCGACGCCCACTGTTACCGGCCGCAGATCCTCTTTGGTGATGATGATCAGCGGCCAGATGTACATATCCCACGCCTCACGGAACTGGAAGATGGCGAGAGCGACGGCGGCCGGTGCGCTGAGCGGCATCACGATGCGGCGGAAGATCCCTATCTCGTGCATGCCGTCGATCCGCGCCGCCTCGATCAGCTCGTTGGGAATGCCGAGGATGTACTGGCG
The DNA here is from genome assembly GCA_963783655.1 of uncultured Chloroflexia bacterium. Taxonomy (GTDB): domain Bacteria; phylum Chloroflexota; class Anaerolineae; order CG2-30-64-16; family CG2-30-64-16; genus CAWAOA01. Next base: position 514,537 of record CAWAOA010000002.1, read on the forward strand.
CATCAGGAAGACGCCGAAGGCGTCGGCGAGGAAGGGGATGATCATCCCCTGATAGGTGTTGGGCCAGCTAAAATCTTTGATCACCAGGAAGAGCGGCACCATGGTCACTTCCAGCGGCAGCATCAAAGTGCTGAGGATCAGCAGGAAGAAGAAGTGACGTCCCGTGAACCGGAACTTCGCCAGGCCGTAGCCGGCCATCGAACAGAACACGATGTTGCCCACGGTAATGCTGATCGAGACAAAGAAGCTGTTCAGAAAATAGCGGGTGAAATCGCGGGTCGCCCACGCCTCGGGATAAGCGCCGAAGTACCAGGGATTGGGCAGCCAGACCATGGGGGTGATGAACATGTCCTCCATACGCTTGAAGGACGCGAGCACCATCCACAGGATCGGCACGACGGCAATGGCGGCGGCGATCAGCAGCAGGGCGTAAATGAGCGTATAGCGACCCGTGCTGCCGGCGTACCAGCCGGTAGTGTGCCGTGGGCGGGCCGCCGGCGCATCGCCGAACGGCAGTGCGAGGGGAGCCGGCTCGTGCCCCAGCGGGCTGATGTCGTTCGCGCTCATGGTCATTCACCTGATTCCGAGAACAGGCGAATCTGAAAGACCGAGAAGATCATCATCGCCAGGAAAAGGAACATCGACATGGCAGAGGCCAGGCCCATCTTGAAGAACTCGAAGGCCGTCTTGTAGATCTGGAGCGGCACCACTTCGGTTGCGCCCGCGGGCCCGCCGTTCGTCATCAACTGCGGAACGGCGAAGACCTTGAGCGCCACAATCACCGACATCACCATCACCAACAGGAGGGTGGGGCGCAGCAGCGGCAGCGTCAGATGCCAGAATTCGGTCCGGCCGTTGGTGCCGTCGATCTTGCCGGCTTCGTAGTACTCCTCCGGGATCGCCTGCAGCCCGGCCGTAAAGATCACCATGAAGTAGGGCGCGGCCCGCCAGATGCCCACCAGGATGATCGAGATGAGAGCGGTTGTGGGAGTCGTCAGCCACGATACGGGAGGGATGCCGACGTAGCCGAGGATAGTGTTGACCATCCCGGCCTGGAAGTACAGAAACCGCCACAGGATGGCCACCACGACGGCAGACATGATCACCGGCAGGAAGATCGCGGCGCGGAAGAGGCCGCGCAGCCAGGGGGCCCGCAGGATCAGCATGGCCAACGCCAACGCGATGATCCACACCGGCAGCACCGAGCCCACCACGTAGAGCGCCGACGCCTGTACTGACTGGTGGAAAACCTGGTCCTGGATGAGATTGATGTAATTGGTCAGACCGATGAATTTTGGCGCAGTGAAGAGATCGTAGCTGGTGAAGCTGAGCCGGGCCGCCTGCACCATCGGGACGATGCGGAAGACCAGCAGAATCAGCAGCGCGGCGCTATGAAGAGGTAGCCCCAGACCGCGCGCCGGGCATCCAGCCCAAAGCGAGGCCGGGACCGGTGACCGGCCGGCTGCTGCGGTGCCGCTCCCATCGTAGTACTCAATAGATTCTCCTTGACCCTCTCCCCCTTCAAGAGCGCGTCAGCACGATCCGTCCCACCACGCTTCCGTCTTCCAACCGCTCGACGGCCTTGCCGATATCAGCCAGGGGATAACGGGCACCGATCACAGGCTCCAGGCGGCGCTCTGCCACCAGCCGGGCCACCTCGGCCACTTCCTGCCGTGTTGCGCCCCGGCAGCCGATGATCTGGCGTTCGGCGGCGAAAAGGGGGATGCTCGGGACCTCAAAGGTTTCGTCGAGATACGCAATGACCAGCAACCTGCCGCCGGGCCGCAGCAGCGAGAGCCCTTCGCGAATGACTGGCCCGCGTGCCGATGCAGTCGACGACGACGTCGGCGCCCTCGCCTCCGCTCCAGCCGGACACCACCTGCGCAGATTCGCCTCAGCCGGGGTCGAGCGCCGTGGCGCCGTAGCGCCCGGCGGCAGCCAGCCGCGCGGGCTGGCGGCTGGTGCCGATCACCTCGGCGCCTGCCAAGCCGGGCGATCTGCACGCCGTGAATGCCCAGCCCGCCCACGCCCAGGATCACCACACGTTGGCCGGCGCCCACCTCGCCCTGTGAGATCAGGCTGTGGTACATGCACGCGACCGCGTCGGGTAGGATGGCGCCTTCCTCATAACTCAGGGCGTCGGGCAGGGGCACAAGGTTTGCACCGGGACGGCCACGAGATCGGCGTGTCCGCCGTCCCGCTCGAAGCCGATGCGTTTCTTGTTGCGGGCAGCGCTGCGTTTGGCCGGTCAGGCAGTGGCGGCATTGGCCGCAGACGACGTCGATGGCGACGATGACACGCCGGCCCAGCCAGCGCCCTCAACACCCCGCCCCAGCGCCACCACATCGCCCGCGCTCTCATGGCCGGGCACGCGCGGCAGCTCGCCGAGCGGCTGCCGGCCACCCAACAGGTGCATGTCGGTGCTGCACAGCCCGCTGGCCCGTACCTGCACCAGCACCTCGCCGGGTAACGGAGCCGGCTCAGGGGCGTCGAACGTTGAAGTGAAATGGCTGGCCGTAGGCCAGGATTTGAACTGCAGCCTCGCATGGGAACGCGACTTTCCGTCGGAGGTCATCTGTGCCGGCGCTCGAGCGCCGGCACGATAGGGTCAAGAGCTGCTGACAGCGCCTTACTGCGCCAGCGCCTTGGTGCATTCATCCTGCGCCTGGTCCAGCGAGGCCTTCGGATCCATGCCGTTCATGACGGTGCGCTCGATCGCCTTGCCGACGATCTGCACGATCTCGTTGGTCTTCGGGTGGATCAGGTACCAGGAAGCGGTCTCGATGTCCTTCAGATGGGTCTGGATCGACGGGAATTGCTTGACTTCCGCCAGGTCCAGCAGGCCGGTGCGCGGCGACAGCATGGCAGCCTTGGTGATCCAGTCCGCAGGCTTGGATTGCATGAAGCGGATGAAGTCCCAGGCGACCTGCTTGTTGACGTCAGGCCGGGCCTTGTTCACGCCCCAGGTGAAGCCGTAGACCATCGTCTTGGTCTTGGCTGGGATCGACCTGCGGCAGGGTCACGACGGTCCACTTGTCCTTGATGCGGTGAGGCCAGCAGCTGCGGCGTGGCCCAGGGGCCGGTCATCCACATGGCGGTGCGCCCATCGATGAAGTCCTGATTCGGCTGCGCCGCGCGTAGCGAGCATGAGCGCCGGGTCGCCGGTAGCCTTGCTGACCTCGCGCCAGGTGGTCAGAGCCTTGACTGCGGCATCGGAGTTCAACTGGCACTGCTTGCCGTCGGCGCTGACCAGCTTGCCGCCGTACTGTTCGAGCATCGGCTGGAATTCCTGCAGCATCCAGCGCTGCGATTGGTAGGGGAACTCATAGCCGTTGCGGGTGACCTTGCCGCCGGCGTCCTTCTTCATCAGCTTGGCGCCGAGGGTCTTCATGTCGTCCCAGGTCTTCGGTGCGTCCTTGACCGGGTCCAGCCCTGCTTCCTTGAAGATGTCGTTGTTCAGGAACATGCTCATCGAGTTGGACTGGTAGGGGAGACCGTAGATCTTCCCGTCGAAGGTCACGCCGTCGAGCCCGCCCGCCACGTACGCCTTCTGCACGTCGGCTGTCGACTTGCTGCAGAAAACGTCGAGGTTGAGCGGCTCCAGCGTGTTCTTCTGGTAGTACGCCGGGAAGAAGGAGATGTCCTGGTCGATGATGTCGGGCCCGGCGCCGGTGGCCAGCGCAACCGTCAGCTTCTGGTTGAGGTCGGTCTGGGCAGCGATCGTGGGGTTGATCTTCACGTTGGGATGGAGCTTCTGGTAAGCCTCGATCAGCTCCTTGACGTACGCATCCAGCGGAGCGTAGGTGTGCCACCAGATCTCGATCGTCACTGGCTGGGTCGGGAAAGTCCAGCAGCTCCCGGCGAAGGGACCGGTACCGGCTGCTGCGGCCGGAGCCGCGGTGGCCGCGGCGGCCGGGCAGCGGTTGCCGCAGCTGCCGCCTTCGTGGCAGCCGGCGCGGTGGTGGCAGCCGGCGCAGCGGGAGCGGCGGTTACAGCCGCCGGCGCAGCCGGTGCGGGTGCGGTGGTGGCGGCAGCCGCCGGCGCCTTGGTCGCCGCTGCGGGCGCCTGGGTCGGGGCCGGCTGCGCGGCCGGTGCGCCGCATTGGACCAGGGTCAGGACAACCAGGATCATGGCCAGGGCTGCCGCCAGCCGGCTCTGCTTTCGGGTGGTAAACATGCGCAACTCCTCCTACGCTGGAAAACGCGATACCGCCATTGGAACGATCAGCGATCTCAGGCAAGTCTCGTGCAGCGGTCACCTCCTTGTGTGTACCGGGGTGGGCGTCCGCCGGCCCCTGGGGCTAACTCAGGGCGCGTCGACGGAGTGCAGGGCGGCCAACTCGTCTAGCCGGTGGACGATGTCGGTGCGAGCCGGTTGGAATACGTCCAGAACCAGCACATACTCATCGAGGGATTCGATACTGTGCTCGACGCCGGAAGGGACAAACGCGAACTCGCCGGGCAGCAGCACGTGCTCGTCGCCGCCGATGCGCATCCGCAGCTTCCCCTGCAGCACGTAGCTCACCTGGGATGCGGGATGGGTGTGGGGTTTGCATTGGAGATCAGGGAAGGCTTCGTGCAGCGCAAGCATGCTGTCGCCCAGGACGATTGCCCGCCGGCTCATGCCGGCCGGCAGGGTGGGTCCGGGCTCCACGTCTTTGATCACGTCGGACCAGCGATAGAAGGCCATAAACCCCTCGACGATGAGCGATAAATCGGATCCAATATCCAACTTGCTGCAATGCAGTATAGCCGGGGATGGGGGCATGTCAAATCGCTCGCGTCCCGCAGTGGGTGCGCGCTGGCCTGTATGCCGCCGCGCACCGACTGCAGGACTTCCGAGGGGCTACCTGCGGAGGAAGGGCAGGTAGTTCAGGATCCACAACTCGTCGGCGCCGATGTCGTAGCCGCCGGCCGACGGGCGGGTCTGGCCATCGAGGTCGACGCGAACGCCCAAATCTGCGCCGGCGTTGGCTGCGGGCGAACCCGGGCGCAAATGGTAATTGGTCACCGCCGGCGCCACGAATCTCGGGTCTCCATGGACGATCTGCGTGCCCGTGTTGAGGGTCGCGCTGACGGTGCCGAAGACGTCGATGTCGTTCCCGAAATAGAGATTGTAGTCGTGGTTGAGGGTGCCGCCGGTCATACTGATGCCCTGGGTGTGGCTGACGATCATGCTGTTCCATAGGTTCAGCGTCCCGCCGCTCATCACGATGGCCGGTCCGGTGGCACTCTTCACGGGCCGGGCGATCGTCACGTGTTTGAGCGTGCGCAGCTTGCTGTTCTGAAACAGCAGCGCAGCGCCCCCTTCCACCCGCTCTGGTTGCCGGCAAAGAGCACGTTTTCGGCGATCACGTCGCCGCCAACGTTCACCGCGCCGCCGCCGGCGCCGGCCGTATTGCCGGTGAAGATGACACGTTCCATTCCCAGTCGCAACCCGACGGAGAGCGCCCCGCCTTCATTCACTGCCGAGTTGCTCGAGAAGCTGCTCCCAACGATGTCCGCTTCCGCTCCGCTTACCGCGGCGCCATATCCGGCAGTGTTGGCAACGAACTCGCTGTCCCAGATCAGCGTCGCCGAATTCGAGCAGACCGCTCCCCCACTCCAGGCGTTGTTGCGCTCGAAGCGACTTGATTCGATCGTGTGGGTGAACACGCCCCAGGTGTAGATTGCGCCGCCCAGCAGACCATCGCAATTCTTCGCGGTGCACAAAGCGCGGTTTCCCGCGAAGGTGGAGGCGATGACCCGCACCTCGCCTGCCCTGGTTTCTGGCCTGCCGTCGGATGTCGCGTAAATGGCGCCCCCACCCGTGTACTCGGGCCAGACCGGGCCGGCCGGCCGTACCCAGTCGGTGGTGTTGGTGTAGAACCCGCTGTTCTTGATCGTGGCGATACCGCGGGTCCAGATGCCGCCGCCAAACGTGCCCGCCTGGTTTGCCTCCATGCGTGCGCCGATCATGAAGAGTTCACGACCTGCGTTCCACTGGAGCACTCCCCCGCCGGCGTCGACGGCCGTGTTGCGCACGAACTGCGTGCCGTTGACGAACACGTCGTTGTTGGCGTTGACTCCGCCGCCGTTCCCCCCGGCATAGTTTTCTGCGACCTGCCCGCCGAAGAGCGAGACATTACCGTTCCAGACGGCGAGTCCGCCCCCGGAGCTGTTTGCGCTGTTGCTGATGACATTGGTGTTGGTGATGAACACCGAGCCGTGCGCGAAGATGCCCCCGCCGTGGATGCTGGCCCGATTGTGTTCCAGCAGGGAGGCCTGGATCCGCACGCTCCCCTCGTCGCTCTGGAAGATGCCGCCCCCGTAGTTGGCCGAGCTGTCGGTGACAGCGGAGTCCACCAGCGTAAGGTGGCTGCCGGCCGTTGCCCCCTCTACCCAGATTCCGCCGCCACCGCCGCCAGGCGCCTGGCCACCGGTGATGGTGAAGCGCTCGATCCGAACGGCGACGCCCGGCGTGATATGTATGCCGCGCGCGCCGGCGGGCGGGTGCAGGACCGTACCGGAGGTGCTCTGGCCGACCAGCGTCAGGCTCTTGGTAATCAGCAGGCTCTCGGTATAGACACCGTTTACAACGTTGACCGTGCCGCCGGGTGGGGCGGCATCGATCCACGACTGGATTGACCCCGGTGGCGTGGGCGCAGCGTGGACGGCGCCGAGAGATACAAATAGGCTCGCAACCAGGATCATGGCTGCGCCAAGGGCGAAGGAAAGCCGGGCGATGGGCATAGCATACCTCACGAGATGGGAGAGCGGCGGGGACCACTCAGGGCGGCGTTTGCACCTGCGAGAGGACGAGCGCCGGGAGCGTCAGAACGCTCCGGTTGATCTGGTTATAGCACCATCAGCAGACGCACGCAAAAGGGGAGTCTGAACTGGGGGTGCATCGCACGCTGGGGCGACATGTAGGATACGCTATGCGTGCCGATGTTGTCCCGTGTGCGGGGCAGAGCGGGCTTGCTTGTTGCCCCAGCGTGCGATGCACCCCTGAACTGGCGCGATACGGCATTCTGCAGCCGGCTCGCGGCTTCGAGATCGCCGCCACTGCGCGCCGGTGGCGCGCAAATCATCACGCGGCCATCTGCGTTCGTAGACCCAGAAAGTCGCCATACCGCTGTGCGGCTGCGAGCACCGCGTGGCTCTCGGCAGTGGTCAGCGATACGAATAGATCCGTGGCGATAACGACCGAATCCTTGCGGAGCAGGCGTTTCCACGTCCCTACGATCCGGCCGTCGAGCAAGATCACCGCGGTCAGCGCATTCCCCATGGCAACGAGTCTCGCTCCGTGCTCTGCCTCGACGATGGCGCTACGGTCGCGGTAGCCGGAGATCAGCTCGTCGTAGATCGACAAGAGGTAGGCCTTTGGGGAGGGGTCGGGGGTCTGGCTGCTGACGCCCACGAACCAGTACGTCTGCCCGTCCATCTCCTCGTGATCGAGCTCCGGCTTCACCGCCTCCAGCCCTTCCAGAGCGCCGGCGATCGTTAGGCCGGCCCACTTCGCGAGGTCGTGAATGGTGGCGGGGCCGCGGCTGCGGAAATAGCGCCCGGCGAGCTCGGCCAACGCCTCATCGCGGGCCAGGCGAGGAACCGGGGCACGCGCTCCTCGAGCAGCGCATACGTAAACTGCCTGCCCCGGCGGGGACCGCTGCAGATGATGCCCTCGAGCTCGGCGTGCATCATGATGTAGGTGCTGCGCTGGACGCCGTCCGTAGCGATCCCGGCCTGCTGCAGCGCGCCTCGCAACTCATCCCGTGTCAGGTGCCGCCCGCCCCGGAGCGCATTCTCGAGCACGGTATGGCAGCGCCCGAGCAGCGCCGGTTCCAGCCCCAGGCTGCGGTACTGCGTGCCGTTGGCCGCATGGACCCGAGGTGCGGTCAGGGCGAGCAGCCAGCGGATGTCTGCCGGGGCCACGAAGTGCCAGGTGGGCCGGAGCATGTGGGTGCGCAGGATCGAGCCGTCATCGAATGCCCGCTCCACATCGGCGTCGACCGCCTCGCGGCAGCGCATGCCGACCGCCCACTTTGCGCCCGCGAAGTCCTGCGATTGCGACGCGACGAGCCACGTCACCGCTTCAGCCGGCGTGCTGCAGGCGGGCTGTGACAGGCGCTGGTTGCGCAAGCGTGCGTGCGCGATTTCCGATAGTCCGAGCATGGGCGCCTCGCTCAGCGCGGTCGCGCGGGATCAGACGTGAATCCGGCCTTCCATGTACTTCACCGCATAGCCGGCGATCGTCACGCGGCACCGCAATCCTCGCAGTACAGCTCACCGCCCCGCCGGGAGACCTGCCGGGCGTGGATCTCGCGCTTCCCCAGGCGCTGCGCCCAGTACGGCACCAGCGCGCAATGGATGGAGCCCGTTACCGGGTCCTCCGGAATGCCATGAGTGGGCAAGAAGAACCGCGAGGCGCAGTCAGAGGTGTCGCCCGGAGCTGTGATCGCGACGCCGCGCTGCAGCTCTGTCAGCAGCCCAAAATCCGGCCGGATCGAGCGGACGGTACCTTCGTCGCCGATACACGGCGATCAGGCTGGATCCGGGAGAAGCTGCCAGCACCGCCTCTGGCTCGACGCCGAGAGCCCGGAGCAGCAGCTCGGGCACATCTTCGCACGGCGCCACTTGCTTCGCCGGGAAGTCCATCGCCAACAGTTCGCCGCCTCGCGTGACCCACAGCGGACCGCTCTTCGTCTCGAAACGGACTGAGTCGCGGCCGGCGTCTAGCTCGGTGAAGATCACGAACGCGGACGCCAGCGTGGCGTGCCCGCACAGGCTTATCTCTTTGACGGGGGTGAACCAGCGCAAGCGGAAGCCGTCCCCTTCGGGCGCAAAGAAAGCCGTTTCGGAGAGGTTGTTCTCCAGCGCGATCGACTGCAGGGTGTGGTCGTCGAGCCAGGTGTCGAGCGGGCAAATAGCGGCAGGGTTACCCGCAAACACCTGTCGAGTGAAGGCATCGATCTGGTAAAGGGGCAACAGGCGCATCGAATTCTCCTTTCCGGGACAGGGTCACTGCCGGCGGCCTGTACAGTGGGTGCATTGTGTTGCGGTGCCCGGGGAACGGGCATTCCATCTTGATCTTGATTATAGCCCGAAGCGTGGGATGGGGCGAGGGTCGTTCGCACCGATGCTGTGGAACCTGACGATCCATCCACCGGCGTGGCGATGGATGGATCGTCAGGTAGAGGACCGATCCTTATCAGCAGTCTGCCGCGGCGAGGTCGGGTTCGGCGATCCTCTGCTCGTGGCTGAGGTAAAGCCATACACCGGGGATCACCAGAAGCAGGCTGGCGACGATCAGCAGCAGTTCAATGGTGATGAAGTCTGCGATGGGACCAAAGACCACCATTCCCAGCGGCAGCATCGTGTTGATGATCAGACCCATCACGCCGAATACCCTGCCCTGCATCTCCGGTTCGACCACTTCCTGCAGCAGGGTCGTGGTCGGGACATTGAACATCGGCATGGGAATGCCCGAGAGGAACATGATCCCCAGATACAGTCCGAAGTCACGGGAGAGGCCAAGCCCGGCGAAGAGTATCCCCCACACGATGCTGGCCAATCCGATGGTTCGGAAGCGGTTCTTGAACCCACCCCATGCCGTCATGATAATCCCGCCGATGATCGACCCCACGGAGAATGCGACTTCGTTGGCAGTAAGGCGCCAGACCTCATTGCCAAACGAGCGGGCGATCAGAAGCGGCGTGAGGAAAGCGATCGGAGCCACGAGAAAGAACGCAAAGGCGAAGAAGCTGAATAGCTTCTTGATCACCGGGTTCCCCGCGATATACGCCAGGCCTTCCTTCAAGATCGCCGAGAGGACCGGTAGCGAGCGGGGCGAGAGATCGCGGCAGCGGCGGCGTCTTCAGGATCAGCAGGAGGCCCACTGCCAGGATCGCAGTGACCACGTCGATGAAGAAGATCGACTCCAGACGCGAGAAGGACAGCAGGGCGCCGCTGGCCAGCGGCGCGGCGAGCATGATGAAAGGCTGCAAGGTACCGTTGATGCTGTTCACTTTGAGCAGCTTTTCGGATGGGACGATCTGAGGCAGGAGCGCGTTGACTGCCGGCGCCTGAATACCGGCCCCGATGGAGCGAATGGCGGACACGAAAATGAGCAGCCAGAGCTCTCTGTAACCCAGCAGAAAGATCACAGCCAGGATCAGGGTGCTGATGGCCGTGAGCGAATCGGCAAAGATGATCAACCGCCTGCGCGGATACCGGTCGGCCCACACGCCGGCGAAGAGAGAGATGACGATCTGCGGCAGGAACCCGGCGATCGTCGCGATCGTCAGAAGACCCCCGACTGGGTAGATAGCGTGATGTGCCAGATGATCGCGTACTGCACGAGCATCGACCCGAACATCGACAGCCCCTGGCTGGACAGGAACAGGGCGGTCTTCCTCTGCCACCCCGGGTTCTCCCCGTCCACTGTCCGTACCACGTTCTCGTTACCAAACATGCGAACTATCCTCCAACACCGATCGTGTCAGCAGCACCCCACCGGCGCAGCTCGTAGGGCGCAGCCGGCCACCGGGGTTATCTCTTGGCTGTTCTCCAGACGCCGGCGTACTTCTTGCGGTATTTCGTGTCCGGTTCCGTTTCGATCAACCCCAGAGCCTTCTCCCGTATCGTCTCGTCCTTCACTTCATCGTACAGGTTCCTCAAAGCCTGAACGATGTCGTAGCGGATCAAGGTAGTGTTCTTCTCCGCGCTGCACTCGTCGAATCGACGTTCCAGGCCGTCCAGCAGCAGGCGCTGCTGCGGCCTTCCCGCAGCGCCCACCTTCCAGATAGCCTGCATACAGTGCCTCGCCGTCACGAATCGCTCATCCCTGGTAACCCCCAGGAGCGCGTCGAAATCGTTCTGCATGCGAAGATCGGGATCGCTCTTCGCCAGATTACAAAGGACCTGGGCGGAGATCGCCCTCACGTGGTTGTCCCGGTGACGCAGGCCTTCCACCATCTCATCCCACGCGTCGTATGCCCAATCTACGGGTTGGTTCGTCGTCTCGATGATCTGTAGGAAGGCCCTGTTTTGCTGCTCTCTGTCATCAGAGCGAAGGTTATCGAGATTCGTCCGCGTGGTCTCATCCATCGTGTTGCTCCTGGAGTTCCGATCCGAACGCTCGCGTAGTGCCGCCGGCTTTGCACGACTGACTCCTGCCACAACCATACAAGTATAGCACATATGTGCTATCGGTCAAGGCACATTTATGATGCAGAGGATACATCTTCCGTTACCCTCGTGCCGAATCCTGTCCTGTGGCCGGAGCGTAAGGGGCCGGCACGCGAGTCTGGTGCGAAGAGCGGAATTGCGGCGAGGTATCGCTCACTACAGTCTCGCTCCACCGAGTCGTGGTTATGGTACAATTATGATCCAAGCACAGTACGATCTTCGTTAACACAGGTATGAGGCCGGCTGACGGGAGGTGATCACGGGAGGGTGTGATGCGAGAGCAAGACGTGGGTCTGTATCGTTTCGACGATATGCGGAACCTGGTGGCGGTCCTGTCACTGGTGTCCGGGATTCTACACTTCGTCGCCACCTTCGAGTACGTGGGGGTGTGGGCGGGTTACGCCATCTTCTTCATGGTGGTTGCCCTGGCGCAGGCGGCCTACGGGCTGGCCATGTTCTTTCAGCCGTGGGCGAGCGACCGGGCGCGGCCAAACCGGAGCGGGCGAACGGCTCTTCCTGCAGATAGGCGCCGTGGCGACCGGCGCGATCGTGCTGCTGTGGATATTCGCGCACCTGGTCACTACTCCGATTGGACCCCAGGCCGGCGAGCGGCAACCGATGACCCTGCTTAGCGTGGCGGCAGTAGTGGCGATGGCCGCGCAGACGTGGTATCTGCTGCGGCTGATCCGGCGTCAGGACCGCGGCGGTAGTCCCCGGCCTCTTGGCCACGAACAGCTCAGTGCGGGAGATGAATGAGGTGTTGCCCTGATCGACGTCGACCGTGAGGATTAAGCCGGCTGTTGGAGCGGCTCTCGCGTTGTTGCTGGGCGTATTCTTCACGCTATCTGGTTTCGGTCTGGCAATCAGCGATGCGTTCCTGTACTACCCCGCCGATCTGCTATTGTGGCTGGCACTGTACGCAGCCGCGATGTTCCTGGCCGCGATGATGCTCGGGCTCTGGCAGCCAGAGGCGCAGCGGCTGCTGGCGACGGCGCTGATGCTCCCTCCACTGCTGCTCGCAGGCTTCCTGCTGCTGCTTTCGATCACGCAGACGGGAGCGCCGGTGTGGCTGCCGGCCGGCATCGCCCTCGTGGTGGTCGTACTGGCAAGGGGCGGTGCCTGGCTGGGCGCGCGAACGAGGGAGCGCGCACGCGCCTCATTCACCCACTCGCCGTAGGCGGCTCCCCGGCTCCACGCAGGGCGCGGTCGAGGTCAGGCGCACCGTCTACTCGAGACGGTAGATGCGAGCGGGGTTATCGTAGAACCACATTCTCGCCAGCGTGAGAGCGTACTGGAAGTCGAAGTCCCCGGCTTCGACACGGGCGCCCAGAGCAGCGGCGACCGCCTCCTTTGCCATTACCAGATGCCCGTATACTTTGTGCACCGCTACCCGATAGTCACCTCCAAAGGCAATAATCTTGTTCACCGGCACCAGATCGATCAACTCGTCGAGTGCGCGGACGGTCTGAACCTGCGATATGACCGGCGACCAGCAAAGGTTCAACGTCACATTCGGCAACAGCTTGCCGATCTGGAGTGAATCGCGGATCATCGGCATGCCGAGGTGGAACAGATCGAAGCTCACGTCGCGCCGTCGCAGCGCAAATGAGAGCATGTGCTTCGGATCGAGCTTGCGGAAGTCGCCCCAATAGCCGGTATGGACGGCGACTGGAATCCCCGCCTCTGCGGCCACGTCCAGCGCCGCATCGAACAGGTAATCCTGAAAAGCGGGTCCACTCCCTGCGGCATCGCCCGCCGACAGCGCCGCCTGCAACTCCCTGTCTGCCTGGGAACGGTCGGGCCGTCCCCTCTCCGCCACCATGGTCTTGAAGCCGGCCGCCCCGGCCCGAACGTCGGACCAAAGCAATGACTGTGTTGCTTCCACCGCTCCGTCGAGGGTGGTTATGTCCCGTCCGGAGCGCTGCCGGAGATCCTGAAGCAAACCCCAGGCCGTGGGACCGGTCCCCTCGGGGAGGAAGGCCGGGCCGGGATCAGAGCTCTTGATCAGCAGCGTGATGCCGCGCATAATCGGGTCATCGGGAAAGGCGGCCTGGTCCACGCAGGTGATGCAGCGCGAGATGTGGCACTGCTCCCCCAGGACGCGCCGGTACAGACCGGGGGTGTTGTCGCGCCGGACGCAACCGGCGAGCTGCTCGATCGTATCGTCGCCGATCTCCTCGATCCCGAAGAGATCTCGCGCCGTGATTCGAAGCGCACGCGCGAAAGAAGTGTTCTTCACATTTTCCCAGTGCGGGCGGATCACCGGCCACCATTCGCCCGGCGGGCGGCTCCCGCCGTCGCGCATCGTGACCCTGAACTCGGAAGCCAATCCGGCGGATTCAAGATCACGCCAGATGTACCCGCCGGCAAACAGGTTGAGCCCGGAATAGGCTCCGGCCAGGTACTCCGCTTCCGGCGGCAGATGCTCATGAGCGTCGATGATTTGTAACTCAGAGATCCCCTGGAACAGGTCCAGTCCAAGTCCGGTAAGCTTCATTAGTTACCTCGTGCGCTGTTCTGGGTCGCGGGCTGAGACGGGTGCTCGGTGGCCGGTCTGCGAACGCAGCAGCCCGGGCTCCGGTCTGGTCCACCGGCTATGAGCCGGTCCCCGGCTCGGACGCCAACTGCGCAAGCCGCTCCAGCAGCCGGCGAATGTGCCCGCGCTCGATCATCTCGGCCCAATGCCCGTCGCTGAAATGCTCCCCGCGGATGCAGTAGGTGAGCATCGTCTTGATCTGGGCGAATGTAGCATTCTGAACGAAACCTTCAGTGGCCAGCATGTGCGCGGCCTCTTCGGGGTTATAACCGTAATCAAGCCAGCGGGTGGCGAGCCGGTAGAAGTCCTCAACCACGGGATTGTACTGCGGATAGGGCAAAGTCCACACGCCCTTCGCATCCGGCTTTCCGCCGTGCCAGCGCAAGACCGGTTCGAATCCCTCGGCGTAGAGACGCGGAAGGTAGGCCACGAGCTCTTCGATCTGCGCGCGCGTAGGTTGGGGTGAGCCGTCTGGTTCCGGCGCACCGGCCTGCGAGCTACCGGACATGTCTGCCCTTTCCCTTCTCCGTCGCCGAACGCCTGGCGGTGATTTGAGCCGTCCGCTCGGCGCCTAGCCTTCTTCGCCCGGTGGCTCCGGCGTTTCCCGGGCGGCTTCGATGGCCGCCCTGAGGGCCCGGCGAACCCGCCTCGTCCACCCGGTGACCGGACGCGCGCTGAACCGGTGGGCGAGCCGGGAAGCCACCGCTTCGTCGGGCGGCATCTCGCCGTAGCGCTTGCGCAGCAGCTCCCGGTGATAGGCTACCCACAGGTACAGGTCAGCCTCGGTTCGCTCGGGAAACTCATGCAGCACCCCGGAAGCGCGAATGGCGTCGATCACAGGCAGGTACACCGTGTCGTACCAATGAGCAGCCGCCTCGGGGCGCGGTACCCGGCGGTGCTTCTCCAGGCCCATGTAATAGCGGTGCACCTCGATATGCTCCAGCAAAATGCGATACCGCCCCGGCTCGGTCAGGGCGATCTCATACCCGGGCCGGGTGTCGTCCAGCCCGGTGCGCTTCAGAAACTCCGCATACTCTGCCTTGATAATGACGTCGTCGACGTCCACATCGGGCGTGAGCGGAACGCGGGGGTTGGATCTCCGTTACGTTTGCCTCGATGTGGTTGGCGCCGTTCGCCCGCGCCACGGACACGCGGTGGTTGCCGTCACGGACGAAGTAGACGTCGCCGATCTTATAGGCATCGATGGGTGGCAGCGCGCGCAATTCGTTCACGGCAATGTCGAGCTGCTCCCAACGCTCCTCGTCTGCGCCCGGCAGGGGCAGGAAGGCGCGGGTGAAGTCCGCGATAGCGCCCAACGCTGCCCACAATGCTGCCGATGGGGATAAGTTGCGTGCCGCGGTCGATCTCGGCGCTGTCGCGGATGATCTCGTGAACCTGATCGAAGGAGAGCAGGCTCTTCTCGCGCCGCTGCCCGAACACCCCCAGGAGTCGCCGGATCAAGGAGTGCGCCTGGAGGCTGCGGTACTTCTCGTACGCACGATTTCGATCGTAGGGCGCCGTGCGGCGCGGATCATCCATGATGGTGATTATACAGGCGCGCTGCCATTTGCCCAGGCGATTCGGGAATCGACCCGGCGCACCAGGCGATACATCACCGGCCGGAAGCCCTGGCGCGGCCAGAACCGGGAGGCAAGCAAGTTGGCGCTCCGCCAATCGGTGTCACAGACCCGATATCCTACAGATTGGGCATGTGCAAGACCCTGGCTCGTGAGAAGCGTGCTGATGCCCTTTCCCCGCTCCGCTTCGTGCGTTCCCGCAACCGACATGTGCACGCACCCTTCGGGGATATTCAGATTGTCGCCGGATGCGCCCAGGGCGGCATCGGATGGCCAGTAACCCTGGATGCCCACGACCCTACCGCGCAGCTTCGCGAGCCAGAGGGTTACGTCCGGCTCGTCGAGCAGCTCCGCCCAGCCCTTCGTCGTCTCGCGGATCGCTTCGGGCGGGATGGGAGCCCACGTAGGCGCTTGCACCTGGGCTCTCCAGATCACGTCAGACATCGCGGTGATCGCTTCGCGGTCCTCTTGCCCGGCCAGGCCGATCTCCAGCCCGTCAGGGACCTGTAGCGGAGCCGGTTTGATCACCGCCAGGTCGGCCAGCGCGTGGACCTGTTCGATGCCGAAGCTGAGCGAGAACCAGGCGTGGAGCAGCGCGGGGTCGCTGACCGGAATCAGGGCGAAGTGGGCAAAAACCCCGTACCCCACCCAACACTCGCCGAGCGCGGCATACAGGTCGCGCACTACCTCCACGCCGGCGTCCGGGTCATACGCACATCCAGCCGGTCTCACCCAGCCCGAGCGCCCCCATAGGTCGTCGATGAGCAGATCTCCGATCAGGTAGGCGACAAGGCTGCCGTGGTCCAGTGCAGCAAAACCCCTCGCATTCTCCCGGCGCAAGCTGGTCTGCACGGCTCCGGTGGCTGTGATCTGTTCTGCAAAGCGCGCCGGGAGGACGGGCAGCGATACCCGGTCGCGAGCATGCCGGCGAGACAACAGTTCGCCGGCTTGAGGCAACATGGCTTCGCTAAAGGGAACGATGCGGACGGACACTCAACCTCCTTTCATTGCAAACACCATTATTCCACTGATCCTGGATGAAGGTTCGTAAGCTGTTCGGTATTTCGGAAACGTGAGGCTGCAGATCGGTGAACGAAGCTGGCTGGGGAAAGATGGGGCTCGAGCATCCTGCCGCGAGTGGAGGCGGCCGGCTACCGGCCGTCTCCACCCCTTCAGCAGGTGTCGCCTCAGGCGGCTATCTGCTTCTGCCGCCCACCGTCGTCGTGGTTCCGGACAGTGTCAGGCTGGTCGTCTTCGTGCCGGACGCATACGTCCCGCCGTCGTACAGGCCGTCGGCGACGGTACCGGTTGACGTGCCGCCGAAGTAGACGTCCACGGTGGAACCTTTCGTGAGTTCCGGCGACGAGAACGCTATCGACTGGTACGGCTTGGCCGGAGAGAAGGTCAAGAGCTCTTCGCCGCTCGCCGTCTGGATGCGAACCAGGGTGCCCGCCTTCTGCGCCGCAGCCAGGTTCAGCAGGACGGACAGTTGGGTTGACGACGTGCCGGGAGCCTGCGCCATGCCCGAGCTGCCGGTCGCAACCAGGAATCCGCCGGTGATCTTGAACCCGGCATCGTAGTCCAGCGCGCCGTTATTGTTCGCGGTGGGTCCGTTTACCACCAGGACACCCCCGGTCATCTCAATTGCGCCGTTGGCATCGACCCCGTCGCCGGCCGCAGTTACCACGATACGGCCCCCGTTGACGTGCAGCCAGTAGCTGCTCGAGGCGGCGAAGGCATCCTGAGCCGGCATGGCGCCCGGCGCCGCGCCGCGCTGCCCCGGCGCCATCCCGCGGCCCGGTCCGGCCGTGACCCCGGAACCATCCCGCCCGGCAGCCACATTGACGCCGTCGTCGGTCGAGTTGACGTTGATGTCGCCGTCGTTGATCGTGATGGTCGCGCTCTCCAGCCCTTCGTAGCTGCCGGTGATATCGATCTGGCCGCCGTTGACCGTCAGGGCCGCGTCGGCATGCACCCCGTCGTCACCGGTAGCGATGTTGAATGTCCCACCGTGGATAACGACCGCGCTGTTCGAGTGAACGGCGTCGTCGGCCGAGTCGATCTGGAAGGCGCCGCCGGCGATATTCACGCTCGCGACCCCCTTGATCCCTTTCGCAGAGGTCGTTGCGTCGATGCTGCCTTTGCTCCCACCACCAGTCGTGAGGGTGAACTCGCCGCCCGTAATCAGCACGTCCGTCTGGGCCGTGATGGCGTCTCCGCCGGCGGTCACGTGGATGACTCCGTCGTCGATGCGAACGTAGCCCTTGGTTGCGTCCTCTTCGTTGTCGGACTTCAGGCCGTCGCCCCCGGCCTTTACGGTGATTTCCCCGCCCGTGACGACAACGTAGTCCTTACCGCGGATGCCATCGTCCACCGAGTCCACCGAGATCACCCCACCCGATATGATGAGCCCGTCTTTGCCGGCGATGCCGTCGTTGTAGTTGGCGTCGACCGTCAGGGAGCCGCTGCCCCCGATGGTGAGATCGGCGCTGCTGAAGATCGCGGCGTTCGGTTCGCCGGTCGTGGCGTCCTTCAGCACGTACGACTCGCCATCCGATACCTTGTTCGCCGTGCCTTCTGCGAGGATGATGACCGCCTTCTCGGCGTTGGACACGTAGATCGGAGCGCTCGTCGAACTCTTTATGTCGACCCCATTCAATATCAGGCGGACCGTTTGCTGGTCCTTCGTATCGATGACGATCTGGCCATCGGGCAGAGACCCGCTCACTACGTACGAGCCCGCCGAGGTGATCGTGACCTGGCTGCCGGACGCCGTCGCACCGCGGCCGGTGACGGAGATGGAGTCGCCGTTCAGAACGATCCGGGTGGCTGTGGAGCTATCCCACGTGAGGTCACCGGGCGCTGAGTGATCTTTGCTGTTTTCGGCTGCCGCGGCGGCCACTGATTGCGCGCCTGTGGTGACAGCCGCGGTGGCGGCAGGCGCCGTCACTGCCGCGGTCACTCCGGCTGTCGAGGTCTTCGCCGGCGCTGCAGTCGGTGCTGCCGCAGCGGTTGCCGGCGCTGAAGTGGATGCCGCCGCAGCAGTCACTGCCGGCGACTGCGTCGCCGTCACCGTGTTCGCAGAGCTGCTTGGGAACTGTGCCCCTGTCGATGTGGCCGGCGCGGGACTACCGGCACAGCCGGTAACCACCGCCGCCACCAGTGCCCATCCCAATAATTTCGATGCTCGTGTTTTGATCACACCTGTCTCCTTTGTATCGCCGCCTGCCGGGCGCGCCAGGTTGGGCGCCGGGGCAGGTGAGCTTTCTTCTTTGAAGACCATCCTGGCACGAGCGCCTGAGACGCGGCTAAGCGAAGACTGAAAGGATACTGAGAAGGTCGATCAGAGGGCTGCTACGGGCAAAACCGGCCATGCGCCAATATGGAGGCGGTCTATCCGGGCTTGAGCCGGA
This sequence comes from uncultured Chloroflexia bacterium, assembly GCA_963783655.1. GTDB lineage: Bacteria > Chloroflexota > Anaerolineae > CG2-30-64-16 > CG2-30-64-16 > CAWAOA01. Next base: position 533,231 of record CAWAOA010000002.1, read on the forward strand.
TGTATCCACCTATTTGATGGGGCTTGAGATGCACCGCTACTCCGGTGCTCGTAATCTTCATCATTGTCTCCAGGAGTGCGTCGCCGGGGTCGCCGTATATCTCGAAGCTGACAATGTCCATGAACTGGTAAGCTACCCTCGCCAACTCATCCACGCCTTTCATGTGCATCTCCATTGCCTGCGCATCGGCGAAAACGTGGATGATGCTGGCATTGGCGCCGTCTTCGCTGAGATACGCAAGATGGCCGGCGGTGAAGGGTTTGGTAGCCTCGGTCATTGCAGCCACCTCGCGGTAGTATTGCTTGTACTCCTCGAGCCTGCCTTCTTTGATCTTCTGATTGCTGATGAAGACGATTGGCGTGGACATGAGTTTGGCCTCCCCTTTGTGATCGAAATGCCGGCAGGCACTCACATACTAATCCGGCCGCCCGCGGCACACTATGACAAGGGTGACAATTTGAGTACCAACCGAGCACGGTCAGGGGGACGACAATATCACACGCGAAGGGGACCGCTTCGTGGGCCGAAGTACCGGGCGGGGTGGTGCCGGCATCGTTGAGCCGCAAAATCACACCCGTACGAGGGGGTTGTCCGGCTGCGGGCCGCCAGACTGGTCGTCGGGCACGACCGTCCCCGGACATGCGGCGGCCGCCCCGCCGCGGGGCGGATCGTGGGTTACCGCTACTTATTGCCGGTGCGGAAAGACAGCCCCTTCGCTTCAAGCGCCAGTTGCAGGGTGCTGATCGTAGCCGGACCCATGCCGTGCAGCTTGAGAACTTCGGCCTCGCTCATTGCGCTCAATTGTTCAAGCCTCGTGATGCCGGCCGCGGCCAGCGCCCGCTTGGCGGGGCGGGCCAGCTTCGGTAAGTCGCTTTTGCCTTGCGTCATCGTCTCGCTGCTCCTGGTAGTGACAGCATGCGCCCTTTCAAGCGCCTTCTCGGCAGCCTTTGGGACCACGATCGAGCCTGCATCGCCCAGGGCGTCCCCGTCGTATGCCTCATCAGCGGATCGGCGAGTGGGTAGCGCCCTCGTCGCCGAACAGCAGCGTATCGAGGCCGCGCACCAGCCCGGTGACGCCCATCACCCGTTCTGCCGCGAGCAATGTGCCGGCCACGTACGGTTCGGCCCCCGAGCCTGCATCGTGCCGGATCGTGAGCCGCTCGTCGGGCAGGCCAAAAAGGGTCTCGAATGCTATGACAAAGCCCGGGAGGCGGATCGAATGCACCTGCCCGCCCGCGACATTGGCCCCGCGTGCTTCTTTTGCGCCGATGATCTGGTCCACCGGCAGTGCCCCTTCACTCCTGCGGATCTGCCCGAGCGCTTCTGCCAGTTCACGAGCCGTACCGCTGGGCGCGTCGATCTTGTCCGCATGAGCATATTCCACAATTTCGTAAGACTGCAGATAACGAGCCGCGATCAACGCAAAGTGCTTGGCGAGCGCGGCCGTGATGGAAAAGTTGCCTGCCGCGATCACCCCCAGCCGCCGTGCGGTGGCAGCCTGCCCGATCTCCGCGAAGTCGCCGGCAGTGAGACCCGATGTCCCGATTACGACCCGCACGCCCCGATCGAGCGCAGCGAGTGCGCGTCTCTTCACCGTACCAGGCTCAGTATAGTCTATCAGCACGTCAGACGGTGCTTCCAGCGCCTCGTCAAGAGATGCTGCTATCCTGATTCCGGCAACCGGCAGACCTGCGGCTTCCCCGGCATCCAGTCCCGAGTGCTTACTCGCCAGCGCTCCGGTGAGTTGAAATCTATCAGACGCCAGTATGGCGCGGACGACAGCGCGTCCGGCCCAACCGGTTGCCCCTGCCACACATATCCGGACCGGCATTGCCCACACCTCCTCGACAGTCGAAATTCAGCCCGGGCGCGAACCGTTTGTCGACCCAGGGCATCCGATGGCGACTGATTGGCGCACCGGCAGGCGTGCACGTCTGGAACATCGCAGGGTGCGCTGTGCGCGGGCCCAGGTCCGCACACCCACCTCAATTATAGCCGCGCGCGGCACGTGGCGGGCCTTCCCTCTGACAGCGAACGCTCTCGGATGATGCGCAAGCCAGGGTGCTCTGCCGAAACGGCGACTACGGCAAACCCTCGGCCGTGGCCACGGGGAATTGCGCCCTGAAGGCGGGGCGGGAGGCGCAGCCGGGGCCGATCAGGCTATACGCACCGGCCCCGGCTGCGCCGGCAGAAGCTACTGGTCGACGCGAACCCGGATGGCAGGCAAAAACAGCGAGTGGTCACTCACCTGCCACAGCGGGAGCTGCGCTGCGATCAGTTTGGCTGCGAGTACGTCGTTGGGCGAGGCAGCGGCCGGCCGGTGCATCTCCCCCGCCGCCGCTCCCGACCACGCGGCAGACAGTGGCAGGGACAGGACGATCCCCAGCATCACGAGCAAGACCGACCACGCGCGCCGCCAGCGCGCTATGCGGTGCGCGATCATGGCTGCAGGACCGCAGCCTGGATCAACCGGCAGTCGGCGTTCTGGCAGCCGATCGAAGCCTGGCCGGAGAGATCGCCCAGGTCATAGACGATCCACACCCGCTTGCCGGACACGTGCGCGGCTTCCAGTATGCTGAGGATGCGCGGCAGTCTGCGCGGTCGAGGCGTTGCTCATTGCGTACCAGCGAAAAGGCAGGACCGGCTGCACGCCGGGGTTGCACTCGACGTGGATGCGATTGCTAAAAACGGCAACGCCGTACGGCAAACAGTCGGCCACGTCGAGCGTGGCACCGGGGTTGGCCGGGTCCCGGAACTGCGCCAGATCCGGCGCGGCGTACGCACGAGCCGGAGCCAGGTTGAGCAGGGAGGCCGTCGTGCCGCTGAAGAGCAGCCAGCCAATCAACAGACCGGTGAGGACGAAAGCGAGTGAAGTGAGGGCCGGTTTGACGAAGGTGGACTGAGACATGACTCGTACTCCTTGGTACCGCGAGATGCCTGCGTGGATGCAAGCCGGGGACAGGCGCCGCGAGGCGGGGAGGCCGGCAACCGGCGCAAGCGACAATCAAGGACGACGATAATATACACCTTCTGGCTGCGAAGCGAAAGGGAAGGGAGGCACAAATGCGGCGCAAGTGGATTTCGTCAGGGAAGAGCCTGAACGATGCATAAGGAGTGGGGCGAGGCGGCAGCGGTCGCGGCCAGCCGGTCCGCTGGCCCTTGCCCGGCTGTCTCGTCGCATGCTCGATTGTCTTCCCGTCGTCGCTCGCCGGTTCCGTCTGGCCTACTCGGAGCGTGCCGGGATCTTGGCCTCTCGGATAGTGGTCAGGAGCTCCTCGGCGCGCTCGACGGACGGCGTCATGCCATTTCGCCGGTAATACTCCAGGGACGCCGCGACGTGAGTCTCGGCTGCTGCCCGGTCCCCCAAGGCAAGGTAGATCTCGCTCAGGGTTTCTGCCACCATCGCGCTGGTGTAGGCGTCGCCAAGGGCGCGCGCACTCTCCAGGGCGCGTTCGACGTCCGCCAGTGCTGCCTGCTCGCCGGCACGATACCGTGCGATGGCGAGTCCGGCCCGTCCCTGATTCGCCAGTCCTTCGGCGGCGACGTCGTACCCGCGGATGCCGTGCTCCGGCAGGTACTCCCCCAGGCTGCGCTCGGCCATCTTGACCGACTCCGCGAAGGCGACCATGGCTTCGGGCATCTCGTTCGTCAGCAACCTGCCCAGTCCCTGGCAGTAATAGGCGGACGCGGCGCACTGCACGGCGCCAACCGACAACGCGCCGTCCAGCCCTCGCCGGCTGTAGTCGAGCCCGCGCTGGAAGTCGCCCAGGTCCAGATAGGTGTACCCTGCCAGCAGGTTGACGTCCGCTTCCTTCAGGACCGAGCCGGTTGTCTTGACTACTTCGAGCGCCTCGGCGGTGTCCCTCTCGGCGGCAGCTCGCTCGCCCAGCCGCGCGTGGGCCATAGCCTTCGCTGCCAACGCATGCGCCTCGATCTCCAGATCGTGGTACCTGTGCGCCAGGGCAATCACCTGGTCGAGGCGGACAAGGGCGCCTCGCGGATCGGCATCGATCATGCTCCAGGCCATTACCCAGTTTGGCAACATGGTTACCGTTTCATCGCCGATTTCGCTGGCCAGGTTGTAGCTTTCGCTTAATGGCGTGTACGGCGCGCGTCCAGAGGCCGTTGGCGATGTGCGTATTGCCGGTCCAGTTCAGCGCCAACGCGAGGCGGCGCTTGTCGTCGTGTTGGCGCGCAAGCTCCTCGGCGTGGGCCAGCCGCTCCAGCTGCTGCTCGTAGGGCCGCAACCCGAAGGCGATGCCGACCCATGTGAAGGTGGCGTCGGCGACCTGCGTGTAAGGCGCCTCGGGCAGCTTGCCAAGCGCGTCGAGCGCGTGCTCGTAGTGTACCAGTGCCTCATTCCGCGCGAAGACCTTCATGGACGCAGCGCCCGCGTGCAGGGCGTACTCGGCCACGCGTGCCCACTCCTCGGCGCGCCAGAAGTGGAGCGCGATGGCCGGCGCGTATTCGTCTCGCCGGCCTGCGTAGATCTGTTCCAACACGATTGCCGCCCGGCGATGGAAGTCGCGCCGCCGCTTGAGCAACAGTGAATTGTAGGCAGCCTCCTGCGTGAGCGCATGCTTGAAGATGAACTCCAGCTCTGGCCGGCGGTCCCGCTCGCGCAGGATCTCTTCACCGGCGAGGGTCTCGAGGTGGGGGGTAAGATCCGCGATGCGCTCCGCGGCAGCAGCGGAATCGCAGACGGCTTTGAGGACGCGATAGGCGAAGATACGGCCCAAGACAGCGGCCATCTGGGCCAGCCGCTTCGTGTCGTCCGGCAGGCGGTCGATGCGGGCGGAGAGGACGCCTGCAAGCGTCTCCGGGATGGTCACCTCCGCTATCTCCCGGCGCGCACGCCAGTGGGAGTTCTCCCTCTCGAGATACCCGCCGTCTATCAGTGCCCGCAGCACCTCTTCGAGAAAGAAGGGATTCCCATCGGATCGGGCCAGAATCAACTCACGCACGTGGCCGGGCAACTCGATGATGGGCAGCAGCTTTCCAAGCAGTTCCCCCAACTCCTGAGCGGGAAGCGCCTCGAGCGCCAGCTCGAACCACGAGCCGGACATCTGAGCGCGGGCCTGGTCGAGCGCCCGCCAGCTTCGCCCGTCCCCGCCGGCACGCTGCAAGCAGATGATCAGCAGAGGCGCCTGCGCCGAAAGGGGGGCCAGGCTCGCAAGCAGCTAGAGGGAGGCGTCGTCGGCCCAGTGCAGGTCATCGAATACCAGGATCGCGGGGTTCTCGCCGCACGAGATCCAAGAGGTAATCGCGCGCTGCCTCGGTGATCTGTTCCACCATGGCGCTGCCCTCATACGCCGGTGCCGCGCTCAAGCTCTCGGGGCTCTCGACGGCCAGCATCGCCTCGAGAAAGGGGAGCACGGGCGGGGGCTGGCGCCTGACTTGCGCGGAGTTTCTCTCGCACGACGGCCGGCGGGTCGTCATCGCCGGCGCCGATGGCGCTGCGGATGATCTGCCGCCAGGGGAAATAGCTGACGGATTGGCCGTATGAAAGAGAACGGCCCTCGAGCCACTGTATTTCGGGACCCGGCAGGCCCGCGATCCAATGGCGCAGCTCGGCGAGAAGACGTGACTTCCCGATACCGGCCTCGCCGGTCACCGCGACAAATGCCCCCTGCCCGCCGCGCAGTGCCTGCACGCGCTCCTGCAAGGCGGTGAGTTCTGCATCGCGCCCGATCAGCGGCGCATCCAGCCCCTCGACGCCGCGAGCGGTACCCGGCACCGGCTTCGCCGCCAGCACCTCATAGACGAGGATCGCCGCCGATTTACCTTTGACCTCTATGGCGCGGAGTTCTTTGACGTCGAAGAGGTGCTTTACCAGGCGGTAAGTGTCGGAGCTGACGAGCACGCTCGCCGGCTCGGCCGCGCCCTGGATGCGGGCAGCGGTGTTCACCGAGTCACCCACCGCCAGGTACTCGATGTGCCGGCCCGTACCCATGTTGCCGGTTACGACCAGTCCGGTGTGCAGGCCGGCCCGCATCTGGAGCCGCTCTGTCAGGCCCGGCACACCCGGCTCGTACGCCGACATGAAGTCCTGGATATCCAGGGCGGCGCGCACGGCCCGCTCGGCATCGTCCTCGTGGGCGGCCGGCGCACCGAAAAACGCCAGCACGCCGTCGCCCAAAAGCTGGATCACTGTCCCGCCATACTGTTCTATCGCCTGGATGACACCGTTGTGGACCCCCGAGACGATCTCGCGCCAGTCTTCCGGATCAAGCTTTTCGGCCGCGGCCGTGGAAGCAACGATATCGGCAAAGAGGATCGTGACCAGCTTTCGCTCGCCCTCGCCCGTTGAGGACGCCGCAAGTGGCTTACCACAGTTTGCACATGACTGCTGTCCCGGGCGATTCGTGTGCCCGCAGAAAGCGCATAACATAGGACCCCCTGGGGACCGTAGAGGCTCTGGCCAACGGCACCGATCTCATGGCACAAAGCCAACCTTAATCATGGATACGAAGATAGCACAATCTAGCATGGCGAGACGGTGGTGTCAATGATCATTGGACCCGAGCGTTCGATGCGCGGCGATGGGGGCGTGTTGGTTGCGGCTCGCTTCGCTTAACCCATCTGCGCCGCGACCAGGTCGGGGTGCTCCCCAGCCCGCGACCCGGAGGTCAGCCCCTCGTGGGCGTGTTGGTCGCGGCACGGTGCGCGTGACCCGAATGCAGCACGGTCGCCTTTGATGCGAGTTGGCTGGCCAAATTACATCCATGCGAGCCGCGCCGCGATCAACACGCCCACGAGGGGCTGACCTCCGGGCATTGGGAGAGGGGGCATCCCGCCGGCGCCGCGCCCCGGACGTATCGCTCCCCAGGCCAGGCCGCGCCGCTACGACCGCTCGTTTTGGCCTGGCGGTGCCGGCATGATACGCTTGTGCGCACCGGCCACTGCGCAAGCATCTGCGGCCGGGCGCATACCCTTTCACGAGATAGGCGAGAGAGAATGGCAATCCCAGACAGCGTAACCACCCGCGTTTCGGCGGATACTCTCCGAGACCTGTGTGTGCAGATCCTACGGAAGGCACATGTCAGCGAACAGGATGCATGCCTCACGGCTGAGGTGCTGGTGACTGCCGACCTCAGGGGTGTGGCCAGCCACGGCGTCGCCCATCTGCCGCGTTACGTGAAGAGGTTTGCTGGACGGCACGATCCTCGCTCAGCCGACAGAAACCGTGCTCGCGGAAACCCCGGTAACGGCGGCGATCGATGCGGGCGCGGGCCTGGGGCCGCCGGTGGCATGCCACGCGATGGAGATGGCCATCCAGAAAGCGCGGACGCTGGGTGCGGGCTTCGTGACCGTTCGCAACTCCAACCATTACGGCATTGCCGGTTACTACGCCATGATGGCGCTGCCGCATGACTGCATCGGCCTTTCGATGACGAATGGAAACCCCCGAGTGGTGCCGACCTTTGGGCGAAATGCGCTGCTGGGCACGAACCCGATCGCGGTAGCCGCGCCCGGCGGCGAGGGCTATCCGTTTGTCCTGGACATGGCTACCAGTACCGTCTCCCAGGGAAAGGTGGAGATCGCCGACCAGCTCGACAAACCAATCCCGGCCGGCTGGGTCTTGGGTCCGGACGGGCTCCCGGCGACCGATTCGCATCTTGCGCTGCGCGACCTTAAGGCGCGCGCCGGCGGCGGCCTCCTGCCGCTGGGCGGAGAGGGTGAGGGGTTCGGCGGATACAAGGGGTACGGGCTGGGGATGTGGGTGGAAATATTCGCTGCGGTCCTGTCAGGCTCGGCGTTCGGGACCCTTACCTATCCCAGGGACCCCGACGGCAAAGCTCTCCCGGCCAACCTGGGCCACTTCTTCGGCGCGTGGCGCATCGACAGCTTCCGCCCCGCGGCGGAGTTCAGGGCGGCGATGGACCAGCTTCAGGCGCTGGCGAGGAGCGGCCCGATGACCGGCGGACAGGAGCGCATCTATGTCGCAGGCGAGAAGGAGCACGAGGCGTACACGCGCAATCTGGACGAAGGCGCTCCTCTCAACGCCCGGGTGCTGGCCGAGCTGCGGGCGCTGGCCGGCGAGGCCGGAGTCGACTGTAGCTTCTAGCCTGACCGGGGCGCGGATGGCGACGTGGGACCGGACGCAGGCTCATGCGTCTCGTTCCTGCTTCTGGTCGACGAGGTAGCCCGCGTCGACGATCGCCTTCGTGGTGTTCCGCACCGAGCCGCTTGCGTCTCGAATGGCCGCTACCGCGGCATCGCGTTCCTGAGCCGCGCGCTCGTTGTCGTTGTAATAGCCGGCCAGAACCCGGAAGGCCACAGGTCCTGATTGCACCATGGTCTGCGCCTCCCGAATCAGCGAGTAGCTCAGCCCGCACCGGCTCCTCAAGCGCGCGGGGAGCTGCTCCTCCAGGGGTGTCGCAATCAAATCGTCATAGGCACGAGTGGAAAGACCATTGGCCAATCGCTCTGCCCATTCCCACACGTCCAGGCGCGGCTCGGGTGCTTTCGTCAGGATCTCCTCGATCGCCTTCAGTGTGCGCCCGTCGCGCAACATTTCGTGGAAGATCCGCATCAGGGCGACGTTGAGTTTCTCACGATCTTCCGCAGCCTTCTCTTCCATTTCCCGCCGCCGCTGGGCTTCCTGCTGCCTCCTGCCCAACTCCAGGCCCACCGGCACGCCGGCCGCAATGCCCACCGTGGTCGCGAGCAGGTTTCCCATCGCGCCTGGCCAGAAATTATCGGGCTTCTCGGCCACCACATAGACCGCGATAGCTGCCAGCAGCACGAGCATGGGCCACCCCGAGCGCAGCCAAAGTCCAAGCGACGATACAGGTTTCATGCCGCTATCTCTCCCAGCAATCCGGACCGGCGCACCGGTAGCATGTTCTCCGGCCAAGCCGGAGGTCGGAGCATGTGCGCTGCCCATTCACATTGACGAGAGACCTCCCTTCGAAAGGCCGGTTGCCGGCAACGCGGTCTTCCTGAGGAGGTCTCTCGCGACAAGTTGCCCTTCGTGCGCCGGTTATCCCAGCCCGCGAAGGGCGCTACGCCAAGCTAATTCCCCCGGCTGAGCGGTACCGTAACAGTCACCGACTGTGTGGTCGAGTTGCCACAGTCGTCCGTGACCTGGTAGGTGATCGTGTAGATCCGGCCCGTGCCGGTTCCGGAGCGCTCGGCCCGCAGCTTGAAGTGTAAGTCGTCCACGATCACGATGTCGTTGACGGTGTCGCCATCATCTTCGCCGTTGTCCGGCTCGTTGGAACTGACGGACACGAGCTTCACTGTCGGGCTGGTATCGAAGTTGTCGCTCACGACCACTGTCGCAGCGACGTCCACATACCTGTGATCGGCCGGCCACAGAACTGCCGGCTTGACCGAGAGCCGGTCAAACGCCGGAGCGACCTCGTCGCATACGCTCAGGCCGACGATGACCGGGTCGTGGTCCGACGAGCGGTACGGATCGGGCGCGTAGAGGGCATCCTGGGCCGGCAGCTTGAAGGTCATGTCGTAGTCGATCAGGTCGGGCTCATCGGCGTTGATGTGCCAGACGGTCGCGCCGGTGACTTCATCCGCCAGGCCGGCGTTGGCCAGGGCGTGGTCGAGGTAGCCGATCTGCCCGTCGAAGACGTAGGAGTAGGCGTCCTCGCCCAGGAACTGCTTGACCAGGTCGGTGTAGCCGCCCGCCAGGAGGGCGTCGATGGGGTCTTCCTTGTCGTAGGAGTTCAGGTCGCCGATGATCAGGACGTCCGCATCGCCGCTGCCGGTGGGGTCGGTCGCCAGCCAGTCCACCAGGGCCTCGGCGGCCATCGTGCGGGTCAGGTTGCAGTTGCCCGAGCCTTCGCCCGTGTCCGGGTCGCCGATGGCGTTGCAGGCCGAGCCCTTGGACTTCAGGTGGTTCACCGCCACCGTGAACACCCCGCCACTCGTGTTAGCCCTGGAAGGTCTGGGCCAGCGCCGGCCGGTTCGTAGTCGTCCAGGAAGCGGGGATCGACGCGTGGAGTCGAGCACCGCGTAGGCGCCCACCGGGGTGACCCTCGCGGGCTTGTAGATCATGGCCTGCCGGATGGCGTCGATGCCGATGGCGCCCGTGGCGATATAGGCGTAGGTGCCCGGCGCCCGTGGCCGCATTCAGCCCCGCCACCAGGTCCGCCATGGGCACATCGGCGGGATGGTTCTCGATCTCGATCAGGCCCACCACATCGGCGTTGATGGCCGACAGCGCGGCGACGATCTTGGCCCGCTGGCGGGCCAACTCGCCGGCATCGTCCGCGCCGCGGCATTCCTGATCCCCCGGGGGCCGCAGACATCGTCCGCCGGGTTGTTGGCGCTGTCATCCTGGATGGCGTCAAGCGTGGTGAAGTAGTTCAGCACGTTGAACGAGGCGACTTTCAGGCTGCCGCCCACGTCGTCCGGCGCGGCCGTGCGTGGGTTGGCGTTGGCGTATAGCGGCGCCTTGCGTCGGCTGGATGCGGTAGAGGTCGAAGGAGTAGTCCACCACGCCGGTCACGTTCTGCAGCGTATCGCCGCCGCGGAAGAGGTTGGTCAGGTCAAAGACGGCCGCCGTTGGGGTGGATCGCCGGGTCGGGGTTCTGCGTCGTTCGCCCGTCGTCCAGCGTGATGCGATTGAGCAGGATATGCCTGCGCCGCAGCGACGGCAGCCGGCGCCCGGCTCGAATAGCGCCGTCGGCTGGTAGATGCCGCTCCGAGGTCAGCACGATCTCGCCGTAGCGGTCGAAGTTGAAGTACTCGGAGATGACCAGCGGCTGCGGGAAGGTGACCAGCATGCCCTCGTACGCCTCAAAGGCGGTCGAGACTGGCCACCGGCAGCGACAATGCCGTGGGGGCACGGTGTTGCCCGTGGAGCAGAGCCTGATCTGGCTGGCGGTGATCTCGGTCAGCCCGTTGTACTCCGAGACGGCGCCGCGGACGCGCACCTCGTCGCCGGGGGACACGTCGACGCCCACCGGGTGCGTAGACGAAGATGCCGTCCGACGTAGCCGACGTTCCCATCACCAGCCGGATCCTGGACGTGGAATCCGTTCAGGTTGCCGTCGTCGGGGGACGCGTTGTTCTGGAAGTCGCCCACCACGATGCCCTCGATGGCCACGTCCGTGCCTGCCAGCGGGCTGGCGGGGCCGCTGCCCTGGACGGCGTAGATCGGGGTGAAGGGATCGCCGCAGAAATCGTTGATCACGGTGAAGCTGAAGATGTAGTCGCTCGCCATGGCGTCCAATGGATCGTTGGCGTCCTGATCGGTCACCATGGCACCGAAGATGGTGACAGTGCAGACCTCACCGGCTGCGAAGCCGGCATCCGGGTTGAGGGTGAAGGTCGTTGGCCCGCCGGTGACCGCGGCCGTGTGGATTCCGCTCGTCGCGCAACTGATGCCGTACCAACCGGCGGCGGTATCGACCGCCTCGCTGAAGGTAATGCTGACATCGCTCGCCAGCGGGACGCCGGTGAGCCCATTTGCCGGGCTGGTTGTGCTGACGAAAGGCGCAGGATCTTCGCCAGGAACAAGCCCGGAGGGTGTGAGCGAGAAGTCATCGACTGCCAGCCCATCGTCCGCGCCCGTTATGTTGAGATCGTTCCAGCGCACCCAGAAGCTGGAGCCATTGGCAATGCTCAGTCCGGTTATGGTGTAGACCAGTGCAGCGCGATTTGCCGCTGCGTTTCCGTCCAGGGCGCCGGCGGCGGCGCCGGTGATGACCGGGCTGGAGAGGTCGAGCGCGTCGTAGTCGGTCCAGGTACCTGTCGCGAGCGACGTCGCGTCCAGGCTGAGTTGAAAGTCCAGCCGGTCGGCCGGGCGACCGGCGGTCACATTCCCGATGCGCCACTGCTCGCCGGTGTATGCGATCGCGAGCGACGTGATCGTGCCGCCGGTGCTGTTCGTGAACTCCGCGCCGATGGTTGGTATCAGGGAGCCGCTCAACAGCCCGCCAAACGCCCGTTCGCCGGCGCCGGTAACGCCGAAGCTGTACGTATCCCCGGCATTGCCCGCGCCATTGCCCGGCGTGTACAGCGTGTTGGCATTCGTACCCACTTCCGCAAAATGCCACCCTGTTGGCACCAGGGAGGACGGGGCGACAGAATCGAGTGTGTCGAAAGTCTGCGTGTACGGGACATCAAACGCCGTCAGGGAGACGGTCCCGGCTGCCTGCCGGGCGCGGCGGGCCCGAGTTGCAACGCCCCTGCCAACAGGGCGACAAGAACTACCCATCTCAGAGCACGGCCGAATGGCAAGCGTCGCATGTGAGGGTCTCCTATCTGTGAGTAGGAATGATCCATTGCAGCCATTATACCGCCCTATTTCGCTGAGAAGACCCCGAAAAATCTGCCAATTCAGATTGTCGTGATACAATTTGATGCGGCAAGATCCCTTCATTCGCGCGCCTCTCTTAGAGTCCCCAGTAGTTACCCCGCACAACTACACCATGGGGAGCAACTCCTCGAGAAACCGTTCACCTGCTTGGTCCAAGTCAGCGGACAATGCAAAGGTCAGGCTTCGGATCCGAATCTTCTTGCCCACGCGAGCATCTAGCGGGGCACGCAACGGAGTTGGGTATATGAGCACGGCCTCGTCGCAGCCCTTTGCCTCGGCATAGGACACAACCTGGCTAATGTCAGAAGGCGCAGGAGCGTCAGGTGCCTTATACTTCGTGTCGAGGACACACTGCACCACGTCCAGCAGGGTGTCGTAGAGCACCAGGTCGATTACAAATTCGGGACCCTCCTGAGCGCCGATTTGATAATGTACTTGTTCCTTGACACGCCAGCGCGGCGGCAAGTGCGCCTTGAGCCACTCAGCAACAAACAGCTCAAATAGGCTCTCCATATTCACAAGGAACGGCAGCACCTGCCGGTCGCCTTGGCGATGGCTGGGGCCGGTCTGCTCGAGGAAGAACCGACAGAGAGCATGGAGTGGGTGGTAATCGTCGTTGAGGCGATTGTAGCGCCGCCCGGTGCACGCTGCGGGTTGGAACGGCTGTAGACTAACAAGGCCCTGGAGGCTGCGGTAGGATTGGCGAACGGTAGGAAGTACGCGCTCGCTACAAATCCCGCGGCGCGTGATGTCCCACAGTGTCCAGGCCAGGAGTTGGTTCTCCTCGATGTCAGCAGTGTGCTCCTGATAGTGGCAGTACGGCTGCACATCCCACGGTCGTACGGCAGAATGGGCAATATCCAGCCGCCCTCGCACGTAAGGCAGTTGGTCCATCTGGCCCAGGTAGTCGCGATAGAACCCCTTCCGCCCGCGATCCAATACCCGCTTGGCCAGCACATTTGCCAGCCGCTCATAGTAGTCCTCTAGTGTTTGACAACCGACCAGATCATCCAGGAACCGAAAGCTCTTCAGCCTGTACGCATACTCCAGCATACGAAACAGATTGCCAATCTCAACCTTCGGAGTGAGGCGTAACCCGAATTCCGCTCCTAGGGGGATATAGCCCACCCAGCCTTTGGCCGTCAACCGCCATTGTCCGCCGGTCCGATAACCTGGCGGCTCGACATCGATCTGGTCCCGGTAGTTCTCAACAAGCACCTGTTCCAGTTCGTCAATGCGGCCGCGAGGAAACAGCTTCGCCTCGTACTCGGTCAGCTCTACAACTTCAGCTGCGCGATCTGGCATGATCTGGTTGCGCCCCTTGTTATGGCTCGAGGTCGGCCCGCACACGGGACCAGCGCAAGGCATCCGCCTTGTCGGGCTGGTCAAAGAAGTATTCGTCCAGATACGGCTCGATCTCCATGCGCCAGATATCCTCGATTTCGGCAGCCAACCCTTCGCGGAGGAAGAAGGAAATGCCCACTTCGTAGTGAGGATCGTGGATTGCCTTGTTGAGCCGGTCCAGCACCTGGATTAGCCTTTCGACAGGATAGCCAGTGGCTCTGCTCTGGTGGAATTTGCGCAACACGTCGAAGTTGGGCGAGAGCTGCAAAAACGCAAACCGCCGGCGCAGCGCATGATCAACGAGCGCGATCGAGCGATCCGCAGTATTCATCGTCCCGATAATGCGAACATTCCGTGGCACACGCAGCACCCCGCCGGCAGCCAGCGGCACCTCTCGATCCCGATACTCCAGCAGATACATTAGCTCACCGAAGACACGCGCAAGATTGGCGCGGTTTATCTCGTCGATGATCAGGACACACCTGTCCTGGCACGTGGAGGCGCGGCTGCAGAAATCCAGGAACCTCCCGGCCACAACCGGATACGAGAGCGCTCCGCCTGCCGTCGTCTGTGGCCGAATACCCTGCATGAAATCTTCATAGGCATATGCTGGATGGAACTGCACAAGATCGGAGAAGCCATCTCCACCACCGATCAAGTGCCGGGCCAACCTTTCCGCTACGTAGGTCTTGCCGGTGCCAGGCGGTCCGTACACGACCGCCTGGCCCTTGCGCTCAACGGCGCGCACCCACGCGTTGAGCGTTTCCTCGGCGAAGCCGGTATCGGCTGCACACTCAGATAACGAGTAGGGCGCATTTCGAGGGAGCAGGGTGATCGTGCTCCCCGGAACAACAGCAAACTCCGGCCAGGGAGTCTGGGGGTGTAAAGCCTGGATGACCGCCAGGCCAGTCGTGGAGAAGTTGAACAAGTAGCCTTGCTTGACACCACCATCCCGATCCAACGGGCCGTGCTCAATGCCGAGGGCCTGGACTTGGCGTGCGAACGCCTGCAGTGGGATTGGCGGCGTCAGCTCATCATAGACAGTTCGAACCATCCTGCCCATCTGGCCTTCGTTATCTGACGGACCGGGCTCGGGGAACGGCGCCTCTACAGCACTCGCTTCGACGCGGCTCACATGGCCGAGATACCCGTTTGCGTAATGCACGACGAGGTCGTTTGGCTTCACGTCCAGAAGGGCATCCCAATGGGAGATCGTCTTGCCAGCCTTAGTCTTCAATGGCGCCCAGAGGTAGCCACCCTCACTTGCCCGACCAATCGAAGGAGCCTTGGTTCACCCACCATATTCGAGGTGTTGAGTCCTGCGCTGCGTCAGCCGGTCGTCGATAGCTCAGAAACTCCTCCTCGGTCAGTTCAAGAATCGCATGCCCAAAGAACTTCCTGGCCGACCGGCTCCGGAAGTTCCTCCGTGCATGACCTCTCCCGGTTCCCAGGCAACGCCTATCCGGAACCAGTAGTGCCCGTCCCAGTAGTCCTGCTCTGGTGGCCTCTCCCTGAACAGGTCATCGTCGTATCCTCGTACAACCTCACCGATACCGCCAACGGTCTTGAGTCTCGTGAAGGCGACAATCCTGTCACCGGGCCGAATGCTCATGAACTTCTTGACTAAGAAATAGTCCTTGTTGTGGCCGAACTCAACTGCTGCGATCCCATGCTCTAAAGATGGTGTCCAGAGATCGTACTTAACATTCGTACCATCTTCCAGAGGGTGCGGGTAGGACTCAGGAATGCTGATGCGCCAATAGTGGCGACGGCTCTCCGGGGACCGCTGCAGGTCGACCTTGTCGATGACGTTATAGAACTTGTCCACCTCTAGGTTTAATGGCAGATCGGGCCGCAAGCGACCGATGTGCTTTTGATAGACTCGCTTGAACTGCTCATGTGCGCTTACAAATGCATCGTAATCCGTCGCAGCGAAGTCATAGCCCAAGTATGCCAGGGCATCGCGAGCACAATTGTTGTAGAGAGGGGACACGCTCAGCATTGGCCCAGCCATACAGTTCACCTAGCATGTTCTCGGCGGCAAATGCCTGATGGCGTCTGCAGGCTCCGCGATTTTTGCCAGTCGGCTCGACCATCGCCGTCAACCAAGGCGAGGAGTGCAGCCCGCAACTCAGGGAGAGCCGATTCCCGTCAGCGAGCACGTTCTTCTTGCGCCTTCCGGAATTGAGCGCACCGAAGAGAGCAACTACGTCGTCCCGTCCAAACGCATCTGTGTCATTGCGGAGCTTGTTCAGCATCTCGGTGATCTGTGCGTACGTCCGGACTGGTTCGTCCAGGTTTGCGTGGCGGTAGTTAGGATGGCTTGGTTCCGTCGCCTCGAGCTTCCACTGAGCCAGCCGCGAGGCGATATCAACAGTCACAGGGGCTTCCTCATTCATCTGTCATACTCCATCATTCCCCCACCTACCAATTCCTGACCAACTCGCTCTGCTCTCCGGTCTCTGGTGACGCCTTCCACCCATCAGGCGTTCCCTGCCGCAGACGGGCAATCTCTGAGAGCCGCGTCCTTGCCCGTCATGCCGCACCGCACCATGTGGCCCCCCACGACGGTGCCCGTCCGCCCAATGCCGCCCCAGCAGTGGACGTAGACGTCGTGGCGATGCTGTAATGCACCATCGAGGACGTCGAGGATGCGCTTCATCTCGGCTCGGGAAGGCGTGCTCTGATCGGGATCTGGCAGGCGGCAGGATGCCAATGAATGTTCGTTGGTGATCTTGTGCGGCGCGTAGATGGGGATCACCGCGCGAACAACGAGACCGACCCAGCAATGATAGCGCAAGTCCGAGCGCACGGGAAACCACCTTGGCCGGCAGCTGCCTGGAAAGTCGGACCGCGCGTGCGTCGTTTTTGGTGCTACAATCGCGCGGGCGGCCCTGGGCCCGTGTTTGGGAACCCTTCTCGCACGTAAGGAGCTCATGCAACGACGTGTCGCATCCGTGCTCGCAGACCGGCGCATTCGAGATGAGGTAGTCAGGGCGACATCGCGCCTCGCTCATTCCCAGGGTCCGCCGCGGTGGGGGAGTACCGGGGGTATGGTCCCGGCCGGGGGCCCGACGCTGCCCACGCGCGAGGAGGCAGTCGTACTCCTGCAGGGCAGGCCGTCTCTGCTGATCCGCCAGAACCGCTTCGAGATCCCCCGGTCGGGCGTCTGGGCAGAACTGCTCACCAGCCATCGCGAGATCGTGGAGGCGCGCTTGCCCTCGGTCGGCAGGCTCGAGGTGGACGACGGGGCAGGCTTCCGCCACGCGGGTACGGGTTGGGTCATCGCCGAGGGGATCATTGCCACCAACCGGCACGTGGCCGAGATCTTCGCCCGGAAGGAGGGCCGGGGCGGTCGCTTCCTCGCCAACTTCATGGGCGCCGGCTACCGGGCGCGCATCGACTTCCGCGAGGAGTACCAGGAGCAGACCGCGGCCGAGGTGACCGTGGAAGAGGTCGTCTTCATGGAGGACACGCCGCGCAGCCTGCCGGATGTCGCGCTGCTCAGGCTGGCCTCTCACGGCGACCTGCCCGACCCGATCCCCCTCCTGCAGGCGCCCTTGCGGGAACGAGCCAACATCGCCATCATCGGCTATCCTGCCTTCGACCCACGCTATGGGCTCGACGCCACTGAGGCGGCGAAGACGATCTTCGGCACGATCTACGACGTCAAACGCCTCAGCCCCGGCTGCATCATGGGGAGGAAGCGCCCAACTGGTTCTTCGCCCACGATGCGACGACTCTGGGCGGCAACTCCGGCTCTGTGGTGCTGGACGTGGAGACGGGGTACGCGGCCGGGATGCACTTCCAGGGCGATTTCCGCACGGCGAACTATGCCGTCAAGGCTGCCACCCTGCTCGACCTGGCGGCGCAGAATACGGTCCGCGTCGTGCCCCGAGAGCCGCTGCTCCCGCCGACCCCGCCGGGCGGACGCGGGAGAAGAGGAGCTCGAGGAGGCGCCGCCGGCCAGCTACGCAGGTCGCGAGGGCTATGACGAGGATTTCCTGGGTGCGGTGATCCCGGTGCCGATGCCCCAGATCGCGGACATCAACGCGGCCGACGTCCTCACTTTTCAGGACCCGACCGGTGGCGAGCAAGCCACCGTGCTCAAGTACACCCACTTCTCGGTGGTGATGAACTCGGCGCGGCGGATGTGCTTCTTCTCGGCCGTGAACATCGACGGCAAGCAATCGGTGGCGATCAAGGGCAAGCGCCCGTCGTGGCGCGTCGACCCCGCATCCCCAAGCAGTATCAGGTAAAGGGCGAGTGCTACGGCGACGAATCGGACGGCAAGTTCAGCCGCGGCCACATGACCCGGCGTGAGGATCCCAACTGGGGGACCGATGGCGGCCCAGGCGAACACCGACACCTTCCACGTGACTAATGCGGTGCCGCAGATACAGCCGTTCAACGCCGGCGTATGGAACGATCTCGAGGACTACGCGCTCGAGAACGCCGGCCAGGATGACATGCGCATCTGCGTGTTGACGGGGCCGATCTTCACGGCCGCCGACCCTGAATTCTTCGGCGTGCGGGTGCCGGTCCGCTTCTGGAAGGTGATCGCGTTCGTCCACGACCAGACGGGCAAGCTGTGCGCCACCGGCTACACCATGTCGCAGCGCGACTTCCTGCCCGGGTCAGAGTTCGTCTACGGCCGCTTCCAGACTTACCAGAACGGTCTCGCGGAGATCGAGGCGTTGACAGGGCTTTCGTTCGGCGAGCTGAAGGACGTCGACCCGTTCCGGGTGGTGGAGGAAGCGCCGCCGGTGCCGCTCAGGTCGACGGGGGGGATTCGGTTTGCGTGAGGCCGGGAGAGCAGACGATGCGCGGTGGCTCGCACGGGGACGTGCTATTCTGGTGCGGGCAACCAGTCTCGAGCGGCAATCACGAACGAATTTGCGTCTTCAACCATTGCCGCTACCACCTCAGGCGCAACGTGCGCTCCGGTGGCGTAGTCGGCTAACTGACGCTGTTGATAAGCTCGCAGGAGAGCGCGGTGAAAGCGAGGATCCAGTTCCCCTGACTTTGCGAAGTGCTGCCCGTAAGCAGCCTGAAGTGCACTATGGCTAGAGAAGGATAGGGCCCTTGGCGTCAAGCAATGCCTCGGCTACGTAGAACATCGCGTAATAGAGACACGAAGCTGCCCCGTCATGATCGTCATCCGCGGCCAGCAGTCGTGCCGACTTGATCGCACGCTCTGCTTTCGCCAGCAAGTCACGCGGATTCATGCAACGCGATGCCTTCTCGTCGCACATTGCGCCAGAATGGGCCGGCGCCCTCCCGATAGTCGCCGACCCAAGCGGGAAAGACGGCCAGAAGCAGTCCATATTTGAGGTTCAGCTCAGCCAGCAGTGAACTCAGGTTGTCAATCTCCCGAGATGCATTTACCGGTTCGGAGAAGAGCAAGAGCAGATCAAGATCGGAGTCCTCGTTCGCCTCGCCGCGCGGATACGAGCCGTAGACCACCACCAGCGGTCGTTGCAGACCGTAGGTCAGCTCGAGACCGGTCCCAAAGTCGCGCAGTGCAGACTGCACAACTGCGTTACCTAGACCAATGCGTCCTACCGCAGGTCGTCTCATGACTCGATTATACCCGAAATCCGGCTCAGGGTTCCAACCCGCTCGCCTGGCCGACACTTCGGCCGATCGACCGACGGGATATCCTCCGGTCAATTGGCGGGCGTGCGCTAAACTTGGCGCTCACGCTCCCAGACGGCAGCCTCAGACGACCGGCCAGATGGGGCCAATGTCCTCGACGCCGGCGCGGGCGGCTACGTCACGGTAGCGCCGGCGAGCGTCTTCCAGGATGGCGCCCTCGTCGAGCGCCAACACCTTGCGTCCCTGCATGAGCACGCGGCCGTCGACCACCACCGTGTCGACGTCGCTACCCTGGGCGCCGAATACGACCGTGGCGACTGGGTTCCAGACGGGCGTCAGGTGCGGTGCGTCGGTGTTGATGATGATGAAATCGGCGCGCTTCCCGGGCTCAATCGAGCCGGTGATCTTCTCCAACCCCAGCGCGCGGGCACCGTTCAGCGTCGCCATTTCCAGCACGGATTCGCCGGCCATTACCAGGCGGCTCTCGGCGCGGGCCGCGCGCCACCTGCGAAGCGATCCGCAGATCACGCAGCAGGTCCATGTTCGTGTTGGTGGGGGCGCCGTCGCACCCCAGCGTCACGTTGACGCCGGCCGCAAGCATCTCGACCGCGGGCGCGGTGCGCCAGCCGGCCGCAGCGTTGTTGGCCGGGTTGTGGCTCACGCTCGTGCCCGACTCCGCGAGCAGCCGCCAGTCCTCCCCATCGGACATCCCGCAGTGCGCCAGGACCGTGCGCGAGCCCAGAAGTCCGTGTGCTGCCGCAAATTCAACCGGGCTGCGACAGCCCTGCGAGGCGGCATAGGCAAAGTCAGAGCTACGCTCGGCCAGGTGGATCGTGATGCCCATGCCGCGGGCCCGGGCCAGCGTGCTTACCTCGTCGTACAGCGAGGGGTCGTTGGGGGCTTCGGGCGACCGGCAGCCGAACCAGACCTGCACGCGGTCCTCGGCCCCGTTCCAGCGATCGAACGCCGCGAGTGTCCCCGCGATGCTCGACTCGCGGCTCTGCCACACGCCGGGGTGCATGCCGATTCGATCGCGCCACTCCGGCGACCAGTCCATCACGACTTTGCCGAGCGCGGCGCGCAGCCCGGAGCGCACCGCTACCTCTGCGATGCCGTCGAATCCCTGGTTTTCGGCAGTCAGGCACTCGACGAAGCCCGTCGTGCCCGATTTTAGCATCTCGAGCATGCAGAGCGCGGCCGAGGCACGTCCGTCTTCCGCGGTATAGGACCCTTCGAGCGGGAATATGCGCTTGAGCAGCCAGCTTGAGAGATCCGCCAGTTGCTTCCCTTCTGACACGCCCCGCAGCATGCACTGGCCCAGGTGCACGTGGGTATCGATCAGTCCGGGCAACAGGATATTCCCACAGCAGTCGATGCGGCGCTTTTCAGGGAAGCGCTCAACGATCTCGCGGCTCTTGCCGACGGCGACGATCTCGCGGCCGCTGACTGCCAAGGCGGCGTGAGTAACGATTTCGCGGCGCGAGTTCATGGTGATGATGGTGGCGTTCTCGAAAATCACTGGTTCATCCTTTGAGCGCGCCTTCGATCATGGCCCGGAAAAAGGTCCGGCGCCCGACCAGGAAGACGACGATGATTGGGAGGGCGATCGTGATGGCGGCGGCACTCAGCGCGTGATACTGCACGGACATCGTGGTCTGAAAATCGTACAGCCCGACCGTAGCCGTGCGCGAGGGCAGCTGGACGAGCAGCGAGATGGCTATCATGAACTCATTCCAGAGGTAGATAACCATCAGCAGCGCCGCGGTGAAGAGGCCGGGAAGCGCCAGCGGGATGACTACGTACCACAGCGATTGTAAATCGGTACAGCCGTCGACCCGCGCTGCTTCTTCCAGCTCGATCGGGATCGCATCAAAGAAGGCCTTGATCAACCAGATTGCGAACGGGATCTCGACGGCGGTATAGATGATGATCATCGCGATGTTCGTGCTGAGCAGGCCGAGCTCGCTCCCCAGCCGGTAATAGGACACCAGGTTCGTCAGCCCGGGGATCATAAAGAGCAGCAGAACGAAGGCCTGCAGCGCGCCGCTGCCCCTGAAGCGGTAGCGCGAGAAGGCATAAGCCGCCAGCCCGGCAAAAAACGTGGCAAACGCCGTCGCTGCAACGGCGTTGATAATCGTGTTCGGCAGATAGTAGCGCATCAGCTCGCTCTGGAACACGAGCCGGTAGCCGTCGAGTGTCCAGTGGGGCGGAAACAGGGTAGGCGGGATCGTCAGGACGTCCTCAACGTTCTTGAATGAGGTCATCAGCGAGTAGAAAACCGGGAAGACGGCGATCAGGCTGAAAAGGGCAAGAATGCCGTTAGCAGTGATCCCGTCAATGATATTCTGCAGGCGCGATCGGGCCATGTCGATGCTCCGTTACCCCACTCAGTCTTCCAGGTATGTCTCGGGCGATGCAGCTATCTGGAACACCCCCAGGTTTGTTTACGAGCTGCGCAAGGCGCGGACGTAGACGACGGCCAGCACGATGTTCAGCAGCAGCATCAGCACCGAGATCGCTGCGGCCGTGCCAAAATCGCCGAACATCCATCCGTTACGGTAGAGATACACTGCCGTGGTCATCGTCGCCGTGCCCGGGCCGCCCTGCGTCGTGGCCAGGATCATGCCAAGAGCGTTGATACCGCGCAGCGTCGTGAGCAGCAGCGCCACCAGGATGGTGGGCCGGATCAGCGGCAGCGTGATGCCCGTGAACGACCGCCAGCGGTTGGCGCCGTCGAGGGCGCCGGCCTCGTAAAGCTCCTTGGGCACCACCTGCAGCGCGCCCAGGAAGAGGAGCGCGTTGAAAGCCAGGTGCTTCCAGACGGAAGCCGCGACCACGATGGCCATGGCGCCGCCGGGCCGCGAGAGCACCGAAACGCCGTGCAGCAGCGGATTGAGCGCGACCTGTATCAGGCCGTAGGATTGCTGGAAGAGCCAGGTCCACATCGTTCCGGCGACGACGTCGGAAATTACGTAAGGCACGAAAATACAGGTCATAAAGAGCGCCGTTAGCTTGCCGCGGCGGTTGAAAAGCAGCGCCAGCAGCATGCCGAGCACCATCGAGAGCGCAACGTAGCTCCCTGCGTACACCAGGGTCAGGTTCAGCGACTGGTAAAAGTCTTCCGTCCGAAAAAGGAACTCGTAGTTGCGGAGCCCCACCCAGTTGTAGTTTCCCGCCCTGAGCCGTCCGAAGCTCAGGTAGACCGAATAGAGCGTCGGATAGACCTGTACAAGCAGCAGTATCGTCATGGCCGGCAAGAGGAGCCAGAGCGGCTTGAGCCCGAGCGAACTGCTGTGGGCGGCCTCGGTACTGGTCCTGCGGACGGCAATACGCTTGAATGCGACCATGAGGTCCTTCCTTTGGGAAGTCGTCTTCATCCGGAGTTCCGGGACCCACTTTTCTGGCCCGGAACTCCGGATGGAAAGGGCCCGCTCTAATTACTGAGCGCGTTGGCCTCGGTCTGCGCCTTGGTGAGCTCGGCCATGATGTCGAGCTTGGGGTCCTGCACGAGTTTGACCACCGTATCGGCCAGCTTGAGCAGCACCTGGTCGTACTTGTCCTTCACGGGATCCATTGCGGTGCCGTACTTGGCGATCGCATCGTTCACGTCGGCCCAGAAGCTGCTGGCGAACAGTTGGTTCGCCATGGCTTCAGGCAGCGTGGGCACGCAGCCGAACGCGTAGGCGAGCTGAGCGTTGGGCTCGGCAGTCATGGCCGCGCTGATGTAGGCTTTTGCGCCTTCGACGTTGGTCGCGCCGGTGGGGATGGCCCAGCCCCGGCCGTCCATCATCACGACCGGCTTGCTGCCCGGCGCCGCAAACGATGGGGCGACCTTGATCTCGCCGGCCTTGATGGCGTTGAACATCGATTCGGAGCCGTTGTCGAACTTCTCGCCGCCCGGGGTCTTGACCGGAGCGATGTAGGCGTACGACCACGAGCCGCCGATGAACGAACCCGCGGTACCGTTGATGAACGGAGTCTGGCTGTCGTAGCCGGCAGCCAGCCCGGATTCCGGCGCGTAGCCGTTGTTGAAGATCTGGCGCAGGAACTCGACGACCTTGACCGTGGCCGGGGACGCCCAGACGATCTTGCCGTTGGCGTCGGCGATGCTGCCGCCGTAGGACTTGATCAGGGGGAATAGCGTGTACGACGAACCCCAAACCTCAGACACCTTGCCGGTGATCGGGAATTGGCCCGTCTTCTTGACGTCGGCTGCTGCCTTCAGGAAATCATCGGTAGTAGCCGGGAGTCCCTTGGGATACGTGTCGGTATAGTAGAACATCATGCTGGTCATCAGCATCGCCGGCACACAGTAGAGCTTGCCATCCGGGCCGGTACAACTGGCGATGGCACTCGGCGATAGCTTGCCGTACCAGGGCTGGGCCTTAGCCCAGGCGCCCAGGTCCTGCAGGTTGCCGTTGGCCGTATGAAAGCCGACGCGGGTAGTGCGCAGCTCGAACACATCGGGGACTTCGCCCTTGGCCTGCACGGCCAAATTGAGCTTGGCGTCGAGTTGTTCCATCGGCGAGGTGACGACCTTGATTTGCTGGCCGCTGGCTTCCACCAGCTTCGGCAGGAGCTGGACCATCATCTTGTCGCGGCCAGAGCCCGGGGTGTCTACGTTCAACTGGGTCATCAACTGGACGGGCTTCGACGACTTGGAGGGGGCTGCGGCAGGGGCGCTCGTGGGCGCGGCCGCCGGCGCCTTCGTGGCCGCAGGGGCTGCAGGCGCAGCCTGGGGCGCCGCGGGTGCGGCGCAGCCGGCCAGGGTGACAGCGGTGATCAACAGACAGATGACGAGTATTCGCGAGACCTGACGGTTCATTATCTTCCTCCCATGGGCTGAGTTGTGCGTGCCTCTGCGCCTTGACGGGTCTGCTTGTGCGCTCTCCACCTCCTCTGCTATACCACTCGGTGTATCAGCGGCCTGGCTGACAACAGGTTGAGACAGTTGGCGTAGTCAGCCCGGCGCCGCATCGGGTCGGAGCTAATGTTGCCGATGGCCGTGTGTGGCGTCAGGACAATGTTGGTCATGGGTTGGCGGGCAGGTGGCAAGAAAGCGCTGTCGGCGCGGATCGGCTCCCAGGCATACCCATCGGTCGCTACCCCACCGATGCGACCGGCGGCGATTGCCTGGCTGACAGCATCTTCGGCCAGCACGCCGCTGGCGCCGGAATGGACCAGGAACGCGCCGGGCTTCATCTTGGCTATGAAAGCGCCGTCAATGCAGCCGAGCGTTTCCGCCGAGGAGGGAAGCAGAGAGCAGACGTAGTCGCTTCGCGCCAGCAGCTCGTCCGGCCCGGCATACTCAATGCCCAGGCGCCGCTCTGCGAATTCTGGCAGCCGGCGGCGCTTGTTGTAGAGCACGGTGCAGCCAAATGGCTGCAACCGGCGGGCCAACTCGGTCCCGATCTCCCCGAAACCCAAGATGCCCACCGTGCTGTCGTAGATGCTGGCCAGGCCCTGCCGGCCCGACCAGTTGATCACGAAGGTGTTGGGGTCGCACTGCACGGGTGCACGGCCCCAGTCGCCGGCTTCCTGGGCCACCGCCATCGCCTCGCGCACCCGCTTCCCGAGCATCAGCATCTGCATGATCACGTGCTCGGCGACGTTGATGAGCGGCCGGATGGGCATGATACAGACAGGGACCCCGGCGCGCGCCGCGGCGTCGAGGTCGATATCGTGTGTCTGAGTGCCGAGGCGCTGTACGAGCAGCAGGCGGCGGCCTGCAGCCAGCATCTCGGCGTCGACTAGCCCGCTGCGTTCACTTATCAGAAACTCCGCCTCCTGCAGCAGGTCCAGGATCGCCTCACGACCGGCGCCCACGCGCAGATCGACGTCGAGCTCCGGCGGGGCGGCCCTGACGGCGGCGGCATTGTGAACGGCCTCGCGATTCGTCAGAAACAGTGTGCGGTGCGCGTTCATTCGGCGATCCCCGCACGATGCAGCGTCGCGCGCCAGGCAGCGCGTGCTTCCTCCATCAAGGCAGCCTCGTCCAGCATCGTCACGCGGCCGTCGCGCAGCAACACCCGGCCGTCCACGATCACCATGTTCACGTCGTGCTTCTCGGCGTAGTAGACCAGCGCGTAGGGGATGCGCTTCGCCATGGCCAGCCGCAGATCGCTCAGGTCGACGATGACCACGTCTGCCTTCTTGCCGGGTTCCAGGCTGCCCAGGCTCTCGGGCTGGCCGAGGGCGATCGCTCCGCCGCGACAGGCCATATCGAGCATGTCCTCGGCCTGCACCACCTGAGCGTCCAGCGACGCGACCTTGAGCAGGTTCGCCCCCAGCTTCAGCATGTCGATCATTTCCATGCCGTTGTTGCACGTCTGGCCGTCGGTGCCCAGCGCCACGGGGATGCCGGCAGCGCGCAGCGCGGGACGCGGCAGATGCCTGAGGCCAGATAGGCGTTGCTGGCGGGGCAGAAGACCACCGTCGCACCGGATGCGGCCACGAGCTCGATGTCACGATCTGAAAACCAGATGCCGTGGGCAAGCTGAGTTCGGGGGCCGAGGAGGCCCACGTTCGCCAGCCACTCGACCGGGCGCATACCCCGGTCGCGCAGCGCATCGTTGAGCTCGTCTTCGGTCTCGCCCAGGTGTATATGGATCCCCAAGCCTAGCCTTCCGGCCGCGGCTCCAATGCGCCGCAGGGCGTCCTCGGTGTTCGACCAGATCGCCGTCGGCCCGAATTCGACGCCGATACGACCATCCGCCTCGCCATGCCAGGCCGCGTGGAGACGCTCCATCTCGGCGATCATCCGTCCGGGTGTCTCCCTTGTCGCAGGGTTGACGTTGGTGTCGGCGCAGCCACGGGCGAGCAGATAGCGCATGCCCATTTCGCGGGCGACCTGGCACATCGTGTCTTCGTTGGCCGGGTCCGAGTGCGTGTACGCGTGGTCGATGACACTCGTCACGCCGCCATGTAGATTCTCGACAAGCGCCACGAGTCCGGCGAGGCGGATATCGTCGGCGGTCATCGCGCCGCCGACCGGGCGGCACACGTCGATGAGCCACCGCATCAGGGGACGGTCGTCGGCAACCCCGCGCACAAACGACTGGAACGTATGCAAATGTGCGTTGACCATGCCCGGAATGACTGCCTTGCCCCGGGCCTCGACGATTTCGCCGGCGCGGTACACGATCTCATCCGGCGCGGTACCGGTCCCGGTGGCGGCGATGCGGTTGCCGTCGACGAAGACGTAGCCCGGCTCATGAACCGTACTCTGAGGGTCAAGTGTGACGACTGCCCCGTCCCGGATCAGGATGCTGGACATCGCTGCCTCACCTTGCCCGGTTCCGGACCACGCGGTAGCGGTAGCGGTCCGAGGCGAAGTAGCTGCGCTCGAGCCCGATGGGGTTGCCGTCGTAGTCGTAATAGATGTCCAGGCTGTGGAGCACGGCTTTTCCCGGGGCGACCCGCAGCCGCTCGGCCACGCGCGCGATCGGCGTTGACCGCCTGCAGCTCGCTTACCCGGCAGGCCAGGGGCGAATCAGGCGCCTTGACCAGACGTTCGAAGATGGTGGCACTGCTGTCGGAACCGCCGGCCGGATCGGCGATGCCGGGCAGCCAGAGCGCGTCGAAGTACGCGACCCGCTGCCCTTCGACAACGTCGATTGCCTGGCTGTGGATCAGAGGTGTGCCGGCGGGCACGTGCAGGAGCGCGGCGCTTTCCGCCGTCGCGGCCCAGCGTTTCCGTCTCTTGTTCGATGACATCGGCGGTGAGGCCGCGCGCTGTGGCCTCGGCGCGGATGCTTGTGATCGACTCCATGGGCGATACGAGGAGCGAGCGGGGTGGGTCGGTAACGAACGTGCCGACGCCATGGCGCCGGGTAAGCCGTCCCTCGCGTTCGAGAAAGGCCAGCGCCTCGCGCAGAGTGGAACGAGAGACGCCGAGCTTCCTGGCAAGCTCCTGCACCGTGGGCAGTGCGTCGCCCGCCTTGAAGTCGCCGTCGTCCAGATAGCGTTTGAGGCCTTCCGCTACCTGCAGGTACAGGGGCCTGGAATCAACACTGAACAGTTCCATGGCAGCACCCTCGGCCTTTGTTGAAAGAGATCATGTGATCGGGTGATCAGATCACCGGCTGGGGCAAGAGCATAGCATCGTTCCCCGGGGGCGTCAAACGAAGTAAAGTAGCGGCAGGAGGCGGGTGGCGGAGGGCGATCTTAGGAGGAAACCTGCCTCGTGCCGGACTGCGGTGTGCTATGATGAGAATCGCATCGTGGGGATCTTGCCTCAAGTGGCCGGCAGAGCGGGGCCAAACCATCCGGTCACCAAGTCCACAGCACACGCTTCGCGCCTGCGATGCGCGCTTGCTTCCGACCCATGTGCAGACCCGGCCCAACCTGCCCCGGTATGGTGTGAGTGAGAGTGAGGAAGACGATGGGAATCAATGCGGAACGCCTGAACACGCGCATCGCGCGTCTGGCAACCATCGGAGCCGGCCCAGACGGCGGTGTGACACGGGTAAGTCTGAGCCCTGAATACCTGGAAGCGCGGCAGTTAGTCGCCACGTGGATGGAGGAAGCCGGCCTCGTAACCCGAGTGGATGCGGCCGGCAATTTGATCGGACGCCGGGACGGCAAGAACGGCAATTTGGGCGCTCTGGCCATTGGATCTCACATCGATACGGTGATCAACGGGGGTCGATACGATGGCACAGTCGGCGTCCTGGGTGGGATCGAGGTAGCGCAGACACTCCTCGAGGACGGCACTGATCTCGAGCACCCCCTCGAAATCATCTCCTTCCTTGAAGAGGAGGGCACCCGTTGGGGAACGACGCTCCTCGGCAGTCGCGCCATGCTCGGCGGCGTAGTGCCCGCGGACCTGCACGAACGGCGCGATCGTCAGGGACTCGTGATGGCCGAGGGACTCCGGGCCGGTGGTCTCGATCCTCTTCGCATTCAAGAGGCTACGCGGGAGCCGCAGAGCATATCAGCTTACGTCGAGATGCACATCGAGCAGGGGGCGGTGCTCGAGGCCGCCAACGCTGCCGGTCGGGGTGGTGACCGGCATTGCCGGACCGCTGATGATGGAACTGCGTCTGCGTGGACGGACCGATCATGCAGGCGCTACACCCATGAACATGCGCCGGGACGCGCTGGTGTCGGCAAGCCGCCTCGTGCTGGCGGTGCAACAACTTGCGTGGAACCAGGCTCCCACTTCCGTGGCTACCGTGGGACGGCTGGAGGTCAAGCCGGGAGCGGTAAACGCCATTCCCGGTGAGGTCATGATGACGTTTGATGTTCGCGACATTATCGAAGAGAACCGCGACCAGATGGAGGCGAGCTTACGACAGATGATTGCCGGCGAAGCCGCAAGCGCAGAGTTGGATTACGAACTGAAGGTAACGTCGCGAATACAGCCGGTGCTGCTTGCCCCGGAAATGGTTGAGATCGTGGCCAACGCCTGCAGCACGTCCGGACTCCCGGTGCACCGGTTGCCAAGCGGCGCCGGACACGACGCGCAGATCATGGCGCGCTCGGTCCCGACCGCCATGATCTTCCTTCGCAGCCGGAATGGTATCAGCCACAGCCCGGCGGAGTATACCGGCCCAGAAGATATCGCTGCGGGGACGCAGGTGCTGTATCGTACCCTGTTGGCGCTGGATGCCGCTGAGCTGCGTTACCCGGTGCAGTGATCACGCCGGCGAGTCGTTTGCGGCTTGCGTGTTGAGCGGGACGGCGAACGACACGTACCGGCGCCGCAATTGCGTAATGATGTGGGCATCGTTCCGGACAATGGGGCTGATGCTAACGGCGGTCTATCTGAAGGCGGAGCAGTGCAAGCTTTCGCCGGCCTGGCAGGCGCGCCCGTGGCACTGGCAGGCCGGTGGCCGGACAGCGAAAGCCCTGGCTGCCGATCACGCGACAACCAGGGCTATGGTGCGGGTCCCGGCCGGCTTCAACCAGGATCGCCGGCCGTAAGTCCAGCCGCTAGCGGGGGCTCGCCGTCACGATCGCGCGCCACGCCGCATTCGCAGGCCGGCAAGGCCGGCAAGTACCGCCAGCCCACCGGCTGCCAACAAGGCCGGCAGGGCCGGAATGGCGCCGCCGGTAACCGGCAACGCTTGAGGCGCCGCCGAAGCAAGGACCTTTATCGTCCCCACCATGCCCCGGTCCGCATGGGTGCCAACGGGGCAGTACATCCGCCAGTCGCCGGCGGTAGGGAAGGTGTACGTGGCAGTGCGCGTTTCCCCGGGGGCGAGGTTAGTCTCGAAGAGCTTATGCTCCTGATTCTTACCCACCAGCTCGAACTCCACGTTGTGTGGGGCTGCGCCGGGATTCGTGACCGTGAACGTGACGGCCGTTCCCTGAGCGACGGTGAAGGTGGTGGGGTTGAATGCAAACTCGGTGGTCGTGATCGATACCTTGTTCGTGGTGGCCTGCGCACCGGCCACCCCCACCGAGAGGAGCCCCAGACACAGCACGACGATGACTAGCAGAGCGATCCGGGCCGTTGGACGTACAGACATTCTGACAACTCCTTTTCTCTCAGTTGATCTTGCGAAGGCCGGCGTGGGACCTCGCCTGCGTGGAGCCGTGCGACACCGTGACCGGCAGTCGTCGCAGCCATCGCAGTCGATTTCCCCGTTTGCCTTCTCTCATGTCATTCTGTACGAGCCAAGGAGCGGCTTGGATCACTCAATTTAGATTTTCGGTTCGCTGCGGTTCGCTTCGTCTCACCCACCCCGCGTCGGCCGGCCGCCAAACTCGCTGCGGTGGGCAGTGCCGGGGGCGCAGCGCCTCTGCCAGGTGTGCGATGCCAGTCTCGTCTTCCGCTCGCGGGTCGACAGTGGCCAAAGCTCATCCTTTGCGGTGCCGGTCTACTCCGCAAGCGAGCGGATGTAGTCGAGGTCCAGATCACCCTTGGCCCCCCAGCCTCTCGTGCCCTCTGGGATCTCGGGACGAAACTTTTCGTAAAGACCGTACGCCTTCCGCTGTAGATCTTTGGAAGGATACGCTTTTGCCAGTGTCTCCATTGCGTCGCGCACAGCGTGAAGATCGTCTTTGAATCCCCGTTCGAGATAGGTTTCGACACTTGCGGCGTTGACGGCCTCCCCATCGATCGCGGCGCGCAGCCCCTGCGGCGTCCTGACAGTTGGAATCACTCGTCCAAGGAGCTCGACAGACTCTTGCTCCGCGGCCCTGTCCTGGTCTCGTTCTCGTGCCTGAGCTTCTTCTGACTTCTCTTCGTAGATCCCCAATCGCCGTCCTTTGGATTGCGCGTTCAGTCCCGCAACGGCCTTTCCCAGGGTCAGCGCCGTCTGACCGTCGTAGCCCAGGCGCTCCGCCACAACAGCTGCCCACAGGGTCAGCACCGGCGCGCGATTGATCTTGACCTTCTTGTTCGCCATTTTCGACTCCTTGCCTGACCATCACTCACTTCAAGGAGATCCAACCCCGATGCGGCCCCAATTATCCCTCTCCGCAGGCTTGCGGAAAGTATGCTATCGACCACATATCTCCACAACGGGCTGCGCACGAGGATGCGCGTCCAGGCGAGGGCAACCGCACGCAGGCCTCGCCCACGCGCGAGCAGTCGCGAGCCTGTGTCGAGCCCATGTCGGGGTTGGAGGTGAGCATGGTGCCGGAGAAGCAATGGGACTGTTGGGCGCGGGCGGGCTCGAGTGACCGTTGGTGCACTCGATTAGAGCAGCGAAGTAATTCTGACAGATTGCACAAGTGCCTGCACGCGGGATCGAGGCGATGGCGCCCAGGCACCTACTTGGCCTAGCTTTTTCGCAGGTCTGTAGAGGTCAACGGGCTCCGTCGACCAGTTGGGGCGTGCCCGAGATCAGATAGAGCTCGAAATACGTCGTGCCGCCCGTCAGAACCAGCGCCTCGCGTCAGCCGGCCGTATCGCTGTCAGTTGGCCGGTGTAGTGCCGCAGATCGTGCGGGCGATAGGGATGGGCTTCGAATGCTTCCGTGCACAGATCGATGCCGAGTCCAGGCCCTACGGGCGGCAGGAAGCAACCGTCTTGAAAGACCGGCTGCTCGTTTGTGATGGCCTTCCGCCAGGGCACATCGTCGAACATGGTCTCCAGCATCAGGAAGTTGTGACACGCGACGGCAAAGTGCATGGTCGCGGCATGGCAGACCGGCCCGTTGGGATTGTGCGGAGAAATCGGCAGCATGGCAGCTTCGGTGAGCGCGGCGACCCGCTTCAGCTCGGTGAAGCCACCCACGTGGCCGATATCCGGCTGGAGGACATCGACCGCGCCGGCTGTGAGCATATCCGCGCACTCAAATCGCGAATAGCAGCGCTCTCCTGAGCCGATCGGCACCGGCACCGACCGGCGCACTTCCGCCAGCGCACACGCTGACCCCGGTTGCAGAGGCTCCTCAAACCACGAGGGACGAAAGGGCGCCAGCTCGCGGCCAATTTGGATGGCGGTCTTGACGTCGAACCGGCCGTGCCCTTCGATGATAAGGTCAGCGGACGGACCCGCCGCCTCGCGCACGGCGCTGACGATCTCCAGGGCACAATCAATTTCTGCAGTCGACATCGTCAGGTACGCCTTACCGAAGGGATCCCACTTAAGGGCAGTAACACCTTGAGCCACGACAGACTTTGCCTTCGCAGCAAATTCAGCCGCTGTAGAGGCTCCGGCAAACCACCCGTTTGCGTACACCTTGATGCGCTCGTTGACCAGGCCACCCAGTAGCTCGTACACCGGGACACCCAGGGCTTTGCCCTTGATATCCCATAATGCGATGTCCACGGCGCTGACCGCGGTGCTAAGCACCGGCCCCGTACGCCAATAGCTGTCACGTTGCATGTGCAGGTGATGCCGCTCGGTGGCGAAAGGATCCTGCCCGACCAGGTAACGCTTTAGCTCACCGATGGCCTCCACAATGGTCAGCTCGCGCCCCTCGAGGGTGGCTTCTCCAACGCCGGTCAGGCCTTCGTCCGTTGTGACACGAGCGAACACCCAGTTGGTGCGGTAGAGTCGACGATATACGTCTCAATATCTGTGATCTTCACGCTGAGTGCTAACCTCTCTGTTGTGATCCCGCTCGCCGGTATCGGAGAATCCGAACTCCCAAAGGCCCCAGAGTCGGGAGCGCATCCGTAGCGGGCTCGACTGGGCCAGCGACATCGTCAGCTCGTTCCAATTCATAGCCTGCGACGACGACTGACGCCTGCTGATCACAGTCCGTTGGGTTGAATAACACGACCCCGAGCCGGTCGCCGTTGGCGAAGACTTTGGCTCGCAAGGCCGGATTCACCTCAGCCAGCCCTTCTGTGTCCCGAAAGACGCCGTGCCAGAGCAGATCGCCATTTCGTCGCTCCAGGGCAATCAGGCTCCTCAAGTAAGAGCTGCCCTCCTCGAACGTCGTGCGCTGCATCATAGCGATGTCGGGAGTGGTGGCGCCCGCATTGACCGCCACCTCACGGTACGAGAGTTGCTGTGGAGCGACGCCGTCGACGATATAGGCGTAGTCGCCGGCGTGACGGATCTCAACTTCGTGGCGGAAGCCATGCAGCACGGCAAACGCGGCTGTCGCCTCATCCATAACGGGCGAGCCGTGCCGCTGCGTCATGATGAACTCCGGGAACGTGTAGCGGATCAGTTCGGGAAAGGCGTCACCCGACGAATCAAACCCCCAGGAGCCCTTCACTCCCGGATCAAAGCCGCTGCCACATCCATGAATGAAGTCAATGTCCTGGCAGATGGCGTCGTTCACGCCCTCGGTGATGATGATGAAATCCGGATCGATGGTTTCCAAATGTTCCTGAATCCGGCGCAGGACCGCCACTTTGCCCGGACCCGTCGCCAGCGCAGGCGACGGATGGCCATCCGCGTCGCTGAAACAGAGATGCGGCTCGTGCAGCCCGAGGCAATCGTAAATGATGCCTGAGGCCCCTAGCTGTTGAGCCCGGACGGCGAGCGCGAGAAGCAGGTCCGACCACCGCTGCGATCCCACGCAGGCGGCAACCATACTGACCGGCGCCGCGTCCACGAACTTGTGCCACACCGGGTCGACCATGTAGTGGTCACCACGCTCGCCCCGGATAGAGACCTCGTCTCCATGTTGCCGGTAATACTCGGTGGTCACATCGAACATGAAGCCGTTCGCGTAGACGATGGCTGGGCGACCCGCCTGCTTCGCCCGGGCGATCTCCTCGCGCAGGCGCACCTCGCCCCCCATTCCATCTGAGGGATCGTAGACAGGGTACAGGTGGTCATGCCCACCTTCGGTCCAGCCAAACAGAGCCAGAATATCGATGCCATTGCTCTCCGATGCTTGTCGCAGCCTGCTGATCTCCGGATAGTCCCAGAGAACGTCACCGTTTTGCTGCTTCAAGATCGAAAGCTGCCAGCCCGACGCCTCCCTTACCCAGGCGGGAGGCTCGCACTTGCGCCACCAGGTGTTCGCCCAGGCCCGATAGAATTCGGCAGCCCTATGCCAACTTCCGCGATAAGCCATCACGACGGCCGGTGCCGAGGTCCACGCTTCCCTCGCGGCAGATGGGATACTTTGCGAGCGCACACTCCATCTCTCCACTCGAGGGCTCCACCCGTGCCTGCAACGCCGTCGCCTGAAGTGACCGATCGTGGGATGCGATATAGAGCCCACGGTCAGGCGCGACCAGCGCAAACCACTGCATCGAGGCCGGACCGGGATACAAGAGCTGCTTGAAGCCCAGGTCGTCGAGGTCGTTCATCCTCCGTCCGGCGTGCTGCGGCCACAAGAGCGACAGTCTGTTGTGCTTCACCTCGATGCCAGGAAGTATCGGATAACGGATTTCACGTACTTGCCAGCCTGTTTCGCCGTTTTGTAACTGGACGGTGAAGACGAACGCCTTGTCTTTGAGCACGACATCCAGAACGAGCCGGACTTTCCAGGTGTGCTTCTCGCCAATGAGTTCGTCGTAGACGAGCCGGTACCCATCGGGAATCTCCTGGACGTTTGGCTTCGACGATTCATTGGTCACATAGTGGCGCACTCCACGCGTGGACGGGGTGGGATCCTCTTGCATGGTCAATTCGCAAAGGGGACCACGGGCCGCGCCAATGTAGGCCTCGCCGTCGAGGCCAAGCCAACTGACGCGCCCAAGTCCATCCACAGCCAGACGCATTCCCTCACTACTGAGTTCGAAAAGTCCTGACACACGTGTCTCCTTGTTCAGTCTATCAGCTCCAAACGTGGAGCACGGCCGCCGATTCCGGCTCCAAAGCAAGACTGACGCTCTGCCAGTCTCCGGTAGCGGCCGGCTGGATCTCGCTGTCGCGCAGCAGGTCTGCGAAATGCATCCCATTACCGCGCACCCGGAGACGCACCTGCTGTGACGTCTCGTGATGATTCAGGATAAGGAGCACACGGTCGCTAACTCCGCTCAACTGGCAGAGTTCCACACCGGGCCCGTCAGAGTCCACCTGCACGTCGTTTGATACATGCGCCTTGTCCAGCCAGAGGTCAATTAGCTGCCTGAGAATACTGGCTCCAGCCCTCGGCATAGGCGGCAAAGACGAGCGTGCCCGCAAGGAGCGCTTCGCCGCGCCCATGGCGGTTGGACACCAATGCAGCTCCACCCGATGCATACGCTCCCAGCACTTCTGCGCCTGCGAGGGGTTGCAGCTCCTGTTGAAACACGAATACGGGAAGGGTACCTCCACCATCGACCAACCCGGATCCAAGCTGGATGTTCTTGTCTTGGGCAGGCATGGCATCGTTAGCCTGACATCCGAAGACGTCCGAGAGAGCGCTACCGGGAGCAGCGTAGCGCAGAGTTCCCACATTGTCCTTCATGCCCAGGGGGAACTCGGCGATTACCCGCCCGCCGTTTTCGACGTAGCTCGCGAGGCGATCGGACACATCGTCCGCAATATTGGGGCGGAACGGGATAAGCAGCAGTTTGTAACGCTCGACGCTGCCATCCAGGACGTGGGCGTCCGCCACGAAATCGACAGGGACATTCATGTCCCAGAGGAGCTTGTAGGCTCCCATCCAGGACCGCTGCCAGTAGTTTTTGTCTGCCGACTGAACCGCCTCGTAACCCTCGGCGGCGCCCTGCCGGAGCGTGCTCTGGTCGATGAGAATCGCCACTTCGGCGCGATACTCTCTGCCGGCGAAGAGGGCAGCATGCTTCTGCAGTTGGTCCGACATATGGCCCGTTGCTAGTGCCCGCTCGTTGACGGAGCCATCCCAATTCAGCAGTCCGAACTCGCCGGCCTGAGCATCTGTAACACCGCGTTCGATAGAGCCAGTCATGGATCGTCGTGGCGCCGCGCCCGACCGCCTGCCAATGACGCAGTATGCGTCGCCTCGTGGTCGTGTGGTGCGGCAAATTTCCGTGTACCCACAGGATCGGACCCGCCTCGGTCTCGATGATCCAGAACGCGCGGTGTGCAGCCGCGCGACGTGCTGCGTATGCGATCAAGTCGGGCGGCGAGCACGTGGGCACGCGGCTCTGTGTACGTGTAGTTGGAGTAGCCCACCACATCCACGAGTTGGCCAATTTGCCAGAGGTCGGTGTGCCTGTGGATGGCGTCGTTTTCGGCCTCTCCCGATGTGATATTGGTAGTCGTGGGGCGGTTCAGCGGATCCCATTTCTTGACGACGGCGCTCACCCAGGCCATGGCCCCGGTCATGCTCTCCTGGCAGAAGCTCTGCCAATCAAGCCAGGCCGCGTAGCCCCCCTCCAGGAAGCCCACGTTCGTCGGAGCCTCGACCTCATCCCAATTGTTGTAGACGACCGGGAATTCGGTGCTCCAGGCCGCGCACAGTTCTCGGACGCCGGCGTAGCGTGCTCGCAGCCATTCTCTAAATCTGGCCAGGGTGTGCGGGCAATAGCACCCCCGCCAGTGAGGCTCGTTCCAGATGACCCAGCCATCGAGGGCCGGAGAACCTGCATAACGCGATATCACCTCTGCGAGGAAGGCTCCGGCCTTCTCCCGGTAGATCGGGTCGTCGAAGCAGATCTTGCGCCGGATTCCAACATAGGCGGGGGTGACGTCTGGGTTTTCGATTGGCGGCTGGCACGGGTAAGCACGCGCCAACCACGGTGGAGGGTAGACGCCAACAAGGTTGTCGAAGACACCGCCCACATTCAGCAACACGTGCAGACCATTGCGCTCCGCCAGCTCGAAGATATGATCCAGCTTGCTATAGTCACGCCGGCCTTCGACCGGCTCGATTCGGTCCCACGCCACGAATGCCCGAACGCTGGTGAAGCCCAAGTCACGCATGCGAGCCATGTCGGCGGCCCACTCGCTCATTGGCACCTCAGTAGCCTTCCCCACTGGAGCGTATGTGCCGCCAAACGGGAAGTACTCGCCGTCGTATCGCGACGCCCGATCTGTTACTGACATCCTTACCTCTTGGTATATGCAAACGTCACAAGCGTTGCTCGCGACCGGATCATGCTTCGCCGTGTCCCCGCAGACGTGGATCCAGCGCGGCGGCGGAATCCATCACCTAGTAAGTTGATACCGAGGACGGTCACGAAGATCGCCACACCCGGAAACACGGACGGCCATACCGAAAGCTGCATGAACTGATACGCGTCGCGCAGCATCGAACCCCAACTTGGCGCCGGGGGTTGCACGCCAAGACCAAGGAAGCTGAGCGCTGCTTCGATGGTGATGGCGCCGGCGATCATGAGCGAACTCTGAACAATGATGGGCGCCAAGATGTTGGGTAGGATATGCTTGAGCAGGATGCGCCGGTCGGTGGCGCCGGCCATTACCGCCGCAGTGACGTATTCGCGCTCACGTGCGGACAGCGTAGAGGCGCGCGCAAGGCGCGCAAACACCGGCATGAAAGTGACGCCGATAGCCAGCATGGCATTCACGAGGCCGGGACCAAGCGTCGCTGTGATCGCCAGCGCCAGAACGAGAGCCGGGAACGACCACAGCGCGTCCGCGGTGCGCATGATCAGGTCGTCAATGCGACCCCGCCAGAAGCCGCCCATGAGGCCCATGAGAGTGCCAATCACGCCCCCAAAACCGACCGAGACCAGTCCCGCCAGCAGCGAGGGTCGCGAACCGTGAATGATGCGACTCAATGTGTCCCGTCCAAGCTGGTCAGTACCAAAGAGGTGGGTGCGGCTGGGAGCCGCGAGTATCGCGTTGATATCCTGCTCGACCGGACTGTAGGGACTCACGAAGTTAGCCGCAACTGCCAGTGAGATGACCAAACACGTGATCGCCAGGCCAAAGGCGGCTCCCCGAGTACGCAATACGCGGCGCCAGAACACGCGAGCTCCAACATTTCTGGGCCGGACGGGGGCCTCGAAGATCTGCGTCTGTGTCGCGGCTGGTTGCATCTTGTTTCCCATGTATGGCTAGCTGACGCGGATACGCGGGTCAAGGACCATGTACGCGAGATCCGCCAGCAAATTACTGATCAAGACAGCGACGGCCAGAAAGAGGATCACCCCCTGCAGCGAAGGCAAGTCACGGAAGAAGATGGAATCGGCGCTCCATCGACCCAGTCCGGGCAGGGCAAAGATTTGCTCGATGATGACCGAACCGCCGAAAAGTCGACCAATTTGCAGCCCAAGTATCGTGACGACAGGGATCATGGCATTCTGGAGGGCATGGCGCCGGATGACGCTCCTCTCCGAAAGCCCTTTCGCCGTCGCCGTCACGATGTATTCCTGGTGAATGACCTCGATCAGCGAAGAACGGATCTGGCGCATGAGTGAGGCGCTCGCATCGAGACCGAGGACGAAAGCCGGCAGCAGCATGCTGCGCAGGCTTAACACCAGATTCTCGGTGGGAGACACATACCCTGAGGACGGCAGCCAACGCAGCCACAGGGAGAAGACATAGATCAGCATGATCCCAAGCCAAAACGAGGGAATGGCCATACCGCTGACGGACAGGACCGTTCCCGCGATATCAAGTGGCGAATTTGGCCTTACTGCTGAGATGATCCCCACCGGGACTGCGATCAACAGCCCAATGACAACCGACATTGCGATGAGCTGTAGAGTGACGGGAAGGCGCGCCAGCAGGCCGTCGAGGACCAGCTCCTTGGTTCGCACAGATCGGCCGAAGTCGCCGCGAACCGCACGCTCGAGCCAGCGAACATACTGAACAGGCAGTGGCTGATCCAGCCCCAGGTCGTTGCGCATCGCCTGATAGGCGACCGGGTCGAGACCCTGCGCTTCACCCAGGAACGCCCGGGCTGGATCGCCGGGTAGCAACATGGTGATGGCGAAGGTGATTATCGAGACCAGCAGCAGGGTTATCACACCCTGCTGCAGCCTCTTGAGTAGGAATGCCCTCACGGCATCTCTCCCACGGCGTGAGCTGCGGAGGCGCTATCTCCGTTCTGACGGGGATGGGACGCGGACGAGATCCTACGCGCTGATCCAACAGCGATTCAGCTCCGGATAACCGAAGCGCCATGTAACCCCTTGCACCTTCTTGGCGTGAGAGAGGGTGACTGGCGTCAGAACGCCGGAGCCAACATAGGCCTGCTCCTGTATCCGGGCCAGCACCTTCTTGTAGATCTCGTGGCGCTGCGCCTGATCCATCGTCTGGCCACCCTGGTTCATCAGGTTCTCTATTTCCTGATCGCACCATTTGCTGTAGTTGACGGCGCCGCCGCACATCACTGCCGCCCTGTTCAGATCGGGATCAAGAGTAGCCCCGCCGCGCCAGATTGCGGCTTCGAGCCGGCCCGCTGCCATGTCGTCCAGCCAGACAAGCCGCTCAAGCGCCTGGAGCTGCACCCTGATGCCAGCCTTGGCCCAAACCTGCTGTTGGAACTGAGCAAGGGTGTTATCAGGCTCGCGGCTGATGTACTTCAGCGTCATATCCAGGCCGTTTGCATAGCCGGCTTCGGTAAGGAGCCGCTTGGCCTTCTCCAGATCAAGGGCATTCTTTTCAATCGACTCATCCCAACCCAACTCGCCCACGCCCCAGTGCGGGTAGAAGTTTGCCTTTCCGACCCCGAAGCCCACGGCCTTGGCCATGCCCTCGCGGTCCATCGAGCACAAGATCGCCTGCCGCACCTTGACGTCGTTGAACGGCTTCTCGGTCATCTTGAAGCCAATGGTAAAGTACTGAATACCCGTCCACGTGGCTTCGCTCATCACGAGATTCTGGTTTGCCTTGATCGTGACGAGATCCCGGGAGAGAAGTCCCGGACCGCATGCACGCCCCCGGACTGCAGCTCGACGAGCGCCGTGCTCAGGTCTGGCATATAGCGGAAGACAAACTCGTCGATGTAGGGTAGGGGCTTTCCGTCCGCACCATTTTGCCAGTAATCCTTGAACGGCTCGAGGACGGCCCGGTCATCCTGCTTGAATGACTTGAGCTTCATTGGGCCGGTGCCCGAGGGATTCAGGGCGAGGCCGTCAGCTCCCACCTTGTCGAAATGCGCCTTTGAGATGATGGCCTGCTGAGAGCCGCTGGAGAGGATGCGCAACATGGCCGGGCTCGGCGCCTTAAGCTTGACGCGAACGGTGGAGGTATCGACGGCGTCAACAGCGTCAATCGCCGTCAGTTGCGTGCGCAGCACCGCCTTGGGGTCACTTCGCATGCGATCGATGTTCCACTTCACCACTTCACCGGTGAGGTCAGAGCCATCGTGGAATTTCACGCCCTTCCGGAGTTTGAAGACGATCGTCGTCGCGTCCGGTTGGTCCCACGACTCGGCCAGACCCGGCCGCAGCTCCCACTTCGCCTGTGCTTGGTCGACCAGGTCAAGATTTAGCAGGTTCTCGTAGACCATCACCCAACCAGAGAGTCCTGCCCCGCTGAAGAGTTGGGGATCCCAACTGGGGATGGCGATGTAGCTGGCCTCGACGAGCTGCCCACCCCGCTTCACCGTCCCTTGAGCCGCCGCAGTTGGCTGTGCGCCCTGGGCCGGTTTGGCAGCGGCCGCAGTTGGCACCGCCGGCGAAGTGGGGGCAGCCCCTGAGGTGGGCTGTGCTGCCGGTGGAGCAGTCGTTGCGGGAGGCGTAGTGGTGCAGGCGGCGACTGCGAGACCAGCTCCACTCATCGATAAAGCGCGCACGAAATCCCGCCGAGTTAGGGTCAGCTTTCCAAATTTGCCGGTACCAGATGAGCTTGCCACGTTGACACGTCCTCCCTTTTCTGATAGTATGGAGCCACCAGATTTTTGGATTCTTAATTCTGGATCCAAAATACCAGACGAGAACTGAAATGTCAAGAGTGAATCACATCGAAGACCAGATCGATCGGGTCCCCGCGCCGGCCCTCATGTTCGAGCCCGTCTTGGACAGCCTGCGCTCGGCCATTCTCAGCAAGCGCCTCAAGCCGGGCGACCAGCTAAAAACGGGGGACCTGGCAGCGGCCATGGGCACCAGCCGCATGCCGATACGAGAGGCGCTGCACCATCTTGAGCTGGAGGGGCTGGTCGAGCGTCGACCCCACCGGGGTCTGGTGGTCGCGTCGCTCTCGGTCGACGAGGTACGCCACGCCTACGAACTGGTGGGGGCCATCGAGGCGCTGGCCACCGGCAAGGCTGCCGAGCTAATTACTGAGGAAGGCATCCGAACGCTGGAGGCAATCCTCGCCGAGATGGAAGAGCCGCTTGGGCGGTGTGATTACGCCGCCTACCATGCCGGTAACCGGCGCTTCCACGGCGAAATCTGTGCATGGTATCCCAGCCAACGCGCCAAGGCAATCACACTCGGTCTCTGGAACTACATCTACCACCTCCGTGCCGTCTATCCGCCCTCGTTCGAGCGGTTGCAGCAGGCTCGAGCCGAACATCTTCGCATTGTGGACGCGCTGAGACAGCATAACGCGCCGCTCGCCGAGCAGATCGCCCGCGAGCACAACATCAATTCCGGCAGCGAACTGGCATCGCAGCTGCGCTTGGCTGAATACACGGTCGTAGCGTCTCGTTAGGAGGTCGCCGCGTGTTCTCGCTCGAAGGCAGGATCGCCCTGGTCACCGGGGCATCGCGGGGGCTGGGCGCGGGCATCGCCCGCAGCCTGGCTGCGGCGGGCGCCGACGTGGTCGTGAACTACGCTCGCTCCGTCTCCAAAGCTGAGGCGGTCGCCGAAGAGATACGCGCCATGGGCAGGCGCGCGGTGGCCGTTCAGGCCGACGTCGGGAACGAAGGTGACGTGCGCCGGCTGATGGAGACTACGCAGTCTGAACTCGGCCGAGTTGATATCCTGGTCTGCAATGCGGGGACAACTATTGCGGAGGATATCTTCGAGGTTTCGCTCGACAGTTGGCGCCACATAATAGATACCAACCTGACCAGTACCTTTCTGTGCGCGAAATACGCCCTGGAGATCATGCGTGAGAACCGGTGGGGCCGTATCATCATCATCAGCTCCATGGTTGGGCACAATGGCGCTCTGTACGGGCATGTGCACTACGCAGCCACGAAGAGCGGCCAGTTGGGCTTCACCAAAACCCTGGCGCGCACGGCGGCAAAATTCTCAGTCACGGTCAACGCCATTGCGCCCGGGATCATCAGAGACTGAACTGCTAGAGAAAACCCATGGAGAGGCGGGTGTCAGAGCGCTGGCGAGTACCGTTCCGCTCGGGCTCGGCACCGTCCAAGACGTTGGCGCGACTGCCGTCTTCCTGGCAAGTGAAGAAGCGCGCTACATTACGGGGGCCACCATTGACGTTAACGGTGGCATGTACATGCGGTGAGGCAGCAACATCCAGGCTCGCCACCGGTTATCCGTATCAGCCCCACCGGACTCCCCTGAGCCGGGCGGCGCAGATTTCGGGGCCGTGCTCAGTACACGCGCGGAACGAGCTTGCGCACGTTACGTTGGTATAGCCGGTACTGATCACCGTACGCCCGCCGCAACTCCTCCTCTTCCCTGTCGATCACCCTGATGATGAGCAGAAGATAGACGCCAAAGACGGCGAAGCACACCAGCGACTGCGTCATGCAGGATAGTCCCAACGATAGACACAGCAATCCCGTATACATCGGATGCCTGACAAACCGGTAGGGTCCGCCGGTCAGCAACTTATCCAGGCGCGGGGCGGCTCCCTCAGCCCGGAAACTCCGCCCCAGCATGCGAAAGGCTGCCGCCAGCAGCAGGCACCCCAACCCGTACAACAGCAAGCCTCCGGCTGCAAGACCATTCTGAAGCCAGTGCGCGCTCACCGTCAGCTGCGCCGGATCGGCTGTTTCCGGGCGGTGGAAGAGGAGTCCTGCGGCCGCCAGGGGATTCACGACGAGGAGAAACATCAGCTTGTAGAGATCCGCTATCCAGGCGAGCAAGCTGCCACCCGGCCTGTCCAGAATGGTGCCGGTGGCCGCCCATTTGGAGATCACCATGCCCCCCAGCAAGGCCAGGATGGCAATACCGAGGTTCCTTTGGTCCAGCAGATACATGTCAGCGCTCTTTGCAGTTTGGCGTGAACGCCTCGCCCTCAGGCGACGGCATCAGCCGGCTGGATCATGCCCAGTACCCTGAAGGCGACCCTCTCAGCGATGGCGCTGCACCGGGCCGTACCGCCGCCCTCAATGTAGCGCCGTACTCCCTCGGCCGTGGAGAAATCACACTGCGTGATCGCGGCGCATTGGGTGCTGCCAAACTCGACCGCGAACCACTGCGCCAGACGATTGCTGAGATTCATCGTTCTGTTGAACGTGTTGACGTCGTCGGCAAACGCATCGCCACGTACGGCCATCAATCCGATCATGCGCAGGACGCGTAGGTGACTGTTCTCGATCTGGCCGAGCATCAGGCCGAGCGCCATTACGCCGGCAGCAAGCGCGCTGCAGGTCATCCCGGCGAAAACTGTCCCACCCATGAAACCGGTACTGCCATTGAGTAGCTCCTCGCTGACGGGAAGCGTGCGCTGCAGGTGATGAAACACCGCGTGCGCGCAATGAAACTCGTTCTCGGTCCAGTGATCGTAAAGGCGACGGAATGCCTCTTGCTGTGCCGCGGGGATTGCGGCGGTGCCGTCAGCGGCGCAGCTCTCTGCACAGAGTACCGGCGCCTGCCGGACTACGCCGATGCAGCGCAGGGGCACGCGGGCGTTGCCCAGAATGTCGCTGCACGATGTGGTCCCCTGGCATTCAGCGAAGCGACGCAGCAGGTGACGGCCCTTATAAA
Source organism: uncultured Chloroflexia bacterium (assembly GCA_963783655.1). Taxonomy (GTDB): domain Bacteria; phylum Chloroflexota; class Anaerolineae; order CG2-30-64-16; family CG2-30-64-16; genus CAWAOA01. The sequence continues at coordinate 576,498 of CAWAOA010000002.1, forward strand.
CCACCGCGGGCAGTCCCTCGACCATCTGCCCCTGACCGTGGCGCAGGCCGAGCATCACCAACGGCGCCGTCACGCCGCCACATTCGCCACGAGTGTTGCCGATGCCCCCGGGCATTCCGGCCATGAGCTTGACGAGCCATTGGGCGTCCAACTCGAACACGTCCAGCATGGCCTGCATGATCGAAGGTGCGCAGTGACCCATGCGCAACAGGTTAGCCAGGCCCCGGCTGCGGAACCTGCGCGCCGTTTCTGCATTGCAGTCAAACGGTGGAGCCGGCGTGCCAGTCGATTGTGAGGGCATAGCTAAAGATCCCTTCCCGGCTCCCGATGGAGTCGATTCGACTTATACGGCTTTTGACGGGAGGACGCCTACCGGCATTGTCCGGCGCCGCACTCGGCTGCAGGCATGTCAGGCCGGCATAGACGTTGCGCGCGCTGCGAGTCTGTGGTTGGCGATCCGGCGTACGCGGCAAATTGTACCACCGTTCACAGGTGGCGGATGATCCAAATCGCGGCGAAGGTTCGGGCGAGCTCGAGTGACTGGAAGGCCGAGCACGGATTCGCGGTGAAGTGCTCCGCCGCCGTTTCCTGACACTCCTCACCGGCGACTCACGCCCCCACCTGCCAGTGCGTCACGAACCGCCTTTGTTCCGCGGTCTCCGGCGAATGCCGGTGCGCGTCCGGCGTGCCTTGCCGCAGTCGGGCGATCTCATCGATCGCACCTCTTCCGGTCATCCCATGCCGGACCATGTGACAGCCGACGACCGTGCCGGTGCGCCCGATGCCACCCCAGCAGTGCACGTATACGGAATGGCCATCCTGTAGCGCGCTATCGATGGCGTCCAGGATTTGCCTTCATGGCAGGTTTCGCCGGCGTATCCTGATCGCGGATTGGCATGCGATGGTGTTCTGCGGCTACGCCCAACCCGGCCGCCTCTTCAGCCAGAAGATGGGCGTACGATTTCAGCGGTTCCGTTTCCTCTGTCAGATCAAGGAAGTAGCTGATCCCCTCGGCCAGCAGGCGGCGGAGCTTGCGCCTGGCGTTACCGTCATCCGGAGCGCCGGGATACTCGCCGGCCAGGAGCCTACCCGGGATGGCCCAGTATGAATCCGGAATGGGGTGGGGATCGACGTGCCTCAGGCCGAAGATCGGCTGCGGGTCACCGGCGGAGAAGCTGGAGTTGTCGATCGCGTAGACGGCGCCCGGCGCGAGGCTGGCGAGCATGGGCCACTGCTGCACGGAATCTTCATAGGACATGCCGGGCTCGGTGCGAAATGACCGGCACAGGACGAATGGGCCGGTCGCGACGCCGAATATCTGGCACGCCCCGCGGTCGTTGTTGATGCAGTACTCACAGCTGATGTGTCCACCGTTTGGCATTGGGTTTTCTCCGTGCAGTCCGCGCACTCCGTGCGGGGCGCGGGTTTGCGATTTGGCGTATAGCCTCTTCCGGGTAAGCGCACTACACTTCCGGCGGCGTGGCAGCCTCCTGCTTGATGCGATCGAGGAGATCAACGATACCCAGGTCCGCTGCCCACCGGTCCAGGTAGTCGTGCTCCAGATATGGCTGCTGAATCTCGAATACGCCCAGTGCGTCCTGCACCTGCCTATCCTGAGATGGGGCTGCCCGATACCACAACAACTTGCTCAGAATCACGTCTTCCGGGCTGCTGACCCATACCTCGCGGTCGAACATCAACCCGAGCAGCCGCCGTTCGAATGCCTGCTCGTGGTACGCAGTCGCCTTGCGAGGCCATAGGTCTACCTTGAAGGCATACTCCAGACTGATCGTGTTGAACTGCTCGCGCTTGCGTACTGCTTCCTCGATCACGAATTCGGGGGCGTAGAACTCCGGGGCCAACAGCCGGGCCAACTCGCCGACCTGCTCCGGGTGGATCTCGACCACCAGATCCGCGTCGTGCGTCAGGCGCGGCCGGCCCCAGTAGGTCGAGGCAAAAGAGCCGACCACCATATAGGGGATGGCGACGCTCCGAGGGCGTCGAGCACCTCGAAAAGGACGTTACGCTCGGTGCCTTCCACGCGCCCTCCTCGCCGTCTCGGTGAGTTCTGCCAGGCCGCGGGGCAGATCCGCCGCCGCACTTCGAATTCAGCTCGTCAGGTGAGATGCCGGGGCGCTGCCGGAGCACAGACGAGCGCACGAGCGACACGGCATCCTCGTAAAGACGAGAGGCAGCTTCCATGCGCTCGGCAGGGGTCATGTCACGATAGATCTGCACCCGCAGCCATTCGGTTTCGCGATCGCGCTGCGCCATCTGGCCTCCACACAACGTCCGATGCGTCAGTATACCGCGATCCACCCACCCCGCTTCCGGCCGGCCGCCAGGTGCAGCGCTTCCGCCAAATGTGCGATAGCCGATCTCGCTTCCCCGCACAGGTCGGCGATGGTGCGGGCAAGCTTGAGGACGCGGTGGTAGGCGGCGGAGTTCAATTGCATGCCTTGGCACCGCTAGCAAGGCAAGTGTGGCGGAAGGCGGAGTGCGTGGGCTATAAAGGGCGGAGTCGATAGTGCAGTCGCCCAGAACGTGTCTAGAGGACGATGTCGTTGTTGACATCCGACACATTGATACTATGAACTCCAGTTTTGCTACATGGTGAGACCTGGTGCTGTAGCAGCCGGGAGAATACCATTCACCTAGGGAATGCATTTGCCAAGGCTTATTGGCGCAGATAGACCTTATCTTGCAAGGCCTGCATCATTTGGAGCTTGACTTCTTGCGTGATGCGATAGACTGCGCCGCTAACCTTCAGGTAGGTGCGCTCATCGATCACGCAAACTCCCATGTGCAATGGCGTTTCGGTAGTTGATGAGCATATTGATGTCACCCTCGAAAATCTCGGGAACTGTTCGTGAGGAAACCCGAGCCGATACAGATTTTTGCGAAGAACAACTGGCTTCAGGTTCGATTCAGTATCAACAACTGAGTCTGGGATGTTAAACTACCCGTCTATCCAGGTCCGCGTCTCTTTCCACGAACTCCCGTTCTCGTGCAAACAAGTGTAACTTGCTATCATCGGGTAAATCGCGGTTGAACTCATTGCAGCGTCTCGATGGATCCCGGAGTGCGCGACACCTCAGAGAATGAAGCTGCGGCTATGGCATAGGTTGCCTGGCCGCATGGTACATTCTCTCCATTTACTGCGCTGACGAAGAGAGAAGAGCGAACCTGCAAATCCCTCGAAATGCGAGTACAAGACCAGAATCAGAGCGCGACGGAATTGATCTCTGCCCCGAGAATCTTCTATTGTCGCGCCGTGGTTTTGGTAGAAATCGGATCTCGGCTTCGTGCCAGGCAATATTGTCTCTATCTCGGCCCACAGATCTCCTGAACTTCATAGAATGTCCTTCAGTTTTGCCCTTACGAATTCGATTCGCTGGTTGAGCGGCCCAGGCGAATTCTTGCCTCTTCGTTGTAACACGCACGAACTCCTCATTGAGCTTTATGTCGTGCAGAACGGTGTCAGCACCAAGTGCAACACGTCTTGGTCATCGAGATCGATTCAGCTACAATTTTCTTGAATACCTAACGTGAACGCCTCGTAGTGATAAACACTGAAGCCTCGGGTAATATCAGTCCGCGGCGGGTTTGCATACGCAAATGCATGCTCTCCAAGTACCTTCGACAAAACTGCGAACGTTCGGAGGAAGACCTCCCGTTCCTCCTCGTAGTCAAATGTCGCACCTGCAGGGTCGGAAACCCGTTCCATATACTCGGTCAGGAAATCACCAACGTCGTGCCGAAACCGCGACATGTCGTTCTCTAACGCGAAGAAACGCAATATCAGCTCCTGATCAAAGGCTCCGAGCTTTCTTTCTTGAGTCAATGTGGAGGTGCACTCAACGAAGCTTGGCGCCTTGCTAAGTCCAATGATGAAATCGTTGAATCTCGGATCAAGAAGGCGAATAGTACAGTTTCTAACTTGCTGTTCTGTCAGTAGCTGGCCGCCCGTGTTCAGGCGCTTGAACATATGGTACTTGAACCGGGCATCACTTCCTTTTCTTATAACTCCACCCTGACGAAGGCTCGCTTCAACCTTATTTGAAGCGCAGTACCCAAATCATCGTATGTCTTTCCATTGAGCTCCACAATGTCACAGTCAGACAACACCAGTTTTTCTCCGGTATGCACTGGAGGTTCGACGATGCCTTCAGCTCCCCTCGCAGGTGAAGGTAAGACGAGATTCTCTGGAGACCGTCAATCAACAGATATTTCCCGTCCTCTTCTTCGATCACGTATATTGGTGGTACCGGCATTTCCAACAATAAGGACTCAACGAAGCGTGACCTTGCACCCTCAGACCATTGAAATAGCCGCTGATAGTCCGGGCTGATATCGAGTTCAGAGTGCTTACGCATGTCTAGGAGCTCGTTGAAGGACAGATCGAGACTCTGCGTATGCACTTTTCGAAGTCTGCTGTCAATCGCGTTGATGAGATCAACCACACTTGTAGCCTGATCTTGGATTCCCATTAGTGCGATTCCTTTCTCGTCATCCAGACCTAAGGGGCAGGGCGCTTGCGTATACTCTCGGACAGCAGTCGTAGCTGTTTTGCGGGAATCGATCCTCGGCGTCCGATCTCGTCCGGGCTCCAATGCTATTCTCTAGCGCTACTTCGAAAAGCACAGTACGCTTTCGACTGCATCGAAGGCACCTCGGTATCGCCTGACTGCGGGATTGATGCTGGCCATCGTTCTTCTCATTGGAAAATCAACGCGGCCGACGCGGCGTGAGGCCTTGAGAACGTCCCATCTCTGAGAGTATCTGCGGTAGGTCGTTGTGTACATCCTTATACTAATTCCTGCACTACAACTACGGCTACTCCCCCAGGAACGATTACTCGGCGAACTTCGCCCAAGGACCGAAAGACGCCATCGAAATATTGCATATGGCTCTTGAGAGTAGGAGCTGGAGGCCTTTGAGCGTGCTCCGCTACTCTTGTCAGAAACGCATTGCATGTTGTGCCCCATGCCGACGACGGTGCCGGTGATGTAGCCGGAACGGTGGAAGTCCCGATCAAGCCGCCGACGCAGTTCCACGAACTGATCATCAAGACCATAGCCGAGTAGCCCGAGCTCGATGAACCGTAGCTACGGCGTAGTCGATACGTGTGCAATAGGGAGGAGAGGTGAGAACCAGGTCGATTGAGGCATTGGGCAGCGGAAGATCATCGGACGACGCTACTGCGACTCTGCTCGGAGGCTGTTCGCCACAAATCCATGCGTCCTCCATCCCTGCCATCAACTCGGCAACTTGAGCCTTAAATGCGTCAACAATAGTCGTATGGCTCAAGGACAAGCGATTCTCAAGCGACTTGGGTCTTTTGATCCATGTTGGGTTAGACGTGGCAAATGGTTTCAAGAGCGCTCGCAGCACACGAAAGAGCGCCAAGTAGAAATAGGAGGCGAGATCAGAGAGACGGTTCACATCCTCGAAGCTTGTCAACGGGTGGTATGCAGTATCATTAAGAAGAAGCATCTGCAATCCGCTCTCGAGACTGGCCAATACTCTCTACGCTTTCTGGAGTGAGCCAATAACCTAAGGGATCTTGCGGAAATGCATCAGGGGAACCGTTCTTCTCCGCTTTGCGAACGATATCTACAGTAAGGGGCCACAGGCTAGGCTTTTCGCGAGAACTCAGCATACGTGCTTTGGCCGCGATCACCATGACCGGGTTTAGGTCAAACCAAGCGCCCTATAGGCTTCTTGCGACGCAGCCTCTGTTGTTGTCCCGCTCCCGTTCCAGGGATCTAGCACGCGGGCGTCGCGCGGCAGGGGCAAGGAGTGGATCAATGAACGTGCGAAGCTGGGCGAGAAGCCAGCATAGTACGGATACCATGCGGCACGTCCGTGACGAGCACTCCTATCTCGCTTCGGGCTGAGAATCGTCATCTCTTCGAGCATTGAATCCTGTCCGCATTCCTGTTTTGGTCACATTACTGTTCGGAGTGTATCACAGAAACGGATGTTCGGCTCACCCACCCCTCTTCGGCCGGTACTGCAGCGCTTCCGCCAGATGGGCGATGCTGATCTCCGCTTCCCCGCACAGGTCGGCGATGGTGCGGGCCAGCTTGAGCACGCGGTGGTAGGCGCGGGCGGTGAGCTGCATCTGGCGGACGGCGGTCTGCATGAGCTGCATGCAGGCGGCGTCGACGTGGCAGTAGTCGCGCACCTGGGTGGGACCCATCTCGGCGTTGCAGGTGAGCTTGGTGCCGCGGAAGCGCTCGGTCTGGCGGGCGCGGGCCGCTTCCACGCGGGCGCGGATGGCGGCGGAGGGCTCGCCGCGGCGCTCGTCGGAGAGCTTGTTCCACGGCACGCGCGGCACCTCGACGTGGATGTCGATGCGGTCGAGCAGCGGGCCGGAGAGCTTCTTCTGGTAGTTGGCGATGTAGGTGTGGCTGCAGGTGCAGTCCTTCTCCACGTCCCCGTGATACCCGCAGGGGCACGGGTTCATCGCCCCCACCAGCATGAAGTTGGCCGGGAAGGTGAGGCTGCCCTGGGCGCGGCTGATGGTGACCAGCTTGTCTTCCAGCGGCTGGCGCAGCACCTCGAGCGTGTGCTGCCCGAACTCGGGGATCTCGTCCAGGAACAGCACGCCGCGGTGCGCCAGGCTGACCTCGCCCGGCCGCGGCCAGTGCCCGCCGCCGACCAGCCCGGCGTGGGAGATGGTGTGGTGCGGGGCGCGGAACGGCCGGTGGCGCACGAGCGTGCCGGCGGGCAGCGCATCGGCGACGGAGTAGACGCGGGTGACGTCGAGCGCCTCGTCGAGGGTCAGGCGCGGCAGGATGGAGGGCATCGAGCGGGCGAGCAGGGTCTTGCCGGAGCCGGGAGAGCCACTCATCAGCACATTATGTCCACCGCTGGCCGCGACCTCGAGCGCCCGCTTGACGTGTTCCTGCCCCTTGATGTCCTGGAAGTCGGCGGCGTAGGGGGGCAGGTCGCCGTCGAGGTTGAGGTCGGCGAGATAGGGCTCGATGGGGCGGATGTTGCACAGGTGCGAGACCAGCCGGCCGAGCGTGTCGACGGGGTAGACGTCGAGCCCGGACACCAGCGCCGCCTCCGGCGCGTCGACCAGCGGCACGAACAGCCCCTTGTACCCCTGCTCCCGCGCCAGGTAGGCCATCGGCAGCACCCCCTGCACGTGGCGCACGCTGCCGTCCAGCGACAGCTCGCCCAGAAACAGGTAGTCGTCCAGGTCGGACGGCAGCACGCCCGATACGACCAGCAGCGCCGCGGCGATGGGCAGGTCGTAGGCCGGTCCTTCCTTGCGCAGGTCGGCGGGCGCCAGGTTGATGGTGATGCGGCCGCGCGGGTAGACCAGGTTGCTGTTGAAGATGGCGGCGCGCACGCGCTCGGTGGACTCCTTGACGGCGGCATCGGGCAGGCCGACCAGCGTGAGCGAGGGCAAGGCATTGGGGTTGAAATCGACCTCGACGCGCACGACCGCGCCCTCGAGGCCGACTACGGCGCCACTCCGGATCGTTGCGAGCATCGACGTTTCTCCAAGAGCGAAGGGGGAACAGAGAGCGAGTCGAAGGGCAGTACGGCAACGCCGGGCGATTGGCCCGTAGTTGCACCACAATTATAGCAGCCGCCGCCGAGCGCGGCAAACGCACCGCCGAGTGCGCCGAGCGCGGGGTGCCACAAGCAATCCGGCTTGCAGCTAGCGGTTCAGGCTGCCGGACTCAGGCTGCCGTTGGCCCCTACCCCGTGATCTTCTGCACTACAATGGTCGCGTCATCGGCGGCGGGGCGTCCATCGAGGTGGAGCTCCAGCTCGCGTCGCAAGGCCTGCAGGATGTCGAACGCCGGCTCGTGCACGTGCTCTTGCGCCACGCGGGCAATCCGCTCTTCCCCGAACTCCTCGTCTGCCCGGTTGGTGGCCTCGCTCACGCCGTCGGTGTAGAGCAGCAGCAGATCCCCCGGCGTCACGGGCACGGTCGCCTCGTCGAACCGGGCGCCCTCCACCAGGCCGAGGGCCGGCGACGTTGGTCGCAGCGGCTGCACCGTCGGCGTCTGGCCTGCTTCCCCAACCGCAATCAGCAGGGGCGGGTTGTGCCCCGCGTTGCAGTAGGTAAGCGTGTGCGTACTTGGATTGTAGGCGCTCAGGAAGGCCGTGACGAACATGGTGAAGCTGGCGTTGTGGACGAAAAGCCGGTGCACATGCTCCAGGACGGCGGCCGGTGACGTGCTGGGTGGCACCATCGACTGCAGCAAGACGTGCATGCTGGCCACGTGCATGCCGGCCGATACGCCATGGCCGGCCACATCGGCGATCGCCACCCCGTCGGAGCCATCCTTAAAGGTGTAGAAGCCGAAGTAGTCGCCGCCCACGATCTGCGCCGGACGGCTGAAGGCGGCCGTCTGCAGGTAGGGCGACTCCGGTACCGACTGCGGCAGCAGCGAACGCTGCACCGACTGCGCGAGCTCGAGCTCGTTCTCCAGGCTCCGCCGCTCGTCGCCAGAAAGATGATCCAGGCAGACGCAGCACGTGTAATCCAGCTCCAGCAGCTCCTGGTCTACGCCCTCGTGGCAGACGGTGCAGATTCCCAACGACTGGTCGTCGGCCGCCTGCGCCGTGTCGTCGAGAACGTCCAGATGGCGCGTCAAGCCGCCTTCGCCGGCCGGCCCCAGGCGCAACCGGCGCTCTGAGGGCGTTGCCGTTCGCCGCCATTGCAGCAGACGATTGCGCTTTTGCAGCACGCTCTCGCGGAACCCTGCCAAAATCGTGGTCTCCATTTCACTGACTCCCTGAACCGGGACTAGCCACACCGGCCCCACAATTATACCGCGGGTCGGCAATGTGGACGGCCCGCCGGTGAGGAAGGCAGGCAGGTCGCCAGACTACCGTCGACCTGCCGCAAATGTACGGTTTTGAGTGCATTTGTCAGTTTGCTGTAGGAGATCGGGCGAAAATCGGGGGTGGCGCACGGTGAGCGCTGCTCGGCGAACGAAGGCGCAAGATTTGCCCTCAATCCCCTGCGGTGTATAATTCCACCGTAAGCAAGACTCCATAGTTTGAGGCGCACAGAAGCCCTATTCCCTCCCTGCCTGCGGAGGATAGGGCTTTATCTTTTTCCGGGTCTTGCGAGAGGGGAGGACAAATGCAGTATGCCGACCTCTGTGGACCCGAAGCGCTGACCTTTGACGACGTGTTGTTGGTCCCCGCTTTCTCGGAAGCTCTACCCTCTGATGTCGACCTCCGCATCTGTTTGCACGGTAAACTCTCCCTCAAAATCCCGATCCTATCGGCCGCAATGGATACCGTCACCGAAGCACGCCTGGCGATCGCGCTGGCCCGCCAGGGGGGATTGGGCGTCGTCCACCGCAATCTGAGTCCGGAGAGCCAGGCCGAAGAGGTGGACAAGGTCAAGCGTTCCGAGTCGGGCATGATGACCGATCCGGTCACTCTGCCACCGACCGCGACGCTGGCCGAAGCCGAAGCCATCATGTCGCGCTATCACATTTCGGGCGTTCCGATCACCGATGAGGGTCGCCTGGTGGGCATCCTGACGAATCGCGATGTGCGCTTCGCCGAGGGCGGTGATATGCCGGTCAGCGAATTGATGACGAGTGAACGTCTGGTGACGGCGCCGCTCGGAACGTCGCTGGACGAGGCCAAGGCGATTCTGCACAAATACCGGATCGAGAAGCTGCCGCTGGTGGACGAGAACTTCATGCTGCGGGGGCTGATCACTTACAAGGACATCCTCAAGAAGCAGGACTTCCCCGCAGCAGCCACCGATGAACGGGGACGTCTGCTCGTCGCCGCGGCCGTCGGCGTGGGCGAAGACCTGGAACAGCGCCTCAGGCTGCTGCTCGAAGCCCAGGTCGACGCCGTGGCCGTGGATACCGCCCACGGCCACTCGGCGAATGCGCTGGCTGCCATCCGGCGCATCAAACACCTCGCCCCGCAATTGCCTGTGCTTGCGGGCAACGTGGTGACGGCGGCGGGGACGTTGGCCCTGATCGACGCCGGCGCCGATGTGATCAAGGTGGGCGTGGGAGCGGGGTCGATCTGCACCACCCGCATCGTGGCCGGCGCAGGCGTGCCGCAACTGACGGCCATCGCCGAATGCGCGGCGGCCGCCAGGGAACGCGGCGTGCCCATCATCGCGGATGGCGGCATCAAGTACTCGGGAGACATCGTGAAGGCGCTGGCCGCCGGCGCCGATGCCGTCATGCTGGGATCATTGCTGGCCGGCCTGGAGGAATCGCCGGGCGAAACCATCCTGAACGAGGGCCGGCGCTACAAGGAGTACCGGGGGATGGGCTCGCTGGGCGCGCTGCAGGGCCGCGCCGGCGATCGCTACGCGTCTGGCCAGGGGCAGGGCAGCGATGGGAACGGCAAGCTGGTGCCCGAAGGCATCGAGGGACAGGTGCCCTACAAGGGGCCGCTGGCGGCTTATATGTACCAGATGATGGGCGGGCTGCGATCGGGCATGGGCTATGTGGGGGCGGCGAACCTGGCGGAACTGCACGCAAAGGCACGCTTCGTGCGCATCACGAATGCCGGCCTGATCGAAAGCCATCCCCACGATGTCGTGGTCACCAAAGAAGCGCCGAACTATCAACTCAACCCGCGCTGAGGACAATCGATGATCTATCGGATCGACATCTGCCCAGGAGGCAATGCGCGCGATGCGCGCACGCGCGGGGCGAGCTTGCGCCGCCAGGCTGAGGCGCTGGGCATCGGCGGCATCCAGGCCATTTCGGTGACCGACCTGTATTTCCTGGAGGGCCCCCGGCTAGACGACACATCCGTCCGGCGGCTGGCCGAGACCCTGTTGTGCGATCCCGTCGTCGAGGAATTTGCCCTCGCACGGCTCGGCGAACCACGCAGCCCGGATCGGATCGGGAGCCTCGCTGCCGGCCGGCACACGGTGGAGGTCGCGCTGCTGCCGGGCGTTACCGACAGCGTTGCCGAACACCTGTTGGAGGGAGCGCTGCTGGTTGGGATCCAGGGTCTGGAGCGAGCGGCGACCGGCCGGCGATACGCCATCGACGGCGAGGTAGACGAGGACGGCATCAACCGCCTGGCGGCCGGCTTGCTGTCCAACGAAGTGATCCAGACCTATGCCGTCGACCGTCCCGTCGATCCGCCCTTCGTGCCCGGCCGGCCCGCCGACGGTACCGTGGAGATCATCCCCCTGACGGCGGCGGATGCGCAGGGGCTGGAGGCCATCAGCCGCGAACGGCGTCTCTCGCTGGATCTGGCCGAGATGCGCGCGATCCAGGCCTACTTCCAGAAGGCCGGGCGTGAGCCGACGGATGTCGAGCTGGAGATGCTGGCGCAGACCTGGTCCGAGCACTGCGTCCACAAGACCTTCAAGGCGCTCATTTCGTATGAGGAGTTCGATCGCGGAAGGCGGGCCGCGAACCCGTTCGCTCACAGATCGATTCCCTGCTCAACACCTACATCCGCGGCGCGACCGAGAAGCTCGCCAAGCCGTGGGTGCGATCGGCGTTCGTCGACAACGCCGGGATCATCGCCTTCGACGAGCATCTCGATCTCGCCTTCAAGGTCGAGACGCACAACCATCCCTCGGCCCTGGAACCGTTCGGCGGCGCCAATACGGGCGTGGGCGGCGTCATCCGAGATGTGATCGGCGTGAGCGCCCGCCCCATCGCCTACACCGATGTGCTGTGCTTTGGCCCGCCTGATCTGCCCTTCTCGGAGCTCCCGCCCGGGGTCCTGCATCCGCGCCGCGTCGCCGATGGGGTGACGGCCGGTATCGAAGACTATGGCAACAAGATGGGCATCCCGACCGTCAACGGCGCCATCCTGTACGATCCGGGCTATACGGCCAACCCGCTCGTGTTCTGCGGCTGCCTGGGCATCCTGCCCTGCGGCTCCCACCGGGCCGAGGCGGCAGGCGGGCGACCTGGTGGTGGTGATCGGGGGGCGGACCGGCCGGGACGGGCTGCGCGGGGCGACCTTCTCCTCCATGGAGATGGATCACCGTACAGGCCAGGTTTCCGGCAGCGCCGTGCAGATCGGCCACCCGATCCACGAGAAGCAGGCGCTCGAAGCGGTGCTGCTCGCCCGCGACGAAGGCCTGTACACCGCCATCACCGACTGCGGCGCAGGCGGCCTCTCTTCTGCCGTCGGCGAGATGGCGGCGGTGCTGGGCGCAGAGGTACACCTGGAGCGCGTGCCCCTCAAGTACTCCGGGCTGCGCCCCTGGGAGATCTGGCTCAGCGAGGCCCAGGAGCGCATGGTGCTGGCCGTGCCGCCCGCCGGCCTGGCCGCGCCTGCAGCAGATCTGCAGCAGCCTGGACGTCGAGGCGACCGCGATCGGCGCCTTCACCGGCGATGGTCGGATCACGCTGCTGTACGAGGGGCGCGTGGTCGGGCAACTCGATGCCGAATTCCTCCACGACGGCATTCCCCGGCGCCACCTGCACGCGACCTGGCGGCCGCCCGACTCGGAGGAGCCGGACCCATCTTCCCTGGGCATCGGCCCCCACTCGAACCACACCGTCGATCTGCTCCGGCTGCTGGCTGCGCCGAATACCCGCAGCAAGGAAGACGTCATCCGGCGGTACGATCACGAGGTGCAGGGCGCCACGGTGGGCAAGCCGCTGAGCGGGATGCCCTCCCCGGGCAGGCCACGCTCGGCCCGGCGGACGCCGCCGTGCTTGGACTTGGCTTTGCGTCGGTCGACGTTGCGTCCCGCAAAGCGCCGGCGCAGGGCGGCCAGCCTCAACCCGACCTGCAGGCCAGGCTCAACGATCTGCCGCAGCGCGGCGTCGCCCTGTCGGCCGGCATCAACCCACGCTACGGGCTGATCGACCCCTATGCGATGGCCTGGGCAGCGGTGGACGAAGCCGTGCGCAATTGTGTCGCCGCCGGCGCGGACCCCGACCAGATTGCCCTGCTCGACAACTTCTGCTGGGGCAACCCGAACCTGCCCGACCGTCTCGGCGGGCTCGTGCGCTGCGCGCAGGGCTGCCACGATGCCGCCGTGGCCTACGGCGCGCCCTTTATCTCCGGCAAAGACAGCCTGAACAACGAGTACACCGGCGCAGACGGGCACAAGCAGGCCATCCCGGGCACGCTGCTCATCTCGGCGCTGGCGATCGTGCCCGACGTCAGGCGAGCCGTGAGCTCCGATCTGAAGCGCGCAGGCAACTGGCTGTACCTGGCCGGGCTGACTGCAGATGAGCTGGGCGGCTCGGCCTATTACCAGCTTTATGGCGAGCTCGGCGCGCTCGTCCCGCGTGCTCCGGCTTCGGCGCCGGCACTTGCGCGCGCCCTGCACCGCGCCATTGCCGGTGGCCTTGTGCAGGCCTGCCACGACTGCTCTGAGGGCGGGTTGGCGGTGGCGGCGGCCGAGATGAGCCTGGGCGGCGGGCTCGGCGCGGAGGTCGACCTCGGCAGAGTGCCGCCGGCCGCCGGGGCCGGGCGGGACCATGTTTTGCTGTTCAGCGAGTCGCTTGGCCGCTTCCTGGTGGAGGTCACCCCGGAGGATGCGCCGGCTTTTGAGGCTGCCATGGCAGGGCTTCCGGTTGCCCGGATAGGCCGGGTGCGAGGCGGATACCGTGGTGCGCTTTGTGGGCCTGGACGGCAGCCCCGTCGTTGAGACCGATGTTGCGGCCATCGCACAGGCGTGGCGCGGGCATCTGCAATAGGCCCGAGCCGTGGCAAGGACATACTCAATGCACGCAAAACCCCCCGTTCTGATCCTGCACGCATCGGGCACCAATCGCGACCGTGAAGCGGCCTGGGCGTGCGCCCTGGCCGGCGGCGCCCCTGAGATCGTGCACATCAACCAGTTGACCAGCGGCGAGCGCCGCCTGTCCGATTACCGCATGCTGGTCCTGCCCGGCGGCTTTTCGTACGGCGATGATCTTGGGGCCGGAAAGCTGTGGGCGGTGGCGCTGCGCTACCGGCTGGCCGAGGCGCTGGATGCCTTCATTGCCGGCGGGCGACCCGTACTCGGCATCTGCAACGGGTTCCAGGTGCTGGTCAAGGCGCTGTTGCTGCCCGGCGTCCCCGAGACCGTGGGTTCGACGACCCAGACCGGGGCGGCTGCTCTCCAGCCGGTGACCCTGACGCGTAACGACTCTGCCCACTTCGAGTGCCGGTGGGTATACCTGCAGCCGCGAACCGGAACAGCCCCTGCGTCTTCACGCGTGGGCTGACCGAGCCCATCTACTGCCCGGTCGCTCACGGCGAAGGCAAGTTCGTGGCCCGCGATGCGCAGACCCTGGCGCACCTGGAAGACGCCGGGCTTGGTCGCCCTGCGCTACACCGCGCCCTCAGGCGGGCCGGCCGAGTACCCGTGGAACCCGAACGGCTCTCAGCATGGGATTGCCGGCATCTGCAACCACGCCGGCAACGTGATGGGGCTGATGCCGCACCCGGAAGATCACGTGATCGCCGAACAACACCCGCGCTACCAGCGCGGGGAGGCGGGAGGCCTGGGCCTCGCCCTGTTCCGGAACGGGATCCGCTACGCTGCGGATCTATAGGAGCGTCAGATCGACGGGCGAGCGCCTGCTGAAGGCGATGCCCGCCACGCGCAGGTGAGTTCGGCGCCGTCTTGCGCAACACGCCGGCAGGTTGAGCCGGATCTCCAGCCAGGAAGAGGTCATCCATGCTGTCTGCCAGAGAGATCGAAGCCGCCATCCCTCACGCCCTGCTGAGGGTGGATCTACCGGGCGCCGGGCCGCGCATCGAAGGCAAGGTGCGGGACATCTACGTCACGGGTTCACAACGCATCCTGATCACGACCGACCGTGTGTCGGCCTTCGATCGGGTGTTGGGAGCAATCCCCTTCAAGGGACAGGTGCTCAACCAACTGAGCGCCTGGTGGTTCGAGCAGACACGGGACGTGATCGGCAATCACGTCCTCGCCGTGCCGGACCCCAACGTGACCATCGCGCGCGAGGCGCAGCCGCTGCCGGTCGAGGTCATCGTCCGCGGCTACATCACCGGCGTCGACCTCGACCTCGCTGTGGACTCTCTACAGCCAGGGGGTTGAGCGGCCCTACGGGCTCGAGCCTGCCCGGGGCTGCACAAGAACGACCCGCTGCCCGAACCGGTGATCACGCCGACCACGAAGGCCACCGGCGGCGCGCACGACGAGCGCCTGACCTCGGCCGAAGTCGTCGAGCGGGGCCTGGTGGCGCCGGAGCTGTGGGCCGAGATCCAGCAGCGCTGCGCTGGCGATCTTCCGGCGCGGGCAGGAGGTGGCACGCAACGCCGGGCTGATCCTGGTGGACACCAAGTACGAGTTCGGGCTGATCGACGGGCGTCCCGTCCTCATCGACGAGGTGCACACCCCCGATTCGAGCCGCTACTGGGTGGCTTCGAGCTACGAGCCGGTGCGCGGCACGGACCAGGAGCCGGAGAACTTCGACAAGGAGTTCCTGCGGCTATGGTTCGCGGCGCAGGGCTACCGCGGCGACGGCCAGCCGCCGGCCATCGCCCGGACGTGCAAGGTCCAGGTGGCCCAACGTTACATCGCCATCTACGAGCGACTGACCGGCCAGACGTTCGTCGCCGGCGAGCAACCCGCTGCCGAGCGCATCTGCCGCGGCGCTGGCACAGAGCTGCGTGTAGAGGAGTTGCCGTGTCACTCGTACCGATCATCATGGGCTCTCGCTCGGACCTGGCGCACGCGCAGGCGATCGCCGATGCGCTGAGCGGCTTCGGCATCGCCAGCGAGATGCGGGTCGCGTCGGCGCACAAGGCTGCGCGCTATCTGCTGGAACTGCTGGCGGCTTACGAAGCCGACCCGCAACCAAGGTCTACATCACCGTGGCGGGCCGTTCGAATGCCCTGAGCGGCATGGTGGACGCCAATGTCAGCAGCCCGGTGATCGCCTGCCCGCCGTACTCCGAGCGCTTCGGCGGGCGCGACCTGTATTCGTCGCTGCGCATGCCGTCCGGGGTCGCGCCGGCGGTGGTGCTGGAACCCGGCGGCAGCGGCGCTGCTGGCCGCCAAGATCCTGGCGTTGGCCGATCCCGAGCTGCGGCGCGCGGATCGCACGAGGCGCAGCGCACGGCGCGCCGAGCAGATCATCGCCGACGACACGGCAAATCGGGCAAGCGAGCCAGCCACTGATGAACGCTCGAAGGATGCCACGCAGATGGCAGAACTGGCTTGGGACGAGCTGATGACCGTCCCGGACCGCCCGCACGAGGCATGCGGCGTCTTCGGCATCTACGCTCCCGGCGCCGACGTCGCCCGCATCACGTTCTTCGCCCTGTATGCCCTGCAGCATCGCGGCCAGGAGAGCGCCGGGATCGCCACCAGCGACGGCCGTGCCGCCTACCTGCACAAGGACATGGGCCTGGTGGCGCAGGTCTTCAACGAGGAGAATCTGCAGCCCGCTGCAGGGCCACCTGGCCATCGGCCACACTCGCTATTCGACCAGCGGCTCGTCCCACATCCGCAATGCGCAGCCCCATCTGATCGAGACCATGCACGGCCCGCTGGGGGTGGGGCACAACGGCAACCTGACCAATGCCCTTACGCTGCGCCGGCGGCTGCTGGAGCGCGGCGTCGGGCTTGAGCTCGTCCAGCGACAGCGAGGTGATCACCCAGATGCTGGCCGCGCCGCCGCCCGGGCGGCGAGCCGGACGGGCCGGACTGGGCGCGCGCATCGCAGCCTTCATGCAGGAAGCGGAAGGCGCCTACTCGCTGGTGGTCCTGACCCGCGATGCCGTCTACGCCGTGCGCGACCCGCTGGGGCCTGCGCCCGCTGTGCCTGGGCGAACTGCCCCGAAAACGGCCACCCCGGCTACGTGGTGGCGTCCGAAAGCTGCGCGCTGGCGACCATCGGCGCGCAGTTCCTGCGCGAGGTCGAGCCCGGCGAGATCGTGCGCCTGGATGCGGACGGCCTGCACTCGACGCAGGGCCGTGCCGCGACAGACCCCGTCGGCGCTGTGCATCTTCGAGTACGTCTACTTCGCCCGCCCCGATTCGCTGCTGGAGGGCCAGACGGTCCATCGCGTCCGCCAGCGGCTGGGCGAGGAGCTGGCCCGCGAGGCGCCGGTCGAGGCCGACATGGTGATCGGCGTGCCCGACTCGGCCACTCCCGCAGCCATCGGCTATGCCCAGGTTTCCGGCATCCCATTCAGCGAGGGGCTGATCAAGAACCGCTACATCGGGCGCACCTTCATCCAGCCCGACGACCGCATCCGGCGCGTGGGCGTGCACCTGAAGTACAACCCGCTGACGGCCAACCTGCGGGGCAAGCGCGTGGTGCTGATCGACGATTCCATCGTGCGCGGCAACACGATCAAGCCGCTGCTGACGCTGCTGCGCGAGGGCGGGGCCACCGAGGTGCACGTGCGCGTCTCGTCGCCGCCGGTACGGCACCCCTGCTTCATGGGCATCGACATGGCGACTCACGAGGAGCTGATCGCCCACAATCGCTCGATCGCAGAAATCCAGGCGCAGATCGGCGCAGACAGCCTGGCCTACCTGTCGCACGCCGGCATGATGCGCGCCGTCAGGGCAGGTCTCAGGGACGACCGTGGGCACTGCAGCGCCTGCTTTTCCGGGCGCTATCCGATCGATCTGGAGGAGTGGTGGGCGGTGCGAGGCCAGGAAAAGCTGGCATTCGAGCAGATGTGGGGCTCATGAAGACCATGAGCACCGGCGAATGAACATCCTGATCGTGGGCAGCGGCGGGCGCGAACATGCGCTGGCCTGGAAGCTGGCGCAATCCCAGCGCGTCGAGCGCATCTACGTTGCGCCCGGCAACGGGGGCACCCAGGCCGGCCCGGGCAGCACACGACGATGGCAGCCGGGGGTTGGAGCGCCGGTCGACAACGTTGGCCGGGAAACGGTCTCCCTGGCTCCCGCCGTTCGACGGACTCATCGCCCTGGCGCGCCGGATGAGCATCGGCCTGACCGTGATCGGGCCCGAGGCGCCGCTGGCGGAGGGCATCGTGGACGCCTTCCAGGCCGCCGGCCTGCGCTGCTTCGGTCCCAGCCGGGCGGCCGCGCAACTGGAAGCGTCGAAGTCGTTCGCCAAGGCCTTCATGCTCCGGCACGGAATCCCGACCGCGCGGTATGCCGCCTTCCGCGATTACGACGAGGCGCTGGCCTACTTGCGCAGCGTCGATTACCCGGTGGTGATCAAGGCCTCGGGGCTGGCGGCAGGCAAAGGCGTCATCATGCCTGCGGGGCCAGAAGAGGCCGAAGCGGCGTTGGGCCAGATCATGCTGGAGCGAGCCTTTGGCAGCGCCGGGGACGAGGTCGTCATCGAAGAGCGGCTGGCCGGACCGGAAGCGTCGGTGCTGGCCTTCTGCGATGGGCAGAGCATTGCGCTGATGCCGGCCGCCCAGGACCACAAGCGGGCCTCTGACGGCGACCAGGGACCGAACACGGGCGGCATGGGCGCCTATGCGCCGGCGCCCTTGATGACACCCCAACTGCTGGACGAGGTCGTCCACAGCATCCTGGAACCTGCAGTCGCCGGCATCCGGAGCTGAGGGCCACCCCTACGTGGGCGTGCTCTACGCCGGCATGATGCTGACCGAGAGCGGGCCACGCGTGCTCGAATTCAACTGCCGTTTTGGCGACCCCGAGACCCAGGCCATCCTGCCGCTGCTCGAGAGCGACCTGCTCGACGTGCTCGAGGCATGTCTGGACGGCACGCTGGATACAGTTGGCGTCCGCTGGCGCGCAGGGGCGGCGGCGACCGTCGTCGCCGCGTCGGGCGGCTATCCGGGCACCTATGCCAAGGGATGCCGGATCCAGCGGCCTCGAGAGCGCTGCCGGCGCTGCCCGGCGTAACCGTCTTCCATGCCGGGACGCGCCGCGGCGAAGATGGCAGCTCGAAACCGACGGGGGGCGCGTGCTGGCAGTCACGGGCGTCGGCGACTCGCTTGGCCCAGGCGCTCGAGCGCGCATACGCCGGCATGAGCGAGGTCCATTTCGAGGGCATGCACTTCCGGCACGACATTGGCCGGGGGCCGGTCACCTACCGTGACGCCGGCGTGGACATCGCTGCCGGAGCACGCGCGGTCGAGCTGATGCGAGACGCGGTCCAGGCCACTTACGGCCCCGAGGTGCTGCTGGGCATCGGCGCTTTCGGCGGGCTCTACGACGGCGCAGCCCTGAAGAAGATGCGCCGGCCCGTTCTGGTCGCCTCGACCGATGGCGTGGGCACCAAGACCAAGATCGCGGCCGCCATGGGACGCTTTGACACGATCGGCCACGATATCGTCAACCACTGTGTCAACGACATCCTGGTGCAGGGCGCACGCCCGCTCTTCTTCCTGGACTACATCGCATCGAGCCGCTTGAACGCCGAACAGGTCGCCGCAGTGGTGCGCGGATGCGCGGCAGCCTGCCGCGCGGCAGGCTGCGCGCTGCTGGGCGGCGAGACGGCGGAGATGCCCGGCGTGTACGCCCCGGGGGAGTTCGACCTGGCGGGCACCATCGTGGGCGTCGTGGAGCGTTCGGAGGTCGTGGACGGCCGCGCGATCCGGCCCGGGGACGCCATTTTGGGACTGGCGTCGAGCGGTCTGCACACCAACGGCTTTTCGCTGGCACGGCGGGTCCTGGAGGGCCGCGACCTGGAGGCGATCGTGCCGGAGCTGGGATGTTCCCTCGGGATGGCGCTCCTCGAGCCGCACCGTTCCTATCTCGCCGAGGTTCAGCGCCTGCAAGAGAATGGAATCACCATCAAGGGCATGGCGCACATCACGGGCGGCGGCCTGATTGACAATCCCCCGCGTATCTTGCCGGAGGGCACTGCGGCCCGGCTCGAGCGTGGCAGTTGGCCCATTCCGCCGATCTTCGAGCTCATCCAACGCGCCGGCCAGATCGGCGATCTGGAGATGGCGCACGTCTTCAACCTTGGGCTGGGCATGCTCGTGTTCGTCCCTCCGACACAGGCAGACCGGGCGCTCGGCATCCTCGGCTCGCGAGGCATGGCGCGTTGGCGAGGTGGTTGCGCACGCGGGCGAACCCAAGGTGTTCATCTAGGGCAGCGCAGCGTGCCCGGCGAAGAAAGGTACCGGTTTGAAACGATTAGCGGTTCTGATCTCGGGCAACGGCTCCAACCTGCAGGCCATCATCGATGCGATCGGCGAGGGGACGCTCGAGGCACAGATCGCCGTCGTGGTGTCAAACCGCAAGGCAGCGTACGGTGTCCGCCGCGCCGCTGACGCCGGATCCCGACGTTGTACTTTCCCCTCGCAAGCTATACCGCCAGGGGTCAGAGCCGCGCCGACTACGATGCCGGGCTGGCGCAGCAATTGGCCGCCTACGAGCCCGACCTGGTCGTCCTGGCAGGTTGGATGCACGTCCTGGGCGCAGCTTTTCTCGACCGGTTTCCCGGTCGCGTCCTCAACCTCCACCCGGCGCTGCCGGGCCAATTCCCCGGCACGGACGCCATCCGCCGCGCACACGAGGCCGCGCGTCGTGGTGAAGTGCACCATACCGGGGTGATGGTCCACCAGGTGATCGCCGAGGTAGACGCCGGGCCTGTGATCGTCACGGCCAGCGGTCCCGATCCATCCCCAGGAGAGCCTGGATGACCTCGAGGCCCGCGTCCATGCCGTCGAACACAGATTGCTCGTGCAGGCCATTCGCCGGTGTCTCGAAGAGGAAAGGTAGGATCCATGATGAAGCGTCGTGCCATCTTGAGCGTATACGACAAGTCCGGACTGGTCGAACTGGGACGCGGGCTGGACGAGCTGGGCTTTGAGCTGGTGGCGTCGGGCGGCACCGCCCGTGCGTTGGCCAATGCCCATCTGCCCGTTTCGGAGGTCGAGGCGGTCACCGGTTTCCCCGAGATCCTGGGCGGGCGCGTCAAGACATTGCATCCGGCCATCCACGGCGGCATCCTGGCCCGACGCACGCCCGAACACCTGGCCGAGCTCGCCGCCCACGACGTATCACCTGTCGACCTGGTGGTCTGCAACCTCTACCCCTTCGTCGAGACGGTCCGGCGGCCCGGGGTCACCGACGCAGAGGCCGTCGAGGAGATCGACATCGGCGGTGTCACGCTGCTGCGGGCGGCCGCGAAGAACTTCGAGTAGTGTCACGGTCGTCTGCGACCCCGGCGACTACCCGTCGTGCTGGCCGGGCTGCGGGCGAACGGCATAGCCCCTGACGTACGCCGGCGCCTGGCGCTCAAGGCCTTCCGGCACACGGCTGCCTATGATGCCGCCATCGCGTCGTGGCTGTCGGGGCGGGTAGAAGCGGACGAGGCGCTGCCCCGCTCGCTCAATCTTGCCGCCGAACGCGTGCAACTCCTGCGCTATGGGGAGAACCCGCACCAACAGGCCGCCCTGTACCGCTGGGCGAACCAGGCGCCGCGATTCGAGCAGCTCCAGGGCAAGGAGCTCAGCTACAACAACATCGTCGACCTGGAAGCCGCCTGGGCGATGCCGCAGGAGTTCGCGCAGCCGGCGGTGGCGATCATCAAGCACACCAACCCCAGCGGCCTGGCCTGTGCAGACGACCCTGGTCGAAGCCTACCGGCTGGCCTATGCGTGCGATCCGGTGTCGGCGTTCGGCTCGATCATTGCCGCCAACCGGCAGGTGGACCTTGCCCTGGTCGAGGAGATCGGCTCGCTGTTCGTCGAGGTGCTGGTTGCGCCGTCCTATACGCCGGATGCGCTGGCCTGGCTGGCAGAGCACAAGAAGAACTGCCGGGTCATGCGGAGCCACGCCCGCCGCGCACCCGACCTGGTGCTGCGGTCGGTGCAGGGCGGGCTGCTGGTCCAGACGCCCGACACGAGTGGGGTGGACCAGGGCCGCTGGCAGGTCGTCACGCGGCGCCAACCGAGCGAGGAAGAGCGGGCTGCGCTGGCCTTTGCCTGGCTGGCCGCCAAGCACGTCAAGTCCAATGCCATCGTGTTTGTCCAGGGGCACGGCGACGGTGGGGGTGGGCGCGGGCCAGATGAACCGGGTGGACTCCGTGTACCTGGCGGCCCGCAGGGCCGGCGAGCGGGCCAGCGGCGCGGTGATGGGCTCCGACGCCTTCTTCCCATTCGCGGATGGGATCGAGGCCGCCGCCGCAGCAGGCGTCACCGCCTGCATCCAACCCGGCGGCTCGCTGCGTGACGAGGAGGCCATCGCGGCGGCGGACCGGCACGGTATGGCCATGATCTTCACCGGCGAGCGCCATTTCCGGCATTAGGTCGGCTCGCCGCATCCCAGGTCAAAGCGACGAGCCGCGCCCATAGCCGGCTAACCCCATCCGGGTGCATCGCACGCTGGGGGCGATTTGTAGGATACGCTATGCGTGCCGATGTTGTCCCGTGTGGGGGTAGAAAGCGCCATGGGGCAACGACCAAGCCTGCTCTGCCCCGCACACGGACAACATCGGCACGCATAGCGTATCCTACAAATCGCCCCCAGCGTGCGATGCGCCAACCCCATCCCATCCCCTTGACGCAGCCTCTGCGCAGTTGTAGCATCCTGTTGGTACCCGTCTTGTGCCGGCATTGTTCGCACGCGCCGCTGCTATGATCGCCGCTGACGGAGCAAGCCGGGGCTGCTCGCACCGCAGCGCCCCGTTTCACGCATTCGGATCATGGCAAGGAGCGATACCAATGCCCTACCCCCTGACGTTCCACTACGACAACAGCCTCGGGTTCCGGAATCCTTATCTGTGGATCTGGTATGCCGGATCGGAAGCGGCTGACGACCTGGCGCCCACGGGAAGCGATGAATTCGGCTGTGTGTACGAGGTGCAGGTCCGGCGGCAGCAGTTCGGCTTCAAGTTCAAAGAGGGTCCGGGGACGCTCGGCCCCTGGGAGGACGGTAGCCGAGACCGTTTCTACCGGCCCTGGAAGAGCAGCTCCGGCGACAGCATTGTCGACGAGATCTGGTGTCGAGGCGACCGGGCATTCGTTTATCCCGTGGCGCCCAAAGCCCCCGAGCCGGTGTCAGCCGTCACCTTCCTGCAGACCCTTTCGTTCGTGCCCGGCCAGTACGTGCCCGAGGCCGGGTCTCTCTCGGCTCTCGGCGCCCACCTGCTGCAGGACGGCCGCGTGCTGTTCGGCTTCTACCACCCGAATGCGGCGCGCGTCTACGTGATCGGGAGCTTCAACGACTGGCAGCGGCCGGGAATCGAACGGCCAGACGAAGACAGATTCGTCGAGATGGATCTCTACACGGGATACTTCGGCGTCCCGAACATCTGGCTGGCGGTGACCGATCGGGCAGCCGTGGGAGACGAATACAAGTTCTGTGTGGTAGGCGGCGTGCGGAGCGACCAGAAGCAGCGGCTGCAGCAGTATGTGCAAGACCCCTACAGCCGGCGGCTGAGTCCTGAGTACGCCTTCAACAACTCGGTGGTCGAGGATCCAGCGGCTTTCGCCTGGACGGACGCGGGCTGGGTGACACCGGACGTGAGCGAGCTGATACTCTACGAGCTGAGCGTCTACGGCTTTACGGAAGGCGACCCGGACATCCGGCCGGCCAACCGCGGCAAGTTCGCCGGCGTGACGGAGCGCATCCGGGCGGGATATTTCGGGCAACTGGGCGTGACGGCGCTTGCAGTCATGCCGTTGGCCGAGGTGCCCAGCCCGCAGGGACCGGGCAGCCTTGGCTACAATCCCTCGCTGTTCTGTGCCGTGGAGCACGATTTTGGCGACCCGGATGATCTGCGCGAGCTGGTGAACGCGGCTCACGAGCAGGGGCTGGCCGTCATCCTGGACCAGGTGTTCAACCATACGAGCAACGACTTCAATCCGCTGTGGAGCATCCTGGAGCACCCGGGGTCGGGAGAGGCAGTGCCGGCGACCGGGCTCTACTTCGAAGGCACCACGCCATGGGGTAACCGGATCGCCACCCGCAAACAGGATGTCCAGAACCTGCTCATCGACGCCTGCCGGCTGCTGCTGGCGGAGTATCACGTGGACGGCCTTCGCCTGGACGCCACATTTCACAACGATTTCATGGACTACAGCTTTCTCGATCGTCTCGCCGGGGAACTCAAGGCGACGAAGCCGGACGTCCTGCTGATCGCCGAAAACCTGCCCAACCAGAGCGACCTGAATCGCAAGGGGTTCGACGGCTACGCACAATGGTGCGGCGGATTCCACGACAAACTCAAAGCCCTGTTGCGAGAGGGAGACTTCACAGGCACTCAGAACAACGTGGACGGCCTGGGCGATATCTTCTATTTCAGTCGAGGATCCTATGCGGTCCATACGAACAACGTGGTGAACTACACTGAGAGCCACGATGAAACCAGTCTCTCCTACGAGGTCAGCACCAATCCCGTGCTGAACAACGGCCCTGCCCAGGATCGCAAAGGACGCCTCGGTCTCTTCGCAACGCTGGTTGCCGTCGGGCAGCCGATGATCTATATGGGCCAGGAATTCAACGTGAGTCGCGACAGGAATACAGTTCAGTTCGGGTGGCCCGCTTCACTGGAGCAGCACGGCTTCTACCAGTGGGTACGCCGGCTGATCCATCTGCGCAAGCGCTATCCGGGGCTGAAACTCGCCGGGGACGACCGGTTGGGGGGTGACCGGTTCCAGTGGGTCGTGGCCCCCTGGCTGGAAGGCAATCGCGGCGGCGGTCAGCGGGCCATAGGGTGGCGGTCCGCCCAATCAGCTGGCAGATGACACGATGGTCGTGCTCATAAACTTCGAGGGCCACGACGTCGATGTTGACCTGGATTTCGGGATCCCCGGCGTCTGGGTGAAGCTGGCGGACATCGATAACGTCAACGATATCGCGCCGGAGGGGAGCAATTCCGAAGCCGATCCCGGCGCCCTGCGGACGCAGGACGGGCGCTTCGCCGGCTTCCGGTATGCCCGGATCGAGCGCCTTCATCTACAAGTGGCAGGCGCCGCTGTAACGCCGGGCGACCCGACGCCCGTACGGAGTTCAGAATGCCCGCCGTCTTCCCGGCCCGGCTCAGCCGCTTTCGGAGAACAAGGGCGGCTGGGAAGCGGGATCGCCCGGGTTCCAGCCGTAGCGGGCAAGATCCACCCGGCCGCGGTCGCTGAACACCACACCCTCGGCTTCCAGCAGGCGGCGCTGCCCTTCCGCACCGGGTCGCGGGCTGATCTCCCCTTTCGAGTTGATCACCCGCTGCCAGGGGACGTCCGCCGGGCACTTCGCCATGGCCGTCCCGACCCAGCGCGCACCCAGTGCCAGATACTCCTCGGGCTGCACTCCTGCCGGCAGCGGAAGCAACCGCGCGATCTGCCCGTAGGTGGCAACGCGTCCGGCCGGAACCTGGCGGACCACGTCCCACACCTTTGCGTTGAAGTCCTGGGGGTCAGGAGGAGATGTGATAGTGCTCATGTTCACTCCGTTGGTGTCGCTTGTCGTGGCGGTTTCTCGTCGTAGCTTCCAGCCGGCTGCAGGCTCGCGAACCGGCAGGACGGTGGTTCAGGATGCTGCTCAACTCGCCCAGCAAGCCGATGCGAAACGGATAGAGCTCGGCCCGCATAATGCGCTGCCTGACGGCCGGGTCTTCCCGGACGATCCGGCGTGCTGCCTCTTCGGACTCGGCTGTGAAGATAATGATCCCGAAGCTGCCGTAATCGGTGGTAAGCGTTCGCCCGGCCAAGCTCACAACCCCCTGTTCTGTCAGGCGCTGCAAGTAGTCGAAATGCTCGCCGACGATACGCGCCTCGTCGGGCGTGGATCCAAGCGAGAGCATCTCGGGGCGAACCGGCTGGATTTTGTAGATGAAGAGTGACTCATCGGTCATGCCATTGCCTCGTTTCTTGCCCACCCACAGACTTACTTGCTGCGAGCCATTCTACACCACGCCCAATCTGAAGTTCAGTTCTAGATGTTAGTCTAGATGTTATTTGTGTATATCGGTCGCGCTGCTATAATCCGCCCAGCCATCCATATCGAGGGGTTCCCCCATGGTCAACTACATGGCTCGGCGCCTTCTCTTCCTGGTGCCCGTTGTAATTGGCGTAGTGCTGCTCGGTTTTATCCTCACTCGCATCCTCCCGGGAGATCCGGCCCTCGTTCTCGCAGGTGAGAACGCCACGCCTGACGCCGTACAGATGGTGCGGGAACGGCTTCACCTGGATCAGCCGCTCTCAGTGCAATTCCTGAGCTACATCTCAGGGCTGCTGCGCGGCGATCTCGGGACGGCCTGGCACACCAGCCATCCGGTGGTGGAGGACTTTCGCACTCGCTTTCCGGCTACCGTGGAGTTGACGCTCACAAGCATGTTCATAGCCGTCATCATCGGCATTCCCATGGGAGTGCTGTCTGCCGTGCGCAAGAACAGCCTCCTGGATCACGTTTCGCGCGTCTTCTCGATGGCGGGCGCCACCGTGCCGATCTTCTGGCTCGGTCTCGTGGCGATCTACATCTTCTATTTCAAGCTGCACCTGGCGCCTGCCCCGATGGGCCGGATCTCTATCGTATCCGGACGTGCAGGGCTTTACCGGCCTGCTGCTGATCGATACGCTCGGCAATCTCGAATGTGGCGGACGCCCTCGCGCACCTGGCCCTGCCGGCGTTGTGCCTCAGCACCGGCACGATGGCGATCGTGAGCCGCATGAGCCGTGCCGCGACCCTCGAAGTCGTGAGCCAGGACTACATCCGCACGGCCCGCGCCAAGGGGCTGGCCGAGAGCACGGTAATCTGGAGGCACGCCCTACGAAATGCCATGATCCCGATCATCACGTTGTTGGGGCTGCAGTTCGGCCAGTTGCTCGGTGGCGCAGTGCTTACGGAGACCATCTTCTCGTGGCCCGGCATGGGGAGCTATGTGACGGAGTCGATTCTGATCACCGATTACGCACCGGTGCAGGGCTTCGTACTGGTCAGCGCGCTGATCTACGTCCTGATCAACTTCGTGGTCGACCTGCTGTACGGCGTGATCGACCCGCGCATTCACTATGCGTGAAGGGGCATCGCTATGAGTAGTGCCAGCGCATTGGAAAGCCCAACCCAGGCGGCCAGAGCTCGCCGGCCAGCCACAATGGCGGCGGCAGGGCTCGGGCCGCCGCTGAAAGACCCGCTGACGGTGGCAGGCGGCGCCATCGTGGTGGCATGGCTGGTGTTGGCGCTCGCCGCCCCGCTGGTGGCGCCGTATGGCCCGAACGATCCCCAAATGACGGTGCGGCTGCAGGGTCCCACTGCCGCACATCTCTTCGGAACAGACCAATACGGCCGCGACATCCTGACCCGCGTAATCTACGGGCGCCCGTGTCTCCATGACTATTGGCTTGATCTCGGTCGAGTATCGCGCTCGGGATCGGATTGCCGCTCGGCGCCATCGCCGGCTATTTTGGCGGCCGGACCGAGCAGGCAATCATGCGTATCATGGATATGGTGCTCGCCTTTCCGGCCCTGATCCTGGCGATGGCCATTGCCGCAGCCCTCGGGCGGCGGGCTGACTTCGGCGCTGGTTGCGGTCGGCGTGGTGGGGATCCCAGATTTCGCCCGGCTAATGCACGGGCAGACCATCTCATTGCGCCGTAGTGACTTCGTGGAGGCCCGCGAGCGGTCGGCGCCGGGCACATCCGGATCATGTTCCGCGGCATCGTCCCGAACGCCATGTCGCCCGTCGTCGTGCGCGCTACGTTGGGGCTGGGGTTCGCCGTTTTGACTGCTGCCAGCCTGAGCTTTCTCGGGCTCGGCGTGCGCCCGCCCGAGGCGGAATGGGGCGCCATGGTCAGCGAAGGCCGCGAGTATATCATCTCTGGGCAGTGGTGGCTGACGACGTTTCCGGGCGCCGCCATTATGAGCGCGGTTCTCGGCTTCAATCTGCTGGGGGATGGGCTGCGCGATCTGCTGGATCCGCGCAGCTACAGGATGTGACCGGCTGCAGCGTCGCAGCGAGAAGGAGGCGTAACGCAGCCGAAGTTTGCTTTGTATGGATGAGAATTCCCCACACATTCGAGGAGGAAAGATGAAAGGTACCGATTTCCTGGTCTATTTCATGGTGGCCGCCCTGGTATTGACAGGGTGCGCGTCTCCCACCGCTCAACCCGCAGCCGCACCTGCGACATCCGCGCCGGCGGCCCCTGCGGCCCCGGCGGCCGCTGCGACCAAGGCGCCGCCGCTGCTGCGCCGCGGCCGCCCCGGCCGCCCCGGCTGCGCCCGCTGCCGCTGCCGGCAAGCCACTCGTGCTGGCCTTTTCGGACGGCGGCACGACCCTGGATCCCTACCAGGCCAACGACCTGACGTCCGATACCCTGACCCTGGCCATCTACGACGGCCTGGTGCAGCTCGGTAAGAAGACCGTCGACGGCCGCCTGGTTGCCGACGACACGAAGATCGAACCGATGCTGGCGGAATCGTGGACCGCGGCGGCCGATGGCAAGTCGTACACCTTCAAGCTGCGCAAGGGCGTGAAGTTCCACAACGGCGACCCGTTCACCGCCGAAGCGGTGAAGTTCTCCTACAACCGCCTGCTGAAGCTCGGCGCGAGCGGTAAGTTCCTGTTCGATACCGCCTCCATCGACACCGACAATCCGATCGAGGTCGTCGACGAGAGCACGGTCAAGATCAACCTGGCCAAGCCCAATCCGACTTCCTGCCGTAATCTCCCTGTACAACTTTGCGATCAGTGAACCCCAAGGTGCTGAAGGCAAGCCCGACGACTACCTGGCGAAGAACGCCGAGGGCACCGGCACGGGCGCCTACAAGCTGGTCTCCTGGAATCCGGCCACCGAGGCTGTGTTCCAGGCGAACAAGGAATACGTGGGCCGGCGCTCCGAAGATGGATCAGGACATCATCAAGTTCATCAAGGAAGACACGAACCGGCTGATGCTGCTCCAGAGCGGCGACGCGGATCATGGCAATCGAGATCCCGCCGAAGGACGTGGCGCCCTAAGAAGAACGCAACCTGACGGTGCGCTCCGATCCTTCCGGCCGCGTCCTCTACTTCCTGCTCAACACCAAGATCAAGCCGCTCGACAACGTGAAGGTCCGCCAGGCGTTGTCGTACGCGGTGCCGTACGATGAGCTCACAGCCAGGTGATGACGGGCAGGCAAAGCAGATGAAGAGCCCCTGCCCCTCGTTCATGCCCGGATTCGACGGCTCGGCGTGGAACTACAAGTACGACCTGGATATGGCCAAGAAGCTGCTGGCAGAGGCCGGTCAAAAGGACGGCTTCTCCTTCGACTTCGTGCTGGGTTCAGGCTTCTCAGACTGGGAGCAGGATGCCGTCCTGATCCAGGCGTCGTTCGCCAAGATCGGCGTGAAGATGAACATCCAGAAGATGCCCGCTCCGAGTTCCTGCAGGTCATCAAGAAGAAGGAAACCCCTGCGTTCATGTCAAAGTGGACGTCGTTCGTGAACAACCCCGGCTACCACCTCGGCTTCCTGATGGCAAGCGACGGTGGGAGCAACTACGGCAGCTACTCGAATCCCGACGTGGACAAGGCGCTGGCGCAGGCGAAGGATGAGATGGACCCCGCGAAGCGCAACGCACTGTGGGGCCAGGCGCAGCAGCAGATCGTCAAGGATGCGCCCTGGATCCTGCTCTACGAGTACGCCCGGGTTGTGGCTCACAACAAGAACCTCCAGGGCTATGCCTTCTACGTGGACGAGTTGGTCCGTCTCCGCGATCTTTCGAAATAGAGATCGAGGATCAGATGCCTGACACAGCGGCTCTCAAGCTGCATCTGTGGCAGGAGATTGAGCGCCACCAGGATGACCTGGTGGCGCTCCTGATGGATCTCCTGCGCTTCAATACCGAAAACCCGCCGGGGAATTCGGCTCCCATCAGCGCCTATATCGCCGAGTACCTGGAGCAATCCGGCATCCCGGCGCGCCTCGCCGTGGCACCGGGCGATGGCTCGAGCGCGAGCGAGCACCACAACCTGTTGTGGGACCTGTCAGGCGGACGGCCGGGCCGCCGCCTGCTCTTCTGCGGTCACTCCGACGTGGTGCCGGCCGGCGATCTCGCGCGTTGGGAGTTCCCACCCTACATCGGCGACGTTCACGACGGCTACGTGCGCGGGCGCGGGGCAAGCGACATGAAGGGGGGCCTGGCCGGCATCGTCTTCGTGTCGCGGCTGCTGGCAGGCGTCCGCGACGATCTCGCCGGATCGCTCGGCCTGGCGGTCGTCGACGACGAGGAAACGGGCGGCCATCACGGCGCTCGCTGGGTGCTGGATCAGGGCTTGCTCCAGGGGGACGGCTGCATCATCGCCGAACCGTCTGGCCCGCTGAACCCCACCATCGGGCAAAAGGGATCGTGCTGGTTCAGCGTGACCCTTCACGGCACCCCGGCCCACGGCTCGTTGGCGCCACTGGCCGGCGACAACGCCATCCTGAAGGCCGCGGTAGTCGTCCAGCAGCTTCAGAAGCTGCACCAAATGCCGGTTTCCCTACCGTCCGAAATCGTCGAGACGGTCGCCCTCTCGAAGGCATTCCTCGCAGACACGCGCGAGGCAAGGCTGGGCGAGATTCTCGATCACGTCAGCGTCAACGTCGGCATCATCCACGGCGGTACGAAGACGAACATCGTGCCGGATCGCTGCACCATCGAGGTGGACACCCGGGTGCCGTTGGGCTCACCAATACCGACGTAATGGAATACGCCCGCCGCCTGCTCGACGAGCTGGGCTTCCGGTACGAGATCGCACCGCTCGGCTTCCAGGGTTCCGCGAACTACACGGCGCCCGGGGACCCCGTGGTGCAATCGCTCCTCCGTGGCATCCGAGAAGTGCATAGAGATGAGGCGGTGGGGGTGCTGCAGTGGGCGTCGAGCGACGCTCGCTACTTCCACGCCCACGGCATTCCCGTGCTGCAGTATGGTCCGGCGGAGCTGAGCACGATTCATTCGTTCAACGAGCGGGTCAAAGTCGCCGACGTGATCGCGTGCGCAAAGTGTACGCAGCTGCAGCGGTAGATTACCTCAGCGGACCGACAGGAAGGGACGCGTAATGCTATTGAGGCAAGTGATCGAGATCGTGGATCTCGTAGACCGCCCGGATGCATCGGGCGGGGCGGTGGCCGCGCTGCTGGCCGGCCGCGGCGATGCGAACGTGACTGTAGAGCGCATTGCGGGAGAGCGTGGGGCGACCGAGTTCTTGAAGGTCGTCGTACCCGGTACTGCGGGCAAGCAGGCAGGGGGCGATGCACCAACGCTCGGCATCATCGGCAGGCTGGGTGGGGTAGGCGCGCGGCCCGCCGCCATCGGGTTGGTGTCGGACGGCGACGGAGCGGTGGCCGCGCTGGCAGCAGCGCTCAAGCTGGTCGAGATGCGGGAAATGGGTGACCGGCTGGCCGGCGACGTGATCGTTGCTACCCACATCTGCCCGAGTTCGCCCGTCATCCCCCATGAGCCGGTGCCGTTTATGGGCGCACCGGTCGACATGATGACGATGAACCGGCTTGAAGTTGACCCTGCGATGGATGCCATCCTGGCGATCGACACCACTAAGGGCAACCGGGTCATCAACTTGAACGGCTTTGCGATCAGCCCGACCGTGAAACAGGGGTGGATCTTGCGGGTGAGCGAGGACCTGCTCGGGATCATGCAGACCGTGTCGGGCAGCCTGCCTGCCGTCTTCCCGATCACGATGCAGGACATCACCCCGTACGGCAACGGCGTCTATCACCTGAACTCGATCCTGCAGCCCTGCACGGCGACCGATGCGCCGGTCGTGGGTGTCGCCGTCACCACGGAAGCTGCGGTAGCCGGCTGCGCGACCGGCGCCAGCCACGCAGGCAGCATCGAGACGCAGCGCGATTCGCCGTCGAGGTGGCCAAGGCGTTCACCGCCGGGCGGTGCAGCTTTTCGACGAGGGCGAGTACGCCGCCTGTGCGCACTCTACGGCAGCATGGCGCCGCTGCAGACCTTGCCGGCGCTCCAGGAGACGGCGCTGTCATGAAGCGCGTTGGTCTCGTCACGATCGGACAGTCGCCCCGCTCAGACGTGACGCCGATGATGCAGGAGATCCTCGGGTCCGGGCGTCCAGATCCTCGAGGCAGGCGCCCTGGATGACGTTGACGAGACCTGCGTCGCACCGCAGCCGGGAGACACGCTGCTCGTCAGCCGGATGCGGGACGGCCGCCGGTGCCGATTGCGCCGCAAGGCGTCGCTCCGCTGGTCCAGGCGGTAGCATACCGTGCTGGAGGACCGGGATATCAAAGTCGTCATCCTGATGTGTACGGCGAGGTTTCCCGGTGGGTTCCGGAGTCGTGGCTTCTGTTGGAACCCGAGCGGCTGATCAGCCACTCGTGGCCGGGATACTTGGCGAGGGCCGGCTCGGGATCCTCGTACCGAAGCAGAGCAGAGTGCGAGATGGCAGGTAAATGGAGCTCTCCCGGTCGGAGGTCGTGACCGCCTGGGCTCGCCCTACGGCCCGATCGCGCACGTCGAGCAGGGGCACTGCCGCCTATGCGAGCTGCGCCTGACTTATCGTGCTGATTGATCGGATATCGGCCGAGCACAAGGAAGCCGTCGCCAGGTCACCGGAGTACCGGTGATCGTCAGCAGCCCTGTCGGCACGGGTGGTGGCAGAGCTGATGTAGCCCACCCTCACGAAACAGGTCGCCCAGCAGCTCCATCAGATCGATCTCTCCCTGCCGGCGCCTTCCGGGCTTCTCCTCCTCCTCGCCGGCGGCCAGCCTCGCCGCCAGCGATTCCAGTGATTCCTTCCGCAACAGCGCTGCCCCACGGTCACGGCCCGGGGCATTGACTACGCGGGCGAGCTCGCCATAGTCCAGCCAGATCACCTTGCAGTGATCGCAGGTATCGATCACGATGGTGCCCGGCCCGGCATAGGGATGGGTGCTCATCATCTCGTGGCACAGGGGACACGGCATGCGCCGGGCGAGATGGGCGCGATCCAGCGGCCGGGGCGCATCGGGGGGCTGCGTCGCCCAGGCGCGGCGGGACCGCATCACTTCGGCGAAGGCGGCGCGCTCGAGCAGCAGCCCCTGGCATTTCGGGCACTGGTAGCCCCGGTGCCGGTCGTCCAGCGAAGCCAGCATCACCTTCTCGCTACAAATGGGACACCCTATCCCCTCCGGCGCAGGCCCGAGGCTCCGGACGCCGTCTTTCGACGCGCCGGGAAAGTGATAGGTTCCGCAGTATTCGCACCGGAAGTACTCCTGCTCCCGGAACAACTTCATCGGCGCGCCACAGTTCGCACAGTTCATACCCGACCTCTCGCCCCAGGTTCGCTCACCCAGACAATTGTACACGAGCGGTACGCGGGTGACGAAGTCGTTCTTGTGGAGAATGCGCCCTGTCCCCATAATGGGCCGGAACCTTCAACCCACCGTAACGCAACGGAGCAGGCCAGTGCCCGACTACGACTTCTTCATGCCAGAAACAGGCCTGGAGCGAATCCACCAGACCGCCCTACGCATCCTGTCGGAGCTGGGCGTCGCGGATGGACCACCCCGGCATGCGTGAGCGTCTCGCAGCGCTGGGCTGCCGGATCGCCGGTGATCGGGTTTATTTCCCACCGGATCTGGTCGCCGCCACCGTGGCTGCCATCCCGGCCGGTTTCAAGCTGCATGGGCGCGACCCGCACGATGCGGTCACGGTCGCTGCGCGGCGGGGCAACCCTCTTCACGAACACAGGGATCTTCCCGAACATCTACGATTTCGAGAGCGGGGCCGTGCGGCGTTCCACGTCAGACGATGTCGCGATGACCACGCGCATCCTGGATGCGCTGCCGAACGTGGACGTCGTGTACGCTACCCTGGTGGACGCTACCGAGCTGCCACCGCACCTGGTCACGGTGGCGGGCCTGGCGTTGACCCTGGCGAACACGACCAAGCCACTGGTGGGCCCCGGGGTGACCAGTGGCCCCGAAGCCGAGGCTGATTGTCGCCCTCGTCCGGGCGATTCGCAACGGCGACCGCGGTGAGCTGCGCGATTACCCACTCTGCGCGCCCTTCATCTGCCCGATCACACCGCTGCGCTTCCACCGCGAGATCGTGGATGCGCTGATCGTGATCGCCGAAGCAGGCCTGCCGCTGGACGTCATCAGCAACCCCGTGATGGGTGTCTCCGCGCCGTATACCATCGCTGCCAACGTAGCGCTCGGGCACGCCGAGGTGCTCGCATCCGCGGTGATGGCCCACGCGGTCGCGCCGGGACTGCCCATCCTGCACCAGAGCACCCCCAGCGTAGCCGATATGCGCACCCTCAGCTCCACAACCGGCGGCCCGGAGACAGGCCTGATGCGCCGGACGGTGATCGAGCTCGCGCAGCACCTGGGCATCCCCTCGTGCGCCCACGGTCACACCAGCTCGGCTCGCCTCGATCACCAGGCAGCGGATGAGAAGGCGATCAATACGCTGCTCATCGCCGGGGCACGCCCTAGCCTGCTCGGTGGGATGGGCGCCCTGGCGAACGTCACACTCACCTCTTACGAAACGTTGTTGATGGATCACGAGCGCTTCGGGGCGATACGCCGCGTGCTCGAGGGCGTGGCGACCGGTGATGACCATCTGGCTTTCGAGGTGATCGCCGGTCAGGTGAACGGGGGCGATATCCTGGGGCACCAGCACACCCTCCGGCATCTGCGCGGCCGCGAGGTGTGGCGGCCGGAGTTCGCAGTGCGCCAGGGGCTGGTGGGCGGGGCGCTGCCGCCGCAGACGGCGCAGGATCGTGCACGCTCCGAGGCGCGCAGGCTCATGGACGGCCATCGAGTGGAGCCGCTGCTTGAGGACGTTCAGCGCGCGTTGGACGAGATCGTGGACGCCTACGACCGCGCCCACGCGAGCCTAGGATGAGGTTCGCGGAAGCTCGATGGTAAAAGTCGTACCCTCGCCCAATCGGCTGGTCGCGGTGATGCGCCCGCCGTGCGCGTGCACCAGTTGCCGGGCGATGGCCAGGCCCAGCCCGCTGCCCGCTCCTTTGCCGTGAGTGCGAGCGCGATCGCCGCGCCAGAACCGGTCGAAGATGAACGGCAACTCCTCGGGCGTGATTCCGGCTCCGCTGTCGGACACCTGAATGGAAACGCCGTCCCCAGGCAAAGGCCCGGCACGCATCACGATCCGGCCGCCCGGGCCGGTATGGCGCACTGCATTCCCCAGCAGATTGCTGAGCACCTGGTCCAGCCGGCCACGGTCTCCCGACACCTGAAGCTCAGCCGGTTCTCCGGCCACTTCGACGGTAAGCTCGAGCCCGGCGGCTTCGGCCTGGCCGCTGAAGCTGGTCTGGGCATCGGCCAGCAGCTCAGGGATATCCACTTGCTCGCGCGACAGGGCCAGTTGGCCCGCCTCCGCCAGCGATAGCGTCCGCAAGTCGTCCACCAGACCGCGCCAGGGCGCGCGTTTCGTCCAGCGTCGCCTGGATATGCTCCGGGCTGGCCGGATAGACGCCGTCCAGCACACCTTCCAGGTTGCCCTGAATGATGTGCAGCGGCGTGCGCAGCTCGTGCGCCACGTCCGCGGTCAGATTGCGGCGTTGCGCATCCGAGCGCTGCAGCTCGGCCACCATGTTGTTGAAGGACTCGACCAGGCGCCCGAATTCGCCGCTTTCGCCGGCCGGCACGCGCGTGGTGAGATCGCCCGCGGCCACAGCTTCGGCCGCCTGCATCACGTTCGAAAGAGGGGTAGTGATACGGCGGGCGGCATGCCGGCCGATACGCACTGCCAACACCGGCAGAACGAGCAGCATGAACAGGCCACCCAACCAGGTGAGCAGGGCTACCGGCCTGCCGCCGCCGGCCAGCTGGGTGAGCAGCAGCGCCATGACGCCCATGCTCCCGGCGATCAAGAGCATGATGAGCCCGAAGATCAGGGCGAAACGCCAAAAGAGGCGCCGGCGCCGCTGCCAGGTCCACGGCCCCATGTCGCCACGCCACCGTGCGCCCTGCATCCGCCCGGCCCACGGAGGGCGCCTGCCGTCGGTCCACCACGAGGACCGGCCGTCCTCCTCCTGATCGGTGGGGCGCCGGGAGCCGGGCGGTCCGTAGCGCTGTGGCATCCTCACACCCCTTCGTTGAACTTGTAGCCCACGCCCTTTTCGACCGTACGCACGTAGACGGGCTCCAGCGGATTGGCTTCCTGCTTGCGACGAAGATTCTTCATGCGTTTCGTTGCTAAGAGACTCGCACTCAGGTGCAGCGCAGCTGCCCGATGGCAAGGGCGGCGACAGTGCCGATTGCCCGGTCAATGGCCGGTTGGCGCGCGGCCCGTTTATGAGAGCGGGTGAACACGGCGACGGCGTAGCGTCGGCCATCGGGATAGATGACTACGCCGATCTCGTTGCGAATCTGGCCCAACAGGCTCCCGCTTTTCGCCTGCACGGTGACATCGCCCGGGAAGCCTACAGCAATCCGGTAGCTCGCTTGAAGCTGCATCAGCCGCCGCACTTCGGCACAGGCCGCCGCCGGAGCTGCCTCATCACGCCAGATGCTCCGCAGCAGGCAGGTCATGTCATAGGGCGTCGTCCTGGTGGCGTGTTCGGGTTGCAGGGCGCGGCAGCGGGCCAGCCGCTCGTCGCGTTCGACTTCCGTCAGAGACCCCAGCGCATCCAGACTCGGTACACCGGCATCTGCGGCGATCGAAGCAAGCAGGCCGCGCAGATCGCTTACCAATACGGTGTGGCGCAACCCGAGCGCCTGGAGAGTGGCGTTGATCCGATCCAGGCCCACCCGGGCAATGATGGCATCGGTGGCCGCATTGTCGCTGATCGATAGCATCAGCGAGGCCAGATCGCGGAGTGAAAGCGTGGCCGGATCTTGCGCTGTTGGACAGCCCGGTAGGTCCAGCCGTCCGGCTCTCAGCATCCAAACGGATCTGTTCGGTGAGCACAAGACCCTCAACCGCCGCCTGGCGGTACAGCTCTAGTGCTACGGCCACTTTGAACACCGAGGCCGCGACGACGAGCTGATGAGGCTGCAATCCGGCCGCTGCTCCGCTATCGATGTCCACCACATGCAAGCAACCGTCACATCCGGCCGCCTGCAATGTGGCGGCCAGCCGGGCCTCCAGCGATAGTGAAGGATTCTCGTCCCGTTCGGGCACAATGGCGCTTCCTTGTACCGTGATGGCCTCATCCCTCTTCGACGAACTTATAGCCGATTCCATACACCGTCAGCACATATCTTGGATCGAGTGGGTCGGGCTCGATCTTTCGACGCAGATTCTTGATGTGCGAGTCGACGCTGCGATCGAAACCCTCGTAGACGAGCCCATGCATGCGATCCACCAGCTGCTCGCGCGTAAACGTCTGCCCCGGATGCTGCGCCAGCACCGCCAGCAGGTTGAATTCGCTGCGAGTCAGGTGCAGCGATTCGCCGCCGCGGGTGACGCGGTGACCCTCAAGGTCGATCTCGATATCCCCGGCCCGGATGAGCCCGGGGCGATGTACGTCCCCCTGGGCGCGGCGCAGAACCCGCGGACGCGGGCCACCAGCTCGCGGGGCGAGAACGGTTTGACAACGTAGTCGTCGGCGCCGAGTTCCAGCCCGACCAACCGGTCGGCTTCGTCGGCGCGCGCCGTCAGCATGATGATGGGGACATCGGAAACGCGTCGCAGCGCCCGGCACACGTCCAGGCCGTCGGTCAGGCCGGCTTCCCGCAGCCCCGCCGGCGCACCGGGTAGATTCAGGTCGAGCACCACGAGGTCCGGCCGCTCGTGGCGGAACAGCGACACGGCCGTCGAGCCGTCGCCGGCGGCTATGACGCGGAAGCCGGCCCGCTCCAGGTAATCCTGCGCAAGCTTCACGATCTTCGGCTCGTCGTCCACCACCAGCACTGTCTTGTTCATTGCGTCTCGTCCAGACGTTTGTATCATGCCCGGCAGCAGAATTCAACCGCCGGCTTGTGTGAGGGGTAACCTTCACGTTGCGGAAACAGGGACGGAGCGTGGCTGCTTCTGCACCTGCTGGGGATGCTGGATTACGCGTCTTGATGCATTCCATCCCAGAAGCAGGTATCCGGGCCAACGGGCGTACTTCGACAGGCTCAGTATGGAGTTGTTAGGGGTTAACAACTGCGCATAAGAAGCGTTGTCGAACCGACCATCTGAGCGCCGATCCCTACCGATGCCCCTGAACGGGGACGTATCCGACGATGGGGGCAATATGTAGGATAACATGCCGATGTTGTCCGTGTTCGGGGCAGAGCGGGCTTGCTTGTTGCCCCATGGCGCTTTCTAACCCCACACAGGACAACATCGGCATGTTATCCTACATATTGCCCCCAACGTGCGATGCACCCCCTGAACGGGACCCTTTACATTGGTGCTCACTATTATCGGCTCCATCCTGAGCCTGTCGAAGGACGTGCGTCCTACCACAAAGCCCCATCCGCGCTGCACCACCCCAAGATGAATAGGTGCCGCGAGCACGAATTGCACCCAATAGCCTCACCCTCAACAGCTCCGGCTCCTTCCCCAAACAGCCGGGAAAGGAGCCGGCGTCGTACTTGAATCCGGAACCGCCGGCCATCCTACCGGCGGCGGAAGGGCTCAGGCGACGCCGCCGCCTTCGCCACCCTCTCGGCGCGGGGGTCCGTCACGCCCTCCGGCATCCGGCGGCCAGCCGTGTCCGTGATGGTGGCGCGGCCCGTCCCACCGGCCCCGGCCCCAAGGGCCGTGCATCATTCGCCCAAACACGACGAAGCGTAGGACGCCAAAGAACAGGAACGCCACCAGAATGAACCCCAGGATACCGAAGCCGCCGAAGTGCGGCCCGCCGAAGCCACCTCTGCCGTACATGTATGGCATGCCGCCGTAAGCGTACGGCAGCATAGGGTTGGCGCTACCGCCATCCACCTTGCCCGCCGCCAGGG
The DNA here is from genome assembly GCA_963783655.1 of uncultured Chloroflexia bacterium. Lineage (GTDB taxonomy): Bacteria > Chloroflexota > Anaerolineae > CG2-30-64-16 > CG2-30-64-16 > CAWAOA01. The sequence continues at coordinate 615,161 of CAWAOA010000002.1, forward strand.
TACCTGTCAGGTAGCCATCCATCCACGCCTGCTGTTGCATGGAGGGAATCACCACCAGCAACCCGAGGATTGCCAGCCCCACCACCAACGGAATTATCCATCGCCTCTGATCCATGCGACACCTCCCGAATTGAGCCTCCCGGCGTACTGCTTCTGGACGCCGAGCGGCGCTGACCATCGTTACGGTCGCATTATCCCGGATGTGTATGGAGAGATGATGGAGATTTGCAGGAGGTGTAGTGGAAATGCCTGATCCGTTGCCCCGGGCGAAAACGCCGGCCCTTACGAGTAGACGCTGAAGTCACGCCACGCTTCCCACATGGCAACGATGTTCTCGGGTGGCACGTTGGCCTGAATGTCGTGGACCGCGGCGAAGACGAAACCGCCTCCGCCGGCGAGGATCGCCATGTTCCGGCGCACGTGCTCCCGGATCTCTTGCGGCGTGGCTTCCCCCAGGACGCGCTGCGTATCGACGCCGCCGCCCCAGAAGGTGAGGTCACGTCCGAAATCGCGCTTCAGGAATTCGAGGTTCATGCCGGCGGCGCTCATCTGCACCGGGTTGAGTATGTCAATCCCGGCGTCAATCAGGTCTGGGAGCAGCGACCGGACCGCGCCACAACAGTGGTAGAAGATCTTTACCGGCGCCTGCTGCTTGATGAACGAGAAAAGCTGCCGGTGGCCGGGCTTGATCGTCGAGCGATAGGTGCGCAGCGACATGAGCGGGCCGTTCTGGCCGGCAATGTCATCCGCCTCGATCACGACGTCCACCAGGTCCCCAAGCTCCGCCAGGGCCCGCTTCCAGAAGGCGCACTTGTATTCGACCAGCCGGTCGACCATCGCGCGGACGTAATCGCGCTGGAGCGCCAGGTCGCAGTAGAACTCCTCGTACCCGCGCATCCAGGCGTACACCTCGGCCACGCCCGCGCAGGGTCCGGCAAGGGCGACTGCCTTTCCTTCGGCAGCGGCTGCCTCGGCCTGCTCACGCAAACCGGCGAAACGCCCGTCGTCCACAGGGTCAGGAAACCGGTAGGCCAGCATCTCCTCGAGTGACAGGCCGGCGAGAGGGTGGCGGTACATGTCGTAATACAACCCGCGGCTGACCGGCTTGCGCCAGCCGATGCCCCACTCGTCGTTGTACGCCTCGTAATCTCCCTGCTCCTCGAAGACCGGGGCGAAGCCCGCCGCACGACCCGGCAGCACCAGCCGCACGTCGGTCTGGAAACGCTCCGCCAGATCGGCGTCGATCAGCGCAAGCTGTTCGTTGAGAAAGCCAATTCGCGGAGTCACGGGAGGCAGGGCCAGGTGGTTGCGCAGATTGGCATAGGCCAGGTGGTGCATCGTGCTGAGCCCGGTGCCGCCCAAATCGAGCGGTACCCGGTCGGGCTGGCGATGATCCAGCGCCAGCAGCACGCGTTCACGCGAGTTCATGCACGGCCTCCCGTGTCGCTCGTACCGCGCAGCCATGCGCGCGATTCTCGTAGATAGCGCTCCAGGTGTTCCCGCGAACCTTCGTCCTTGATCGCCCTGAAGGGGTCGGGCCCGGGAGCGGTGGGCTCCAGAATGATGGGACCGGCGTAACACAGGGCGCCCAGGGCTGCCATCTGGGCGTCGAAATCGGTGTGGCCGCCGCCGATGCCCTGCCGGTTGGAGTCCGCCACGTGATACAGCCACAGCCGGTCGCCGGCCAGGCGCAGAGCCCCCGCAGGATCCCTTTCCTCGATGTTCATGTGGTAGGCGTCGAGCAAGATCCCCACGTTGGGCTGGTCGACCTGCGCGAGGAAATCCAGGGCTTCGGCGGCGTTGTTCACAAGGTGGCTCTCGTAACGGTTCAGCACCTCGACCACGAGCCGCAGCCGTCGCGCAGCCGCCTCCGCACCGAGCCGGTGCACCGCGTCGACCAACAGTGACCGCTCACCGGCCATGCTGCTGAGCGCGCGCACTCGCCCAACGTAGCCGTGAACGGCGACGAGGGGCTCTCCGAGCGCGGCGGCAAAATCGAGCAACCGCAGGTAGTAGTCCAGCGCCGCCTGTCGCACGCTCGCATCCGGGTGCGCCAGGTCGACGTTGGCAGGTGTGAGGGAGAAGAGCGCCAGCCCGTGCTGGCGCAGGGCCGACAACACCTCGGACGGCCGGTAAGCCTCGAGGTCGCCTGCGAGCTCCACCCCTTCAAATCCGAGTGCGGCGAGCCTGGCTGCGATCTCGGGCAGCGGCAGGTCGCCGTACGTCCACGTGCAGACGCCGATCGGGAGTTGTGTTCTCAAATTGGTCCTTCGTTTCGCGGGCAGGGGAGGCGTCGAACCGGTCGCGCAGCTACCGCTCGGCTATCGCTCCCGCGCAGCTACCGCTCGCGCGTGCCGGTGATCAACTCGGAGATGTCCTCTTGGGTGACCTCTCCTTTATTATAGGTACCCACCTGCCGCCCGTGCCGGATGATCGTGAAGCGGTCCGCGACCTGGTAGACGTGGTGAATGTTGTGCGTGATGAAGATCACCGAAAGGCCGCGCTCCTTGGCGTTCAGAATGTAGTTCAGCACCTTGCGCGTCTCCGCCACCGACAGGGCAGACGTTGGCTCGTCAAGAATCAGCAGCCTGGCGCCAAAGTACAGGGCGCGGCCAATCGCTATCGATTGGCGCTCACCGCCTGACAGCTTACCTACCTTCTCGGCGGGAGAGCGTACCTCAATGCCGATGTCGTGCAGCGAGCTTTTGGTCCGGCTGTTCATCTCATGGGAGTCGAGAAGGCGCACCGGGCCGACCCGGCACGTGCAGCTCCCGGCCGAGAAAGAAATTGCGCGAGATGCTCATCAGGTTGACCAGCGCCAGATCCTGGTACACCGTCTCGATCCCCAGGCTGCGTGCCGCAGACGGGGAGCCGATCTTGACGGATCGACCCTCGAAATGGATCTGCCCTTCGGTGGGGGCATAGATTCCGGTCAGGATCTTGATCAGGGTTGACTTGCCGGCTCCGTTATCGCCGAGCAGAGCCATCACCTCGCGCTGGGCGACCGTGAAGTCCACGCCGTCGAGGGCGGTGACGGTGCCGAAGCGCTTGACAATCCCTTCCATGTGGACAATCGGTGTGATGGTATCGCTGTTCATAGCAAGACTCTCTTCCTATGGCCGCCCAGAGGCGGTCAGCCGGAGCGATTGCGTAACCAGTTATTGATAATCGCAGCGCCGACGATGGTCACCCCGACCACGGCCTCGAAGTTGTCGGCAGCGATAAACGGCAAGTTCAGGATGACTACCCCCGTGCGCAGGGTGCTGATGAGGAGAGCGCCAATCACGGAACCGGCGATGCTGCCCGCCCCGCCGGTGAGCAGTGTCCCGCCCACGACGGCAGCGGCGATGGCGTTCAACTCCTCACCGGTTCCGGTGGCAACGTAGGCCGTCCGGAACTGGCTGAAAAGCATGACGCCAGCCAGCCCGGCAAGGGTGCCCGACAATATGAAGCACACGAGCTTCGTGCGCCGGGTTTGCACGCCTTGGGCCCCCGCCGCCCCGGGGTTGCCGCCCGTGGCGAAGACGTGGTTGCCGAACCGGGAGCGCACCAAAACGAGCTGAAAGACGAGCACCACCGCCAGGAGCCAGAGCAGCGAAACCCGAAAATCTGCCCCGGAAGCCTCGTTGATCGCACCGGGCAGCCTGAGATTGAAGAGCTGGTAGACCGGCGCATCCTCGATGGTCTGAAACATGCGGCCGCCCGAATAGACCCAAAGCAATCCGCGATAGATAAACATGGTGCCCAGCGTGACAATGAATGATGGAACGCCCGTCCAGATCTTGATCAGACCGTTGACTGCGCCCAGGAGAGCAGGAACTCCGATGCTCAAAAGCAGCGCCAGGAAGGGGTTCCCGCCGTCGACGGTGAACACGCCAAAGACGAACGCGCCAACCGCCATCAGAGCGCCGACAGACAGATCAAACTCCCCGGCAATCATGAGCATGGTGACGCCAATAGACACGATGCCGGTGATCGTCGCAGCGCTGAGAATGCCGGAGATGGAGCGAACGGTGAGGAAGCGCGGCGTTGCGAGAGTCAGCAGCACAAACACCAGGACCAGGGTGATTGCCGGTCCCACCAGCGGTGAGTCAGAGAGAGTAAGGCGCCGCGGCGCCCGGCGGGCAACAACGCTGCTCACAGAATGCTACCTCCTCCGCCGGTTGGCAGGGTGCGGGAGAAGAGAATGGCTCCGCTCCCGCACCCGTCACGATCCGTGCCTATCGCGGCAGCCACGCCATGGCGTGGCTGCCGCGTGCAACCGGGGCCGGCTAGCGGTACTTGCCGGCCAACTGCTCGACGAATGCGACGTTCTTGGCATCCACGAAAGCCAGGACCGGTCGCCGTGACCGGCATGGCCGGGGAGAGGCCCTGCCGCAACCTTCAGGACCAGCGCCTGGACGGTGCCGTAGCCCTGCAGGAAGGGTTGCTGGTCGATGCCGAACTGCGTGGTGCCGTCCTTGATCTTGGCGATGATCTCCGGCCCCAGATCAAAGGTGCCGTGCCAGAAGGCGCCCTTCTTCAGGTTCGCCGTCTGCAGGAAGGCGTAGAACGGGTTGGCGCCGTTAGGCCCCAGCGTCAGGAAGATGTCCACGTCCGGATGCGAGGTGTAGTAGTCCGAGATGGTGGTCTGCGAACGCGCCGGATCGTCCGTGATGCCCAGCACCTCGGCCGTCAGATTCTTCTCCTTCAGCGCATCCACAAAGCCCTTGCAGCGCTTGTCCAGGCCGGCGTGCCCTACCTGCTGGTTGATGCACACGCCCTTCTTGCCGCCCAGCGCTGCCAGCCGCTGCCCGGCCTGGTAGCCACCCTGGTACTCGTCCTGCCCCAGATAGGTCAGGTACGGGATCTTGTCCACCACCGGCCCGTTGCCGGCGTTGTAGGCGATCACCGGGATGCCGGCCTTGATGGCGCGCTCGATCGGCTCCTTGAACAGCGTCGGCGTCGGTCACCGTCACGCCCAATGCCGTCCGGCTTGGCCGCCACCGCCTGGTCGATCAACTGCGCGACCTTCTCCAGATCAAACTTGTCCGGCCCCAAGACGGTGGCGCTCACGCCCATCTCGGTAGCTGCCTGCGGCGATGCCCTTCTCGACGATACACCAGAAGGAGTCCCAGGCGCACAGAGCGTGCTGCACCATCATGATCTTGACGGGTCGGGCGGCGTCGGGCTTGAAGTCGACGTTCTTGGCGTCCACGAATCCCGGGCCGGTGCTGGTAACCGGCAGAGCCGGCGAGATCCCGTAGCGCTTCACCATGGTGAGCGCCTGGACGGCGCCGTAGCCCTGCAGGAAGGGCTGCTGGTCGATGCCGAACTGCGTGGTGCCGTCCTTGATCTTGGCGATGATCTCCGGCCTCAGATCAAAGGTGCCGTGCCAGAAGGCGCCCTTCTTCAGGTTCGCCGGCTGCAGGAAGGCGTAGAACGGGTTGGCGCCGTTAGGCCCCAGCGTCAGGAAGATGTCGACGTCCGGATGCGCGGTGTAGTAGTCGGAGATGGTGGTCTGCGAACGGGCCGGATCGTCCGTGATGCCCAGCACCTCGGCCGTCAGATTCTTCTCCTTCAGCGCATCCACAAAGCCCTTGCAGCGCTTGTCCAGCCCGGCGTGCCCTACCTGCTGGTTGATGCACACGCCCTTCTTGCCGCCCAGCGCTGCCAGCCGCTGCCCGGCCTGGTAGCCACCCTGGTACTCGTCCTGCCCCAGGTAGGTCAGGTACGGGATCTTGTCCACGACCGGCCCGTTGCCGGCGTTGTAGGCGATCACCGGGATGCCGGCCTTGATGGCGCTCTCGATCGGCTCCTTGAACAGCGTCGGCGTCGGTCACCGTCACGCCCGATGCCGTCCGGCTTGGCCGCCACCGCCTGGTCGATCAACTGCGCGGTCTTCTCCAGATCAAACTTGTCCGGCCCCAGCATCTGAACGTTGACTTTCGCGTCCGCGGCGCCCTGCCGGATTCCGGCCTCCACCGTGCACCAGAAGGAGTCCCAGGCGCACAGGGCATGCTGGACCATGATAACGTTGAGAACGGTGTTAGGACCGACGCCCTGCACCTGCTTCTCAACAACCTTTTCCACAACTTGCGTTTGGATGACAGGCTTCTCGACAACCTGTGTCTGGATAACCTGCTTCTCCACGACTTGCGTCTGGACGACCTGTTTCTCGACGATTTGCGTCTGTATTACGGGCTTCTCCACGATCTGCGGCGTTGGCGACGCGCAGCTGGCCACGAGCAGGGCCAGAATGCCGAACAACACTGCCAGGGCAATCAGTTTCTTGGCCATGTCCCCCTCCAGGATCTGAACTTCATTGTCGACGGATGGTTGGTTGACACAAGAAGGAAAAGCGGAGCCCGGCTCCCCCAAACGGCAGTTGGCAGGTCAGCTACCTCCTTTCCGCAGCTGCCCAGGGAGAGGGCCGGCACAGACCGGCTAGTCTGGCGGGCTGAGTATGGTGTTTAGAATCACCGAGAAGATCAGGATCGCGCCGGCAACCGCGCGGAAAATCTGGACCGACAACCCCATCAGCACCAGTCCCTGATCGAGCATCTGCAGCAGCAGACATCCGATTGCGGCGCCCAAGATGGTTCCGAAACCGCCCGTAAGGCGGACGCCACCGATGACACAGGCGGCGACCGCCAACATCTCCCATCCCTCGCCCCGAAGCGGATCGACGCTCGTTCGATAGGAGAACTGCATGACGCTCGCAAGACCGGCGAGCAAACCGGTCAGCGCAAATGCCGCCAGCTTGACACGGCGAACCGGCACGCCCTGCGCCATCGCAGCGCCCGCGTTTCCGCCGGTGGCGAAGACCCAGTTGCCGAACCGGGTGCGCATCATCACGACACTGACAATTGCCACGATCAGAATGAACCAGAGGATGGCGAAGCGGAAGTTGCCCGCCGGCTCGAACATCTGATTGAGCGAGCCAACAGGTCCATTCAGCACGTCAAATAGTGCAGGGCGTGGGCCGGTGTAGCGGGCAAAGTCGCCGTGACCGATTACGCGCGCAATGCCGCGGAAAGCCAACATCGTTCCCAGGGTGGCGATAAAGGAAGGGATGCCAGAGCGAATGACGATGACCCCGTTGAGCGCCCCCAGCGCCGTGCTGGTGATGAGGGCAAGGATCATGGCCACGAGGGGCGGGGTGCCGCCGTTCATTGTGAGAGCGAAGACATAGCTGGCGACGGCGAAGTTGGACCCGACTGACAGGTCAAACTCGCCGGCGATCATCAGCACGGCTACGCCGACGACAACGATGCCGAGCACGCTGCCAAAGGTGAGGGTATTCGAGAGAGCTACGGGAGTGACGAAGTGACGCGCTACGAGGGCAAACGCGAGAAACATGACGAGGAAAGTGGTGATAGCCACCGCTTCCGGAAATTCTGCCAGGCGCGTCCGCACGCGCTGTAAGGGGAAGGTGGACGACATCAACGAAATCCTCCTCTGCTCCCCCAGGTGCGACGCGCCGGCCGGGGACCGCTGGGCCGCCGCACCAGGACAGGGCAACATCACCCTGATCACGTCACTCTAGCACCTCCGATATGGGCTGTCAAACGAAACAAAATTGGCGGGCGCCGGCACACCGGTCACTCAATCGTGCAGTTCTTTCACCTCGGCGTTCGCCGATAAGGCACGCACAAGCTGCTCGTGACGGGAAGGGAACCCCACGCAACGATCTTCCATGTGATGGTGTCGCCGCTCTTTACACGACTTACGACGCGTTTCTGCAGACCTGCCTGCGTGAAGGCATCCTCTACTCCGGCCCATCCGGCCGGATCCGCAGAACACTGGATATGGTAGTCTCGGGTGTGCTGCCGGCGATCGATGCAGATCTTCGATCGGAGGGAAGAGCCAGAGCACAGCGGCGATAGCGGCCGTTCCTGCGCCGGCGACCAGGTAGTCGCCGCCGCCAAACCCCATACCGAGGGCAGCGGCGCAGCCAGATAGTGGCCGCCGTGGTGATTCCCGTAGCTCGGCCCTGATTGTTGCGCAGGATGGCTCCTGCCCCCAGAAAGCCGACTCCCAGTCACCACGTTCGCAGCGATACGGACCGGATCGTCGAGTCCACCCAATCGCACTGACAGGAGGGTAAAAAGGCAGGCGCCCAGAAGAGATAGAAGATGATCGTCCGGAATCCGGCGACCTTATCTCGATATTCGCGTTCAGCCCCGATGATGCCGCCGGCGATGATGGCGAGCAGGATGCGAACCAGGATCTCCGGAGTCGCGGGCATACTGCACCTCCCATCATGCGAGCAGCAGGTATGGCTCCTCGAGCGCCCGCTTCAGATCCGCGAGGAAGCGGGCAGCTTGCGCGCCGTCCACTGCGCGGTGATCGACCGCGAGCGTGAGCGTCATCATGGGGCGCGCGACCGGTAGGCCGGCGTCATCCGGGACGAAACGGCCGGCGATGCGCCCAACGGCCAGGATCGCCGCCTCGGGCGCGTTGATGATCGCCGTAAAATGATCCACCCCGAACATGCCGAGATTCGAGATGGTGAAGGTGCCGCCGCTCACGTCATCCGGGGCAAGCCGGCCGGCGCGGGCGCGCTCGGCGAGATCGTCCACGGCCGCTGCGATGGCACCGATGCCCAATCCCTGCGCCGCGTGTACCACCGGCACGATCAGCCCCTCTTCGAGCGCGACCGCCACGCCGATGTTCGCATCTGCAAACGGCTGAACGTGCTCGTCTCCCACGTGCACATTCAGCGCGGGATGCCTCTGCAGCGTCCACGCCACCGCGTTCACCAGGATGGCCGTGACCGATACCCGGCGCCCGAGGGATTTCTGAAGCGCCTCCTGCAGGGCGAGCGTGCGCGTCATGTCGGCGTCGAGGGTGAAGTTGATGTGGGGCACCGATTGGTAGTTGTGCAGCATGCGGCGCGCAATGGTCCGGCGCATACCCTGCAGCGGCACGGCCGCCGGCGCGACCTCGGGAGCGGAGCCGGCCCGAGCGGCAGCGACCGGCAACGGGAGTGATGCCGGCACGACCGGCCCAGGGGCAGGCGCGGCCGGTGAAGGCTGCGCAACGCGAGCCGCGCCCTGCCTCGATCCACGCCAACACGTCGCTTTCCTGGATGCGCCCCGCGGGACCGCTGCCCACCACCGCTTCGAGCGCAATGCCCTGCTGGCGAGCGACCCGGCGTGCTGCCGGAGTGGCACGGACCGGTCCTACCTGCTCGCCGGGCCCCGTGGTTTGCGGGGCGGGCTGCTCGACCGGTTCGTCGAGGTACGCCTGCACGTCGGCCTTCCACAGCTTGCGCCCACCTGCGGCTGCCGAGAGCTGCCCCAGGTCCACCGCCTCCTCTGCCGCGATGCGCCGCGCCAGGGGGCTGGCGGGCACGCCGGGTAGAGTTGCGCCGGCGCCGGACGCGCTCGCAAGTGATTCGCCGGGAGCGAGGAGGTAGGCGATGACCTCGGTCACCGGCACCTCTGTGCCTTCGGGGAAGCGAATGCCCGCAACGATGCCCGCCTCCGGCGCTTCCACCTCCATCGTGACCTTGTCGGTCTCCACGCGCAGGATCAGGTCGCCCTTCTCGACACTCGCGCCATCCTCCACCAACCACTCGACGATCGTGCCGACCTGCTGTGTCATCCCGAACTTAGGCATGATGAGCGGCGTTGCCATGCAGTTTGCTCCCTGTGATGTGCGGCCCCCGGGGCCGGATATCCCTGTCTCGTGCCCAGCGCCGTGTCGCGCCTCGGGCCTATACCTGGCGCCGCGCCAGCTTGCGCCCCGCGGCTACCAGATCCTCGATCTGCGGGATGGCAGCGCGCTCCAGTACCGGGTTGTAGGGGATCGGGGAATCGGCCCCCGCCACGCGCAGGATCGGCGCGTCCAGATAATCGAACGCCTCGCTCTCGGCGATCGCCGCCGAAACCTCGCCGCCGAAGCCCCCCATCTTGACCGACTCGTGCGTGACGAGCAGCCGGCCCGTCTTCTTCACGGACGCGATGATCGGGTCCAGGTCGAGCGGGCGCAGGGTGCGCGGATCGATCACCTCGGCCTCGATCCCCTCGGCTGCAAGCTGCTCGGCCGCCGCCAGGGAGTGCGAAACCATTCTCGAGGTGGCGACGATCGTCAGATCTCGCCCTTCGCGCTTGACCTCGCTGCACCCGAGCGGGATCTCGTACATCTCTTCAGGCACCGGACCGCTGGTCTTGTACAGCAGCTTGTGCTCCACGAAGATGACCGGATTGTCGTCCTTCACCGCGGCCAGGAGGAGCCCCTTCGCATCGTACGGGGTGCTGGGCATCACCACCTTGAGACCCGGGACGTGCACGAACCAGCTTTCCAGGCTCTCGGAGTGCTGCGCCGCCGCGCCCGTGCCGGCCCCGGCAGGCATTCGCAGGACCATGGGCACGGTGGCCTTGCCGCCAAACATGAAGCGAACCTTGGCGGCCTGCAGCACCAGCTGCTCCATGGCGAGGGTCACGAAGTCCATGAACTGGATCTCGCCGATGGGGCGCATCCCGGTGACCGCTGCGCCGATGCACGCGCCGGCAATGCACGCTTCCGAGATCGGTGTGTCGAGCACACGATCCGGGCCGAACTCATCGATCATCCCGCGGGTCACGCCGAAGGCGCCCCCGTACACCCCGATGTCTTCGCCCAGCAGAAACACGCGCTCGTCGGCCCGCATGGCTTGCTGCATGGCCTCGCGCAGCGCCTGTAGATAGGTGATCTCACGCTCGGCCATCACGCGTACACTCCTTCCAGCAAGGCATCGGGGTCAGGCTCAGGTGCGCCTTCCGCATAGGCGATGGCGGCAGCAATCTCGTCCGCCGCCCGCGCCTCGATCGCGTCCAGCTCGGTACCGGTGAAGATGCCCGCATCCTCGAGCCGCCCCCGGAACAGCCGTATCGGGTCGCGCTGCGTCATCCACTCTTTCACCTCGTCACGCGTGCGATACGCCTGCTGGTCGCTCTTGGAATGGCCCTTGTAGCGGTAGGTGACCGTTTCGAGGAGGGTAGGACCGCCCCCGCTCCGGGCGCGCTCGACCGCTTCCATGCTCGCCTCGTACACCGCCAGCACGTCCTGCCCGTCGACCGTGACACCGGGGATCGCATAGGCGCTCGCCCGGTCCGACACCCGCTGTACGCGCATCCCCCGGTGCACCGGCATCGACATGCCGTAGTGGTTGTTCTCGCATACGTAGACCACCGGCAGGTCCCAGATCGAGGCCATGTTGAGCGATTCGTGGAACGCGCCTTCGTTGGCCGCGCCGTCCCCGAAGAAGACCACGCACACCTGCCCGCTGCGGCGCAGCTTGATGCTCAACCCGACTCCCACCGCAATGGGGAGACCGCCGGCGACGACACCGTTCGCGCCCAGGTTGCCTGCGTCTACGTTGGCGATGTGCATCGACCCACCTCGCCCGCGACAGTAGCCCGTCTCCTTGGCGAGGAACTCGGCCATCATGCGGCCCACCTCGGCGCCCTTCGCCAGGCAGTGCCCGTGGCCGCGATGCGTGCTCAGCACGTAGTCGTCGGGTCGCAGAGCGCTGACAATGCCAACCGCAGACGCTTCTTCTCCGGCGGACAGGTGCATGGTACCGTGTACTTTGCCCAGCATATACAACTGCTCCGCCTTGTCCTCGAACTGGCGGATCAGGCACATGGTGTGCAGCATCTCCTGCAGGCGCTCGCGGCCGAGCGTTTGCAGGAAGCCCGGCGAAGTGTCAGTCACAGCATAATTATCACTCTGCATAGAAGACTCCATTATGGGGACAGTAATCTGATCCCTGATGCTAGATCCGGTACTAGACAGGCAAATGGGAAAAATTGTTCACATGCCGTGAACGGTCGAAACGATAGCACTCACGTTTACCACTGTCAAGCGCTGTCGAGTCGCGCCTCGATCTCTGGTCCTGGCCTGTCATGCCCCAGAAAATCGGGTTTGACAAATCGTAATAGGTGCCGTATATTCGTTTTTGTTCACCACCCGTGAACATTGCCCTCGCCCTGAAATCCGTGCCTACTGCTCCTGGCGGAGGACACGCATGAGTCTCATCGGCATCGATGTTGGTTCGAGCTCCGTGAAAGCGGTCGTGTACGATGAACGAGGCGCGTGCCTCGCAGACGCACACGTCGATCTAACACCACAGCACCCGCAGCCCGGATGGTGGCAGCAGGATCCAGACGAGGTGTGGCAGGCAGCCGCAAGCTGCATGCGACGTCTCGCAAAGTCCACCGCTGTCCAGGCCAACCCTCCAACTGCCCTTGCTATCAGCGCCTCCGGACGTGAGGTGTTCCCCATTGCTGCCGACGGTACCGTACTCGGGCCCTGCCTCATGGGTGCTGACATTCGCGGCAGTGAGTTCGAGCAGATTCCGGCAGGTGCCCCTCATCCCGAGCCGTGGACCCTCTCCTGCGGACATCTGCGCGAGCGCATGGATCCTGTCTTCCGGATCTACTGGTGGAGGGAGAACCATCCCGAAATCGCAGCTCGAGCACGCTGGTTCTTGGGTTGGCATGAGTTTCTCACGTTCCGGCTTACCGGACAACCCGTGACTGATCGGAGCCTCGCCGGCCGATTCCTGGTCTACGACATTATACGCCAAGACTGGGAACCAGACCGACTCCGGCAATGGGACATTGATCCGGCCACGATAGCCCGTCTCGGCGACTGGGGCGAGGTAATCGGACCGGTAAAGCGGGAATTGCGTGAGGAGTGGGGTTTTCCACACGAATTTGTGGTGGCGGTTGGCGGACACGACGTGAACTGCGCTGCCCTGGGAGCCGGTGTGTTGGAACCGGGGGGAGCGTGCCTCGTTTCCGGTTCGTATGAGAACCTGTGCATACCCTCAGATCGCGGCCTTTCGGGCGAGATGCTGAAGCGAGGGCTCTCGGTCACACCGCATATGGGCCGCTCGGGATTGTGCATCTATGTCATAAGCCCCACCGGCGCTGCCGTGCTCAATTGGGCGCGCGATCTGCTCGGTCTCTCGATCGAGGATTTGGATTGCCAGCTGCGAGCCACCGATGGGGCGCCGAGCGACGTCCTCGCGGTACCCTACCTGTCTGGGGCCATGACCTACTGGGAAGGCGGCCGTCGAGCTCGCGGGTCCCTTTTGGGACTGACGCTTGCTACCTCCCGCTGTGACATCGTCAAGGCCTTTATGGAGAGCATCGCCTACGACCACGTAAATGCGCTATCCATGCTTGAGCCAGAAGGAATCGACGTTGGCTACATCCGTGCTACCGGAGGCGGATCTCGATCCGCCTGGTGGACGCAGCTTAAGGCGGACCTGACGGGAATACCCATCGAGGTTATTCCGCAGGCTGAGCCGGGCACCTTAGGTGCCGCGTTGTTGGCCGGCTTTGCTACCGGGATCTACAGCTCACTGGCGGCAGGAACAGAAGCGGTTACTCGCATTGAACGTCGTTACGAACCAAATCCCGCGCGTTCATCGATGCACTCGGAGAAACTCGATCAATATCGCCAGGCTATCGGTGCATTGTTGGAGCACGTGTACCAATGACATCAGCCAAGCGCGACAGGAACAGATGATCACTGATGAACTGAGAGAGCGGGATCTTCCAAGTCGATTCGCTCGATACTTGATCCAGTGCCGCGAGGCTGACCGGCTGCCAAGCGTCAGGGAGCTTGCCAGGCTCTACAAGGTCAGCAGTGGAGCCGTATCACAGGCACTTCAGGAGCTCGAGGAAGCCGGAGCGGCCAAACTCGGCCGGCACGGCCGGATGGGTTCGACTGTCGATGAGTTGAATCTGGGCCGGCTGTGGTGGCTTTCGGAGCGGCGCCCAATGGTGATGGCCCACACCTTGCCCTCGACTCTGCGCTTTGAGGGGCTGGCGACGGGACTCAAGAGCTGCCTCACCAATGCAGGCGTTGAGACGTACTTGATCTTCACCCGAGGCTCCTGTACGCGCATGAAGGCGCTGCTGGACCGGCGCTGCGACGTTGCTCTGATGTCAGAACTGTCCGCCTCGCAGCTCGTTGATCAAGATGCGGAGATTGCCCTGGTGCTGCCGCCTGGAAGCTGGCTCTCGGGACACAGAGTATGCTACCGGCTCGCAGCGCTGCAAGCGCAGAGGCGGTTGCGCGTCGCAGTGGATAGGGATTCACTCGATCATGTGCGCATTTCCGAAGTTGAGTTTGCCGGACAGGACGTGGAGTTCATTCACGTACCCTTCACACGCTTCGCCCACTACATTGGTAACGGTTTTGTGGATGCCTTAGTCTGGATGCGTGAGGACGTAGAAGCGCTCCAGAGTGACGAGTTGGTCCACAAGGCGGTATCGGAAGAGACACGACGAACCGTAGGTGCCAGCGCCACGTCCGCCGCACTCGTGGTGCGCAAGGGAGACACATCGGTCGGCGCAATCCTGCGTTCTGTGATTGATGCAGACCACATTGTGGCGGTCGAACGAGAAGTCGAGAATGGTGATCTGCTACCGATGTATTAGAACCGGGTGGAAGACAGCAGGAGGATCTGAATGAATACTGTAGCCGCAGTGGGACAGGACAAATGGGATCTGGACACTCCGGCACTCCTGCTCGACCTGGCAGTCATGGCGAGAAACATGGAGACGATGGCTTGTTTCTTCCACGATTCGCCGGTCAAGTTGCGTCCCCATGTGAAGCTGCACAAGGCCACTCCGATGCTGGCCCATTGGCAGCTAGAAGGCACGCACACGGTGGGACTGACCTGCGCCAAACTCTCCGAGGCGGAAACGCTCGCTGCGGCCGGTATCAAGGATATCCTGATTGCGAACGAAATTGTGGGAGAACAGAAGATCCGCCGCCTGGTGAATCTGGCCGGGTACACTGACATCATGGTCGCAGCCGACAACCCCGACAACGTGATGGCGTTGTCGCAGGCAGCCGCAGCAAAGGGCGTAACCGTGCGCGTGCTGGTGGAGGTAGACATCGGGCACAAACGCTGCGGGGTGCCGCCATACGAGCCGGCCCTGGAGTTGGCCCGGCTGGTGCACAGTTCCCCGGGCCTACGGTTCGCCGGACTGACAGCCTACGATGGGCATTGTACGCTCCAGGTTAGTGCGGCAGAGCGCCCAGGGCTCTCGACTGCGGCCAACGAGCTGCTCGCCGGGACACGACGATCTTGTTGAAGCAGCGGGCCTGCCCGTACAGATCGTGAGCGTGGGCGGTACGTTCACATACCGTTATGCTTCGGCCCTCAAAGGAATCACAGAAATCCAGGCCGGCAGCTATCTTCTGATGGACACGCGCTATCGGGAAGCGGGCATTACAGAGTTCGAATGCGCGCTGACCGTCCTGGCGTCAGTGATCAGCCGCAAGCGATTGCCGGACGGTACGGAACTGGCCGTGTTGGACTGCGGCAGAAAGGGCATGAGCGTTCACTACGGATTGCCGCCGGTTCGCGTACCCGTTGGCGCCGAGGTCTACTCTATGTCTCAGGAACATGCCCGCATGCGCCTGGAAGGACCGGCGCGGGCACTAAAGGTGGGTGACAAGGTAGAACTCTGGGTAGCTGACGCGAACGAAACAATTAACCTGTACAACTGCTTCTACGCGCTTCGCTCCGACAAAGTGGAGGCAGTTCTCGATATCGCTGCCCGTGGGCAAATGACTTGAGGATTCATGATTAAGACCACGCAACTCGCTCTTGCCGCAGAAGGCTTCTTCACTGTCATCAACATCACCGAGCAAGTTCGCGATTTCGTCCGGTCAACGGGCGTGAGCGAAGGCCAGGTGCTCGTGTACTACCGCCACACCACCGGCGGCATCATCCTGGGTGAGCATGAGGCGGGGATCATCGCTGACCTGCAGGATTCGCTGGAGAAGGTGGCTCCGGTTGCGCACGAGTATCATCATCACGTCAAGGCAGCGGACTTCAACGGCCACGCGCACGTACGGTCGGCGCTCCTGACGGTATCGGTGACCGTGCCCATCATGAATGGCGATCTGATGCTGGGCACCTGGCAAGAGATCATGGTCTTCGACGATCAGGTATCTCCGCTAACCCGCTACGTCGCACTTCAGGTCATGGGGGAATAAGTGCGATGAAGACTATCAACGCTGTCATTTACTGGTTCGGAGGCGTTCTCGTCCCGTCGTTGGAACAAGCGGCTGCGCTGGTAACGGTGCGGAAGCCGTGGAACTCGCTGGATCCAGAACTCCGTACCCAACTGCACCGAGCGGCTGAGGACGTGACCCTGGGCAAAACCAGCCCAGAACAGTTTTCAAGGCGGGCCATTGAATGTAGCAATTCGCCGATGGAGCATGAAGAATTCGTGGCACGCTTGACTGCGGAGACGGAGATACGATCAGACGTGATGAAGGTGATCCGCCAGTTGCCTGAGGGTTACGAGCGCTGGCTCCTGTGCGACTACCCACTCGAATGGTTGGAGGCGATTGCTCAGCGTGCCCGGTTGACGGATGTGATTCGCGGAGATCGTTTCATGCGGCCAGGTGACTGGGGGATGGCACGGTTGGTGCCGGATCTATTCTACAATCTGGCGTCGCATGTTGGCGAGCCCATAGACACGTGCCTGATCATTGATGCGGTCACTGCGCGCGCAGTGGCCGCGACAAGACACCAGCTCTCCAGCACGATATTTGTCGACGCTCGCCGCCTGGCGCGGGATTACGTGCTGCGCGAGATGATGGAGAAGACCGATGCGGCTTAGCTGCGCGACCTCCGTGTTCGTGCATTACGATCTGGTTGATGCCGTGAAAGCCATTGCGGCGGCCGGATACCAGGGCATCGATATCTGGTGCGGGCGACCACACGTTTATCGTAACGACTATACGGCAAAGGAGCTGGCCGCGCTCCGTGAGTTGGTATTGGATTCCGGGCTGAACGTTGCGTCCCTGATGCCGGCGTTCTACCGCTATCCTCATTCGCTCTCTAGCCCAAGGGATGTCGTCCGCACCGACAGCATCGACTATATGCAACGCTGCATCGACAATGCCGTAGCGCTCGGCGCCGGGATGGTGCTGGTCGTGCCCGCACTCGGCATCCGCGGACAGAGCCGCGCAGACGCATGGTCGCGCTTCGCCGACAGCGTGAATCAGGTAGCGACGTATGCCGACCAGAACGACATGCTGCTTGGATTAGAGGTCGTCAATCCGACTGCCGGCGCACTGATTAACACCACCGATGACGCCTTGAAGTTGGTCTCCGAGTTGGGGTGCAAGAGCCTTGGGATCGTTCTCGACACCGGCCACCTGCACCTCACCGGCGAGTCCGCACAGGACGCTCTGTCAAAGGCGGGTCAACTCCTGCGAGAATTCCACTTGAATGACAACGATGGTCAGCGGCAGCAAAACCACGTCCCGGGGGAAGGGAACTTCGACTTCGGATCATTTGTCGACGCAGTAGATGCTGCCGGTTTCGAGGGTTACCTTCCTGTGGAACTCGGCTATGACTACGCCATGGATCCGATCCCGGCTGTGCATCGGGCGGCAAGCTATATGCGAGGTGTTCTCGAGCGGCGAACGCCGGATGCGTCGGGTATTCAGAAGGAGTGAGACAGATGGCAGACGAGAGAGGGCCGGTCGGTATCATCACTGGAGCCAGAACTGGCATTGGAGCAGCGTCTGCTGTGGAGTTTGCCCGCCTGGGCAGCCGCATGGTTCTTGCGTCACGCGGTCCGATGCCGGACGTGGTTGCGTCGGTAGCGGAGGCAGGAGGCGAGGCGGTTGCCATTCAGACAGATGTGCGAGATCCGAAGCAGGTCGAGAATCTTGTCAATGTGGCGCTAGAACGGTGGGGTCGCATCGATTATCTGCTGTCGAACGCAGCCATCGCAAATCAGGCGATGGTCTCCGAGGGCGATCCCCAGATCTGGAAAGATTTGATCGAAACGAACTTGCTCGGTGCAATGTACGCGATGCGTTACGTTGTGCCGCATATGAAGCAGCAGAAGTCGGGGCACATTCTCGTAATGGCGTCGATGTCCGGACGCGATGCGTACGTCGGAGAACCTGCCTATATCGCCAGCAAGTGGGGCCTGCTGGGCTTTGCCCACTCTCTTCGCAAAGAAGTTGTGTGGGATAACATCCGGGTTACCATCATCGAGCCGGGGCTCGTCGACACGCCGCTCACCCACGATAACCCGAAGATCCGGCCCACCTTTGACGCCATCCCGCAGGCGCTGACGGCAGAGGATGTGGCTCGGGCCGTCATCTACGCCTACACGCAACCAGAACACGTCGTTGTTAGCGAAGTCTCGATGCGACCGCAAGGTCAAGAGGGGCTGGGTCGCAGAGTAATTTAGGAAAGGTGGCTCACAGTGCGGCTTCATCCTAAAGTTTTGCAGCTTGGCGCCGACTTTGACGAATACTATCACGTCAAGGTCCACCTCTTCGATGGCGAGCGCATCGGGCTCATCGATACCGGACTGGCCCAGCATCCTCACGACGATTTCGAACCGTACCTTGCGGAATACGGGCGCAGCCTTCGCGAAGTATCGGCAATGTTGAACACGCACGGGCACGGCGATCACGCAGCCGGCAACCCTGCAATCAAGGCCATGTCCGGCGCCGAGGCGTACATGCATGAGGCAGACACGCCAATCGTAGAGCGGCCGGGCTGGATCGTCGAGAAGTACAAGGGCCCTTGGATGCGCCTGATGGGGCAGCCGGAAGACAAGATCGAGGCGGCCCTGCAGACTGCGCGAACGCGGCCTCCCGGCGCTCACAAGATAGAGCATCCGCTCAAGGACAACGAAGTAATCAGCCTGGGCGGAGGTATCACCTTCCGTACCGTCCCTATGCCCGGTCACACGCGTGGATGCGTCGGGTTCTTCTGGGAGGAGGAAGGTTGGCTCTTCACTGGGGATTCACTTCAGGGTCAGGGGGCCGACGCAGGGGAACTGCCCATTCTCTATCATCCCAATCTCTACGGCAGCATGCTTGACGAAGTCATGCTTCTGCCGATCCAGAAGTTGGTGCTTGGCCACTACTATCAGGCGCTCACCGTATCGAACAACAACATCAAGAAGGGCACAGAAATCCGGAAGTTCCTTGGTGACTGCAAAGAGGTACACAGCCGGATATCAGATGCGGTGTACCAGGCGATGCTGGCACACTGGGGCGAGCCGTTCCCGAGAGTGATGGGAGCTGCGCTCGAAGGATTGAGACAGCGCCTGAACCTGTATATAAATCCGGCAACCGGTTACCCCCTGCCGTTCGGCAACGAGACCATTGCTGCGTATTACATGGATCTGGGAGGACCGGTGGTTTAGGACTCACAGCGCTCAGGTTACGCCTGGATTCCAGGGCAGTAGTAGCACGTGGCCGGTGTGGTAGCAGGACAACGCGAAGGAGCCATTCGTGCGCATTCTCATCGCTGGGGCAGACTCGAAGACTCGCGATACCCTCGTCGCTGAGCTGTCGCGTGGTCACGATGTCCAGGTCCTGGGGATACCCGGCGGAGACACAGGTGGCGTGTTCGATCCGAAGCTGGTCGAACGTGCCGCTGCCGGGTGTGACGCCGTTATCTACCTGCCACTCTGCGCACAGAGCAATGCATCGCCGCTGGAAATTCTGGACCTCGCGACGCGTGGCACGTACAACTTGCTGAACGCGGCCCCCCCTTCCTCTCGCTTCATCCTGGCCACGTCTCTGCGGCCATTCGAGAGTTATCCACCTGAGTATCGCGTCAACGAGATGTGGCGCCCATGCCCGAGCACCGAGGTAGAGGACCTCGCCCCATACCTGGCGGAGATCACGGCTCGCGAGTTGTCGTACGAGCTGCCGCTCAAGGTGCTGTGCCTGCGTCTCGCGGAAGTGGTTGACGGCCCAACCGGCGAGGAGCGAGACCCGCGCCTGGTGCATATCGACGATGTGGTTCAGGCCTTCGAGCGGGCCCTGGCGTTCGAACCCCCGGCAGACGAGCCAAAGACTGGATGGTGGGTCTTCCACATCTTGGGGGCAGGCAGCCGGACCCGTTTCCCGCTCGCCCTGGCCGCCACCGACCTCTTCGGGTACAGGCCGCGCCACGATCTGACCGGCGCTCTGATGCCCACGCGCTCAGGCAATCCGCATAAGCCACGTAGGTTCACGGGACGGTCAGGCGGAACGGCGCGGCGGGTCGTGATTTTCGGCGCAGCATCTCGGCTCGGCGCCGTTGCGGCCACCGCGCTCGAATCCGACCACCTGTTGCGCCTCACGGACGTGCGCTCACTGGAAGAAGCAGCGCTAGTACCGCCCCAACGGCCAGACCACCCGAGGGTGAAGGTGCTGGGTTCTCCCCATGAGAACCGGGTAGTAGATATCAGGAATGCCGATCAGGTCGCGGCAGCTGCCCAAGGAATGGAAGCAATCGTCAACTGCACGGTGGTACGTCACGATCTCGCCGGGGCATTCCACGTCAACGCTTTGGGCTGCTACAACGTAATGAAGGCGGCGGTCCAGCACGGAATCCGCCGCGTCGTGCATACCGGCCCCCTGCTGACCGCGCTGCAGAAGGAATACCTGCACCAACGGGTTGGGTTCTGGCACGATTACTGCATCGTTGATGACACGCCGCCGCGGTAGGGAACCACCTCTACGGTGTCACGAAGCTGCTGGGGAACGAAATCTGCCGTGTTTTCGCAGAGGAGCACGACCTGGAGGTTCCTACCCTCTTGTTCGATCGATTCGTGGATCCCGAGTCCCCCACGCGTGAGCCTTTGGGTGACGTGCCGTTTACCGTCTCGTGGGAAGATGCCGCGCTCGGCGATACGCCAGGCACTGCACGTACCCGGCTTCCCACATCCATTCGAGATCATTCACGTGAATGCCGATATGCCGCACGGGCGTTATCCAAACGAGAAGGCGAAGCGATTGCTTG
Organism: uncultured Chloroflexia bacterium; assembly: GCA_963783655.1. Classification (GTDB taxonomy): domain Bacteria; phylum Chloroflexota; class Anaerolineae; order CG2-30-64-16; family CG2-30-64-16; genus CAWAOA01. The sequence continues at coordinate 635,943 of CAWAOA010000002.1, forward strand.
GCTGGCAACCGCGCGACCGGTTTGAGCATCACTGGCTGCGCGATCTGGGCTAGGAGCATCTTGCGGGCACCTACCCGTAACGCGAGGAGGAACTATGGTAGACATCGCAATCAGGGGCGGGCTGATCATCGATGGGACCGGCCGGCCGGCCTACATCGGTGACGTATTGGTTGACGACGGACGCGTGGTTGGGATGGGCGCGGTTGGAGAGGCGGACGCGGGCCAGACAATCGATGCCACCGGGAGAGTCGTTGCGCCCGGGTTCATAGACATCCACACACATGCTGACTCAACACTGCTGGTGCACAACCACGCCTATAGCTCCGTGACCCAGGGGATAACCACAGAGGTGATCTCCAACTGCGGCAACTCCCTGCCTCCGATTGACGGCAGCGAAGGGCGGGACCGGGTCCGCAAGAGAATGCGCAGCAAGATGGGAGATGAAGCGCTGCAGGCAAACCTGGAATGGTCGACTCTCGGGGAGTTCCTCGCGGCTCTGGAGCACAACGGGATCGGCGAGAACATCGTGATGATGGTGGGCCAGGGTACGCTGCGAGCCGTTGCGATGGGACCACAAACCTTGGGTCCGGCCTCCTCCGACCAGCTTGACTGCATGAAATCGCTGGTGGCGCAAGGCATGGACGAGGGCGCATTCGGATTGAGCACCGGACTCACTTTTGCGCCAGGAACTTACGCAGACACACCGGAGATTATTGAGTTGGCCCGGGTGGCAGCAAAGCGTGGCGGGCGCTACTTCACCCACGTGCGCATGTTCCCGAACGCCGGGCAGATGGTGTGGTGCATCGAGGAAGCCGTGCGGATCGCGCGTGATGCGGACATGCCTCTGCAAGTTGCTCACCTGGTTGCCAGCACGGCCAGTTACAGCTTCCTCTACAAGCGCCCATCCACGCTGGAGGCAATGGAGATACTGGAGGCAGCGGCGCGTCAGGGGGTACAGCTCTACTGGGATGTCTACCCTTACAACTACTCGTCGGTCAATCGACTGCGCAACTGGCTTTCACCCTCCTTCGCAAGCCTCGACACCGAGGCCGCGGTGGAGAAGCTCGCGCTACCCGAGACGCGGACCTGGCTGCAGGGTGAGCTTCTCGGTCCCGAGGAAGGGTGGTATGTGGGCAAGCTGGACTGGGTCCTGGCTCTGCACGTCGTAAGCTGTCCACCCAAACCAGAGCTTGTGGGCGAGCGCCTCTGGACTCTGGTAAAGGCTGCCGGAAAACAAAAGCAACCGATCCAATTCCTCTGCGACCTGGTGATTGCCACCGGCGATCAGATCTTGTGCACGGCAATGGAAATGGAGGACCAATACATAGATGCTGCACTCCGCCATCCGCTGGGAATGCCGAGCAGCGACGGGCATGCTCTGGACCATCCATTGGAGCCGCCTTACGTTGCCCACCCTCGCCACGCCGGATCTATGGTGCGCTTCCTCGCGAAGTATGTCAGGGGTCGGAAGATCTGCACGCTTGAGGAAGCGATCCACAAGATGACTCTGCTACCGGCGCGAAGCATCGGGCTGATTGACCGGGGGACTTTGCGAGTAGGCAATTGGGCCGACGTGGTCGTCTTCGATCCAGACACCGTTTCGGATCAGGCGACCTTTGAAGATCCTTACAAGCGGCCCATCGGTATTGAATACGTCTTCGTAAATGGCATCCTCACAGTTGACCGGGGAGCACCCACCGGAGCTCTGGCCGGCAAAGCGTTGCGGCACGGGGACGCCTGACGTCAAGCATCGAGAGGAGGTACCGACAGGAAAAGACTTCACTATAACCGCTTTTGCCAGCAGAACGACACTGGGGTGTCCCAACAGGAGACCGGGAGGCGGGAATGTCTGACAGGGATCTGCACGACCTGGAGCAAGAAGCGTTTGATCGCTACCTCCATATGTTCCGGAAGGACCAACTGACACGCCGCGAGTTCTTCCGCATTGCAGCGGCGTTTGCTGCCACCGGGATGGGGGCAGCAGCCGTGGCAGGCTGCCAACCGGCACCTGCTGCCCCCGCAGCCACACAAGCACCGGCAGCCAAGCCGGGTGCCACCAGCGCACCGGCTGCTACTCAAGCAGCGGCGAAGTCCACGAAGGATACTATCTCGACTGCCTTCGACTTCGACATGCCCACGCTCAACCCGCAGATGGCGACCCTGGGCGAGTTGAACATGATTGCGTTCTCGCTCTATGAGACACTGGTCCGGCGCGAATTGCCATCCATGAAGATCGTCCCTCGTATGGCGACCGACATCAAACCGGTGGATCCACTCACGTGGGAAGCCACCCTTGTGGACGGTGCCACCTTCCATAACGGCGAGCCATTCAACGCCGAGACAGTCAAGTTCACGTATGAACGCATGATCGATCCGGCGACGAAGTCGCCCCAGGCATCCTACCATGCACCACTGCAAGGCGTTGAGGTGGTTGCACCTAACAAGGTGCGATTCCGCTTCAAGACCCCCCATCCTACGTTCCTGATCCGGAGCGTGCAGACCTTCCTGCTGCCGCCTAAATACTTCCAGGAAAAGGGCGCCGACTTCGCCGGGGAGAACCCGATGGGAATGGGGCCCTACAAGTTCGTCGAATGGAAGCGCAATCAGCAAATCACCTTCGAGAAGTGGGACCAGCACTGGGCTAAGGAAGGTTTCTTCAAGAACTTCATCGTCCGTGCCATCCCAGAGAAGGCCACCCAAATCGCGGAACTGCTCTCCGGGAGATTGGACGTGATCCGGGCCGTGCCTCTGGATCAGCGAAAGGCCATCGAGAGCTCCTCGGTTGCGAAGATCGTGATTGCCGGCTCACCCGTGGTCGGCTTCATCGTCTTCGATGCGATCGGCAAGACGGGGAAAAACCCATTTCAGGACAAGCGGGTTCGTCAGGCGGCGAACCATGCGCTTCCGATCGATGACTACATCAAGACGCTCGTACCCGGCGGCAAACGCACCCCGGCGGCACTGTGGCAGAATGCGTTTGCGTACGATTCGACGGTTGCCCCCTACGCATACGACCCCGATCAGGCGAAGAAGCTCCTGGCCGAGGCCAACTATCCGAGCGGCTTCGATGCTCGCTTCCTGATCTCCACGGCCCAGGTCGGACCCAATGCAACCCAGGTGTACCAGGCCATGCAGCAGGACTGGGCCAAGGTCGGCATCAGAACTGACAACCAGATCATGGCCCACAACGCCATGACTGACGCTGTGATCAAGGGCCAGGGCGGGCCAATGTACATGTGGAACTGGTCTGGCCAATTCGATCCGGAGCAGATGTATCCGTTCTTCACGCATTCAAAGGGGATCTACAGCTACGCTAACGATCCCGAAATCGACAAGATGATCGACGATGCGCGAAATGCTCCGGAATCTGAGGCGCGGCAGAAGCTGTACAGCCAGCTCCAGAAGAAGATCCGTGACGAAGCCTACTACGTGTTCATGTGGAATTGGGACCAGGTCTTTGGCGTAAACAACGGGGTAGTGTTCAACCCGTTACCTGAAGACCAGTGGGAGCGGTACCAGTTCTTCAAGCCGGCGTAGACTGACAAGCCGCTGGGACGCATGCACCAATTGTTCTGGCGGAAATGTTGCCGTGTGCCGGCCCCGCGGGGCCGGCACACGGCAAAGATTCTGGGTCAAGGCAACCGGGGTGCGCGCATCGGGTAGGGTAGACCTATGTTCAACTATCTCGTTCGCAACTTCATCCAGATGATCGTGACCCTGTTCGGTATCACGATCCTGGTTTTCGTTCTCAACTACATGGTCGGCGACCCGGTGGCAGCTATCCTGGGACCTGAGGCATTGCCGGAACAGCGTGAGCTGTTCCGGCACCAGATGGGGTTCGATCGACCGGTGCTCGTACAGTATGCCGATTTCGCGGTCCACGCGTTGCGAGGGGACTTCGGGCGGTCGTACCGGATGCCCGGCCAAGCGATGGATTATGTGTTGGACGCGATGCCGGCTACAGCCCTGTTAGCTCTCGCTGGGATGGGGTTCGCAATCCTCCTTTCCATACCATTGGGCATCCTATCTGCATACAAGCGCGGTTCGATTATCGACAGCATAGCCAGCGTGATCTCGATTCTAGGGCAGTCTATGCCCATCTTCTGGCTTGGCCTGATGCTCATGATCGTCTTCAGTGTGCAACTTAAGTGGCTGCCGCCGTCCGGCTACGGTACTGCTGAGCACCTTATCATGCCGGCCTTCTGCCTCGGCGTCTTCACGGCGCCCGTTTCCATGCGTCTGGTACGCTCCGGAATGCTGGACGTCCTCAACATGGACTACGTGCGCACGGCTCGCGCTAAGGGGCTGGTCGAGCGGACCGTGCTGGTACGGCATGCCCTTCGAAACACAATGATTCCCGTGGTGACCGTTCTAGGCCTGCAGTTCGGGCAACTGCTGGGCGGCGCTATCATGGCAGAGACGGTGTTTGCCTGGCCAGGGGTAGCACAACTTGCCGTCAACTCGATCCTGAATGCGGATTTCCCGGTTGTGCAGAGCGCAATCATTACGCTGGCAGTGATCATCACTATGGTGAATCTGCTCACTGACCTCATTGTGGGCCTGCTCGATCCGCGGATCCGCCTCTCGTGAGGTCCAATATGGCACAATTGACGCAGCCTGCGACCGGCCCCACGGCCACAGACCCAGTCCCCATTCGGAGAAGAGTTCGAGGGAAGCGAACGCAGGTAATTGAGGCATTGTGGAAGTTCCGCGTGGGTTCGTTCAGCGCACTGTTCCTGCTTGTTCTCACCACAGTTGCCATCGCGGCGCCGCTGATTGCCCCTTATGACCCTGCGGATGGCAGCATTCTCCTGCGCATGAAGCCGCCCATTTGGATGGAAGGCGGCACCTCGGCTCACATTTTTGGAACCGATGGTGTGGGACGCGACGTCCTCAGCCGCCTCATCTATGGCGCTCGGCTTTCACTGCTCGTAGCCGTCGTTTCTACCGTCGCCGCGATCGCCATCGGCCTCGTGCTTGGCGTGGCCGCCGGCTACGGCGGCAAGTGGATTGACGGAGTCATCTCCACGGCAGTGAACATTATGCTTACGTTCCCATTTGTGCTCATGGCACTCGCAGTGATCGCCGTGCTTGGTTCTAGCTTGTTCAACGTGATCTTCGTACTGGCAATCACCGGCTGGCCAGGCTACACACGCGTCGCGCGTGCTGACACGATGCGTCTGAAGCATCTGGAATATGTGCAAGCGGCGCGCGTTGTGGGTGCGAGCGGCCCACGAATCATCATCCGGCACATCCTGCCGAATTTGATGAACGGCCTGATTGTGCTGACCAGCGTTCACCTCGGTCGCATTATCATTGCCGAAGCTTTCCTCGGTTTCCTTGGGCTGGGAGTGAAGCCCCCAACTCCAACCTGGGGCAACATGTTGGGAGAGGGACGCGTATTCATGTTCGATCGCTGGTACATGGCTGCCCTGCCCGGAGTCATGATTCTGCTCACCTCGCTGGCAGTGAATCTCGTCGGCGACGCACTGCGCGACTACCTCGATCCATACACCAAGAACTTGTAGTCTCCAGTCAGTACCGATCGAATTCCGATCGCGGCTGGCTCTATCACCAAAGGAGGATGCCATGGACGTGCTAATCAAGAACGGTACCGTCGTCGATGGGACCGGTGCGCCCGGCTTCATTGCGGATGTAGGTATCGAAGGCGGCCGGATCGTAGATATCGGTGATCTGAGCGAGGCGGCTGCCGATCGGACTATTGACGCGACGGGACAGGTCGTGTCCCCCGGCTTCATCGATACGCATACCCACACCGATCGCACGATTATCCTGCATCATGGCGCCACCAGCTCCGTGGTCCAGGGAATCACGACCGAGGTGATCAGTAATTGCGGAACGACGATGGCGCCCCAGAATGATCGGATCCGAGAGAGCTACACGCGTGACAATATCGCCAAGGTCTTGGGACCAAAAGAGGCCGCCCAGGCAGACCTCAGCTATCGCACGGTAGCCGAATACCTCGATACCCTTGAACGACAGGGTATCGGGATCAATGTAATCACGATGGTCGGCCAAGGCACCATGCGAGGCGCTGTTATGGGGCTTTCGGAGACGCGCCCTGCCAACCAGGACGAGCTCACGGAGATGAAGCGCCTGCTCGTGCAGGGTCTTGAGGAAGGCGCCTGGGGCCTCACCACCGGTCGCAACATCGCTCCCGGCCACTTCGCGGGGATGGAAGAAGTGCTTGCGCTCGCCAGGGAAGTACAGCCCTATCGCGGTTCGTACTTCTGCCATATCGGTTCGCTGCCTACACCCGGACAGACACTGCGGGCGCTGGACGAAGCTGTCGAGATTGCGCAGCAAGCGGGGATCCACCTGCAGGTAGCGCACTTGGGCTCCAGCACCTCAGGTTGGGAATCGGACAACAAGCCGGGCAAAATCGCCGGCTCCGTGCGCGGCCGCGCACTCAAGGCTCTCGAGCGGCTGGACGGGCTCGCCAGGAACGGAATGGATCTGGTATGGGACGCTTACCCCTACAACTTCTCCGGAGCAGCCAATCCCTTCGATATCATGCCCGCGTCCATCAACTTCATGGACAGGCGCCAGGCTTTGGAAAGACTGAAGACGAAGGAGACGCGTGACTGGCTTCGAAAAGAGCTGGCCGAGCCAGAATCGGGTCGCGGGATGAGTAAGCTGGAATGGATCGTCGTCGGTTTTGTCATCGCATGCCCCGCCAGGCCGGAAATTGAAGGGCGGTGTCTATGGGACATGGCGGTGGAACAGGGAGTAGATCCACTGGATCTCGTGTGCGACCTTCTCATCGAAGCTGATGGTCACCTGCTTCGCTCGGCCGAGCACATCCATGAAGAGAACTTGCAGGCGATCTATCGCCACCCGCTGGCAATGCCGAGCAGCGATGGGTGGGCTCTTGACCATCCGCTGCCGCCCGACCGGTCCGCCCACCCCCGGCATGCCGGATCTCTTGTCCGCTTCTTTGGCCGGTACTGGAGAGAGAAGCAGTTGTTCCCCCTCGAAGAAGCCGTGCGCAAGGCAACGAGCCTTCCTGCTCGCAGCCTCGGGCTGAAGCGGCGCGGTACGCTGGAGAAGGGCAACTGGGCAGATGTGGTGGTCTTCGACCCCGACACCATCGCTGATAGATCCACCTTCCAACAGCCGTTTCTACGCCCGGTTGGCGTCAACTACGTGCTGGTAAACGGCGCGATCGCAGTGGATGCGGCCCAGCCAACCGGCGCGCTCGGAGGCCAGGCTCTTCGCAGGGGTCAGGCTTAGGTACATCACATGGTCGGGGGCGGCAAACCAGTTGCGCGGTCGTGGCTCTATGCCTGCGCCGCAATGCGGCGCAGGCATAGAGCCGGACGAAATGGAGGGAAAGATCAATGAATAGCAGGCGCCTCGAGGGGAAAGTCGCCCTCGTTACGGGAGTCAGCATAGGGATCGGGCGTGCAATCGCCATTGCACTGGTGCGTGAAGGGGCCCGCGTGCTCGGCACCGGCCGCAGCATGCAGAGACTCCAAGACACGGTCAATGAGATAGCAGCCATCGGCGGGGAATTCGTGCCGGTGGAGGCCGATGCCGCAGTGGCCGCCGATGTCGAGCGTTCAGTACAGGAGTGCCTGAACCGCTTTGGACGCATAGACATCCTGGTGAACAATGCCGGCATTCTCCAACGCGGCGGGATACTAAGCACGACCGAGGAAACGTACGATCAAGTAATGGATGTCAATGTCAAGGGCACATTTCTCTACAGCAAGGCCGTCGCGCCGCACATGATTGGCCAGGGTTCTGGAAATATCATCAACATCGCCGGTGGCGTGGCGGTGCGACCCAACATGAATGCGGTCTATTCCGCGTCCAAGGCAGCAATGGTAGCGTTGACGAAAGCGGCAGCCCTGGAGCTATCGCCCAAAGGGATCCGGGTGAATGTAATCAATCCTGGCCCCATTGCTACGGAAATGACGCTGCCAAGCTGGAATGATCCCGAGCGTGGTCCGATCATACGCAAACGTTCGCTGTTGGGCCGGATTGCAGATCCCGCAGAAGTCGCGGCAGGGGTCGTGTTCCTGGCTTCTGACGAAGCAAGCTTCATCACTGCGGCCGAAATACCGATCGACGCGGGCTGGGTTCTGGCATAACAGTCGCTCGCCGGCAACGTTTACCGGCAGCCAGGTTTACCCTGTCTGTGCTTTGCCCACGATGGTGCGCCAATCGAGGACACCATCGCGGACCGCATGCGCCCGATGTCGCCGATGGACGGCTTCGAGTGTTCGTCTGCCCGGCCTGACGGCGCTCGAATTCACCACCAGGTTCTCAGGCTTCCCCTCGCGACCGGGAGCGCGCCCTCCGGCCCTACACCTGAAACTGCCCGTTCCGGTACATCAGCTCGCCGTCGACCACGATCTCGCTATCCTGCCGCATGTCGCAGATGAAGTCCCAGTGAATGGCGGATTTGTTCTGGCTGCCCGTCTCCGGGTATCCGGAGCCCACTGCCATATGCAGGCTGCCGCCGATCTTCTCGTCGAACAGGATGTTCTTCGTGAAGCGCTGGATTCCGTAATTGGTGCCGACGGCGAACTCCCCCAGATACCGCGCGCCTTCGTCGGTGTCCAGCATCGAGAGCAGGAACTCCTCGTTCTTCACCGCGGTTGCGTTGACAACTTTGCCGTCCCGGAACTCCAGCCTTACCCCTTCCACTTCTCGTCCCTGCGTGATGGCGGGGTAGGTGAAGCGGACCCAACCGTTGGCCGAATCCTCGACCGGACCGGTGAAGATCTCACCCGAGGGCATGTTGTGCGTTGCGCTGCTGTTGATGAATTTGCGCCCGTCGATCGATAAGGTCAGCTCGGCGTTCGGGCCGCGCACCTCTACCTGTTTCTTCCCCCGCAGCCAATCGACCAGCCGCTGCTGCTCCGCCTCGACACGCTTCCATTCCGCAACCGGGTCCGGCTTGTCGGCGTAGCAGGCGCTGTAGACAAAGTCCTCGTAGTCCGCCAGGCTCATGTCCGCCTCCTGCGCGAACGCATCACACGGGAAGAGCGCGATCGTCCAGCGCAGGCTGCCCTCAGCAGACCGGCGCATATAGGTTTGCATGAGATCCCGCCTGGCAGCCTGGCGAGCGCGCATTTTCGCGGGATCCACGCCGGTCAGCGCCCGTGCGTTAGCGGCAGCACGGAGATTGATCAACACGTCCGCCCGCTCGAGTACGTCGCGTTCCAGCGGTGAGACCCATTCCATCTGCTCTGTGGTCCCTGCCACCAGCGTCGCTTCGTCGAGTAACTCAGAGTCAAGCATCCAGTTCGGGTTGCCACCGGCGCGCAGCACGTTGCGCACCACTTCTGCCGCCAGCGGGAGCGCCAGCACATGTGTGCGGATCACCACCCAATCCCCCGGCTTCACCTTCACCGAATAGTCGACCAGTGTACGGGCCAATCTCTCCAGACGTGGGTCTTTCATACGGATACCTTTCTCGATTACTAAAGGAGTCCGGGGGGACAACGATCATGGTCCAAGCGCTATGACAATAAGCTCTCACCTGGACTCACTCTAGGGGCGCGAATGGATCCAGTGTATCACAGGCGGGCAGTGCGACGCGGTTTCGCCCGAATTGTGACTTTTGGTATAATAGGCTTGCGTCCCCGGCAAGTCCTGGCCGGCTGCCACAGGCCAGGCTTCCTGTAACGAGCTGGAGTACGAAATGGACCGCCGCCGCTTCCTTCGCCTCGGCGCCGCCGGATCGGCAGGCGCCTTGCTTGCCGCATGTTTGCCGCAGGTGCAGCCTCGACACCCGCCGCACCCGTAGCAACTCGTGTCCCTGGCGCCACCGTCGCTCCTGCGGGCCTGTCTGCGCCTGTGCCGGAGATCCTCTTCAACGACAATACGTCCCGGCTTCTACGTTCGCTACTACAGGCCGTTCGCTGCTACCGGACCTGGGGACGTGGCAGTTGAGCGTGGAAGGGCTCGTCGAGAAACCGGTCAAGCTCACTCTCGAACAAGTTCTGGGCGACCTCGCAACGCACGAGCAGAGCACGCGCATGAAATGCGTGGAAGGGTGGTCGAGCCGGGCCGAGTGGCGCGGTTTCACCTTCGCCGCGCTAGCCGAACTCGTCCAGCCGAAGAGCAAGGCTACGCACCTCGAATTCCGCTGCGCGGATGGTTATTGGGAAACCCTGCCTCTCGAGGAGCTGCGTAAGGATGGCGCGCTGTTCGCCACGCACATGAACGGCCAACAGCTCCCGGCCGTCTACGGCTCGCCGGTCCGCATGCTGTTCCCCTGGCTGTACGGCTACAAGGGGGCAAAGGCGCTTACGACGGTGAAGTTTACCGATTCATGGGGCAAGGGTTTCTGGTCGCAGACGGGCAACTACAGCGTGGAAGGGGAGATCCAGGGCAGCGCCGATTATGCGCTCGATCTGGAACGGCTGATGGTACACGGCGCGGGCCAGATAACGGACTACTGAGCTGAGTCCAGGGTAGGAGCTACCTGTCATCGCGCTTGGAGCATGACGTTGTCACCCTGGACTCAGTTCAGGGTCCGTAGAGCTTCCCCTATCGCTTGGGGATTTGCCCGGTGGCAGTGCTATACTGCATGGGCGAGACCGGTGCAAACACTGTCCCTGCATCTCCTTCAGTGGGTTCCGGTTTTGGCCGCGCAAAGTGACCGGGCAGTCCTCCGTTTAGCGAGATCACAGATAGGAGCCAGCTACATGAAAAACTTGCCCTTCGGACGTGGCCTGAGGTGGGTCTTCCTCGTTTCGCTGCTGACCGCGCTGCTTGCCATTGCGACAGCCGTGCCCGCCCTGGCCGACGGGACGGTTCCCCTGACTTCGTTTGGCGTCCCATACACCCAAGACTTCGATATTTTGGCGACGACCGGTATCAGCAATACCGTGGTGCCCACCGGTTGGCATTTCCTCGAAACCAGTACGAGCGCCAACACGGTGTACAGAGCCGGCACCGGTTCCGACATGGCCGGCGATACGTACAGCTTTGGCGCCGACGGCAGCAGCGAGCGAGCCTTTGGCGGATTGTTTAGCAATACATTACTACCGCACATTGGTGCGCAATTAACGAACAATACCGGCGGCATGATTACCTCGCTTGCAGTTACCTACACCGGCGAGCAGTGGCGACTGGGCGCCCTAGGGCGGTTCGATCGCCTGGACTTCCAAATTAGCACAGTCGCGACCTCGCTAAACTCAGGAAGCGCAGATTCCTGGATTAACCACGACGCATTGGACTTCACGACGCAGTTCACCGCCACCGTGGGGGCAGTGAACGGCAACGCTCCTGCTAACCGAACGACCCTGAACTCCACGGTGACCGGGCTGGCTATACCCGCCGGTGCGAGTTTCTGGATCCGCTGGTACGATGTCAACGTAACCGGGGCGGATGACGGCCTTGCGATCGACGATTTCTCGATCACGCCCAACGGCTTCGTCACTTCCGAGGAGTTTGCCCCGGTCGTGACGAGCACCGTCCCGGCCAACACAGCGACCAACGTCGCGGCCAACGCCGATCTCACGATCACCTTCAGCGAGCCGGTAAACGTTTCTGGTGCGTGGTTTGGCATCAACTGTGTGTCGAGCGGTGTCCATACCGCCACCGTCAGCGGCGGACCTCTGGCGTTCACGCTGAATCCGGTACTCGACTTCACCTTTGAAGAGTCCTGCACGGTCACCGTCGAATCCACGCTTGTGACCGACCAGGATCCCAACGATCCCCCCGATGCGATGCCGGCGGACTATGCTTTCTCATTCACAGTGGGGCGCGACTTCTGCAACGATAGCTTCACCCCGATCTACACGATTCAGGGCACCCTGCCCGATAGCCCAAGCGTGGGGATGACCATGACCGTGGAAGGCGTCGTGACGGCGGATTTCCAGGGCACGGCCGGGATGAACGGCTTCTTCCTGCAGGACCCAACGGGGGACGGTAACGTCGCGACGTCGGACGGCACCTTCGTTTTCGTGCCCGCCGCAAACCCGCTTTCCGCCGTCGATGTAGCAGTAGGGGATGCCCTTCACGTCACCGGCATCGTCCGGGAGTTTCAGGGCATGACGGAGCTCGACACCGTCAGCGTCCTGAGCAAGTGCGGGACCGACACCGTCGCGCCCGTACAGGTAACCTTGCCAGAAACGGTCAACAACGAGATGGAGCGCTACGAAGGGATGCTCGTCACGATCCCGGGCGACTTCACGGTGGATCAGAACTACTTCCAGGGCCGGTACGGGCAGGTAACCATTTCGTCGGGCGGGCGGCTACAGACCCCGACCAACCTGTACGCCCCGGGCAGCGCCGAAGCAGTCGCGCTGGCCGCCGAAAACGCACGCCGCCTGCTGGTGCTGGATGACGCCAAGAGCAGCCAGAACCCAAATCCGATTCCATACATCGGCGCCGATAACACGCTGCGCGCCGGCGATACCGTGACGGGACTGGCCGGAGTGCTCGACTTCGGCCCCATCAACTCCAACACCGCCCTCCGTGACTACCGGCTGCAGCCCACTGTCGCGCCGGTCTTCACCCGGGCGAACCCGCGCACGCCCACCCCTGCTGCGGCTACGAGTAAGGCAAGGGTAGCCGGCGCCAACGTATTGAACTACTTCAACGGCGATGGCTCGGGAGGCGGCTTCCCAACCTCGCGCGGTGCAACCAATGTGGCGGAGTTCACTCGCCAGCGGACCAAAGTGATCGCGGAGCTCGGCGCCATCAACGCTGACGTGTTCGGCCTGATGGAGATCGAGAAGGACACTTCTGGGCCGCTGAGCGCGGCGCAAGACCTGGTGAACGGCCTCAACGATGCGCTGGGACCCGGGACGTATGCCGTCGTCGACGACCCGAACAACGGCTTCGGCCCCGATGAGATCAAGGTGGCGTTGATCTACAAGCCCGGCACGGTCACGCCGGCGGGCGCTTCATTGAGCGGCAACGACGCTATCTTCGACCGCTTCCCTGTGGCGCAGACCTTCACGCTGAACGCGACAGGCGCCAGGTTCAGCGTTGTGGTGAATCACTTCAAGTCGAAGAGCAGCTGCCCCACCGTGTTGCCCGATCCGAATGCCGACCAGGGCGACGGCCAGGGATGCTGGAACGCCAAGCGGGTTCAGCAGGCGCAGGCGCTGCTAACGTTCATGGCACAGGTCAAGCAAGCGGCCAGCGACCCCGACGTGCTCGTCATCGGCGACCTGAATAGCTACGGCATGGAAAATCCAACGACCGCGCTGACGGCAGCGGGCCTCGTGAACCAGATCGCGCGCTTCGTGGCGAACCCGTACACCTACGTGTTCGACGGGCAGGCGGGCTACCTGGATCACGCGCTCGCGACCGCGGGGCTGAGCCGGCAGGTGACCGGTACGACCATCTGGCACGCTAACGCCGACGAGCCGTCGGTGATCGACTACAACACCGAGTTCAAGCCGCAGGACCTGTACTCGCCCACTCCCTACCGGGCATCGGATCACGATCCGGTGATCGTGGATCTGAACCTGACCACGCCGACCTTCCTGCCGGTAGTGAGAAGGTAGCGATAGCCAGTACGCTACGCTGAAAATCGTCTGCACGGCCGCCCCAGCCCGAATTACTCAGGCAGCGGACGTGTAACGGGCGACTCGAGGGCCGCAGCCGGCTTCATCATCTCCAGACAGGAGGTCGAAGCCGGCTGCGGCCCTCACCATTTCCGCGACTCGGCCCGCGGCATGAGCGAGATCATACACACCGTCTTGGCTTAGGTGTAGGCTGGTTAGCATGAACGTGGTCGGACAGAAGATACGCACCAACAACTTTCGCGAACAGGCAGGGTTGCTGAAGCTCATGGCCCACCCTGTGCGGCTCCAGATCCTGGAGGTGCTGAATCGCGATCCCGAGTGCGTATGCCACCTATCGGCCGTCCTGAAGAAGTCCCAGCCGTATGTTTCGCAGCAGTTGGCCGTCTTGCGAAACGCCGGGATCATCGTCGATCAAAAGGAAGGCACGAACGTCTTCTACGGGATCGCCAATAGCGACGCCGGCCGGCGCGCCCGCGCCGTGCTCCGGCCGTTGGCAGGAGAGAGCAGTGCGACACGCCAAACTGTCGACGGCTGCCCCTGCCCCAAGTGCGGTCCCGGCTCGTGCTGAAGCCTTTTTTTGAGCCAATACATGCAAAGTTCTGAATGATTGCATGCCGCCGGCTACAGGAGGATTGGTGTGAGCGCTGAGTGTCTCGAAGTCCGGGTAGACAAGTTCATCTTCCGTGTGAAGGTGGGCTATCTGTACACGCAGGCGGGCGTTTGGGTGGCGGTGGATCAGGAGACGGGCGTCGCACGCACGGGGATAACAGATTTCCGCCAGCAGTCGAGCGGTGATCTGGCCTTTGTCACCCTGCCGGCCGTGGGACTGCGCATGGAACCGGGCGACGACCTGGCAAATATAGAGACGGTGAAGGTGGATCTGGCGGTGCCTGCCCCATTCGGCGGGGAGATCGTGGCGACGAACGATGCGCTGGCGGACGCCCCTGAGCTGGTCAATCAGGACCCGTATGGGGACGGATGGCTGGTTGAGCTGAGACCGGCCATCCTTCCGGTTGAGGGCCTCCTGGATGCCAGTGCATACCTGGCCGTGATGGCGCAGCAGGCAGAGGTGGAGGCAAACCGTTGAGCAGGCGAGTGTGCATCGTGCCTTGCAGCGGCATCGGCAAGACGTACGGAACCGTGACGCGCGAGGCAGCGTACATCGTGACCGAAGAGCTGCGACCGGAAACCACCGGGATCGTCCCGCTTTCTCTCCTGGTATTGGGCGATGCAGGCGCCCGGGCGGCCGTTGCCGGTGCGTCTGTGATCACGATAGACGGCTGCAAGCTTGCGTGCGCAAGCGTGAACGTGCGCGCTGCGGGCGGCGAGATAGCGAAGGAATACGCGGTGCTGGATTTCTTCCGCAAGCACCGCGACTTGAAGCCGCAGGGTATCGCCGAGCTGAACGAGGGTGGCCGTATGCTCGCCCAAGCGCTGGCGGAAGAAGTCTCCGGGGCCATGGACGCCCTCGGGGACCAGGAGCAAGACCATGCCTAGCTTACCGCAGCGCAAGGTGGGCATTGTGGCATGCTCGGGAGAGGAGCTGCCGGAAGGGACGCTCACTCGCCTGGCCGCGCTCGAGGTGTTGGAGAAGCTGCGCCCGGCGGAGACGGTCACCATCTGCCTGCCGCTGTTCCTGGCCGGCGGCGAAGGGGACCGGGCTTTCGCGAAGTTCTATCCGACCATCGCCGTGGACGGATGCGAGGTGCGCTGTGCGGCGCCGCGCTACCGAGTTGCACAGCAACAAGCCGGCTGCCGGCATCCTGGTCCCCGACGTACTGCGAGAACAGGGGATGCAGCCCCCGCGCGCCGCCGCGCGCTGTCGCAGGCGGAGCGAGCCACGGTCGATGCAGTCGCAAACGCGATCGCTGCCGAAGTGGACCGCCTGATGGCCGTGCGCTGGAGCAGGACGAGCGGCGCGATCCTGGAGTTGGAAGAGACCGGGCCGGCGGTCAGTACGGCAGGCTGCGCCTGCGGATCGGGCATCCCGGTGACTTCCGTCGAGGTGAACGGGCAGACAGTTCAGCTGATGGCGCTGGAGCCGATCCTGGACATGGCCTACGGGCAGGGGCTGCGCGTGGAACACGGCGAACTGCCCCCGGCGCTGATGGCGACCGTGCGGGTGTATAACCAGGTCCCGCCGGGTGAAGAACAGCTGTATGCGCAGGCGGTGGCAATCGCCTGGCAGGCGTTCTGCGAGCGCCGGGAGGCGGCGGATGGCTAAGACCACCACCTACCACGCCGACGTCGCCTGGCGAGGAGATCATTGGGGACACGTAACCATGGGTAACGGGCCGCAGATGATCTTCTCCGCGCCGCCCGACGCGTATGGGCAAGAAGGGGTGCTGACACCGGAGGACGCCTTCGTGGCCGCGGCCGGTACCTGCGTGATGATGATGTTCCTGTGGGCTTGCGAGCGGTTCAAGATCGATCTGGTCGACTATCGCTGCCGCACCGAGGGGATCAAGAAGATCGAGTTGGACCGTACGGAGATCTTCACGCAACTGCGCTTCTGCCCGTACATAACCGTCAGAACGGACCCAGAGGGAGATGCCGCCGGCACCGAGCGGCGGGTGCGCAAGGCCTTGGCAGCCGCCCAAAAGTACAGCCTCGTGGCCAACTCGGTCAAGAGCGAAATCATCGTCGAACCGACCATTATCATCGAGGAGAGGAATTGACATGGCTGCAGAGATCAAGGTGCTGGGGGGCGGCTGCGAAAACTGCCACAACCTCGAGGCGAACGCTCGCGCGGCGGCCGAGGAATTAGGGATCGATGCTACTTTCGAGTTGAGCGGCGACCGCGCCGAATACGCGCGCTACGGTTTGCTCTTCACACCCGGGCTGGTCGTCAATGGTAAACTGGTGAGCGCCGGCCGCGTGCCCGATGTGTCCGAGGTAAAGACAATGCTGGCGCAGGCCGGGATTGCGGGCTGACCGGAGAGTTCAAAGCAGAGGAGGAGACAGGAAATGGCAGAGATGGCTGCACAGGGCGCGCCGCGTGCCCAGGAAACGAAACGTCTTTCGACACTGGACCGCTTTCTGACGCTGTGGATCTTCCTCGCCATGGCGATCGGGGTGGCCATCGGCTACCTGATCCCCGGCGTTGAGGACTTCATCAACAGCTTCCAGGTGGGCACCACCAACATCCCGATCGCGCTCGGGCTGATTCTGATGATGTACCCGCCGTTCGCCAAGGTGAAGTACGAGCGTCTGCCCGAGGTCTTCCGCAACACCAGGGTGCTCGGACTCTCGCTGCTGCAGAACTGGATCATCGGCCCGATCCTGATGTTCGTGCTGGCGGTGGCATTCCTCGGCAACCTGCCGGAGTACATGATCGGCCTGATTTTGATCGGTCTGGCCCGCTGTATCGCCATGGTGATCGTCTGGAACGAGTTGGCGCACGGTGACACCGAGTATGCGGCCGGGTTGGTCGCTTTCAACAGCGTCTTCCAGGTGCTTTTCTACAGCGTCTATGCCTACATCTTCATCACGGTGCTGCCCCAGGCGCTGGGGCTCGAACCGCGGTCGTCCACATCAGTATCGGCGAGCTGGCGCGCACGGTGTTCGTGTACCTGGGGATCCCGATGATCGCCGGTTTCGCCAGCCGCTTCTTCCTGCTCCGCTCGAAAGGGCGAGCATGGTACGAGACGAAGTTCATCCCGCGGATCGGCCCCATCACGCTGATCGCCCTGCTGTTCACCATCCTGGTTATGTTCAGCCTGAAGGGCAACCTAATCGTGCAGCTACCGCTGGACGTGGTGCGGATCGCGATCCCGCTGGTGATCTACTTTGTCGTGATGTTCCTGGTGAGCTTCTGGATCGGCCGCCGCGCCGGCGCCGACTACTCCAAGACCACGACTATGGCCTTCACGGCGGCGTCGAACAACTTCGAGCTGGCCATCGCCGTGGCTGTAGCGGTCTTCGGCATCGGGTCGGGGGTGGCGTTCGCCGCCGTCATCGGGCCGCTGATCGAGGTGCCGGTCATGATCGCGCTGGTCAACGTAGCCTTCGCGCTCCGAAGGCGCTACTTCGCACACGAAAGCAGTGCTGCGTAAGCCGGTTCGCACCGGCAAGTGCAACAGCTACTCGAGAGGCAAAGGAATACCGTGCGGCCGGGAGGAGAGCAGCCTCGCTCTCCCCGGCCGCACTAACTTATGAGGGCCAGCAGTGGCTTGGTAACCAGGTAGAAGATAATCACCCCGGCGTAAAAGCCGGCCAGGTAGAAGCGACTGTCGCGCAGTCCCTGTGCCGCCAGCACGTGCTGCCGGGTCGGGCACCCGTTCGCCAGCGTAGAGAAGAGGCCGACCCCTGCGCCGGCCAGCAGCGCGATGACCCAAACCGACAGCTTGGTCGAGGCCAGGCGCGCCGTCAGATCGGGGATAATGGCGTCGATCGCCGATACGGGTGCGCCCGACGCGGCGGTCCCGAGGTTCAGCAAGCCGGCGGCATCGGCCGCCGAAAACGCCAACCACGCCGTCACGAAGAAGACGATCGCACCCTTAAGCAGCTCCGTGTCGCGGACCAACAGGAAGTCTCGTAGCCCGCCGATGAAGCAAATCCGCGAGCGCTGGGCGAGATAACCCAGAAGCAGACCCATCAGCAGCGTAACCAGGGCCGGTATGATCATTCCACGATCCCCATCTTCAGAAGTTGCGTGCCGGCCACGATCCCGGCGATCACGCCCACCACCCCGAGCAGGCCCAACACCTCACCGGAAGCGCCAAGCAGAAGCAGCCGCGTTGGGCACCCAAGTGCGATGATGGCGGCGTTCATCACGAGCACCCCGAAGACGAGACTCCGCCAGGGGTGGCCAAGCGACACAGAACGCTGCTCGCGGTTGCGCCTGGCAGCAATGGTCGCTCCCAGGTAGACACCTAATGGCGTCAGCAGCGGTAGGGCGATCGAAACGGGCGCTATCTCCCAGTTGACGCCGGCAGCGAGCCTCAGAATCCAGTTGACGATGTCCCGTGTGTGGCACGCCATGCAGATGCCGTACGCAGGCGGCGGCTGCACATTGAAGACCACCTGCACACCGACGGCCAGGATTGCCGCCACGAAACCGTAGGTGACGGCGGTCGGCCGAACCCGCAAACGGCCGGCTGCCATTGGCCGGGGCCGGGCAAGGGGCAATCTCATTGGGCTCCCTCTTCGTAGATCAGCGATTTGCCCGCAAATGGGTTCGTGTCGGTAAACCACTCACTTCTGCGCTTGTTCTCGGGCCGGGGACCGCCGGACAGGAGCACACGCCAGCTACCATCGGAGAGTTCCGCTGCTACAGCGTGCTTGCGCCACGGTCCGGGTGTACAGGCGTCCCCCAACCAGCCTTCCAGTTCAACCTCATAGAGGCTTGCCAGTTCCAGCCCGCCCGGCAGGTGGTCAAGGACCGCAAACTCGGTGCGGGCCAGACCCGGCTCAGCGGGGATTGGCAGCGGCCCGCCGGATGCCACCCGAATGGCGAAGATCGCCAGGTTGAGGCCGTTGGGCTCCAGTTCCGTGTTCAGTGCGTCGACGAACTCTTTGCGCTCGGTGAGACCCTTGTGCACGTAGATTTCGCCGAAGGTCGGCTGCCACGCGTTCTCGAGGGCCAGATCGTATGCCTTTTCATATTGCCCGCGGTCTACCAGGTCGTAGAAATCGAGCAGGACGCCAACGAGCCGCTCCGGCAGACGAAGCGCAGACGGGGTCTCCGTGGCCTCGGCGGCAGCCGGGGAAACGGATGCAGCCCGGTCCAGCCAGGGCTGAAGCCGCAGGATGCCGCCGAGAACGAGCGCGCCGGCGCAGGCGAGCACGAACAAAGAGTTGTGGTGTTGTTTCGTGTTCCTCATGTCAATTCTCAGGGGCCAGACCGGGGGCAGCGGGCCACGGTTGTAGACTCAGAGAGAGGGCCGCACGGAGCTCCGCCCTCTCATCGAACAAGCGCCGTGCGCGTCCCGGTCGATTCCGGGCAACGGGAATAAACCCGCCACCGGAAGCCGGCGGGCATCGTCACTCTAGTTTGGGCGCGCCAATCGGTCAATAGCCCGGACGGGCGATTTCCGGCCGGCTAGCCGGCGACCTAGCTAGCCCACGCGCGGAATAAGCTACCCCCCGGCGCCGGGTCGCAGAAAACTCCACCGGGCGCCGGCACGTCATTGACACCCCGAATGCGATGTGGCATGCTGGAAACGTGCTGCAGGTGCATAGACGGGGCAAGACGCTTTCTCACAGCTCATCGCTGCCTGACGCCGGCGCGCTGCTTGCCCTTTTCTTGCTCTATCACGAGGGAGGCGAACGGCGGTTCGCGCTGCCGGCTCGAGCCATCTCCTCTCCGAGGCTGCACGCCTCCGGCAGTACAGCCCGATATGCTCCCGGCACACTGTTCCCCGGGTCAGATCATGATTAGCGGCAGGCAAGCCCACGAGCACATTCTGCACCGCCTGATCTGGCTCGATCCGGCAATCCGGCGCGGCATGCCCCGGCCGCGTCTGGTGCACGGCCGGCGACCCGGCGTGGATACCCGCGGTCTGCATGTGACAGAGACGGAAGCCGACGGGCTGCCGGCCGGGGAGATCGGTGCCCTGGCCGGGCGCTTCCGCCTCAGCCCTGGGCAGCCGGGTGATTGCCCTGTCGCCGGTGGTGCTGGCGGCGATTGCGCTGACCGGAATGCGCCGGCACTGCCGAGGAGGAGTTGTGCCCGTTTCACTGACGGCTGAACCCTCGACGATCACTCTTGCCGGCGGCGATGAAGGCCGCATCACACTGACGCTGCAGAACCGCGGTGAGGCCGCCGGCCAATTCGAGCTGCGCCCCTCAGGCCCGGCAGCGCGCTGGGCGGCTTGCGAGCCCGCACAGGTTGGCGTCTTCCCCGGCGAGAGCGCCACTGCCAGCCTCGTGCTGCGCCCACCCGCAGGCACTCCGCCGGCGACCCACCGGATCGGCGTGCGCGCCGTGGACCAGGCCGGGGCAGCAGGACAGGCCGACGTCGTGATCGCCATGACGATCCAGCGTCCGGGGCAGCCAGACGCGCCCGAGCCGACTCCGCCTGCGACGCCACCGGCCGGGTCCGTACCCTCGATCCCGGCGGGTGGGGACGGTGGCCTGCAACTAACGATGGATCGCAACCGGTTCCTTGCTGCGCCGGGCGGGCAGGAGCGCGTGGGCCTGGCCCTGCGAAACGGCAGCGGCCTCAGCCTCGACGTTGAGCTGAACGTGGCAGGGCTGCCGCCGGGCTGGTACCGGTTGGAGCCGCAGCGGGTAGCACTGGCGCCCAACGCCACCGCCAACATCTCGCTCATTCTGTCGCCACCGCCGGATTCTCCGAGCGGCAGCTACCCGCTGGCCGTCTCGGCGCGTGCGATTCAAGAGGGGGTCGCCCCGGCGCACGGCAACGGCGTGTTGGAGATCGGGCAGCCCGGCGAGCTGCAGATCGAGGATCGCGCCGCCCAGCGCGCAGGGCCAGTCCGGCGCAGAGTTCCAGGTGCGGGTGTCGCAGCGGGGACCGGCGCCCGTCCGCGCCGCCTTATCGGTGTCGAGCACACTCCCCGGGCTGCAGTTCGTGATCGAGCCGTCGACCCTGACGGTGCCCCCGGCAGGCGCGGCCGCCGCCCGCCTTACGGTGCGCCCGACGGCTATGCTTACCGGGACCGAAGCGCGTACCTATCCGTTCACCATCGTAGCCACGCCGGTAGGCGGCAGCGGCAGCCCGGTGCGGATTGATGCGCGTTTCTCGCAGAGACCGGCTCCGGCGCTCAAGGTGCAGCTGGTGACCGCGGAACAGCGTGCCGCTGATGAAGCGGTGTACATGGTCCGCATCACCAACCCGAGCGATGCGGTCGTCGAGGTGGAGTTCAGTGGGCGCAGCCCGCAGAACTCTCTTACGTTCAACTTCACACCTGCGCTCGTCGCCGTCAATCCCGGCGCCACCGAGGAGACGGCGGTACAGATCAAGCCGCGTGCCCGGCTCGACCAGCCGGGCGAAAGGGTGCACGGCTTCACGGTCCGCGCAGAGCCGGGCGGGATCGTCGCGCCCGCCGAGGCGACCGGGCGCTTCATCCAGACCGCTCTACAAGGGCCGGTGCTGCTGTTGCAGCCGTCCAGCGTTTCGACGTCGGGCGCGGGTACCTTTGCGCTGCAGCTCGCCAACCCTCGCAACGCGCCTTTGGATGTGGAGCTGCGCGCCCTCTCCCCGGATGGCCGGGCACTGGTGTCGGTGACCCCCGCCCGCCTGCGCCTGCCCCCCGGCGGGCATGGCGCGGCGCGTGTCGTGGCAAAGCCCGCCGGACGGTTGTTGGCGGGGGAGATGCGCCGCATTTGTGCGTTCACAATCGAAGCGCGGACGGCGGACATGCCGAGAGCCGGGGTTGCCCAGGGCTCGCTGGTACAGACGCCCGGCGTTGCGTTCGGTCCCCTGCTCCGCTGGCTGGCGCTCGCCCTGGTGGGGTTGGGGATCCTGTTTGTGGCCGCCTACATCCTGTTTGCCGTGCGCACTTCGCCGGGACCCGATCCGGCAGCGCTGGCCGCCACCGCGGACGCAATCGCCGCCGCCGAGAACGCCACGGCGACTGCGTCGGCGCTCGCGGGCGTCGCGACCGGCACGGCATCGGCGCACGCTGCTGCAACGGCGACTGCGTCGGCACAGGCGACGGCCACAGCCATCGCGAACGCAACGGGAACGGCACTCGCGCGCTCCAACGACACGACCCGCGCCGCTGCCACCAGGGCTGCCCTTGACGCGATGGCAACCCAGGCGGCCGGTCAGGCCGCCGCCAAGGCGACGCAAGACGCCATGGCGACGGCTTCGGCAAAGGCGATCGCAGACGCGCAGGCCACGGCAAACGCCGCAGTGACCCGCGCCGCCCAGGACACCACGCCTCCGGCGGCCGGCATCACGCGATCGCCGGCCAATCCGACGAGAAACGATAAGATCACGCTGACCGTCGAGGCGAACGACAACGGCGGGCTGGCGCGGGTACAGATCGTGGTGAATGGCGTGGTCGTGAAGGAGTGTCCGGGCTCGCCGTGCGGCGCCGAAGTGGGCCCCTTCCCGAGCGCAGCCAGCCTAACCTACTCGGCACCGAGCGCGCGATGCGGCGGGGAATCAGTCCGAAACCCCGGGCCAGACGGTGAATCTGGGCAGCGCGGTGATGTACGACCTGGTCGCGAACGCCAACAAGGCGTCCTGGGAGAGCGGCGCCGGCAAGCTGCCCTGGCCGGGCGGCGAAGCTGACAGCCGCGGCTTCGCACGCTGGGTGACGGACGCTCCGCTGGAGAACAACACCACGGCGCCCCGCGTGCTGGAGATGCACCCGCAGTGGGTGGACAACAGCTTCATCCAGGGCAGTTTCACCGACCTCTTCGCTTCGGGCTACAAGGTCGAGGCGAGCGATGTGTTCCAGGCGCACGTGGGGCTTTTGCGCAATGCAGCGTCGGGGAACGTCACCTTCCGGGTGATGATTCGCGTCGAAAGCGGCGGCAATACCTGGGTCGGGCAGGCGGTCGACACCTACGACGGGCAGATCAAGACGATCACCATCCCGCTAAGCGCCTACGCCGGCAAGCAAGCCGACTTCGTCCTGCGCGTCGACGCCGGACCGTCGTCTGGACAGGATTGGGCTGTGTGGACAGACGCCCGGGTCTACCGCGGCCCGCCGCCGTAATCGGTCACTCTTCGCCAATGATCTGCGTTCCCGGAGGGAGATCCTTGCCGGGGGCGAAGATCACGCCGCCCCCGCCGGCGCCGGCAACCCTCGGACTTCCTGGGGCGACAGGAGCCGGGGTCTGGGCAAGAGACTGCACGTGCCCTTGCAGCGCAACGATCTCAGGGATCGTCAAACCGTATCGCTGGGGCTCCGATAACAGGAACGTCCCCAGAGCGCGCATGGCGGACCGGCGCAGCGCAGCGTAGTCGGCGAATCCGTGCCAGTCGAGCCCGGCGTTGTCCTGCATGAAGACGTGGCAGGCGGGAGTGCGCATGACTTCCTGGCGGAACGCCACAACCGGCTTCTCGGTGCGGCGCGCCCAGTAGAGCTCCCAGCCGACGGGAGCCACAATATCGGCGCCCAGCAACAGCAGGAACGCGTGGCATTCGGCAACCGCGTCCACATCGGGCGTGCGCTTGATCACCCACCCCACGTTGATCGGCAGTTCGGCCAGTGCTCGACCGAGCACCTCCCGCGCCGGTTCCAGATCCGGACCGCCGCTGATGAACAGGCGCATGCTTGTGGCCATGGTCATTGCTCCTCACGGTTTGGTGTGACCGGTCCCATTATATCAGGTGCGATGCTGCCCTTCGTGCCATGATCCGCGGCGGCGGGTGCATCCGACGTTGGGGGCACTATGTAGGACAACATGCCGATGTTGTCCGCTGTATGGGGTAGAGAACGCGCTGGGGCAACAAGCAAGCCCGCTCTACCCCGCACACGGGACAACATCGGCATGTTGTCCTACATAGTGCCCCCAACGTGCGATGCGCCCTGCGGCGACAGCGAACTTGCCCACGCCGGGCATGGCGCTTAAGATAGAGCGATTTCAGAATCAGCAGGAGCATCAAAATGGCATCCATTGATCTATCGATCAATCTTTCGGGCGTGCGCCCTCTCTTCCCTGCGCTCGCCGTTGAGGACGCCGGCCGGCCGGCCGTGTACTTTGACGGGCCCGGTGGCACGCAAGTACCGCAGACGGTAATCGATGCGATTACGAAATACCTGAGCAGCTACAACGCAAACCACGGTGGCTGCTTCCGCACGAGCCGCGAGAGTGACGCGATGTCGCTGGCTGCCCACGCGGCCATGGCCGACTTCGTGAACGCAAACCGCCCCGACGAGATCATCCTCGGCGCCAACATGACCACCCTCACCTTTGCCGTGAGCCGGGCCATCGGGCGAACGCTGCGGCCAGGCGACGAGATCGTGATTACGCGGCTGGATCACGATGCCAACCGCGCGCCATGGCAGGCGCTGGCAGAGCAAGGCGCGGTGATCCACGAGATCGACTTTGACCCGCGGGACTGCACGCTGAGGCTGGACGAGCTGCAATCTGCTCTGAGCCCACGCACGCGGCTGGTGGCGGTGGGCTACGCCTCGAACGCCGTCGGGACGATCAACCCGATCGCCGAGATCGCCGAGATGGTACACCGATCCGGCAGCGAGGTGGGTGGCGCCCTGCTGTGGGTGGATGCCGTACACTATGCCCCGCACGGCCCGATCGACGTGCAGGCGCTGGGCTGCGACTTCCTGGTTTGCTCGCCGTACAAGTTCTTCGGCCCGCACGCAGGCGCTCTCTGGGGGCGTTTTGACCTGCTGGACGCGCTGAGGGCATACAAAGTGCGGCCCGCCGGCCATGAGCTCCCGGACAAATTCGAGACTGGTACGCCGCCCTTTGAGGCGCAGGCCGGGGTGCTGGCCGCGATCGACTATCTGGCCGCGCTCGGCCGGGAGTACGGCGGCGAGTTTGCGCACGCCTTCCCGGGCTTCTCGAGCAGGCGCCTGGCGCTGAAGCAGGCGATGGCTGC
Source organism: uncultured Chloroflexia bacterium (assembly GCA_963783655.1). Taxonomy (GTDB): domain Bacteria; phylum Chloroflexota; class Anaerolineae; order CG2-30-64-16; family CG2-30-64-16; genus CAWAOA01. Next base: position 660,954 of record CAWAOA010000002.1, read on the forward strand.
CATCCAGGCATACGAGCGACCGCTCTTCGTCCGCTTCACCGAAGGGCTGCTGTCGCTGCCGGGCGTGAGCTTCTACGGGATCTGCGAGCCCGCGCAATTCGCGCGCCGCACGCCAACAGCAGCATTCCGGCTGGCCCGGCTCTCACCGGACGAGATCGCGGCGCACCTGGCGGAGCGCGGCGTCTACGTGTGGTGCGGGAATTTCTACGCCATCGCCGTCACGGAGCGCCTCGACCTCGAAGACAAGGGCGGGGTCGTGCGGGCGGGGTTGGCCCACTATAACACTGCCGAAGAGGTGGACTACTGCCTGGCGTGCCTGCGAGAGATCGCGTAGACAGCGTCTCCTTGACTGCCGGTACCCGGGTCGCGGCCGCGGCCGCGTCGGGCGCGACGCAGCGCTGGCGCTCCTGCTGACGCTGCCGGCGCTGCTGCCGCTGCTCGCGCCCGGATACTTTCTGGATGCGCACGATGCGCACCACAGCCTGTTCTTCCTCGCCGAGTTCGACACCGCCATTCGCGACGGGATCCTGTGGCCGGTGTGGGGTCCCGATTTCGCCCTGGGTTTTGGCTATCCCGTGTGGCTGGTGTATGCGCCGCTGGCATATTTCATCGCCGAAGCGTTCCACCTGCTCGGCTTCGGCATCACGGCGGCGGTCAAGCTCACCTGGGCGCTGAGCTTCCTGCTCGGTAGCGCCGGGGCGTATGCGCTGGGCCGCAACCTCTTCGGGCGGCGCGCCGCCCTGATCACCGCCCTGGCCTTCACCTATGCGCCGTACCGCTTCGTGCAGATCTACGTGCGGGCAGATCTGGCGGAATTCGTCTCTCTCAGCATCTTTCCGTTCACGCTGCTGGCCTTCATCCGCCTGTGGCAGGCGCCCTCGCTGCGACGAGTTGCCGCAGCGGCCGTTGCACTGGCGGCTCTCTTCTTGTCGCACACGGGAGCCCCCCTGATCCTCGGCAGCCTGCTGGGCGCCTACCTTCTGTTCGAGCTTGCGCAGAGCTGGCTCCCCGGCAGGCGGTTCCCGTGGCCGCGTGCGCTCCCGGCGGCGGGCGCATTGCTGCTCGGAGTCATGCTGGTGTCAATCTACCTGGTACCGGCCTTTTTCGAGCGGCGCTTTGTGGCCGAGTCGCAGTGGACCTACGCCACCTACAACTACCGCCAGCACTTCGTGTATCCGAACCAGCTCCTCAGCCCGTTTTGGGGATTCGGGCATGCAACAGCGGGACCGGAAGACGGGATGAGTTTCCAGTTGGGGCTGCTGCCATTTGCCGGGGCGGCACTGGCCGGCGCGCTGGTGTGGAGCGGTGGCCGGAAGCGGCAACGCCCGCTGGTGCTGTTCCTGCTCGGGTTGACGCTGGTCATTGTGCTGGCGATGATGCCGCTCGCTGCCTGGGCGTGGGACACCATACCTCTGGTCAAGATGCTGCAGTTCCCCTGGCGGTTGTTGTCGATGACTACGGTCACGCTTGCGCTTTTGTGCGGCGCGGCAGCCGCCTGGCTGGCAGACGACCGGACTTCACCCGCATGGGTCTACGCCGCAGCGCTCGCCATCGTGCTGGCGGGCTCGGTCTACGCCCAGGCGCAGATCGTGCCGGTGACGCCGGCTGATGAGGGCAGAATCGCGGTGATCCAGTTCGAGACGAAATACGCGGACATGCGGGGCATGACGCGCTGGTCCGAGCGGGTCCCGCAAGACGGCGACTCGCCGTTGTTGCAGCAGTACCTGGCAGGCGCGCCGCTCGAACGGGCAGCGATTGCCCAGGGCAACGGCACGATCATTGCACAGGGGGCGGGGGCAGCATCCGCATGGGCGACCGTAGATGCGGCGGGGCCGCTGCAATTGCGCTTCTACACCTACTACTTCCCCGGTTGGTACGCGACCGTTGACGGCCTGCCGGTTCCCATCGCACCGGCAGGACCGAATGCGCTGATCCACCTGGACGTCCCCGCGGGCCGCCACGACGTGCGCCTGGCCTTCGGCTCGACCCCGCTGCGCACGGCGTCGCTGGGGATTTCGGTGCTGGCTGCGCTTGCGATCGCCGGAATAGCAATTAGCAAGAGGCAAATAGCAAGAAGCAATTAGCAAAGTAGCCGGGCAAGGTGGGGGCTGCGCTGCAGCGCGACTGCCAGGTGGTTCAGGCAACGGGGCGTCCTCACCTGCACTGCGCCTGCGCATCGCAGGTGAGGACGCCCCGTCCACCAGTCAACTCCCATCGGTCCGTTGACAGTACCGGCATTCCGTTAACCCGCGAGGCCCGGATCGCCCCGCGCGTTGGTGACGCGGCGCCTGCCGACTACCGCAGGCGCCGGCCGTTTGTCACGGTTGACTCGTGACGGATGACGCATGACGCATGACGTGCAAGTCGTCGAACCTCTTGCGGAATTCCAGCGCCTGGGCCGGGTTGTCCGTGCAGATTCTTGGGATCCCATAGGCGGCGATTAGCCTGAGATCATCACGGTTGTTGACGTCCCAGCAGTGAATCTGGACGCCTGCGCCGTGCACCACGGCGATGGCTTCGTCGGAGAGTTGTGTGGGGTGCAGGTGGACGGCCCGTGCTCCCGCCAGACGTGCACGCTGTGCGGCTTCATACGCTGCCACGTCAAGCTTCATCCACTCCGGGGACCGGGGATACAGCAAATCAACCGGCAGATCAGGACACAGCTCACGCACCCTCGTTAACAGCGCCGGTTCATACGACGTTACTTCGATCAGTGACCAGTGCTGTCTGAACTGCCGGAGTACCCCGCTCACGATTTCCGGAGCTTCCGGTTCTGGTCCCTTGATCTCGATTTCCATCGCGATCCTGCCGCCGAACTGGTCCAGGATCTCACTCAGCGTGGAGATCTTGCCCGCCGGGGCGCCGGGATTGGCCCTGCACGGCACATCCAGATCGCGAAGCTGTGCCAGCGTGTGGCGGAATATGGTTCCGGAACCGGTTGTGAAGCCGTCGAGATAGTAGTAATGGTAGACGACCGGAACCTTGTCCGCCGTCAGCCGGACGTCTAGCTCGATCGCGTCGGCGCCCAGTCTGATGGCTTGCTCGAATGCCGGAGCGGTGTTCTCCGGAGCACCGGCAGTAACGCCCCGGTGCGCTACGATATCAAAACTGGCACTCACTGTTGTCTCCTCCCCTGCGTGCGCCGGAGCACTATCCCCGCCGGCTACGATCTTGACGACGCGGGATGCCCGGCAGTTCCGGAAACGAATCGCACCTGGGTTGCTGTCCCCCTACGCAGGTGCGGGTAGACGATCTCCCGCGATCCGCCATACGCGATTCGTGATTCCCTGTGCCCTCTGCTATAATCCGCGCCACCGTGACTCGTGAAATTCCAGCCCCCACCGGGCCCGGCGACGCTCGATCTTCCAGAACGAACCTGCCCACATTGTGGAGCGCGCGTGGCGCAGCGCGCCAACGCCTGCTTCCATTGCGGTTCATCGCTCGAGGGTGGATCGCGCCGGCGACGCAGTTTCCCCTGGAGCGATTTCCTGCTGTTTTTCGCGATCGCGTTGGGCGCCATCGTCTGGTGGTTCCGCCCACCCACCGAACTGATCCGCCAGTCCGCCGGCTTACTCGGCACGCCCACTCCCACGCAGGCAGTCGTATGGCGCGGCTCCGGCCCGACGCCCGTGCCGGCTCAACTGACGCCGGGCGAACCGGGCGCGGGTCCGACGCCCACACCCGGGCCGACTGCCACCCCTGCTCCCCCGCCGACGCCGATTATGTATACGGTCAAGTCAGGCGACACGCTATCGGATATCGCCGCAGCGTACGGCATGTCCTCGCGCGAGCTGGTGGCAGCAAACGGTCTGAACGCAGACTTGCTGAGCGTCGGGCAGATCATCAGGATCCCGGTGCTCGAGCCAGACGGGCTACCCACTTCGACTCCGGTTCCCACTCCTGTGGGCGCTACGCTGATCTACAAGATCGCCCAGGGTGACACACTCGAAGCATTGGCAAAGCGATTCGGCTCGCAAACGGACTGGATCCGCAATGCCAACAAGCTGCCTGAGAACGTGACGCTTCAAGATCGGGCAGCATATCCTGATCCCACGCAGCGCGAATACGCCGCAGCCAACCGCGACCGCCACCGCTGCCCCCACCTTGCCGCCTCCGACTCCCAAACCGCATCTGCGTGCGCCCGGTCTTGCTGTTCCCCGCGCACGAGGCCACCGTCAGTGGCAGTGATGTGCTGCTCACGTGGACGAGCGCCGGAGTGCTCGAGGAACACGAGTGGTACGCACTGACCGTGCTCGCCGACGGGGGGAAAGGGGAACAGACCTTCCTTTCGAAGAGCACCGGCTACCGGCTCGGTCCGGACGTAAAGCCTGCAGGCCGGACGGCGGAGATCCGCTGGCAGATCTACGTGGTGAGCAGCACGGGCGAAGAGGTGGGTGAGTCGCTGACCCCCGCCAGCGAAGTGCGCCGGTTCTCCTGGCGCTAGCGCCGGCCTGCGCGCCCGAACACGCCGTACAGATTCAGGTCCCCTTCCACGCCGTCCGAGCGGAACCACTCCACCGCTTCCAGTCCCGCTTCCGCCGCCAGGGTCGTCCATCTCCTTCCGGTCAATCGCAGCGCAGTATCTCAAGCCCACCGAATCATCCAGCGGCCCCCACGCCAGAAGATAATCACCACGCTCTACCTGTGCCTCGTCGAGTCCGGCCCTGGACCACGGCAGGATCCGGGCTCGCAGGCGTGGCGAGTCCAGGAACTGCCAGGTGGTGACGGCGAACGCAGCCCCGGGAGCGAGAAGAGACGCACACTCGCGCAGGAAGGCGATTCGCCCCGACCGGCCGGGGATGTGGTGGAGCACGGCGATCGATGCGGCGAAGCCAAACGTCCGCTCGAGCGAGGCAGCCCAACCGGGGGCGGACAGGTCTGCGCAGACGAAGCGCGCCGGCAGCTCCGGCCGCGCCTCTGCGACCCGGGCCGCCTCGGCCAGCAGCCGGTCGCTGCCGTCTACCCCCGTGTATTCACCCTGCCATTCCCTCTGGTTCAGAAACGACAGTAACCGGCCGTTCCCGCACCCTATGTCTACTACGTTGCCCGCGCCATCCAGGTAAGGTAGAATGCGGTCAAAGCCGGGGGGCCAGCCGCGGCCGCGTGCGCGCAAAGTCCCCGGCGAACCGGGCATAGAAAGTGTGATTGAGAGCGGCGAGCTGGGCCGCTACAACTTTTTCCATGGATCATCCCGAAGCAGTGACACAGAAAGACAAACCCTGGCAGCCGCGCGGGCAGGATTTCGACGCACGTGCGCACCGCAGCGCGCTGCTCGCGATCTTCGAAGCCGTCCGCAGCAGCCCATCCTGGGGACCCAACGACCTGGCGCGGATGTTAGCACAGTACCCACAGGAAGGGAAAGGGTACTTCTCCAAGATCGAGCTGGTGGCCGGGTACCGCCAGTTGGTCGCCTCCGGGGAGTTGCCGTTCGAGAGGCACGTGCTGCGCCGCCTGCAGATGAAGCCGATGCGCACCGCATCGGGCGTGGCGCCCGTGACCGTGCTGACGAAGCCGGCCGGCTGCCCGGGCCACTGCATCTTCTGCCCCGACGATGACGCATGCCGAAGAGCTACCTGCCCAACGAGCCGGGCGCACGCCGCGCCGCGCAGAACGACTTCGACCCGTACCTGCAGGTGCAGAGCCGCCTGTCGACGTTGGATGCGATGGGGCACACGGCGCAGAAGGTGGAGCTGCTGGTCCTGGGCGGCACGTGGGGCGCGTACAGCCGGCACTACCGCGAGTGGTTCGTGCGCCGCTGCCTGGACGCGATGAACGGCCGCGAGGCGAGCAGCGTGGAGGAAGCGCAGGCGCTGGAACGAGGAGGCACGCTTCCGGAAGGTGGGACTGGTGGTCGAGACGCGCCCGGATTGGGTGACGCCGCGCGAGATCATGCACATGCGCCGGCTGGGCGTGACCAAGGTGCAGTTGGGCGTGCAGAGCCTGGACGACCGCATCCTGGCGCTCAACGAGCGCGGGCACGACGTGGCAGCCGTGCGCGCCGCCACCGGCTTGCTGCGGGCGGCCGGCTTCAAGCTGCACCTGCACTGGATGCCGAACCTGTTCGGCGCCACGCCGGAATCGGACCTGGAGGACTTCGCCCGGTTGTGGGCCGATCCGGCGCTGCGCCCCGACGAGCTGAAGATCTACCCCTGCTCGATCATCGCCGGCACGCGGCTGCACGAGCTGTGGCAGGCAGGCGAATACCGTCCCTACGAGGAAGAGGAGTTGGTGCGCGCTGGTGGCGCGAGTGCAAGAGCCTCATCCCGCCCTACTGCCGGGTGAACCGCGTCTTCCGCGACATCCCGGCGACGACATCGTGGCCGGCACGCAAGCGCTCGAACCTGCGGCAGGTGGTGGGCGCGTACATGGATGGCGCCGGGATGCGCTGCCGGTGCATCCGCTGCCGCGAGGTCCAGCGCAGCGCAGTGGTGGGAGACGAGCTGCGCCTGGTGGTGCACGAGTACGAGACTGCGGTGAGCCACGAGCAGTTCCTGAGCTACGAGACGGCCGAGGGCAAGCTGGCCGGGTTCGTGCGGCTGTCGCTCCCCGTCGCGGGCGCTCCCACGCCGGTCGCCCGAGATTGCCGGGGCGGCGATGATCCGCGAGCTGCACGTCTACGGCCCGGCGCTGGCCATCGGCGCGGCCAACACCGGCGAGCCGCAGCACGTCGGGCTGGGCCGGCGGCTGGTGGCGGAAGCCGTCGCACGCGGCCCGTGCCGCCGGATTCGACCGGCTGGCGGTGATCTCGGCCATCGGCACGCGCCGCTACTACGAGGCGCTCGGCTTCGAGCGCGGCGAGCTGTACATGAGCATGCCATTGGACTAGCGGCGGCCGCTACTGCGCCGCAACCACGGGAGGACTGAAAGAATGACCAGCGAGGAACACCTCTTTTCCCCCATCACCCTGCGCAGCGTGACGATCCGTAACCGTCTCTGGATCGCTCCCATGTGCCAGTACTCCGTGTTCGAGGAGGACGGATGCCCGACCGACTGGCACCTGGTGCACCTGGGCAGCAGGGCGGTCGGCGGCGCCGGGATGATCATCGTCGAAGCCAGCGCCGTAGAGCCGCGCGGGCGGATCAGCATGCAGGACATCGGCCTGTGGGACGACCGCCAGGCCGAGGCGTGGCAGCCGATCAACCGCTTCATGGAGCAGCACGGCGCCGTGCCCGGCGATCCAGCTTGCACATGCCGGGCGCAAGGGGCGGGTGACCGAGACCACCATTGCGCCGAGCCCGATCGCGTTCGCGAATATGCCTGTGCCCGCAGGAGATGACCGAGGAGACGATCCAGACCGTCATCGGCGCCTTCCGGAAGGGTGCACGACGCGCGCCCTGGCGGCCGGCTTCCAGCTGCGTCGAGATCCACTGCCGCTCACGGCTACCTGCTGCACCAGTTCCTCTCGCCGCTCTCCAACCAACGCACCGATCGCTAGGGCGGCAGCTTCGAGAACCGGACGCGCATGCTGTGCGAGGTGACGACGGCGGTGCGGAACGTGTGGCCCGAGGAGCTGCCGCTCTTCGTCCGCATCAGCGCGACCGACTGGATGCCGGGCGGATGGGACATCGACCAGAGCATCGAGGTGTCGCGGGTCCTGAAGGGGCTGGGGGTGGACCTGATCGACGCCTCGTCGGGCGGGCTGCACCCCGACCAGCAGATCGACCTGAAGCCGGGCTACCAGGTCCCGTTCGCCGCCCGCATCCGCAAGGAAGTGGGGATCGCCACCGGAGCCGTGGGGCTGATCAGCGACCCCAAGATGGCCGATCAGATCGTGCGCCACGGCCAGGCGGACGCCGTCCTCATCGCCCGCCAGTCTCTGCGCGACCCATACTGGCCCCTCCGCGCCGCCCGCGCCCTGGAAGTGGACATGCCCGTCCCGGCGCAGTACGAGCGTGGGTGGAGCGTGTAGCGTTTGCGCGGGGCCATGGGTTGCCGGTGCTTCGCCCGAGATTACCCGGCACTAAAGTGACCGGGCTGGTACGGAAAGTACGTTGAAACGTACTCGGATGTTGGGAACGGGAGTTGGATTGTGCTACCAGGAGATGGGCGTTCAGGCGCGTGAATGGTCCATCCGCAGGGTATTCGGATCCTGGAACCGGGGTAGCCTCACGGAAATGGCAGACAGGCGCTTAGATGTGCCCCCTTCAAATGTGGCAACAGTACGTTTCAACGTACTTTCCGTATCAGCCCGGTCACTTTAGTGCCGGGTGGCGGTTGCGGCGAGGGCCGGGGTATCCCGCGGGTGGCCCGTGCAATGCGACAGGGCGAAGCACCGGCAACCCACAGCTGTGGTCCCGCCCGATGCTACCCGGTGCTTCGCCCCTACAATTCGCTAGTGTTCGCTAGCGATCGCTACAGTTCGCCAAAGTTCGCTCCGCCGCCTGTCACATTTGCGGCGAGCGCGGTTGCCCTACGGCTGCTATTGCGCGACGCCGGCGAGGCGTTTGGCGATGCGCTTCTTTTCGTCCAGGTTCGACTGGCGGCCGATCATGATTACCTGCGCTTCGGGCGAACCGGCCCCGTGCATCGACTCGGTGCGGTAGGCTACGGCGCCGGCGCCGAGGGTAAGGTTCTCGATCAGCCGCAGGATGCGCATGCGGTCCTCGGTAGCACACGTCAGCTACGCCCGCGCAGGTACTTGTCGAGATAGGGGTGCAGTTCGGGGTTCCGCCAATCGGCTTCCGACGGCATGGTGACGAGCATGCCCGCCGGCGAGGTCCTCGGCCAGGCGGGCGATCTCGTACGGGAAGCGGGTGACGTTCTGCTTGCAGACGTTGGCGAGCAGCATGTCCACGAGGTAGGTGCCCGAAGCCGTGGCGCCGCCCTGCAGCGAGCAGGCGAGGCCGCACGAGAAGAGGGTCTCATTGAGATGGATCATCTCGCCGATCTTGCGCTTCACGTGCCCGGCCTGGGCGTAGCCGCCGTAATCGGCCGCGGTGGCGACGGCGCCGATGAGCACGTCGCCCGACCCCGACCTTGCAGCCGCCGTAGCTCTGGCGGTGATAAGCGGCAAAGCGCTCCACCAGCAGGCCGGCGAACTCCGTCTCGCCGCACAGGAAGACCCGCTCCCACGGCACGAACACGTCGTTGAAGATCAGCAGCGCTTCGTGGCCGCCGAAGCGGGCGTTGCCCACGTCGATCGTGCCGCCCTCGAGCTTGCGGGTGTCGGACGATTGCCGGCCGAGGATGTGCATGATCCCCGGGGTGTTGACCGGAATGGCGAACGCGACGGCATAGTCCGCGATCTTCGGGCTTCAGCGACAGGGTGGGCATCACCACGATCTCGTGAGCGAAGACGGCGCCCGTCTGGTGCGCCTTGGCGCCGCGCACCACGATCCCATCCGGCCTCCGCTCGACGACGCGCAGGAACATGTCCGGGTCCGACTGCTCGGACGGCCGCTTGCTGCGGTCCCCCTTGACGTCGGTCATGGCGCCGTTCAGAACGAGGTCGTTTTCCTGCACGAACGCCAGGTAGTCCAGGAAGCGCTTGTGGTAGCCGGTGCCCTTTGCCGCGTCGGTCTCGTAAGTCACGCTGGACAGCGCATTCAGGGCGTCCCATCCGACGCAGCGCTGGAAGCAGGTACCGGTGCGCTGCCCGAGCATGCGGAGCGCCTTTACCTTCCGGATCAGGTCATCGGTGCTCTTGTGGATGCTGGTGAAGCAGTTGATCTCCCGCCCGTCCAACCCCCTGCGGCACATCAATTCGCCCGCGCCTGCTTCGCCCGCCAGCTCGTACGTCATCGACAGCGCGTTCAGCGACGGCGCCAGCATCGGATGCTCGGCCGGCTCCGGCACGTGCTGGCCGCGCACGTAGACGGCGCCCGCCACGCCCGCGACACTGGCGCGATACTCCTCTGCGTTCTTCATGCTCATACCTCGTGAGTGCGTAATTGTGGCGGATCCACGTTGATCCGAACGCACCCAGTGTAGCGGAGATGGGATCAATCGCCAAAGGGCGGGCGCATCTTATCTCAGCGTGATGGGCAGGAATACATACTTTGTGTCGATGCCCCAGAAGCCTCCCAGTAGAGTGTAGCTGCCCCCTTGCCAGGTCGCCGCGAACGGTTGGGCGAGGGTGCCGTTGAGGGTATAGGCGCCGCCGGCGTGCGCGGTGACGCCGCCCGCTGCCAGGCTGCTGCGATCGAGCGAGTAGCCGCCTCCCTGCGCCCGGACGATGCCGGCCAGCAGCAATGCTGCCAGGAGAGCTACCAGGAGCGCGCGCCTCATCGCTTGCCTCCAACCCGGCGGAATGCCGCGCCGCCGGCCAGCAGACCCACCAGCAGTCCCGGCAGCAGATTGGCCTGCGCACCCTGGTTACCCGCCTTGCCACGCTCGAGCGCTTCCAGGCGCGCGTCGAACGCCGCCAGCTGCCGGTCGCGCTCCGCGCTCTCCGCCTCGAGGGATGCGAGCCGCTGCTCCAGCGCAGCGTTCTCCCGCTCCAGCTCGGCGATGCGCGCTTCGCCTTCCGTCACCAGCCTGTGCAGCCCCTGGATCGCAGCCAGGGCGACGCCGTCTGCATCTACGGTCCCGATCTGCCGTTCGCTGCTGCCGAGGCCGAATGCGGCGTAGAAATCTTGGGCCATGGGCCCCATGTGGCGGACGCCGGACTCTTCTGCTATGTAGCTCCACGTGCTGATGGGCAGCTCCGATACGCTTTGCAGCACCGCAAGCTGATCGACCGACGCAAGCTCCTGTTTGGATGCGCGGTCTGAGTTGTTCGTCCAGGCGCCGCCGGTCGACAGGAATGCGCCGGTCGAGGTTTCGATCAGCCGGTTGGGATTGGTCAGCACCTGGAACTTCAGATACGCGCCGCCGGTATCGATCAGCACCCCGCCGTTGGCGCGGATCTTGAACTGGTCGGGGTGCTGCGAACGCGTGTCCTCGTCCGTCGAATCGCCCCAGACAAAGCTGCCGTCATGTTCTGCTACAGCTCGGCGACCTGCGGCGAAGCTGTAGTCCCCTTGCGCCCGGTTCCAGTCGCCACCGGGCACCGCACTGAATTCGCCGGATGCTTCATTGTCGAACCCACCTGCAACGACCGACCGCCAGCCGGTGGCCTCGTTGTAGGCACCACCCCCGACCGTCGCGGCTGTTTGCATCGCCGAGTTGTTCGATCCGCCGCCAACCGTTGCCGACCACCCCATGGTCCGATTGGACTCGCCGCCGCCGATCGTCCCGCCTGCATCCAGGACCACGTTGTTGTGACCACCTGCAACGGTCATGCCCAGGCCCAGGTTCGGCAATTGGCCCGGAAAACCAACACGATTGTTCAAGCCGCCGCCGATTGTGCTGAAGTGGCCGTAGGCTTCCTGGTTGGAAAGCGCATCTCCGCCGCCGGCGATAACAACCCCGGCCGCGGCGGCGGCGGCGAAATTCATCGAGTCGCCGGCGACGAGGCTAACCGTGCCGCTGAAAGGTACCATGCGCAAGCCGACTTCGTTGTTGACCCGAAAATGGAGCGGCTGGTAATCGGTGGTCCCCACGAAGTTGCCGGGAGCGATGGTTCCGCTGTTGCCGGTGAGTGACCATGTTCCGCCGCTGGCCTGGGCATACAGGGCATACGGAGTGGCGGTGATCTCCTGCCGGCCAAGATTGGTGTAGCTCGTCTCCCCGTCGCATTGCACCTCCAGGCCTAGCCAGCGAGCCTCGCGACCCAGTTGCGGAGGTGTGCCAAGCGGAAGGAGCATGGTGAAATAGCCTTCGCGCACCTGAACATCCGGGATCAGGACTTCGAGATCTTTCGAGCCGGCGGAGGCTGCCGGCCACACGCTGGCGCGGAAGTCGCAAAGCCCATTCACGGGCCGCCCGGATTGGCGCAACTGGCCCTGGTAGGTGAATTGGGTTCCGGCGGGGACGTCGGGCGACGTAGTTTGGGCGTAGCCGGAGCCGGCGGCCAGCAAGGATGCGGCAAGAACGAGGACAAGGGCGGTCACGAGGGACGCGCGGCGCGCTTTCATGCGAATCTCCTTAGCAGTCTTGAGAGGCGGTTAAGACGAGGAACGGCCACTGACAGCCAGATTGTAGCATTACAGCCGCACGGGAGAAAAGGAGACTGGGGGATCAAATGCTGAGGGGAGCGGCAGGCGAAAGCGGAGCGCTGACCGCGAGTTAAGGGGCGCGCCCTGGTCAGGCGCGCCCCTGGGCGGGCTATTGCTCCGCGGCGACGTAATGCTCGATGGCGCGAGTCAGGAACTCAGGCATCGCTTCATGGTAGTTCTTGCGGTACATGTCGGCGAACCGCGGGTCCTGGCTGTACCCCTGGCCGAGAGCGGCGAAGATCTCAAGGCTGCACTCGTAGAAGAAGCCCATGTGCATGTGATATGCACGCACGAGCTGCTGCACAGCGGGGCTTTCGGGCCCCTCCGCCATGTGATCGCGGATGCCCAACAGGATCGCGTGCCCCGCCCACTTGATCGCTTCCCGCTGGCCGGGCGTGTAGGCGTTCCAGCGCTTGACGGACGCATTGACGTTATCAGCGCCCCAGCGCTCGCGCGCTTCCTGCTCGTATTCGCGCTGCTTCTCATCTGAAAAGCCCTCGTATAATTCCTTTTCCGCCATTTCCTTCACCCCTTTCAAATGCGAAACCGTCTTATCGACAGTCTGTATGAGGCGATCCAGCCGGTTGGCCCGGGTCAGGAGCGCGCGCTTGTGGGACCCGAGCGCAGCGACCAGGTCAAAGCCAGGGCTATCGACCAGCCGTCGGATCGCGTCGAGGTTGAAATCCAACTCACGAAAGAAGAGGATCTGCTGCAAACGCAGCAGGTCCTGGTCGCTGTAGAGCCGGTACCCGTTTTCGCCGTTCCGAGCCGGCGTGAGCAGCCCGACCTGGTCGTAGAAGTGCAGCGTCCTGCGACTCACACCGGCCAGATCCGACAGTTCTTTGACGCTGTAGCTCATTGCACCCCCGTCACCTCACAGGCGGAAGTGTAAGCTATGACGTAACGTTAATGTCAAGAGCCAGTTTTCGGATTTTCGCCTGCATAGGTTGGCGCACCGCAGAGGTGGGGGAGGGGACGCCGGACAGAGAGGGAAGCGCCAGGTGGGCGGGGTGAGGTCCGAGCGCCCGCTATCGACGGGATGGGGCGGGATGGATGGGCCTGAGCGGGACGAGGGAGAGCGAGACCGCGGCGCCGGCGTATGGCTCGGGCTTCCGATTACCGGTCCGCTCTCCCTCGTTTGTGTACAAGAATCACTAAGCTGCCTGACGGGACGCGGACCCTCAATACGTGGCGCGGCCGCCGCTGAGATCGAATGTGAACGCGGTATTGAAGCTGGCCTGCGGCGACACGATGAACTCCACCATGGCCACGATTTCTTCCAGGGTACCGGGCCGCCCCATCGGGATCTTGCTGGTCATATACCTCACGGACTCCTCGGGCATCGCATCGATCAGCGGGGTCCAGATCACCGCCGGAGCCAGGGCATTGACCGTGACGCCGGTCCCGGCGAGCTCCTTCCCCTGCACCTTGGTCATGCCGATCACGGCCGCCTTCGAGGCGGAGTATGCCAGCATCCCGGCGTTGCCCTCTTTGCCCGAGATCGAGGCGATGTGCAGCACGCGCCCGTAGCCGCGCGCCACCATGCCGGGCAGGACCACCTTCGAGGTGTGGAAGCTGCCGCCGAAATTGACGTCAAACACCTTCTTCAAATCGGCGGGGTCCACGTCATAGCTCTTGACGTTTGTCTTGCCGGTGATCCCCGCGCCGTTGATCAGGACGTCGATCTCCTGCCCGCCCAGGGCCCGCTCCACGGCGGCGAGATCGGTGACGTCACACGCCACCGGCTCGAGTGCGGCGCCCGTTTCATCGCGCAGCGCCTGCAGGCGCTGCGCGTCGAGGTCCAGCGCAAGCGTGCGGGCGGCAAGACCGGCAAAATGCTGTGCGATGGCACGACCAATTCCCGACGCCGCACCGGTGACGACGACGGTCTGCTCAGAAAACGGCTTCATATTCTCCCTCCTGTTACCCTTGCCAGGATTCTAGTAGGGGGGAACATGGCCGTCAAGCCAGGGCAACGCCTTCCGCAAACAGAGGCGTCGCCCGCAGCCTGGCCGGTCAGGCCGGGGTGGTCACGGCCTGCTGCGCCCAACGGGCCGCGCGCTCCAGCTCGCCGTCGCGCAGCGGCCCCTGTTCGCCGGCGACGATGAAGCCTTCGGCCGGAACCGCCATGGCCCCGCCCTTTTGCACCAGCGTCTTGGCGATCACATTGGCGGCATAGTCGCCGACTTTGAGCACAAGCTTTAGCACCACGGAGGTGGTCTCTTTGGCAGAGTAGCGAGTGTCGAACGCCATCACCCGCATCCCCTTGAGTCCGCCGCCAGGGATCGCCTTGAGGAACTCGGCAAGTGCGGGTGTGGGCCGGAAGCCGCGCGTGGGGGACCCTGCTACCAGCAGATCCACCCCGGCCAATTGGTCCTGGGTGACGTTCGCAACGGCTGCGACACGGACATCGCCCTCGGATTCAAGCGCCTGACCAATCGCCAGGGCGATCTGTTCTGTGTTGCCGAAGACGGAGTCGTAGACGACGAGAGCTTTCATGTGCACCCCTCCTTCATTTGGCACGCCGGTGACCGGCCGCCACCGTCACTATAGCGTGATCGGCGGCGCGGAGCAACGGTAGCATGGGGAGAAGGGTGCCCGGTCAGGAGGAGCAGTTCGGGGCTGGCCAGTCAGCCAGGGACATGCGTAAGCGGCAGGCATGGGGCGCACGCGAATCGTAGGGGCGCGTCGCGTGGCCACCACAATGCGATGCGACCGCAGACATGAGTACCCTTGACGGGCGAGGCGCGGTGTGCAAGATAAGGGGGATACCGTCCCGCCTTTCGTCGCGCCCGAGGAGCCTCAATGCAGAAGCAGTCCGTCGCGTTCGCTCGCCTTGCCGGGTTACTCGTACCCTTCCTCTTCCTCCTATGGCTCTTTGGTAAGACCGAAGCCGGCCCGGTGAGCGCCGCCGGCGCAATTCCGGCTGCAACACCTTCCGGCAGGATCTTTATGCCCGTGGTGGGCCGCAACTATGATCCATCCTGGCGGTGGGAGACCCCTTCTCCGGCGCTATCCCTCGTGCCGCCGCTTGCGTTCAACACACTGCCGGTCTCGACGATTGACCGCCAGGGGCAGGTGCACCTGCTGTGGGCGATCAATTCGTCGCGGCCTGAGGGCAAGTTCATCTACCACAGTCGCCTGACTGCCACCGGCTGGACAACGCCAACCGTCAATCCTGCCCACGCTCGGCAGGTCATTCAGCCCCGCCACGCCGGTGGTCGGGCCGGATGGAGCGATGCACCTGTTCTGGGCCAACCAGCTGACCTCAACCAGCGCGCCGCGGCTGTTGTATTCGGCGTACCGGAATGGAGTCTGGACCCCCGAGGAGGTGGCATTCGATTATCCGCCATATGGAACCAACAGCAACCCGCAGACCTGGGCCAGTGCCCAGGTCGGGAACGACGGGCAGGTTTACGCTATCGCTCAGTACGTACACTACAACCTGTACACGTACCAGGCCAAGCGCACGACAGCAGGCTGGCCGGCGAAGGTGGTGCCGGATACCGGGTTAATGGACGCCTATCAATGGATTCTGGGAGATCGAGATGGGGCGGTGCGCCGGTTCATCACCCGCTACGAATACGGGACGTACCATGGCTACTACTCGTACTGGCGCGACGGGACGTACCTGATCCAGGACGCCTTGATGCCGTTCGACACGCGCAACACTTCCGGCCAGTTGGACGCCGGGAACAACCTGCATGTCTACTGGCGGGCCGAGGTACCGGTCCCGGGTGGGCAGGTGATGGGCCTGTACCACCAGTGCTTCGACCCCGCCATGACCCCGGCCGGCGGCCCGGAGCTGCTGACCGGCCAGGACGCGACGGCGGCCTCCCTGCTGCCCGCCGCGGACGAGGCCGGGCGCTGGAGCCTGGCGTGGCAGATGGTGGCCACAGGCGAGGCGAAGCTCGGCGTGTGGCAGGGCTGCCAGAGACAGAAGATCCTGAGCGTTCCCCCAGACCCGGCCACGCCCTGGCCGCCGTTCCAGGCGCTCTTCAGCCGGACGCCGAACCGGTGGTGCGGGGTGTGGAGAACGGGGAGCGGGGTGTATCAGGTGCGGTGCGGGGAGATGTTGTGGTAGAGAGGATCCCGAAGGAATTCCGGCCCTCCAGCTCTCACGCCGAACGTAGTCGCCTCTCGGCTTCGTCATGCGAGCCACTTCCCGGCTGCGCGGCGCGTCCGCCAGCGCGCGTTCCGATATGAAGCGGTTGCGCTCTTTGCGTCTTTGCGCCTCTGCGTTAGGAATGCCCGTTGACCGGTCCGCCCGCAGTCGCCGCGGCCCGCGGGCGTCGCGTCATGGGAGCCGGGTATTGTGAGGGTGTGGGCACGGGTAAAGCACTCGCTGTTCTGAAGTTGCGCAAGTTACATGTCCGGCGAGTGCTTTACGGCTACAATTCTTTTGAAGGACCGTAACATCTCCGGCGAGTGCTTTTGCGGGTACGATTGTTTTGAGGACGGTAACTAGAGCGGCGACTGCTTTTGCGGGTACCGTTGTTTTGAGGATGGTAACTAGAGCGGCGAGTGCTGGGCCCGGGCGGCATACAGGGGCTGACCGGGGTGGTCGACTATGAGGCGGACGATGGCGGCGCCGAAGAGGTTGGCAATGTAGAGCCCCCGTCCTTCCGGCGGTCCGAAGGCCAGGTTGGAGGGCGCCTGCACGCGCTCGTCGGTCGGGTCTGATACGAGGAGCGTCCGGTCCCCAGACGGCGTAACACAGATGATCTGGCTGGGGCGGGTGACTGTGACGTACAGATTGCCCATGGCATCGAAGGCCAGGCCATCCGGGCCGTTCTCTAGCCGGTCAGCGTACACGGAATACTCTCCTGCGGACCCGTCAGGCAAGATGGGCACGCGCAGCACCCGGTTGTCGCGCGTTTCGACCACGTAGAGGGTGCTGCCGCGGAGCGCTAGCCCATTGGCGAAGACGAGCCCGTCAAGAAAGACCTGGCCCTCGCCTTGGGGCGAGAAGCGATAGACCACGGCGGTCGGCTCGCCCGCCTTCGCCGTCCCCGAGTCCGAGACGTACAGCCACCCTGCGTCGTCAAAGACGAGGAAGTTCGGCTTCTGCAGCCGGCGATGCCCGGCGCGATCGGCGAACAGGCGGACCTCCCCGCCGGGCGAGATGCGCCAGATTGCGCCGAGCCGGCCATCGCACACGAACAGGTCCCCGCTGCGATCGAAGGCCAACCCCAACACGCGACCACCCGTGTCGGCGAACGGCTCGACAACCTGTCCGTCAGGCGAGATGCGATAGATTGAGCCGGTGCCGTTGTGGTCAGGCAGTGCACTGCCGGTGTAGAGCCAACCGGTGGCAGCGAAGGCGACGCCCTCTGGATGAGGCACGCCGCGCGCGAAGACTTCGACCTCATGGACCTTGAAGGTCCGCACCCTATTCCTCTTCCAGCACGAAATCCGGCGGAGGCGGCCCGATGAGGCCCGGGATCTCAGCGCACGGTGAGTAGTTCTGGCAGAGCATCCCCCCGTCCACGTAGATCACCTGCCCGGTGATGTATCCTGCGTCCGGAGAGGCCAGGAACGCGACGGTCGCGGCGACGTCGGATGTTTGCCCCGGACGCCCAAGCGGCACCATACCGTTCCGGCGTTCGAGCTCCGCCGGCAGTAGTTTGTCCCACGCCTCGGTCACGATGCTGCCGGGTCCCACGGCGTTCACACGGATGTTGTACGGCGCCAAATCCATCGCCAACGCCCGCGTCTGCGCCTCGACCGCACCCTTGCTGGTGACGTATGGGAGCGAGGCTCGGAATGCACGGGCGGCGCCGACCGAGCTGAGGTTCACGATCGCTCCCCCGCCATGGCCCGCCATCAATTTGGCCGCAGCGCGCGCGCAGAGAAAGATGCTCTTGACATTTACGCGCAGCACCTCGTCGAAGAACTCCTCGTCCACCTGTCCCAACCAGCGGCGTGCGGTCACGCGGGCGGCATTGTTGACGAGGATATCTATGCTGCCGTAGCGTTCCTCGATTTCCGCGAACATGCGCCGGACGTCCTCGTGGGCGGCGACGTCGGCAGCGATCGCGTGCACGTCGTGCCCCGATTCTGCCAACTCCCGCTGAGCGACCGCCAGGCGGTCGGCTTGAATGTCGTTAACGATCAGCCGGCACCCTTCTTGCACAAAGCGCCTGGCGATTCCGAGACCAATACCCTGGGCCGCACCGGTCACCAGCGCGACGCGTCCTTCCAGTCCGTAGGTTCGCACCTGGCTCACTCTCCGTTCGTCTTGGTTATTGACTTTCACCCGGCATCTGGCCGTTCTTGATGACCAGGCTGGGGTTGCACAGCGCGTCAAGGTTCTCCAGCGGGTTGTCCGGGACGAGGATCAGGTCGGCGTACTTGCCAATTGCAATGGTACCGATCTCGTGTTCCCTGCCGAGCAACTCAGCCGCCCAGCGCGTGGCCGTCCACAGCGCCTGCATGCGCGGCATGCCAAGCTCGGCGAACAGCTTGACCTCCTCAGCCACGTTTCCGTGCTCCATACACGGCACGCCCGCATCGGTGCCGGCCGCAAAGCGTACGCCCAGCTCGATCCCGCGCTGCACCGCGGCGCGCCGCGCTTGCCAGGTCTCGCGTACCGCCTCGAGGTAGGCGGCCGGAAAATCCGGGCCGGGCGAGTTTGCGAGGATCCGGACGGCCGGTGCATTGGTGGGAACCCAGACTGTGCCGGCTTCCTTCATCGCCAGCATGGTGGGCTCGTCCATGGAGCTTCCGTGCTCGACGCTCGTCACACCGGCGGCAACCGCGCGGCGGATGCCCTCCAGGCCCCCGGTGTGGGCGGCGACGCGGCGGCCCGCCGCGCTCGCTTCGGCGACGAGTGCAGCGAGCTCTTCTGTGGTGTACTGCGAGCGATCGATTGACGAGCCCGGCGTCAGCCGCCCACCGGTCGCCATAACTTTGATGAGGTCAACCCCGGCTTTGACGCCCAGGCGCACGGCGCGTCGAACCTCATCCACCGTGTCCGCCTCATAGCCCATGAAGTGGCAGTGACCGCCGGTGATAGTCACGACGCGGCCGCTCACGAGCATGCGCGGGCCGGGGACCCAACCTCGGGCAATCGCATCGCGCAAGGCCAGGTCCAGACCACCCTTCGCGCCCAGGTCACGGACGGTCGTAACGCCGCGCTGCAGTGTCTGGCACGCGTGGCGCACCATCTTCAACAAGGTCGTCGCGTCGGACTCGGCCACGAGATGATCGATGGGACTGGGGCTGGCGTCGAAGCAGAGGTGGACGTGGCAGTCGATTAATCCGGGCAAGAGGTACTGGCCGCGGCAATCGACGACGCGCGCTTCCGGAACGTGCAGCCCCGCGTCGATGGCCCGAATCCGGCCGTCCTGGATCAATACGTCCAGGTTGGCGTGCGGTTCGGGCGCGACGCCGTCGATCAGGACGGCGTTCTTCAGCAGCAGACTCACAGCTCGATCGGCTTGCCTGCCACCGCGGATTCGACGATGGCCAGCGCGACACGCAGGGCCTCCAGGGACTCTTCACCGCTCACCCGGGGCTCGACCTTGCCGTCCACAAACGCCATGAAGTGCTCGTACTCGTCCTTGAGATAGTGTGCGCCCGGCAGCGAGAGGATCACATCCGGCTGGCTCCATACCCCGTCGGTGAAGAACGAGAGCGAAGGTTGGTGAAAGTCGATGTACGCTACACCCTTCGTCCCGATCACTTCTAGCTGAGCATCCAGCGGCGCCGGCACGCCGATAGGCAGTGCCCAACTCTGCTCCATCAGCGCGACGGCCCCATTTGAGAAGCGAAGCGTGGCGACGGTGGCGTCGGGGATATTCAGATCGCAAAGCACTTTGGAGACCGATTCGGCCGAGACGCGCGTGATTCGGGCGCCGGTAATCCAAAGCAACGCGTCCAGGTCATGGACTCCCTGGAACATGACGGCATCGGCGCGGCCTTCCAGTCGCCGCCCGCTCCGCACGGTGGCGTTGCGCCGGGCGTACAAGTGGATGATGTCACCCAGCTTGCCGTCCGCTACCGCTTGCCGGACCGCGATATACCGCGGGTCATAGCGCAGCGTGTGCCCTACCATCAGCTTGACGCTGTGGCGACGCGCCGCCTCGATGATCGCCTGCCCATCGTCCAGGGTCATTGCGATCGGTTTTTCCAGGAAGAGATGCAGTCCCCTGGCCGCCGCCAGCTCACACGGCTCGCGGTGGTACTGGTCCGGGGTCGCGACGACGACGGCGTCCAGAGCAACCTGTTCCAGCATCTCCCGGTAGTCGGTGAAGCCGGGTACGCCGTGCCGCGCCGCGACGCGCTCGGCAACGTCCGCCCTGATATCCGCCACCCCTTTCAGCTCGAGGCCGCGCAGCTCACTGACACGCCTGGGCATGGCGCGCGCCCATCACCCCCAACCCGATCACGCCTATACGTAAGGCTGTGTCCTTCATTCATCCTCTCCCATCTCGTCGCTTACCCAACCAACTGCACTTGGGGTCCTATCAAGAAGCCAGACATGACCGTGCTCACCGCACTAGGTGAATTGCGCTGCCAGGTCGGCAGCATGCGCGAAAAGGCCGGGCGCGCCGCCCGTGTGGATAAAGACGACCGGTCCGCCACCGGCGACGCGTCCCTGCCGGATGTGCCCGATCATGCCCGCCATCGATTTGCCGGAATAGACGGGATCCACGACGAGGCCCTCAGTCCGCCCCGCGAGCAGCATCGCTTCGGCGCCGGCCTGCGTGCTGACGCCGTACGCGGGACCGATATATCCATCATCCACCAACACCTGTTCGGGACGTACCACTGTCTCGCACCCCAGAAGTGCGGCGGCCTCGGCCACCTTCTGTGCGACACGCTGGCGCATCTCGCCGGCAGGCCGCTGAACGCTGATCCCCTGGATGTTCCAGTCCAGCCCGAGGAGCTCCGACGCAAGCAGAAGCCCCGCATGCGTGCCGCCCGATCCGGTTGCCACAAAGATGCGGGAGGGCGTGACGCCCCGCTCCACCAGCTGGCGGTGCAGCTCGAGCCCACCGGCAACGTACCCCAGCGCGGCCAGGGCCGCCGAGGTAGTCCGCAGATCGATGATGTACGGACGCTTGCCCGCGCTGGTTAGCTCGGCGGCCGCCTGGGCCATCGCTTCGCCGCTTACGTTCGAGTACGGATCGGTGATTTGGATGAACGACAGCCGCGCGCCGAACACCTTGTCCAGCAGCAGGTTACCCTGGACCTCTTCCTGCCCTGTGCCGCGCAGAATCAACAGGCAGTCGAGGCCCAGCCTGGCGGATGCGGCGGCAGTCTGGCGGCACATGTTCGATTGCGCAGCGGCAGTGGTGATGATGGTATCCGCCCCGTGGCGCAGGGCGTCGGCCATCAGGAACTCGAGCTTGCGCATCTTGTTGCCGCCCAACCCCAGGCCTGTCAGGTCGTCGCGCTTCACGAGTAATGGCGGGCCGGCGAGCGCCTTGCTGAGACGCGGCGCGTCGTCCAATGGCGTGGGAAGCCCCGCCAGCGGCACGCGGGGAACTGCTCCAGGCGAGCGCCCAGTTCTTCGGTTGTGAGTGGCAAAGTGACTCCTCAGTCTGATCGAAAGCGCGGGTCGAGCGCGTCGCGGACGGCATCGCCGAACAGCCCGGCCAGCAACACGGTGATGCCGATGGCCAGGCCGGGGAACGTGGCGACCCACCAGGCGTTGTGCAGATAGACGCGCCCATCGCCGATCATGCCCCCCCAGGACGGCGTGGGTGGCTGGATGCCGAGACCCAGGAAGCTCAGCGCGGATTCCAGGATGATCATCTGGCCGAGATGCAGCGCGCCGAGGATGACGATCACATCCATCACATTCGGCAGCACATGGCGGAAGATGATCCGCCCCGACGGGACGCCGACGGAGCGCGCCCCGTGATGAACTCCCGCTCACGAATCGCCAGAACGTTGCCGCGCACGAGGCGGACATAGCTCACCCAGCGGCTCAGGCCCAACGCGACGATCAGATTGATCACGCTGGGACCCAATACCGCGGTGACGGAGAGGGCGAGCAAGATCTCGGGGAACGCCAGCCAGATGTCGCCGAGCCGCAGGGCGATCGTCTCCAGGGGGCCGCGGAAGTAGCCGGCGAAGAGCCCGACCAGGCTGCCGACGCCGGCAGCGATCAGAACCGCGCAGATCGAGATCAGCAGGGACAGCCGGGAACCCATGAGTACCCGGCTCAGGACATCGCGGCCGACGCCGTCTGTACCCAGCAGATGGAGCCCGCCGTCCGCGGCCACGTAGCCCGGCGGCTTGAGCCGGTCGGCAATCGAGACCCGGAGTGGATCATGCGGAGCAAGCACGGGAGCCAGAAGCGCGACCAGGTACACGCAGGCCAGAAGTGTGCCGAGCACAAGCACCCGCTGCCAACTCCGGGTCAATCTTGGCCGCGGCTTTCTCCGGATCGCGCTCTCGCTATCCCCTGGGCCCGGCAGATTGAAGGTGGCGTCTGTCGTCGTCATTTGAAGCTAATCCGTGGATCCAACACCGAGTAGATCAGGTCGACAGTCAGGTTGATCGTAACGATGATGAGCGCGATCACAAGGACGCCCGCCTGCACGACGGGGTAGTCCCGGCGCAGGATCGCGTCCGCAGTGAGTCGCCCCATGCCCGGCCAGGCAAACACCGTCTCGACTACCACCGATCCACCGAAGAGCGATCCCGCTTGCAGGCCAACGGTCGTCACCACAGGGATGAGCACGTTCTTGAAGACGTGCCGGAAATGGACGAGTGGCTCCCGCAATCCCTTGGCGCGCGCCGTCCGGACGTAGTCCATGCGCAGATTCTCCAGCATGCCGGCGCGCACAAATCGGGTGAGGACCGACAGCAGAGGCAGGCTTAGCGTGATGATCGGCATTACCATCTGCTGCCACGTCCCGCTCCCGGAGGTCGGTAAAACGCCCATGTTCCGCGCCAGGATCAGAATCAGCATCAGGCCGATCCAGAAGTTCGGCAGGCTCTGCGCGCCGAGCGTAAGGGCGCTGACCAGGCGGTCCAGGGGTTGATTGGCGTGCGTTGCGGCGACGATGCCCAGTGGCACTCCGGCGAGGACGGAAAAGATCAGGGCCGGGAACGCCAGTTGCAGCGTCGCAGGCACACGTTCGAGAATCAACCCGAGGGCCGGTTCGTTTTCGGTGTAGAGGGTGAGCGAGCTGCCGAAATCACCGCGCGCCACGTCTCCCAGGAACAGCACGTACTGGACAGGGATGGGGCGGTTGAGCCCCATCGCCTGTCGTAGCTGTTCCAACTGCTGCGGCGTAGCCTCCATCCCCAGCATCAGGGCGGCCGGGTCCCCGGGTAGCACGCGCACGATGATGAACACCAGCGTCAACACACCCCAGATGACGATGACACCGGCCAGGAGCCGCTTGATGAGCAGAGCTGCCACACAGCCCCCTATTGGTTCGCAACCGCCCAGTCAATCATGTCGAACATGGTGTTCTTGGGCTGATAGCCGAGGATCGTGCGTGCCTTGGCGCCGCTCAAGTGGCAATTGGGCGGGTCGATCGGCAGGCAAGCTTCGACATACCGCCGCCCGGTCACCTTGGCCATGTAGGGAATGAACTCGGCCATGTTGACGATGGAAGGCGGCGTCAGATTGAACGTTTCGCCGATAGCGTCCTTGCTATCCAGGATCAACAGCAGGCCGTCGACGATGTCGCGCGTGTCTGCCAACTCCTGAAGGAATGGATTGCCATCGCGGTCGCGCGGCAGGAGCAGCGGTTCATCGGGAGCGGCGAGCGGCTCGAGGATCTTGATGGTTTCCAGGATTTTCGGATCGGTCGAGCCCATTCCTTTAAGGTAGCGGAGCCGGCCGTTGACAAAGAAAAGACGATGCGCAAAGAACCCGTTTGGATCGATCAGCTCTTCGGGGCCTTCGTTGTGCGTGAAGCGAGCGATCGTGATGTTGACGCCTTTCTCTGTGCGGCCATAGAACTTGCACATCTCCTCGCCTACCACCTTGCCCATACCGTAAAAGGTGTTCGGCAAGCAGGGGTGCGTCTCGTCCGTGGGTCGATATTTCGCCGCCGGACCGGGATACGCCTGATCGCTTGACGCAAACACCAGCCGGAGAGGGCGCTTACCCAGGCGGGCTGCGGTCTCGAAAACATTGTATGTGCCCTGGATGTTGACGTCCCAGAGAATTGGGCGGTCCTTAGGATAGAACAAGATGAGCGCCGCGAGATGAAAGACCGCATCCACGCCCTCGGTGGCGCGGGCAACATCGTCGTATCGTGCGATGTCGCCGGAAATGCACTCGACACCCAGGCGGCGAAGCGGCTCGACCTGCGGATCGTTGGGCAAGCACAGCGCGCGGACCTGCTCGCCTCGTTCGACAAGCTTCTGCGCTAACCGGCTGCCGACGCGTCCGGTTGCTCCGGTGATCAATATGTTCATTCAAAATCCTCCGAATTGTGGTCGAAACGAAAAGACAAGGTGAGTTGGGCAGGCCGTCTACCCTGCGTGGGCAGAGTAGACGGCCTGGGTAGCTTACTGAACCGACACATCCTTGAAGAACATGAACTGGCTCGGGCGCGCCACGAAGCCCTGGACTCTGGAGTTCAGCCCGTATGACTGAATTGTGCCGAACAGGAAGACGGTTGGCACCTGATCCCAGATTATCTTGGCGGCGTCACAGAACTGCTGCTGTCGCTTCGCAGGGTCCGTCTCGCCCTGCTGCTGGATGAGTACCTTGTCCAGCTCCGGTGACGTATGGGGCGTGCGCTTCGCGCTCGAGTGGTAGAGACGGCGCAGGGTGTAATCCGCGTCGCCGGTGAGCGTGGAAGTGCCGATCTGATCGGCCTGCCAGTTCAGCGCCATGAGATCCTGGAGCCAGAGAGCCTGGTCCTGCACGGTGACTTTGACCTTGATGCCGATGGCGGCGAGATAGGCGGCGTTAACCTCGGCCATTTCCTTCTGTTTGGCAAGGTATTCCGCCGTCTTGAGCTCCAGCTCAAATCCGTTCGGGAAGCCTGCTTCGACCATCAGTTGCTTCGCCTTGGCAGGATCGTATTGGAGATCGGGCATCTTGCAGTAGCCGACCACGTTCGGTGCGACCGCGCCGGTTACCTCGAACGCCTTGCCGCCGAATAGATCCTTGATGATCGCCTTGCGATCGATCGCCAGGTTGATGGCCTGGCGGACCTTGAGGTTGGCCAGCGGTCCCTGGTTGCCGAGGAAGATAAACCGCAGGTAGCTGGTCGGCATGTCGAGCAGTTTGATCCCGGCCTTCTGCAGGCGGGGAAATTCCTCGGGCGGGACTACGTCTACCAGGTCAACTTCGCCGCGTTCGAGCGCGCTGATGCGCGTGGAAAGCTCGGGGATGGTGCGGAAGACGAGCTTGTCCAGCTTGGGCGCGCCTCCCCAGTACTCCTTGTTCGCTTCGACGGTGACGCGATCGTCCTTCCGCCACTCCACGAACTTGAAAGGACCGGTGCCAATGGGGAATTCTCCCAATGGCTTGGCGGTGGTCGGCGGGATCATCAGCGTCAACGACAGGTTGCTGAGCATCGTGCCCATCGGGTCTT
Source organism: uncultured Chloroflexia bacterium (assembly GCA_963783655.1). Classification (GTDB taxonomy): domain Bacteria; phylum Chloroflexota; class Anaerolineae; order CG2-30-64-16; family CG2-30-64-16; genus CAWAOA01. The sequence continues at coordinate 686,518 of CAWAOA010000002.1, forward strand.
TGGTGTAGACAATCGCGGTGAAGTCGTCGGGCGTCTCTGTATGATCATACGAAGCCCAGATTGCCGCCTGGCGCGATTTAACGGTCGCACTCACGATGTGATCGAGCGTCGTCTTGACGGAAGCAGAGGTGAACGGCGTTCCATCGTGGAACTTGACGCCCTTACGCAGGGTGAATTTCCAGGCCTTGGGGTCGACGAGCTCCCACGAAGTGGCAAGCGAGGGAGAAATCTTTCCGCTGTCGTCCGACGTGACCAGCGTGTCGAACATGGAGAACGAGATGGTCCAGTTCGCTATCTGCAGCGAGATGGTAGGGTCGAGCGCTTCGGGCGTTTCGGCCGTGGCGACGGTCAGCGTTCCACCGGTCTTCCCGGCGGCTGCCGGCGCCGCCGGCGCGGCCGTGGCGGGCGCCGCCGCTGCGGGAGCGGCCGTGACCGCTGCGGCCGGAGCCGCGGGAGCGGTGGTCGGGGCCTTCGCAGCCGGTTGGGCGGGAGCCGCGGTCTGAGGCGGTGTCTGGGTTGCGCCCTGTGGGGTCGGGGAGGCGCAGCCTGCGGCGGTGGCCAGCATCGCGATCGTCATCAGGATCGCGATGAACTTTACAGCTCTGGTAGGATTTCTGCGACTCATCTTGACTTCACTCCTTTTGAGAAATGAGTGGTGTGCCCACCTCATTGGAACGACCGAGAGTCTCTCGCAGCATTCACCTCCTTGCCCGCTCAGCACCCCGGTTTCTAGAAATGCCTCACCAGCAGATCCGAACTCGGGGAGGGGATCTTGAACTGGCGTTTGACGTCGGCCCAGAATTCGTCGTACTCCTTGTGCCTCGCCTCGGTCAATTCGTATTTCGCAAGCCTGGCGTCGTCTAGCTCGACGCCCAGGCCGGGTCCCTGTGGCACCAGCATCTCGCCCTCGCGGTACTGCAGCTTGCCGCCGACCAGCACATCGTCGACGTACTCATGGTAGATCGCATCGCCGGCGAGGGTAATTTCGGGCCGCGCGGCGACGACGTGGAGCTTGGCCGCCTGCTGGACGCCGATTTCCGTGCCGCTGTGTACGGCGCCGGCGATGATTCAGCACCTCCGCGACGGTGTAGAAATCGTACATGCCCGCGGATGCCCCAACAGCCCTGGATGTCGCCCAGCGCGATATCGGCCGCCTGGTCGCGCGCGGCCTGCCACAGCAAGTCGATGCGATACACGCCGTCCGCAGCGATGGGCGTGGCAGATGTGCGGCGCAGCGCGGCGAGACCGGCCGTATCCAGGCTTGGAACCCCTTCCTGGGTCGTAATCGCGCGGCGTGAAGGCACGTACTTGATCGGCTCCTCGACAAATTCGAGATCGCACGGTTCCAGGCGCTTCAGCATGCGCCTGGCCGTCGGGAGCGACCAACAGCCGTTGGGATCGATCCGCATCTTGATGTGCGGACCGATCGCTGCCCGCACACGCTCCACGGCCTCCGCTTCGACCAACGGCTCGTAGACGCCGAGCTTCATCTTGACGGTACGAAAGCCATACTCGGCGATCAACCATTTCACGTGGTCGACACAGTTGTCGAGATCGACCGCGTGCTTGCCATCGCGATCCGGTCCGCGGAAGAAGAAATAGGCTGCCATGGGCACACTCTCGCGATAGCCGGAATTGCCCAGGAGGCGATACACCGGCAGGCCGACCTTCTTGCCCATGATGTCCCAACATGCCAGCTCGACCGCGACGCTCTCCGGGATATAGCGGAGCTTCTTCATGATCGCGAGGTAATCGAACGGGTTCTCGCCGATGATCTGTGGCCCCACTACCTCCTCGAAGATGCGCGCCTGCTCGCCGTGCTTGACGATGTGCGATGCGCTCACTCCCGCTTCGCCGACGCCGATCAGGCCTTCATCGGTGTGTACGCGGATGAAGGTGCGCAGCCGCGCCGGGTAACTCACGCCGTATGCGCTGAAGATCGGCGCGATGAATGGGATGGCGGCGCAGTAAGTCTCGAGACCGGTTATCTTCAAGCCGATACTTCCTTCTGGTTTTCCGAAACCATGCGCTCCAGCGCCAGGCCACGCGGTGACAGCTTGCTCAGCAGTGGCGTAAGGGCATCGTCGGAAAGCTCGTGCGTGATAAGAAGCGCCTTGCCCGAGTCCTGGACTCGCTCGAACAGCGGCAGCATCTGTGCGACGGACGGGCCGGTGGGGTCCAGCAATACCTGGATCGCGGCCAGCTCTGGGATCTCCAGCAGGCCTGTGACGAGTTTCGCATTTGCAGAGTGGGTGTGCATGATCGAGTACTCGAAGCCGGCCACGATGCGACGGTCACACTCCTGGAAGAATTCCCGATAGGCCTTCAGTGAGAACAAGATCGTTGCATCCTCTTCCAAGCGGATTACCTGCCCCGGCGCCCAGACCTCCAATCGGGGGGCGGTGTAGCCGCCGTCGAAGGGCGGCAGCAGCGCGAACTGTGCCGTGGGCGACCTCGATCCACAGGTCGCTGCACCGCCCGGCCAGGTATTTGCCCCGATCCGGGTGATCGTAGAGATCGAGCGCCAGCCGCTGGTGCCCGCGTAGCGCCACCGCGAGATCGGCGGGGCCGCGCATCAGCGTCTGGGTCACCGGGTATGCGCCCTGCGCGTGATGCACCAACGCGTCCGTCAGCTCGAGCAGCCTGAGATACCACGCATTCGAGGACAGGGGAAGACGCATTTTCCAGTGCATCCCAGTCATCGAGCCACGGCGCGGCCCACAGGCTGCGGCTCTCGCGTGACACATGGATGGGGCATCCGAGGATCGCTTCCATCCAGGGAACGCCCGGCAGTGGGGGCAGACCCCACACGAGCTCGCCATCGAGAAAGCCGGAGCCGCGCATGATAGAGCGCGTCCGCCCATGCCAGGGCGCGAGGAATCTCGACATCCTCCGGACGCAACGCACGATCAGGCACCGGAAATTCGTAGTCGCCTAACACAAAAGCGTTGGTGCGTTTGTTGCCGGTGATCGGCGTTTCGCCGGGGCCACGATGCCAGAATGCCCGGTGCTTTGCGCGTAAGCTCTGCCAGTCTGACATGCGGTCTACCTAAAAGCGCTCGTAGCTTGAGTAAAGCTGCTGGACATTCTCGCCGTCGCGTACTTTTTGGCGAATTTCGTCCTCGACCGTCATCACCGACTCGGCTTCGAGCAACACATCGACCGTCAGCTCGCGGGGCACCACGACCACACCGTCCGCATCGCCAAAGATGAAATCGCCCGCATGAACGCGGACGCCGCCCGCAGTGATGGGTATCTCCATATCCACGACATTCCAGCGCCCGGTCGCGTCGCCCGGGCAGCGGAACTTGCAGAAGACCGGGAAGCCGAGCTGCAGGATGTACCGCGTGTCGCGCACGCCGCCATCCACCACCGCACCGTGAGCGCCGCGGGCTCGCGCCGCGTTGCTCAGCAATTCTCCCCAATGACCCGTACGGGTATCGCCGCCGGTCTCAAAGACGGCCACCTGGTACCTGCCCAGGCGGTCGACGACCAGCGGGCCCTTGCGGATTGATTTGTCTTCGCTCCGCTCACACATGCCGAGAACGGTGAACGCCGGGCCCGCCACAACCATGTCCATCGTCAGTCCTTTGAGATCGTTGTCCATGATCTGATGCCACAGCCCCTTGCTGTCGAGAATATCGACTACCGCGGGCGTATAGAGCCTTTTGTAGCGTTCGCAAATCTCCTCGAGAGGAATGGCGGCAGGAGTTGGCACTCGTCTGTCCTTTCACTCGACGCGATGGAGGCGATCCCCATATCCGTAATAGGCGGAGCCCAACTGCTCGCTGATGGCCGCGGCCGCCTCGCGCACGCCGGCGCCCAGCTCGGCCATGCGCCGGTCGTCCATCTGTGAACTCAGTGCCGAAATCGCGAGCCCGGCGACGGGAACGTCCTGGAAATTGAGGATTGCGGCGCCCACTGCGCGCAGGTTATCGACGTCTTCCTGGTCAGCCATCCCGTAGCCGGCCTGACGGGTGCGTTCCAGCTCTCGCTTGAGCCGTGGCAGGTCGACAATGGTTTTGTCGGTCTTTGACGGCAGGCCGCTGCGCTCCACGATGCGCTCGACGCGATCATCCGGCAGATGGGCCAGGATCGCCTTACCCACTGCCTTGGAGTGGAGATTGCGATCGCGCCGGCCCAAGGGAAGAAACGACTGCAGCGGTTTGGAGCTGGGGATGCCGTCGAAGTAGACGATTTCGTCGTCGTCGAGAACGAACAGGCGAACGCTTTCGTCAAAGCGCCGCGTATAGTCGTTCCATGAACGGCCGTGCGACCGTGCGAATGTCCAGACCGCCGAGCAGCGCTCCGGCAACCTGCAGCACGCGAAAGCCGAGGAGGTACTTGTTGGGCTCGTTCGGAGACCTGGTCACCCAGTTGCGATTCCCCATCGTCGCCAGAAGGCGATAGGTGGTGGGGCGGGAGATGCCCAATGTGCTGGCGATCTCGGCCGGAGTCATGGGCCTGCCGTGCTCCTGGAGGCACTCGAGCACGTCCAATGCCTTGAGGACTGAACCCGTCAGTTCACCAGTATTGGCCGTTCTCATCGACTCCACTCCGAGACAAGCGAATGTCCGCCAGATGGACAAGAGTCTATATGATGGACAATCGGATCATAGCATGGCGAAATTGGCTTGTCAATAGCACTGGTCGGGAGTGGTGCATCCGACGTTTGGGGCCGAATGTAGGATAACATGCCGATGTTGTCCCGTGTGGGGGTAGAAAGCGCCATGGGGCAACAAGCAAGCCCGCGCTGCCCCATGCACGGGACAACATCGGCATGTTATCCTACAAATCACCCCTAGTGTGCGATGCGCCCGGTCGGGTGTGGGGAGGTGTTTCTGCCCGGGGAGGATGCCCGCATACTGGAGCACTTCAGTCCCTTGGCAGTCCCGCTTCGTGACGATACCTTCCGTATTCCAGCGCTGTGTCAAACATTGTGACGATGTTTTCCGGCGGCACTTCGGGCTGAATGTTATGGACCGCCGCGAGCACGAAGCCGCCACCGGGCGCCAGGTCGTCGATGCGGCGCCTGACCTCGCCGGCAACCTGCTCGAGTGTGCCGAAGGGCAAGACCTGCTGCGTGTCCACCGAGCCCCAAAACGTGACGGAGCCGCCATACTCTCGCTTGAGGAATCTCGTGTCCATCCCCGCGCACGTCGGCTGGACCGGGTTGATAATCTCCACGCCTACGTCGATCAGGTCGGACAGGATGCCGGCGATGGCCCCGTCGCTATGCAGGAAGATCCTGGCGCGCGTGTGTCGCCTGACGGCGTCGAACAACTGCTTCTGCCGCGGCTTGATAAGCGCACGGTACATGCGCGGGGATAGCTGTAGGTTCTGCTGCGTCCCCAGGTCATCGGCGAACATGGCGATATCCACGTCGTCACCCAGGGCGTCCAGGACCTGGCCACAGATCCCGGCCTGCACCTCTAGCGCCTTGTCGAGAAGGGCATTCACGAACTTGGGCTCCGTCGCCAGATATGCCATCCAGTTGGCGAAGCCACACAGATTTTGCCCGAAGCTCAGAAAGCGACCGGGCAACCCGATGGCCAGCGCCGCATCCGTCGTCGCTCGCAGATGCCGGGCCCGCTCGCTCAGCCCCGCCACGCGCTGGGGATCGCCGGTGTCAGGCCAGCGATGTGCGGCGATGCGCGCCACATCTGGAGCGTCCTCGAACGGGGCGCGGCTGACGACGGAATACGGGCTCCCCGGCGGATTCGCGAACACGACCCCGTATTCGTCAATGAATTCGCCGGCGGCCGGGTTCAGGTCGCGGTCGGCATAGTGCAGGATATTCGTATCGGGCAGCTGCAAGGGGAATACGTCCCCACCCACCCGGTGCACCACCTCGGGATCGACCCGGACCACCTCGCCGCGCGGGTATTCGTAGTGGATGGGTCTGTCTAGCGTGAGCCCGAGGTGGCGCTTCAAGCGAGTGTACGCGCCGCCAAACAGGCTCGTTGCGGTTGTACCGCCCAAGTCTACCGGGACCCGGTCCGGTTCCTGATGATCCAGCGCCATCAGGATTCGCTCGCGGTGGCCTAGCGGTGCCATCGGGAGCTACTCCTTGAGCGAGAGGGCGACGATGGCGCGCAGCGACGCCCCTTCCGGGAGCGTGCCCGCGATGCGCAGCCAGTTGCCGAAGTGGCGGACGCGGACAAAATCCACCTCGGCATCGGTCAGGGCGAGCGCTGCTCCTTCGTCACACCAGCGCATCCCATCCGGCGAGATCTGCACCCGCACCGCCGTACCCGCCACCGTGCCCGACGTCTCCAGCTTCCGGATGAAGAAGATCGCCTCGCTCGCCCAGCCGCACTCGTACGGTTCGCTCGCAAACTCAGCCGTGAATGTCCTGTTCCGATCGACCACAGCCGTGTAGTTCTGACGGATCATCTCACCACTCCCCTGACAGCAGCACCGAATCAAGATAGAGAAAGGCGCGTTTGGCGACGTCGGTCTCGGCCCAGAAGACAACGTTGAGCATGCACCAGAGGTTGGCCATGGCCGGGATGACCATCGGCTCGACCCCGCTCAGGTCGTGGACGCGATCATTGCATTGCAGGTGAGTGATCTGGTGCGAAGCCAGGTCGAGGTCAACACGCAGATAGTGCCAGTTGTACTTGGTCGCAATCTCGTTGTAGCACAGGATCTGCTGTCCGTGAGGGACGTCTTCCCATCCAGACGGTGCGAGGTGAAAGTGCGAGCGTGTCTTGCCCGTTCCACCGATATGCTCCAGCGGCTCACGCATCCGCTTAAACTGCCACCGGGCGAGCTGTTCGCCATCCACCGCGTTGAGATATTTCAGGTGCGGCATCCAGCGCTGCTCAGAGTCCTGAATATCAAACAGCACGCCTACGGACCGGACGTCCGTCTCAGAGAGGCGAAGCTCGGAGGCCTCGGGCTTGAAGGTGAAGTACGTTTCCAGCCGGATCGGCCCGCGGTGCCGCCAGGTTACGCGCTTGATGTCCACGGCCATGTGCCCGGGGACCGGGCGGGTAGCTATCTTCAGCGAGTAGTTGCCCGCCATCGAGCCGGCCGAGCCCGTGTCCCACATCGTGCCATTGCTCAGCATCGGCGGGCGCAGGTCCTGGTATCCTGTCAGCATCGAGGAGAGATCATCCTCATAGTTGCCGATCAGCTCGGACCAGCCATGCATCCCTTCATCGAAATCATCATAGAAAATGACGCGGGGCAGCGGGTCGAACCTGGAAAGCCTGGAGCTATCCATGGACTTCCTCCTTAAGAAATCTGTCCGTATGGTGGACAACGGTCTCACGTGGCGAGTCGATTATATAGCGGTGGGGGGCGCCGTGTCAATCGCTTCTTGAGTCGAGATGGGGCCGTGCGGAGTAGTGGAGAGTGGATGTGTGGCGGTGAGCCTGATGAATTGAAGCGGCGTGAGGGCAGGGCCGTGCCGGATGCGTGCGTGACCGGCGATAGGCTTTTCGTTGGAGAGGGCGCAGTGCCGCCCGGGCCGTAGCCGCCGCGTCCAGTCGCGGCCGGGTCCTGAGAGCGGGGTATTGTGGGGGTGTGGGCACGGGTAAAGCACTCGCTACTCGTGGTTCCGGCAAGCTGCATCTCCGGCGAGTGCTTTACGGCTACGATGGTTTTGAGGGAGAGTCACATGGCCTGCAAGTGCTAAGCCCTGCAGCGCGTCGAAGGGTTACGGCAACGGTCGTATTGAGGAACGGCTACACGGCCGGCGAGTGCTTTACCCTTTCCATTCCCTGAGAAGTAGGGCATAACAATACTCACTGCCCCAACTGCCTTTGAACGGCGACCGGCGTCCTCTCGGTGCCGTACTTCCCGGACGTGCCGGGGCGCGACGACTTCCGGGGTGAGTCGTACCACACCGGGCTGTGGCCGGCGACGCCGGTCGACTTCGCGGACAAGCGCGTCGCCGTCATCGGCACCGGATCGAGCGGCGTCCAGCTGATCCCGGCCATCGCCGGCGAGGTCGCCTCGCTGACGGTGTACCAACGCACCGCCAACTGGTGCACGCCGCTCAACAACGCGCCGATCACGCCGGACGAGCAGGCGCAGCTCCGGGCCGACTTCGAAGCGATGTCGCGAGACGCTGAACACGTCGCCGAGCGGGTTCCTCCACCCCGCGCACGATCGCGCCACCTTCGACGACTCGAAGGAGGAGCGGTGGGCGTTCTTCGAGAAGATGTGGAACAGCCCCGGCTTCACGAAGCTCACGAGCAACTACACCGACCTGCTGTTCGACGAGGCCGCGAACGCCGAGTGGTGCGAGTTCATCGCCGAGAAGATCCGCGAGCATCGTCGAGGATCCCGAGACGGCGGAGAAGCTGATCCCGAAGGACCAGCGCTTCGGCGAGAAGCGGCCCCCGTTCGTGACCGGCTACTACGAGGCGTTCAACAAGCCGAACGTCTCGCTCGTCGACCTCAAGCAGACGCCGATCGTGCGCATGACCGAGAGCGGGATCGAGACGGCCGACGGCGTGCGGGAGCTCGACATCGTCGTGTGGGCGACCGGCTTCGACTTCGGCACCGGCGCGCTCATGCGCATGGGGATCCGCGGCCGCGACGGTCTCGCGCTCGAGGACCACTGGGCCGACGGTCCGACGACGTTCCTCGGCGTCCAGACCACCGGGCTTCCCGAACTTCTTCTTCCCCGGAGGGCCGCACGCCGCGGCCGGCAACAACCCCCGGTACAACGGCGACCAGGTCGACTTCGTCACCGACACACTCGACGTACGTCGCGCGACCACGGCTACGACACGATCGAAGTGGATCCCGCCGCCGAAGAGGCGTGGACCGACATGGTCGACACCGGCGCGGCGATGCACCCTCTTCGGGGAGAGCGAGCTACTACTTCGGAGCCAACATCCCCGGGAAGCCGCGCCGGTACCTCCTGAACTCGGGCGGCCGGCCGAAGCTCCACGCGATGATCGCCGATCTTCGCGAGAACGACTACAAGGCGTTCAGGCTGTCGAGCACGTCCCACGCCACGCGCACCACGGCGCAGAGGAGCTGAGCGATGGCGATCGATCGTCAGGAGTCCCCGTACCGACGCGGGAACCGCTATGACCGGCTGCCGATCCCGATGGTCACGGAGCACTGCATCGCCGTCGACGGGGGGGCCGTCCAGCTCGTCGTGGAGTCGCCGGACGTTGACGAACGAGATCATCGCGGCTGCCGTCCACGATGGCGTCGAAGCCGAGATGGCCTTCGACGACTTCGGCGCCACGCTCCACGTCTGCGGTACGGCCGACGGTCTCGAGCACCTGCGCTTCGACTGCTTCGAGAACGAGCCGCACTACCACTACATCGAGCAGGCGAAAGGCGCGAACACCGTGGTCCGCATCGACGAGCTGGCCGTCGGCGATCCCGTCGAGTTCTCGCTCGCCTGCGTCGAGCACCACCTCCCCGACATGCTCCGTCACTGCGGTGTCGCCGACCTGGCCGACGAGGTCGCCGGCCGGCCCGACCAGGTCAGCGCGGCGATCGCAGAGGTCCGCGAGCTCATCGAGGAAGGCCCGCGACCCGGTCGCGTAGATTGCGACGATGCGATTCGGCCTCGATGTAGCGCAGCAGCGGATGCCGTGGGACGAGCTGGTCGGCCGCGTCCAGTTCGCCGAGGAGCTCGGCTTCGACGGCGCCTGGGGCTTCGACCACTTCCAGCCCATGTACGGCGAAGGACCGGGCGAGACGTTCGACGGCATGACGACGCTCGCCGCGCTCACGGGCGTGACGTCGCGCATCCGGCTCGGGCTGCTCGTGGCCGGGGTGACATACCGGCACCCTTCGGTGTTCGCCGCCCAGGCCCTCACCATCGACCACGCCTCGCACGGCCGGCTCGAGCTCTCGCTCGGCGCGGCGTGGTACGACAAGGAGCACATCGAGCTCGGCATCCCGTTCCCGTCGACGGCGGCGCGCTTCGACTTGCTCGAGGACGCGCTCGAGATCGTGAACCGGCTGTTCACCGGCGACGTCGTGTCGTACGACGGGCGCGTCGTGTCGCTGCGGGACGCGCAGCTCCGTCCGTTGCCGGTGCAGCAGCCGCACCCGCCGATCTGGATCGGCGGCAGCGGCCCGCGGCGGACGCTCCCACTCGTCGCTCGCTACGCCGACGTGTGGCACACGTGGGGGACGCCCAATTCGTTACGCGGGACGAACGAACGGCTCGACGAGCTCGCGACCGAAGCCGGACGCGATCCGTCGTCGATCATGCGGGCAGGCTCGCTGTCGCTCGACGACCTCGACACCGCGCGCAAGCACGCGGCGAAGTGGCGGGACGCGGGCTACGGCTATCTCGTCTGCGGCTGGCCCGAACGCGGCCGGGCCCAGGTCGAAGGCGTTCGCCCGCGACGTCCTGCCCGAGCTCGCCGACTGAACCACCGGCTCAGACGGTCGCGACCGGCGTCACCGGCGAGCCCACCGCGCCGGGGAGCCGCAGCGGGGGCGCGGTGAGCAGGAAGCGGCTCCGGTCGTGCTCGCGCAGCCAGGTCGCGAGCTCGTGCAGGTACCACAGCTCTCCGAGCGGGACGCCGAGCTTGAACAGGCACAGGTGGTGGATCGGGAGGAACGAGTGCCGGCTCTGCGTCGCGATCCCGGCCGAGCAGCCCTTCGACCGCGTAGTTGTCCGCGACCAGCGCCGAGATCTGCGACTCGGCGATCCACTCGAGCAACGACTCGTCGCGCGCGTCGAGGTACGTGCACATCGTGTGGATCTGCACGGGATCCGGGTCGCGGTTCCACTCGAGGACCTTCGGTGGCGAAGCCGGTGTGGAGCAGGAGCATGTCGCCGGGCTCCACGACGACGCCGTCGGCCGCCATGATCTCCTCGAGCGTCGTCCGGTCGACGCCGCGCCAGTCGTGGCCGAGGTGGTGCGCCAGGTCGACGAGGACGCCGCGCCCCTGCACGCCGTGGAAGGCCATGTGCTCCAGGCCGAGGTGGTGCGCGAAGGAGAGGTGCTCGCCGCCGTCGCCGGCCGCGTCGGGCTTCGGCCCGACGAGGTCGACGCCGGCGCGGTAGCCGTTGTAGTAGACGGCCTCCTCGACCCCGTCGCCGTCGGCGTCGAACTCGGCGCCGACGTGGGCGAGCGAGTCCCACTGCGTCGAGTACTGCAGCGAGAGGGTCACCACGTCGTCGGCCCACACGTCGACGTAACTTCGGGTCCCCGTAGTCCCCCATCTCGCTCATGTGGACGTTGTAGAAGGTGCCGGGGTTGCCCTGCATGTCCTCGGTCGGCGCGAGCACCGGCGGGTGGCGCCGCTGGTTCAGGGCGGTGCCACCCGGGTAGTCGAGCGGCAGGCTCAGGCAGAAGCTGATGCCGGCCTCGACCTCGCGCACGCCCTGGAGCACCTTCTCGGGCGTGAGCAGGTTGATGCGGCCGAGCTCGTCGTCGTCGCCCCAGTCGCCCCAGGTCGAGCCGGGCGGGCGTTGCTTCCACCGCTTCGTCACGGCTTCTCCTTCCGGTCGCCGGCGCATCATTGTAACGACCGGTTGGTCTAGCCTGTCCGCGTAGCCTCGCGGAGGAGGGCCCACCGATGACGCGACAAGGACTTCGTCGTCTCGGCCGACGGGCACCTCCTCGAGCCGACGACCTGTTCAGGACCCGCCTGCCGAAGCACCTGCGCGATCGCGGCGGTCTGGGAGGAGGACTTCGAGATCGAGCCGCTCGTCGAGGGCGGCGCCCGGGTCTTCCGGCGCCTGCACACGCCGGGCTTCGAGGGCTGGACGATCTCCCGCTACCGCCAGACCGGCGGGCGAACGCCCGAGGGTGACCCCGAGCTGATCCTCGAGGACATGGACCTCGACGGCGTCGACGCCCAGGTGCATGCACCCGAACCTGTCGCTGTTCGGCCTCTACTCCGACGACCACGAGCTGTCGATGGCGCACGCCCGCGTCTACAACGACTACGTCGATCGAGCGGTTCTCGCCGTACTTCTCGCGGCTCGCGCCGACCGCTCCCATCCCGATCACCGACATCGACGACGCGGTCGCCGAGATCGAGCGCGTCGCCGCCGGCGGGTTCCGGGCGATCCTGCTGCCCGCGACGCCGCCGATGCCGTACTACTCGCGCGACTTCGACCCGGTGTGGGCCGCGGCGCAGGCGCAGCGGCGTGCACGTGTTCTTCCACACCCAGACCGGCGGCGTGAAGGTCGACGATCCCGAGGTCGACGACGCTGAAGGTCATGATGGAGACCGCCGCGCAGGTCAACCAGCCGATGACCGAGAAGTCGGCGTCGAAGCGGATGATCACCCAGTCGATCTACGGCACGATCGTCCCCCAGCAGCTCATCTGCGAGCTGATCGGCGGCGGCGTTCCCGAGCGCTACCCCGACCTCCACTTCTCGCTCATCGAGTTCAACGCCCACTGGCTGGCGTCGCTGGTGGGCGCGATGGACAAGTGCTGGGTCACCGGCATCGGCCAGGACGCCGACTGGTGGATCGGCTTCTGGGACGACGACCGGCCCCCGACCGACCAGCCCAGCATGGCGCAGCTGTTCCGCCTGAACGAGAAGTGGCCGTACCCGCTGATGCCGAGCGAGTACGTGCAGCGCCAGTTCCACGTGCCGTTCCAGGACGATCCCGTGGCCGTCGCGTGCCGGCACATCACCGGCGTGTCGAGCGATCGTGTGGGGCAACGACTACCCGCACGCCGAAGGGCACGTTCCGCGGCAGCCGGGAGCTGATCGCCAAGCAGTTCGCCGGCGTCCCCGCCGACGAGCGGGCCGCGATGCTCGGCGGCACCCTCGGCGGGCTGCTCGGGCTTCGAGGCGCCGGTCCCCGCCTGAGCTCCCGGACGATCTAGGAGCGTTCCCCCAACGGCACGACGCCGCGCGGCCGCGTCAGCGGCAGGTCGTTGTAGGTCGCGATCCCCGGCGCCGCGGCCACGACGGCCGGGATCGCGTGGATCGGCGGCATCGCCGTCATGATGTGCCCGAGCTCCATGAAGTCGGCCATCGTCTCGGCTTCGAAGTCGGGCGGCGGGAGGAAGCCGATCGTGGCCGTCACCGTCGGCCGCCCCTCGATCTGGATCACCCAGCCGTCCTGGTCGATCTTCCAGTCGGGGTCGAGCGACTGACCCTTGCGCCACCGGAAGTTCAGCTCGACGACGGTCCTGTCGCCGACCAGCCCCTTCCAACTCGCGGCGACGCCCGCGACGCATCCCGCCCCGATGGTCCACGACCCGAGGTCGAGGTCGGCGGTGGTCTGCGCGAACTCGGCCTCGCAGCGCACCTCGTCGAGCTCGACGTCGAGCGCGTCGGCGACGAGCCGCACGGCCTCGCCGAAGATCGCCGTGCCGTGTGTCGTCATCGCGAGCAGGTCGGGGTGGTCGATCGGCTTGCCGAAGCCCACCGGGAGCTCGGTCGCGGGCGAGTCGTAGTACGTGGTGTCCGCCGCCTCGTTGACCGTGACCTTGTCGACCCGATCGCAGACCATCGTCGCCACGATGGCCAACAGCTCGGCGAAGCCGGGGCTGACGCCCGATCCGAACATGGTGGCGCCGCCGCTCCGGCACGCCTCGACGATCCGCTCGCGGTCGGCGCCGAGGTTGCGCCCGGTGATGAACGACGCCGTCGCCACGACGTTCACGCCGGCCGACAGGATGCGCACCAGCTCGTCGGCGTCGACCCACATCGGGTTGTACACGACGCAGTCCGGTTGCAGCGCGAGCAGCGCGTCGACGTCGTCGGTGGCGGCGACACCGAGCGGATCGATGCCACACAGCTCACCGACGTCGCGGCCGACCTTCTCCGTCGACCAGGCGTAGCACCCGACCAGCTCCAGCGTCGGGTTCGCAGCGATCGCCCGCACCGAGCTCTTCCCGACGTTCCCCGTCGTCCACTGGACGATCCGAATGCGATCTGTGTCCGGCACGGGTCAGGACTCCGAGCCGGCGATCCCGCGGATGAAGATGTCGGCGAACGGCTTCGCCACGTCGCGAGCCGACACGCGTGCCGCCCGGCTTCAGCCACAGGTACGTGTAGTTGTGCATGCCGAGCCACGCCCGGGCCGTCGAGCCACGGATCGACGTCGCGGAACTCCCCCGCATCCACGCCGGCCTGCAGGACCGCCTCGACCCTTCGCTCGTACTCCCGCCGGCGCCCGCGGAACTGCTCGGCGCGTTCGGCCGTGAGCGCCGGGAACTCGTGGAGGAAGACCCAGACGTGATCGGGATAGCGGTGGATGACGTCGAGCAGCTCGTCGCCCAGCATGGCCAGCTGCGTCGGACGGCGAGCCGCCCGCCTCGGCGACACGGTCGGCGCCGACCATCACCTCGTCCATCACACGATCGTGGATGGCGGCGAGGAGCTCCTCCTTCGACCCGATGTAGTGGTAGAGCGCGCCCTTGCCGAGACCGTTGACCTCGCACAGCTCCGCGATGCCGGTGGCGTGGTAGCCGCGTCGCGGCGAAGACCGGCGCCGAGGTGTCGATGATCGCGTCGCGGCGCGCCTTCCACTTCGCGCTGCGACGAGGTTCGTCGACTCGCTCCGGTTCGTGGCATCGGTTCGGCGGTCAAAGGCAAGGCTCCGCGTCGAGGCGCTGGCCAGAAAGGATAATGACTGGTCGGTACACCCGTCACGGTGCGAGGAAGGGTCACGGATGAACGAGCACAGCTTCGAGGGGCGCGTCGCGGTCGTCACCGGCGCGGGGCGCGGCATCGGCCGGGCCTATGCACTCCTGCTCGCCGACCGGGGCGCCGGCGTCGTCGTCAACGACCTCGGCGGATCGATCGAGGGCGTCGGCGCGGACGCCGGACCGGCGTCCGCGGTGGCCGCCGAGATCGTCGCCGCCGGCGGGGTTGCGATCGCCGACACCAGCGACGTGGCCAGCGCCGGCCGGCGCACAGGCGCTCGTCGATGCCGCGGTCGAGCGGTTCGGACGCCTCGACATCCTGGTCAACAACGCCGGCATCATCAGCTGGGCGGGCTTTCCGGAGGCCGACGCGGACAACCTCGCGAGCGCACCTCGCCGTGCACGTCGGCGGCTCGTTCAACACCACCCGCGCCGCGTGGCCGCACATGGTCGAGCAGGGCTACGGCCGCATCGTCATGACGACTTCCGCCGGGGATGTTCGGGCTGCCCAACAACCTCTCGTACGCCACCGCCAAGGCTGCCGTCATCGGGCTCACGCGCAGCCTCACGACCGCCGGCGCCGCGCACGGCATCAAGGTCAACCTCATCGCGCCCGCGGCGATGACGCGGATGGCCGGCCAGTCCGCAGACGAGGCACGAACGCCGCAGATGGCGCCGGATCTCGTCGCGCCGATGGTCGCGTTCCTCGCCCACGAGGACTGCCCGGTCAGCGGCGAGATCTACGCCGCCGGCGCCGGTCGCTTCGCGCGCATCTTCATCGCCTCGACCGAGGGGTACGTCCACCGACGGCCGGAGCCGACGATCGAGGACGTCGCCGAGAACTGGGCGACGATCAACGACGAAGACCGGCTACTCCGTGCCCACCGACCTCATCACCGAGAGTCGCCCGATCGGTTGCTGTCAGTCCCTGCCGGGACAGGGTGGTACTCGTCGCGATCAGCCCTGAAATCCCGTGGTCAGCGCACACCTCCAAGACCTCGCCCAAGGCGTGATCTGACAGGTCTGGAGCCACCTTGACCAGAATGGGTTTGGGGCTGGCCCCCGTCGCCAGGGAGGCTGCCTCCTGCGGGAGCGCGGCGAGCAGTTCGGCGAGCTGGTCGGCGTCCTGCAAGCGTGCGCAGCCCCGGGGTGTTCGGCGAGCTGACGTTGACCGCGAAGTAGTCGCCGTACGGGTACAGCGCCCGCAGAGACGCCAGGTAGTCGCCGACCGCCTCGTCCAGCGGGGTGACCTTGGACTTGCCCAGCGAGATGCCCAGCGGCACCCAGCGGCGGGCCCAGGGCCGCCAGCCGGTCGGCCAGCGCTGCGGCGCCGGCGTTGTTGAAGCCCATCCGGTTGATCACCGCCTCGCTGTCGGGCAGCCGGAACAGCCGGGGCCGGGCGTTGCCCGGCTGGGCGTGCGCGGTGACGGTGCCGACCTCGACGAAGCCGAACCCGAGCGCCGGCCAGGCCGGCAGCGCCACGCCGTCCTTGTCCATGCCCGGCGGCCAGCCCGACCGGGTTGGGGAAACGCAGCCCGAAGACCGTCCGCGCGGCCCGGCGGACGTGCGGCCCGAGCGGGCCCACAGCGGCCAGCGAACCCAGGCCAGCCGCCGCAGCGTCACTCGTGCGCCGCCTCGGCGTCGCCGCCGCCGAGCGGAACAGCACCGGCCGCACCACCCGCTCATAGCCCCTGAGCACGGAACTCGATCATGAGCCGGCGTGGACGTCGGTTCGGACCCAGACGTGGCTCGCGGTCGCGACTGCCGGAGGGCGGCGTGCAGCTCCTGGAGCGGGCGCACCGTCATGTCGCCCCGGATCAGCGCCTCGATGCCCATCACCGCGGCGGCGGCGCCCGGGACCGTGGTGATGCACGGGATGTCGGCAGCGACGGCCGCGCTGCGGATCTCGTAGCCGTCGATGCCGGGCGCCGCTGAGCCCTGCGGGGTGTTGATCACCAGGGCGACCTCGCCGGCGGCGATCAGTCGACACCGCGTCGCGGCCGCCGGGCCGTCCTCGTAGTGCTTGCGGACGACCTCGCAGGCGATGCCGTTGCGGCGCAGCACCTCGGCGGTGCCGCCGGTGGCGACGATCTCGAAGCCGAGGTCGGCCAGCCGCTTGACCGGGAAGATCATGCCGCGCTTGTCGCGGTTGGCCACCGAGACGAAGATCGTGCCCGCGGTCGGCAGCGACCCGTAGGCGGCGGCCTGCGACTTGGCGAACGCGTGCCCGAAGGCGGTGTCGATGCCCATCACCTCGCCGGTGGACTTCATCTCCGGGCCGAGCAGGGAGTCGACGCCCTTGCCCTCGGCGGTGCGGAACCGCTTGAACGGCAGCACCGCCTCCTTGACCGCGATCGGCGCGTCCGCCGGCAGCGCGCCGCCGTCGCCGGTCGGCGGCAGCAGGCCCTCGGCGCGCAGCTCGGCGATGGTGGCGCCGAGCATGATCCGGGCCGCCGCCTTGGCCAGCGGCACCGCGGTCGCCTTGGAGACGAACGGCACGGTGCGCGACGCCCGCGGGTTGGCCTCCAGCACGTAGAGCACGTCGTCCTTGAGCGCGTACTGCACGTTGAGCAGCCCGCGCACGCCGATCGCCGCGGGCGATCGCCTCGGTGTAGCGGCGCACCTTCGCCAGGTCGCCGCGGCCGAGCGTGATCGGCGGCAGCGCGCAGGCCGAGTCGCCGGAGTGGATGCCGGCCTCCTCGATGTGCTCCATGACGCCGCCGAGGTAGACCTCGCCGGTGGCGTCGACACAGCGCGTCGACGTCGATCTCGATGGCGTCGTCGAGGAACCGGTCGACCAGCACCGGGTGCTCCGGGCGAGATGTCGGTGGCCCGGGCGATGTAGCCGCGCAGCGTCGGCGTCGTCGTAGACGATCTCCATGCCGCGCCCGCCGAGCACGTAGGACGGGCGGACCAGCACCGGGTAGCCGATCTCGTCGGCGATCCGCTTGGCCTCCTCGAACGACTGTCGCCGTGCCGTGCGCCGGCGCGCGCAGGCCGGCCTCGGTCAGCAGCTCGCCGAACGCGCCGCGGTCCTCGGCCAGGTGGATCGACTCGGGCGAGGTGCCGACGATCGGCACGCCCGGCGTCGTCGAGCCGCCGCGCCAGCCCGAGCGGGGTCTGCCCGCCGAGCTGCACGATCACGCCGACGACGCCGGGCCCGCCGGCCGCCCGCCGGAGGAGTCCTCGGCGTGGAAGACCTCGAGCACGTCCTCGAAGGTCAGCGGCTCGAAGTAGAGCCGGTCGGCGGTGTCGTAGTCGGTGGAGACCGTCTCCGGGTTGCAGTTGACCATCACGGTCTCGTAAGCCGGCCGGCGCGCAGCGCCATGCACCGCGTGCACGCAGGAGTAGTCGAACTCGATGCCCTGCCCGATCCGGTTCGGCCCGGAGCCCAGGATCAGCACCTTGGGCCGGTCGGACGGGGCGACCTCGGTCTCCTCGCTCGTAGCTGGAGTAGTGGTACGGCGTGGTGGCGGCGAACTCGGCGGCGCAGGTGTCGACGGTCTTGTAGACCGGGCGCATGCCGAGCCGGTGGCGCAGCGCCCGCACCCCGTCCTCGCCGGCGAACTCCGGGCGCAGCGCGGCGAGCTGCCGGTCGGACAGGCCGGCCCGCTTGGCCCGGCGCAGCAGCGGCTCGTCCAGCACGGCGCGTCGACGATCTCGGCGCGCAGCTCGACCAGCGCCGCGATCTGGTCGACGAACCACGGGTCGATACCGCCGGAGGCCTCGGCGACCTCGGCGACGGTGGCGCCCAGCCGCAGCGCCCGCTCGACGGTGTAGAGCCGGCCGTCGTGCGGGACCGCAGCGCGTCGCAGAGTGCCTCCAGCGGTCGCGCCGGCCGGGTCGGGCGCGGTCCAGAACCCGGCTGCCTTGGTCTCCAGCGAGCGCATCGCCTTGCCCAGCGCCTCGGTGAAGTTGCGGCCGAGCGACATCGCCTCGCCGACCGACTTCATCGTCGTGGTCAGCTCCGGGTCGGCGCCGGGGAACTTCTCGAACGCGAACCGCGGGATCTTCACCACCACGTAGTCCAGCGTCGGCTCGAACGCGGCCGGGGTCTTCAGCGTGATGTCGTTGGGGATCTCGTCGAGGGTGTAGCCGATGGCGAGCTTCGCGGCGATCTTCGCGATCGGGAAGCCGGTCGCCTTGCGACGCCAGCGCCGAGGAGCGCGACACCCGCGGGTTCATCTCGATGACGACGAGCCGGCCCGTCGGCCGGGTTGACCGCGAACTGGATGTTGCAGCCGCCGGTGTCGACGCCGACCTCGCGCAGCACCGCGATGCCGAGGTCGCGCATGCGCTGGTACTCGCGGTCGGTCAGCGTCATCGCCGGCGCGACGGTGACCGAGTCGCCGGTGTGCACGCCCATCGGGTCGACGTTCTCGATCGAGCAGACGACCACCACGTTGTCGTGGCGGTCGCGCATCAGCTCGAGCTCGTACTCCTTCCAGCCGAGCACGCTCTCCTCGATGAGCACCTCGTGCACCGGGCGAGGCGGCCAGGCCGGCGCCGGCGATCCGCTCGAGGTCTCGCGGCGTGTGCGCCATGCCCGAGCCGAGCCCGCCCATCGTGAACGACGGCCGGATCACCACCGGCAGGCCGAGTCGGCCACGGTCTCGCGGACCTCGTCCATCGTGTGGCAGACCCGGCTCGCACCGGCGGCACCGTCGCCGCCGGCCCGGCCGCGACGATCTCCTTGAACAGCTGCCGGTCCTCGCCGCGCTGGATGGCGTCGATGTCGGCGCCGATCAGCTCGACGCCGTACTTGTCGAGCACGCCCGCCTCGTGCAGCGCGACCGCGGTGTTCAGCGCGGTCTGCCCGCCCAGCGTGGCCAGCAGCGCGTCCGGGCGCTCCCGGGCGATCACCTTCTCGACGAACTCCGGGGTGATCGGCTCGACGTAGGTGGCGTCGGCGAACTCCGGGTCGGTCATGATCGTCGCCGGGTTGGAGTTGACCAGGCGAGACCCGCAGCCCCTCGGCGCGCAGCACCCGGCAGGCCTGGGTGCCCGAGTAGTCGAACTCGCAGGCCTGCCCGATGACGATCGGCCCGGACCCGATGACCAGGACGTGCGTGAGGTCGGTCCGCTTAGGCATGCGCCGTCCTCCCGTGCTCGGTTCGCCTCGATCAGCTCCACGAACCGGTCGAAGAGGTAGTCGGCGTCATGCGGGCCGGCGGCCGCCTCCGGGTGGTACTGCACGGTGAAGGCGGGCACGTCGAGCGCAGCGCAGCCCCTCGACCACGTCGTCGTTGAGGCAGACGTGGCTGACCTCGACCGCCGCCGAACTCGGTGTGACACGATCGCCGTCGCAGCGGCGCGTCGACCGGCACTGACGCCCGCCGTCGCGGCCCGGCCAGGCGACCGCGAAGCCATGGTTGTGCGCGGTGACCTCGACCTTGCCGGTGGCCCGGTCGAGCACCGGCTGGTTGATGCCCCGGTGGCCGTAGCCCAGCTTGTAGGTGCCAAAGCCGAGCGCCCGGCCGAGGATCTGGCTGCCGAAGCAGATGCCGAACAGCGGGATCCCCCGCCGCATCACCTCCCGGGCCAGGCCAACGGCGTGGTCGGCGGTGGCCGGGTCGCCCGGGCCGGGC